>CALLWB010000085.1 GCA_938016265.1 uncultured Saprospiraceae bacterium
GATCTATTATCCAATTTGCGAGTACTTATTTTCTTTTCAAACGAAATAAATTGGCAAAGGGTAAATGATCCCTTACTCATTATAAATGCGCCCTCACTCAGAAAATGACCTGTTCAATCATTTCCGCATTCAAATGAATCAAAAAACCATATTTTAATACAAGTATTTGAAAATATAAAATTATACCTATGCGAATTAATGTCTACCTAACTACCTTCTACTGCCTCTTGTTTTTCTACGCTCCACTTACCACTGCCCAGATTTGTAATCCTAGTTCTACAGAAGTATTGGATGCAAATGAAGTAAGTACTACGTTATTGAATGGAGGGGACTCCTGGTGGAACTTGAGTGATGGGCAATACATTGTGCCCAAACCTGCTGCAGGGGAAGATCCGGTGACTGCTATTTTTGCAGGAGCGATCTGGATTGGAGGCTTTGATGATGCAGGCAATTTAAAACTGGCGGCGCAAACCTATCGACAAAATGGCAATGACTATTGGCCAGGACCTATTTTGAATACAAACAGTGGTCCAGGAGATTGTATTCTTTGGAACCGTCATCATAAGGTCTATGGATCAGAGATCGACGCTTTGAGGAATGACTTTGCTGATAATGGAGTAATAGACTATGTTATTCCTACAAATATCCTAGGCTGGCCTGGAAGAGGCAATTCTCATTTTTACACACTATTCGGATTCGACTTACCTGATCAGGATTTAGCGCCCTTCTTTGACCAACAAAATGATGGAATTTATAACCCTGAACAAGGAGACTACCCGATATTAGGTTTGGAAGGTTGTGCTGGGGCAAACCAATATGCGGATCAAATGATTTGGCATGTAATCAATGATATTGCAGATGTTCATCAATCCGGTGGCGATCAACTAGGACTTGAAATTCAAGTGATGTCTTATAGTTTTAATACTCCAGGTTTAGAATACACGACTTTTTATACCTATGATCTAATAAATAAACAAGGTGGCAATTTGAACGATATGTACTTTGGTCAATTTGTAGATCCTGATTTGGGTTGCTGGATCGATGATTTTGTAGGGAGTGATCCCAGTCGCTCTATGGCCATTGCCTATAATGGAGAAGCTATCGACTCGGATTGCCAGGATTTCGCTGGAGGTATTGTAAATGGATACGGCAATCAGGTTCCCTTGTTAGGTTTTGATATTTTGAAAGGAGCAAAAGATCAACTGGGAAATTCTTTGCCGATGTCTTCTTTTATCACCTACGACAATTCAGGTGGGCCTACCAGTCATGCTAATTCTGCTGCCGAGCGCTACCGACTTATGACAGGACTATGGAGAGACGGAAGTCCAGTGGAGTATGGAGGCAATGGTTTTCAGCAAGGAACTTATGCGACTTCGTTCATGTATTCAGGTGATCCTACCGACACCAATGGGTGGTCAGAATGTTCCGTCGGAAATAATCCTAATGACAGACGGTTTATTATGGCTTCAGGGCCCTTCAATATGCCAATGGCAAACCAACAAGAAATTACGGTAGGTGTTGTCTTCGTACCTGATGTGGCACATCCGTGTCCTAGTTTTATGATGCTACAAAAAGCGGATGATTTTGTGCAGGCGCAATTTGACGACTGTTTCGGAGGCCTCCTTTCCAGCAATCACGAACTGCCAGTTCAGGTTTCTGTCCTGGATCGCGTTCAGCTAGTACCCAATCCATCCTTTCAAAATGGAGTAGTGCGCATCATCAATTTGCCGGAAAACAGTATTGTTGAAATTTGTACGATCGAAGGCCGTCCTCTTCAACGGATAAAGAGTGAGGGGCAGTCTGAAGGCGGGGCTGTGGTTTGGGATTTGACAACGGAATCGGGTCGGGTTGCTAGTGGGTTGTATTTTGTACGGGTGATTTCGGGAGATGCGGAGCGAGTGCTTAAGTTGTCTGTATTTTGATGAGGGAGTACTTTTAGGCGAGCATTATTAATTTTTAATGCGCAATTACGAAAGTTAAAAAATCACTCTAAAGTATATTGGGCTAAAAACTAACTTAATTAGTTTTTAGCCCTTTTTGTTGATACTGGCGGGATAGATGGGATAGGTAGGGTCTAAAGTTTATGTAGCCCATTTCCTGGCAAAAAATGATATAAATAATTCTAGTTTTAATTTCCATTTACTGCTGTTTTTGTCAATGGATTGTCAAAAAAAATGAATATTTATTAAAACTAATGTTTGGAGTAGTAACGCTTTTTTTTTAGCGCGTACTAAGAGATAAATCCAAGGGGATAACCTTTGTGAGAAACTCTTGAAACTCAAAATAAGATGCTATTCAATTCCGTTGATTTCGCTATTTTTTTGCCAATAATTTTTATTCTTTATTGGTTTGTTTTTAATAAAAATTTGAAGCTTCAGAATTTATTAATTGTTGGGGCCAGCTACTATTTTTATGGTTGTTGGGATTGGCGGTTTTTATCCTTGGTTTTTCTTAGTACAGTGGTGGATTTTGTTGTTGGCCGCCAGCTTGCTTCTACGAAATTGCCCTCCACGAGGAAAGTCTTGCTGTGGGCGAGTATTCTGGTCAATTTAGGAGTGTTGGGCTTCTTTAAGTATTGCAATTTTTTTATTGAAAACTTTATCGCGGTATTTACTTTTTTCGACGTTCCGATCAATGGATTTTCACTCCATATTATTTTGCCGGTGGGTATTAGTTTTTACACCTTTCAGTCGATGAGTTATACCATTGACATCTACCGGAATAAACTGAAGCCTTCGAATGATTTTATTGCGTTTGCGGCCTTTGTTAGTTTTTTTCCGCAACTCGTAGCTGGTCCTATCGAGCGGGCAGTCAATTTTTTACCGCAATTCAAAAAGCCCAGAATATTTGAGCATCAAAAAGCAGTGGATGGGATGTATCAGATACTTTGCGGACTGTTTAAGAAAATTGTGATCGCGGATAGTTGTGCACCGTATGTGGAGATGGTTTTTAATAATCCGTCCGACTTCTCAGGCAGCACCTTGTTGATAGGTGTCTTTTTGTTTTCTGTACAGGTATATGGTGATTTCTCTGGTTATTCGGATATCGCGATTGGTACTGGCCGGCTGTTTGGATTTCACTTGATGCGTAACTTTGCCTTCCCATTCTTTTCTAGGGATATTGGGGAGTTTTGGAGGCGGTGGCATATTTCATTGAGTACCTGGTTTAGGGATTATCTGTATATCCCGTTGGGGGGCAGTCGTGCGGGTCTGGGGTACAGTATTCGGAATGTATTGATCATTTTTGTGGTCAGTGGGTTTTGGCATGGCTCCAAGTGGACATTTATTGTTTGGGGGCTGCTAAATGCGCTTTATTTTCTGCCAAGCCTTCTACGGCAAAATAAGCGAACGGATGTTGGTATAGTTGCGCAGGGTCGGTTGTTTCCTTCTTTTCGGGAAGTTGTTTCTATGGGAACTACTTTTGTCTTGATTTCATTTTCATTTATATTTTTTCGGTCTGAAAATCTGGAGGTGGTTTTTCAATTTATCAGTGGCATAATCTCATTTTCTGTATTTACTGTGCCAGCCGTTTTACCAGAAAAATTGTTCTGGCTGATACTTGGATTGTTCTTGGTGGAGTGGGTACAGCGTCATAAGGAGCATGCCTTGCAATTGGCGCTTCCTATATTGATGAAACCTGTAAAATGGAGCTTTTTGTTAGTGTTAACAGAAATGATTCTCTTTCATTTTTTTGAAGGGACGTCTCAGGAGTTTATTTATTTTGATTTTTAATTCTTCTACTACTGTCGTTTGTGGACTATGCTGGATCGGTTAAGTAAATGGGGGCAAACAGATGTACTCTTTTTGTTTTAAGCTGAAACATTTCAAATATGAAAACCTTTGTTCTGAAAATTGCTGCCTTTTTTTTAATGTTGGTAGCAGGCAATGTGATTTACTTTTTTGGATATTTTAAAAAATTCCCATCTAGCATTAAAACGCTATCTTATTTTGGTTCGCAAGAAAGTGGAAAGCCAAACCTTATTCTATTCGGTGCCTCAAATTTGGTCTACAACTATGATTACGAAAAACTATCTGCTACATTCGATGATTTTAATGTTATTGCCAACTGGGAATATGAATTCAGAGGCTTTTTCCCAACAGCAAGCAAGCTCACCGCTCTCGAACAAACAGCACAGGATATTCTGATTGTCACTGCGCCCTACAATTGGTATGAAGAATATAAATTTCTCCCCCTTCTGAATAAAGCAAATACCACCAAAATTTCCCAGAAAGTTATTGTCAATGGACTATCCTACTTTCCTGTTTTGACCGTTAAAAGTTTTTTTAATATTTCCACCTCACTGAATAAAGATACCAGCCAAATAGATGATTCAACACCAGTTCAACTCGAATTTGAAGCCATCCCCCTGGCTCAATATACACCGACCTACAAAGATTGCTGGACCAACCCAGAAGACAAATTTACCATCACCAGCACCACCTTCGATCAACAATACCTCGACCGTCAATACCGTTGGCTTCGAGCCAATTTCAAAGGAAAAATCTATTTTCGATTTCCTGCCATCCGACCAAATCAATACTCCATCAACAAAAAGCGGATTCAATACCAGGAAGAAAATTTTGATTTTCTAAACGCATTTGAAACTGCTCATTTCGCAGACTCCTTGTGGTTCGATCAGTGGTATCACCTCAATCAATGCGGCAGAAAGGTAGCTACAGAAAGACTGATCAATGAGTTGAGATTTTTGGAATTGGTTGTTGGGTATTGAATTATAATTAATGGTGGATGGGTTAATGGAGGGCAAAACAAATGGCGTAGGGGCGAATCATCATTCGCTCCTACGCCATTTGTTTTTGTTGAGTATTGACCGTTAGGGTATTTGTTGATAGTCCGAGCCTGCATTTGTTTCTAAATGCGCTACAAAAACACCCGCCGTCGCAGTTCCTTCACATTTTGAATTGCCGAAAGTCGGACCTCATTCAAAACTCTGCGAGATCGACTATCAACCCTTAATAAACTTAGTAGTAAACTGGCCAGACGCTGAATGAACAGTAAGCAGAAAAACGCCGTCCGGCAATCCACTCAAATCTATCTCCGTATCTGGTTGCTGTAATCCACTTTGCAGCTTCTTGCCCAACACATCAAACACCGAATACGAAAATTCAGATGTCAGTCCGTCAATGGCCGCAAAACTGACGACCGGATTTGGATAAATACTTATCGCTTTTGCAGGGACTGGATCGGTAATAGAAGTTAAAACGCCTAGCTTAGCAAAGTAGGGGAGCGCATTTCCACTCGTTTCGTCCTCGGTAAATTCTCCGCCCATAAAAATCGTATTGTCATAAGAGGCCACTTTATTTACGGGTTGGTCAAATCTGGCAATTGCCACCATCCCATTATAGGTAAGGTTATACTCGGCGAGATGACTTCCGTAGGTTCCTACAAAAGGGGCTAAAACGAAGTCTCCTCCTAGGATTATTCTGCCATTAATATTCTCAATATCACGAATCTCACAAGACTCATTGTTATGGAAATAGTCCTCGTAAATAATTAGTGGTTGCAAGATGCCGTTCAGCAATCGGGTGAAGCAGACATCCTGCCCACTATCACAAGTGCCACCAATATACGCCGCACCACCAACTACTTTTATTGCTTTTACTGTGTCGCTCACCTGGGCACTCAGCGCCTGCCAATTGTCGCTGGTTCCGAATGCTCTTAAGATAAGATTGTTGCAGGCTATTGTAACGTCCGTTTGGCCAGGCACATGTACCGTCACCTCGTCAAATGCGCCACCCAATAAATAACCTTCCGAACTGGAAGCATGAGCATTGACTTGACCATTTATAGTTAGTTTCTTTTGCCAGGTATTATTGTCAAGTACCCAGAATTCTTCCTTGCTAGGAGCGGAACTGTGTTGAAGGACAAGTCCAATGGTATTGTATGCTCCTCCATTGAATGCTAGTTTTCCTTCAGCACCAGATCTTCCAGGAATAGCATAGTATGTCCAATTTCCGTTTTCTAGACTTGCAAGTGGATAATTACTTCCATTATTTTGAAACATTCCCGTAACATAAATTACATTGTACAATGGGTATATATTGGTTATTTGTCCGGTTAGGCCATTGCTCAAACAAGTAAAATTATTGTTCTTGAAGGCGCCAATTTGATTGCAAGGACTTCCACCAATTTCTGAAAAGGTACCAGCAACAACCAACCCAATCGCATTATTAGCATATTCTATATGTTCAACCGTTGCATTGGGGCCGTTTGGAAATGCTGTATAAGGGTCTGTTGGCGGGTATCCTGGCTGTATCCAAGCCAATTCGTCAATAGAAAACCCATATTCATTTGCCCACGGAGTGATCTTCTTGACCGGCATTTCATGGATGTAATTGTAGTTGTATTTCTGGCTGATTTGCTGAGCTAGTTCCTCATTTCCAGAAGCCGCCATAAGAAAACCTACTGCGCAGTGCGTCCCTTGTGGATCAATGAAATAGGGTTGTCTTGTCGAATGGTATTTGTTGATAGGGAATTGTTTTGCTGCAGCATAGTCTGCCAATTTCTCTAGTAAGTCCTTCCGTTTTTTTAGGGTGTTTTTTGATAAACTTTCTGGCGCAGTCTCTTGCAAGGTTTTAACAACCAATTCCAAATGATAAGCAATCCGATCCTCGTCCTTGTCAAATTGGAGATTTGTTTTCGGACTTTCTGGCTGGTGGTGGATCCATTGCTCATTGACTTCTACCAAATGGTGGTAGGCCGAAATGTTATCTTGAGGTTGTTGAGCAAATAGATTCGTAGCAAGCAGGGAAAGCAAAAATAGTGTGGAGTAAATGTATTTCATGATGTTACTTTTTAAAATAGAAATAAACGATTTGTTGAATGCGTTCTCTTATATAGACTTCAGAAGTTTGACAAAGCGTTGGGTTGGGTAGTCTGTTTTGTGGATTAAAATTACTGTAATTGATAATAGGAATCAATTTTTGCGCGTCATATATTAGTAAAAAGTAGGTCATGAGTTGGTAATAATTATCTCTACTACTGCTTAGATATTCGTCTTTTTTGAGGTAGAAAAAATGACTATCCCGAAAGTAGGGGCAGGGGTGTATTCCATTACAAGAAATCAACGTGTGAAGATTCCATTCACCCATAAAAAAAGCCAGTTCCGAAATTATCGAAACCAGCTTTTAAATTTTATAATATCTTAGAAAGACCTATAGTCTTTTGAACTTAATTGTTCCGCCGGCGTCATTAAAGCCTCCAAGTATTTCAAACTCGTTGTCCGTAAGAAGTAAAGGGCCATTTTCCATATGGCGAGTATCGCCATCAGTACTAGTAAATTTGATAAACAGGCGATCGACACCCTTTGTGACTTCATAGGTATAAGTAACAGAAGGAATGTCGTTTAGTAGAATGTCTACGATGTTGTCAGATTTGAAAACGGCTGTTTTTCTGTAGCCAATTACGCTAGGAACATCTATTTGATTGCCTACTCCACGGATAGATTTTGCAGTTTCAATCCATTCCCAGGCGCCTCTCAGGATATTGTTTGCTGTAGAAACATCCATGGCAGGTTTTTCTGGTTTAGAAGGTGGTTTCGTGTCTTTTATTGGTGGATCGCCTACTGTAGTAGTTGGGCGAGTAGGACGTGGAGGGCGCGTCGTTGTAGTGGTAGTCGTTGTAGTTACCTTTTCCTCCGCTTCCAACTCCTTTTTTATTTCGTCTTTTAGTTCTTCCTTCAATTCTTCTTTTATCTGTTCCTTTTCTTCAGCAGAAATGGAGGTTTGTTGTTTGTCTTGTTCTAGTGTGGTAGATGCTGTAGGAGTGCAATGCATCAATGAGAAGACCACTCCAAGGAACAACAACAGGGTAAATGTATTTTTCATAATGGTTAAGTTTCAGTAGGTTTACTAATTAAGTCTCAATTTATTGAATGTTTTCCAAAAAGCGTACCTATTTGTAAAGTTAATGGAAAAAGGTTGATGATTGACCTTTCCACTATTAACGATTACTAATCAAGTTTTTCGCTTTTTGAATTAGCCATTCCCGTTCTTTCACCGGACTGATCAACGTAAAATCTGCGATCAATAAATTGACCTCCCGCGCCGAAACTTTTTCTTTGTAAGCCAGTTTTTCCGTCCTTCTCCACAGTCGTTTAAAGCACTTGACAAAGTTACTATACGTATCTCTTGCGTATTCTGACATGTTTCGATTGCGTCTAGACGATAGATACTGCCGCATGGATTCCAGTAGTTGATTGATCGGGTTTTTGCTAATGTCTTCCATGTAAACGTCTGTTGTCTCGTAGAAAATTTTTAGCGTAAGAATCCGATATTCCAGAAAATAAACAAAGTCCTGAGCTACTGCAAATTGAATAACGATATCTTGTGCTTTGTCAAATCGTCCTTGTTCAAAGTGGATGATTGCTTTTGCAAAATTCCGTGTGCTTTCTTGTTGCTCAACTGCAAGAAACTTAGAATTGTCAAGGATGAATTTTTCGGCCCATTCGAATTGTTTCAAGGTAGCTGCATTCTTTACAATTTGTATATAAATATGCGTTGAAAAATTCAGTCCTGCAGTCCACACCTTATGTTTTAATCCGAAACGGTACAATTCATTTTTTTGAATTTCAAACTCGGTATTTCCATCTTTTACTTTTCTGGAATATCGATTTAACAATAAGTTGATGATTTGGCGCAGATCCACTTCTGTAAAGCTACTAGCATACTCAGATAAGGTGTTTTTTATAATGAGGAAATGAGGCTCTGGTTCTTCCACCAAAAAAGTTTGCAGCATATGGTAATAGATCAGTAAAAACGGTTCTTCAAGGTCTGATTGATTTTCCAGGAGCTGCAGTATAGATCTTAGCATTGGAAGCTCAAATTTAACCTTTAGGATACCCTCACTATTTTTCGCAGCATTGTAATACATCAGAAGCTCAGCCAGTGCAAATTTCCGAATAGAGTCTAATAGTAATTGCAAGTTGTTGTTGACCACCCGATTGTTTTGAATAATATCCAGATAAAACAACAACCGGTATTTGTAGATAGAGTCTTCAAAAAAAGTATGATTTCTTTGTCCTTTAGACTGGTGTATTTTTTCATATTTGTTGAGTTCCTGGACGACCAAGGGGTAAGACTTCCTAGCAAACAACTCATCCACAAAGAGCTTATGCTCTACCTTCTGTTCTTTTTGAAGATGGCGCCACGACATAAAACTCTTTACCTGAAGATTAAGTTGGTACATCAGATTTTTGACCATCCGCTCCTCCTCTGGCTGCATCAATTCCTTTTTTGCATCGACTTTCATAATGCTTTTCAGCAGGCTCAGTTTTTTTAAGGGTTGATTCTTATGCCTTAATGCTTTTATGTTCTTATAAAATACCAAGAGATTCTTAGAAGAACAATGAAGGGGAGAAGAAAGCCATTGCTCCAGCATCCGCCACTCTTTTTCTTCAAATGTCTCTAGGGTAATAATTAACTTAGAATTCTGAATGGTGTAATTCATTAAGAGAATATATTATAATAAAACAATTTTAATGGTAGCTGAATCTATTGCAATATAGGTACTTAAAGGTTGAGTTGTAGGTATAACGAATAAAAAGTGAATATTATTTTAAGACTTTTTTGTAAAAAAGTACCTAGGACTTGATTTGTTTCCCAATTACATTTGTAGTGTAGCAATTAAGAAAGGCTTGTAAGCTAATACCAAAAAAAACTAATCAGGCATCCACTCTAGGTGGGAATTAACAAAGGTTAAGCTTTGAGTGGTTGTCTGTTTTATTTTTTGTAGCAATAGTAATGGCGTTTTAAGCTTAAACAGTAAGAATAAATACGTAGATCCAGCCAGCAAACGGGGTCCTTTATTGCAGTAACCAGTAAGAGGGGTTACAAGTTAACTTGCCTTCGGTTGGAAGCTAATATTAAGAATAACTGATCAGAGGTGGTTAGCCTAATTTCTATTGCGTTGGCGCATTGGGGTTGGAGGCTTATGGGCTGTTTATTATGAAAAGCAAGGTTCCTAGAAAACGAATCAATTAAATTATTAAATAAATAAATTCAAACATGAAAAGCTTAAATTCATTTTTAATGGGTCTTTTGACCGTCTGTTCCATGGTGTTCTTTGTTTCCTCCTGCTCACATGACAAGGCACTAGAAGAGATAGAAATTGTGGGGATACCAGAGAATCCTGCTGTAAACAATGACCTCTACAAGTTTAAAGACATTGCTCATTTTAAATCCTATTTTACATATTTGGACAACATTTATGATGAAGATGATCAAGCCTTCCTTACTTTGGTAGAGGAAAATCCTGTTGTCAATACTGTCCATAACCTGCTGGCAAATGATATCTTCGAAAACCCGGAAGAGCGTTACCAGCCATTCCTTTTGGATCCAGTTATGATGAGCATTGTTAATGAGCATCAAGAGTTTCAAATCAAAAATGTGCTTCTTACGCACGTCACTAATGGCTTATTCCTTACTTCTGAGATGTCGAATTCTGCTGTTCAAAGCAAAATTAGAAGAATGCCAAAAGGAGATGATTTTGACGTAAACTTAATTCCAGAGGGAGCGTTCCTTGTTTCGAATGATAAATTTGAAACGTTACTTGGGCCTTGGGAAGGCGGAGACTACGATTTTGTTTACGAACAACAAATGAATGATTCAAGATTTTGTTCGGATGATAATGAGTCCACAGGATGGCTTTGGAGACAAAATGGTGGAGATGGCGAAGCAATTAGTATGATCGTAAATACGTATGGCCGCTGGGGTAGAACTTACGAAGAGGCTAGAGTTTATAGTTATAGACTCGAAAATGGTACATGGAGAAAGAGAGATTCAGACCTTTCAGCGTCAGTCTGGGCGCAAAGAAGAACCAATAACTGTGCAGCATTGGACAGCGATGAATCTGAACAGAAATTTTGTGGCAGCTGCAATTACAGAAGAGCTAGAGTGAACGTTGGCGGCAACAAATGGCATCAGACTGGTGATGTAGATGGACAGTTTAGGAAAATTTATCCAGGCGGAACTATTTTAGATTTTCGTACAATCGCTTGCAATTAACTGACCCCAAAAAACAAAATAAAACAGGCACCCACTCCAGGTGGGAATTAACAAAGGTTAAGCTTTGAGTGGTTGTCTGTTTTATTTTTTAGTGTAAGTTAATTGTTGTGAATTGATTGAAAATAACAAGGCAACAATATCGACTGCAATTTGTAAAATACAAGGATGGCTTGACAGAGCTGTCCTTGTATTTTCTGTACTTCCCCTGATCGTTGTTGCAATCATTTTTTTTATACAAAACTGAAATATAGACAGTGTATGGTAAGAAAATAAAAATAAAAATACATAATACGAATAGCTCCTTTATCTTGTTTTGTAAGGGTTTCTAAGGGTTGGTTGCTAGTTGATGTTTGTTTTTATGGAAAAGTGATAAGACTATTCCTTTAATATGTACATAGGAACAGACAGGCAGAAAAGGTAACTTTGAATTATAATAATTAAAAATCAAAACAAAAATTATGAAAAACGTTTTAATCCCTATTCTATTCCTACTTTTTTTAAGTATCGGAACAACAAGTGAAGCACAAATACCTGGTTATGGAAATTGTACAATGGATATGTCTGTGTCTTCAAGTGCATGCATTAATAATGGAGCAACTAGGCGTATAGTATTCGGCGTAAATTCTGGACAAAATAATGTAGAGATTTACAGCAATGGAGCCTTAGTTGCCCAAGGAAATAGCCCTAGTAAGGTTTTTTATTTCCCAACACGTTCTTATCCTTATCATGTATATATAGAATGTCGCTCTTTATGCAGAAGAGATGGCTGCATAGTGGTCATCGAACCCTGCTAGTAAGAATCTCTTTGATTGAAAGTTTAATCCTATTTTTCGGTATCAATTAATAATCAAAAACTAACAAAACAAAACATTATGAAAAATGTATTCATCTCCTTTTTCTTCCTATTATTTTTAGGTTTCGGAACAACAAGTGAGGCGCAGACGAATGGACTTATTAGCTGCCCCAATAAAATTTCCATGACTATTCATAATAATACCTGCCTCAATGGCAATATGAGACGAATCATATTCGGTGCCACTTCCTCCCAGTCTAATGCAGAGGTAGAGATTTATTACAACGGAAACTTGGTTGCACAAGGTTATAACGCCTCTGAAGTCTTTTATTTTCCAACACGATCCTACCCTTATACAGTATACGTGGAATGCGTTTCTAATTGTAGAAGAGATGGATGTATAGTGGTTATAGAGCCCTGTTAGGAATAATTGCCCTAAAGTGTTCCTTATATGGTAAAAAGAATAAACAATACCCCAAAATAACAAAGTAAAACCAACATACTACTCCAGGTGGGAATTGACAAAGGTTAAGCTTGGTAGTTGTCGTTTTATTTTACTTCATCTATTGTTGTGGAATCGATTAAAAAGTTAATTGATCCAATCAACAAATCAATTGACAGGTAAGAAGGTAGCATTTCCTTTTCGGGAAATCCTACCTTTTTTCAGGTTTTTCCGCTCCCTATAAAACAAAAGTCAATATAAAATATATATTGTGGAATTTAAGAAAATAGATCGCAATAATAGTTAATTGTTTTAGCTTTTAATGCCTGCAAAACAGCGGCTATTAGATTGTAGTATTTTTTAATGTTTAATTTTGTTCTAGAGTGAAATCTAAGAATAGTATTTAAATATGTACCTAGGATTTTATTCCCAGGTATGGTATATTTGGATACTAATAATCAAAAACTAACAAAACAAAACATTATGAAAAATGTATTAATCTCTTGCTTGTTTATGCTATTTATGGCTACAGATGGTATTGCTCAATTTGGTGGCAGTGCTTCAGCTTGCAACATGCGAATGAATATTCCCACCCCAACTTGTGTCGATAATGGTACAAGCAGACGAGTAGTGTTTACCGTAAATTCTGGAAGCGATGATGTAGAAGTGTATTCAAATGGCAACCTTGCAGCAGAAGGTAATAATTCAACAACAACCGTTTTGTACTTCCCGACAAGATCATATCCCTATACGGTATACATTGAATGTCGGTCTGCTTGCAGAAGAGATGGCTGTATTGTTGTCATTGAACCTTGTTAATCACCATCCTAAACTAACTTCAAATTATGAAAAAAATATTGTTTATAGTAATTGTAATTTTCTCTTTTTGGAATATTACGCTCGCTCAAACTACTAGGCATTGCAATGTCTCTGTTAACATGGCAGTAGGTATAGCTAGCACTGGGGGTGGCATCGTAGGGGTCCAAATTGCAGCGTCGACGGGCACGATTTATGGCCCCACCATATTGATTTATGCGGATGGGGTATTGATTAAAGAATCAAAAAGCGAAGCTGATTTTGTACATGATTTTCCTATTGAAGCCAATCCCTACGACGTATACATTGAGTGTGTTGCAGGTTGCAGAAGAGACGGTTGCGTCGTGGTAATCGAACCCTCTTGCTGCGATTAAAAATCAAGTTAAAATTCCATTTGTAGTTTCCAGATATAATATAGTTATATTCGGATACTATAAATGGATTTTTTGATATTAAGGGGTTGCAAGAAACTATTTCCCCCCACTGTCAGTTATACGTAGAAAAGCAAATGCTACTACCCCAAAAACTGAAAAAAGGCGATACCATAAGAATCATCGCTCCCTCAAGCAGCGCATTAATGATTGGCAACCGCCACATCGGCAATGCCAAACTTGCCTCCCTGGGACTAAACCTCACCTTCGGCAAACATATTGAAGAATCAGACGACTTCGGATCCACTACTATCGAAGCTAGAATAAAAGACCTCCATGATGCATTTGCCGACCCAGAAGTCAAAGCGGTCCACACCGTCATCGGCGGATTCAACAGCAATCAACTTCTGCCCTACATTGATTATGATTTGATTGCAAACAACCCTAAAATATTTTGCGGCTACTCCGACATCACCGCACTGAGCAACGCCATCACGGCAAAGACAGGGATGGTCACGTACTCTGGACCGCACTACAGTTCTTTCTGTATGAAAAAAGGAGTGGATTACATTACCGATTATTTTCAAAAGTGTTTATTTAGTAACGATCCCTACGAAATTGTTTCTTCCGAATATTGGGCCCACGATGAGTGGTACCTTGATCAGGAAAATCGCGATTTCAAAAAGAACGAAGGTTACTGGATCCTCCAAAAAGGGAAAGCACAGGGCACATCGGTGGGCGGCAATTTGTGTACGTTCAAATTGCTACACGGTACACCTTATATGCCGGACCTGAAAAACACGATTCTGTTTATTGAAGACGACCCGATGAATATACCGGAGGTGATCGATCGCGATTTTCAGTCCCTCATCCACCAACCGGGCTTCGATAAAGTCAAGGGGATTGTTGTTGGAAGATTTCATCCTGATGGTAAAATGACGCGCAAATTATTGGAGCAAATAGTCCGTACCAAAAAAGAACTTAGCCACTTGCCAATCATAGCAAATGTTGACTTTGGCCATACCACTCCGATGATCACCTTCCCTATCGGCGGCGAGGTATCGATAGACGCAACAGGCACTACACCAAAGATTTTAGTAGGCAAACATTGAGGTAGGTGCCACAATGTGATCGGTTCTAACGGCGATTTATTGACAAGAAACAGAAATCCCATATTGAAAATGGAATTAAGTGATAGGAACACTTTCGAATTTGCCAGGAAGTTTGAAAACAAATGGCCAATGAATGCATCCAATTTCTATTCTTTTGTAAGCCAGTAGTTGAGGCAGAAAATACCATGTCCGTATGTGGTGATGTTTTTCTTGGCCTTATATGCTCCATCAAACCCCTTTGATTTCTTGATCAGTTTGAAACCAACCTTTTCATAAACTCCTAAACAAATATCATCTGTTAGAATTAACGGGTGCATACTGTCTGTTACAAAGTGTTCGTCAAAAGAAAGAAAGGCCAATCCGCCTGGCTTTAGATAGGAATATACGTTTTCCACAATTTTCTCAAAATCAAAACAATGATCAAGCACATTTATACTAAAGATAAGGTCGCAGTGGTCTGCCATTTCCTCAATTCTGTCTTCTGCTGGAAGGGAGTACAATTTGTACGCATCTGTTAAATCAGTCCATGGGATTTCTTTGACACAATCATCCGCCATTGGTTCAATCGCCACTAATTTGGAATCCCTAAAAAACTTACCTCTCAACTTACTTCCGGCTCCAATATCCATCACCACCTTTCCTGCGTATTCATCTCTATCAAACCCGAAACTCTCAAAAAGGAGCGTCGTATCTTCCATAAATCGAGGAGAATTTCTCCATTTATTGCCTTTGTGAAAAGCAAACTCCCCTTTTTGCGCTTTGGCAGCCCATTCCTCCTTAGATGCTTTTAGTTTGTGCATCTTTTTTATCTTATGAAGGTTGTGAAATAACGGCTCTAAGAACGTTTTTTTTATCATTAACTTTAAATTGCTCATGGAGTTTTATTTTATTCCCCACAAGATACTATTATAACTGGAGAGGTTCAGAAAAAAATCGGAAAATGCCTTTTTTTGAATACAACGGTTTTCTACCGGAGTCAAAATTCTTATCTTTGAATATGGATGAAAATATACTAAAAGACATAGAAGACCAACTTGCCGCTACCAACGAAATCGGCAATAAATACGTCAAAACCGAACTAATCAGGTTCGCCTTCCGATGGACAATCATCGCCGTATTATATCTTATATTATGGAATAAAATTCCCTACTTAAAATGGTCACTACTATTAGTTATTCCCGTCGCCTTATTCCTACTATATAAAATATACGCCGAAAAAAAACGCCTCGACAATCAAGTAAAAGACATCCAAAATACGCTTGATGAAATTTAATGAAGGGCAATAGGAGATTGGGTATTGGTAGAATGGAAACGTTTTGTCAAATCAATTTTCTATTTACCATTATTCCAATATTGATTAACCACTCCTATGGTTCCACACCTTCTTGATTTCGGTGATTCCAGCCAATACTCCGATCTGCAGCATCACAAGCCCCATCCAAATTAACATCCGTCAGCAAATAACCATTTTGATTTCTCCCATTCCAAACAGCACTTCGATCGGCAGCATCAATCGCCCCATCATTGGTGGCATCTCCTGGCCACATCACCGCAGTAGAACCTACTATCTGCCTCGCCATATTCCCTTCTACTACTAATAGTGGATCAGAAAAATCCAAGATAGAAATACCGGAAATATTGGCAGTTGTAATCCCACGTTCTGTCTTCACTCCCAGGTGATTTCTATGAAACAGCCCAATGTTGTATTCACAAGCATTTAGAAAGTAGGAAACGGGCGTTACACCGTCTAATTCCACCACATCCCCATCGCGTTGAATTAAGCACGGGCGTGCTTCAATGATGTTGTCATTTGGATCGTCTATGGAATAAAGCACTAGAAAAACCCAATCGACGATCGCGTCATTACCTGTTGCTACTAAGATGGAGGGATCTATTAAGGTATCCCCTGGTGGAGCATTCACGAAAGTAAATCCCAAATCAGAAAATGGCTCGTCGACGGGCACTAAACCTGCAGCACGAAGATCATCCTTCATCAGTTGAGTACCATCATCAAAAGGTCCGCCAAGTTGAGCCTTCAATCGGATATCAATATTTTCATTAAGAAAAGTCCGAAACTCAAACTCGACCCCAGTCCGTCTATTCCAAACAGAAAAACGAATAAATAGTACTTGCCCTGCTAGTGAAACATCATCAAATACAAGATAGCCACTATTGTCATTTGGGCTTCCAGTATAACTGCAGTCATATTCGGTCAGTGATCCACAAACCCCAGTATAGGCAGCAACTACTATTCGATTGTTTTGATTTCTTTCTGTATCGATAATAAATTTGCCCCCGGATGGAACCGTAAGTGTGTACCATATATCACTTCCTTTGTACGCCCCGCAACTTGGACCAGAATAAGGTGAATCAGTTGTCAAAATATTTGATCCAGCGGTATAGGTACAGTTGTTTGACGGTGTTCCAATATCGTAGGCATTAAGACAATGATCATTATCAGGAATATCCGGTTCCGCTACGCACAAAGTAAAAGTGCCACCATTCCTCGAATTCCAGGTAGATGCCCGAATATAAAAGGTCTGTCCTGCAAGAGAAACATCATGGAGTACGATTCGCCCATCATTGCTGGTACTACCGCTAGATCGGCATTCCACCTCCATCAGGGTGCCACAAGTACCAGAATAAATCGTCACCGTAGGGTTGATATTGTCGCCGCTGACGGCCTCCACCCACAAATGTCCACTAGCAGGCATGGTAACCGTAAACCAAACATCGCCTCCTTTATAAGCACTACAAGTTGGGTTGGCCGTGTTTGCCGGATCGTCTGTACAATAGGCATTGGTATAAGTCATCGCATTGCAATCTGGCCCAGAGGGTAATCCCAAATCAATAGCTGCATTACAAGAATCATTATCTGGAATCGGAGGCTCAAACAAACATAGATCAAACGTACCACCATTCCTTTTATTCCAGGAAGCTATACGAAGGTATAAGGATTGTCCTGCCAGGCTTTCGTCATGGACAATGATTCGCCCATCATTGGTAGGACTTGAACTATAACGGCAGTCATACTCTGTAAGGCCGCTACAACCACCCGTATACAAGGAAGTAACCGGGTTAATGTTCGTTCCGGCAAGCGCATCTATGGCCAAATGTCCACTAGCAGGCATCGTCAATACAAACCAGGTATCTCCGCCTTTATATGCACCACATCCTGGATTAGCGATTGCGGATTCTCGAGTACAATGGGTATTATCAAAACTCTGTTGGGTACAAGTAGGTGTTGGTGTTCCTAAATCAACGGCCGCTATGCAAAAGTCATTATCGGGTGGGGCAGATTCAAACAAACAAAGATCAAAGCTGCCCCCATTTACCGAATTCCATTGGAAAACTCGAAGATAAATGGATTGACCCGCCAGACTTTCGTCATGAATGACGATCCTGCCATCATTTGTCGGACTGTCCGTGGATCGGCAATCGTAGGCGACAAGACTATTGCAGCTCCCTGTATATATGGAGGTGACCGGGTTAGTATTCGTGCCAGCCAGCCCATCAATGACTAAATGTCCACTAGACGGAACCGTGAGCGTAAACCAAACATCTCCCCCTTTGTACGCTCCGCAGGTAGGAGAAATAAGGTTGGTTTCTTTGGTACAATAACTGTTGTTAAAGGATAGATTGGTGCAAGTAGCAGTTGGTGTTCCCAGATCAATGGCTTCTGCGCAAAAATCATTGTCAGGGATGGTTGGCTCAAACAAACACAAATCAAAAGTGCCCCCATTGTAGTTGTTAAATTTAAAAACTCTCAAGTACAAAACGGTACCTCCTAAGCTGGCATCGTGCAAAACAATTCGACCATCATTTGTAGGGCTGCCACTGCTTTCACAGGCTATTTGAGTGAGGTTGTTACAAGTGCCACTATAAAGATTTAATACTGGGCTGTTGTTAGTGCCTTCATACGCATCGATGACTAGGTGCCCACTTGAAGGGACGGTCAATGTAAACCAGACATCTCCATTTTTATAAAACCCACAATTGGTAGTAGCAATTGAAGACTCTGATGTTCCATATTCATTGGTATAGGTGGTTTGGGTACAAGTGGGACCGGGTGTACCTAAACTGATGGCATTTGCACAAAAATCGTTGGCTGGGTTGGTTACTTCATAAATACAAATTTCGAAAGTACCTGCAGATCCATTGTTGTAAGGGGCTACCCTTACAAAAATGGTTTGTCCTCCAAGGGAAGAATCATTTGTGATAATTCTAGCGTATCCATTACTTTCCGTATTGTTCTGGTAGGAGCAGTCGACTTGAATCAGGCTACCACAGCTGCCTTTATATAGAGAAACTACTGGCCTCGTATTGGTCCCTTTGTAGGATTCCACCACAAACATACCGGTAGATGGAGCGGTAAAGGAAAACCATACATCTTGTCCATTGTAAAATCCGCAAGGGGCATTTGGTTCTGAGGAATTGGTCGCATTTGTACCGTCAAAACTTGATAAGACACAACTGCTCCCAAAGGTCAAGCTGGTAGCTGATGTACAGTCATTATTTGCAGGTTGTCCGTTAGCACTCAAGGATATAAACAAAAACCAAAGCAAGGAGTTAAGATATAACTTCATAGGGCATTATTATTAAAAAAATAAAGGATGATTCAGTGATCCAAAGAAAACGGTGAGGGGGGACAAACCTATAACACAAATTACAGATTATTTACATACAATTAAAAAATCTTAACAAATGTTTTTTTGTCTAATTCGTTGGAAATTAGTAGAAAGAGCAATTCCTACTAAGAAAAATCGATTTAAAAAGAACCATAAGGGAAATTCCCCATAGGGAAAATCGCAGTAGTACACCCCTGCCAACTAACGGCCCCACCCAACGAGACAATACCCGTCGGCGGATAAATAACATCCGAAATATTATCCCCATTCAAATCAGCAATAACCAAAGTGTTGAGCGTAGCACTGGAAGAAGCCAGCCCCTGCCAGGAAGACGTCCCACTATAAGACACCCGAAATTGAGTGCCCGAAGGACTAAACACATCCCAATTGGCATCCCCATTAAACCGGCCAGCTGCGATAAAAGCAGGACCAGCACTACTCGTATTTATAGTTTGCCAGGAAGTATTCGAACCAAACGAAACCAGCCAGCTAGCACCAGTAGCATACAGTAAGTCAATAGCCCCATCGCCATTAAAATCCCCATCCTTCATCAGGGAAAGCGGGTAACCAGTAGAAATCATAGGCGTCCAGGACGTGTTGGCTCCATAAGAAGCAAGGACAGTATTCCCACTTTGGTAAAGCACATCCGTTTTATTATCTCCATTGTAAAACCCAAACCGCAAGGCAGAAAAAGGATAGCCTGTAGACAAAACCGTTTGCCAATCTGTAGTCAATCCCGAAGGACCAATTTCCAAGGGCATTACGTAAAGTAAACCGTTCTCCAGCTTAAAAATATCCGTTTTCCCATCACCATCATAGTCTCCAAAAGTATAGTTGTACTGATAAAGACTACCAGAACCAGGAACGAAAATCGCATCATTGGAGGAAGTGATATTCATAAAATTAGAAGCATCGGTTTTATTCCATTCTTCCTTGACGTACCAACCTTTGTATTTGGTGCCGCCATATATATTATTCCAGGCAAGTACATTCCCATATCCACCATGGCTATTCCGCTGGTAGATAGCAACCGAAGGATCTTCATGCCGGAATCTATTGTTCTCAATCCTGCATTGTAAGTCCGGCCGACCACGGATATAAATATTCTGTTTGTTGGTAGAAGAAACCCGGGATTCCCCAATGTCAAGAAAATCATTATGATGAATGTACACAAAGTCTCCAGCATTGGGAGTCCCATCACTAGGGCCTTCGGCATGCATGTCGAAATTGTGGGAAGTGCCTCCTGTCAATATAGTATTGCAATACGCTTCATAACCACTACCGTCTTTACCGGAGCCAGCAATGACATGTCGGTTGGCCTGCATCAAGTTGCCATAAATCTCCGCATAGCCAAGATCAATGATTGCTCCATATCCAAGTCCGTGTTGCCTGTTGTGGTGTATGTAATTATGGTGCATCTTATTGTTGGTCAATGACCCCGAACCATAGCCGTGGCCGTATCGGACTGCAGCGTAAGGCCAGCCATACAATTCACAATTATCAACCTCAAGTCCATCAAATCCAATAGTCGTTATCCCTGTTTTGAAACGAATGGAAGACAAGGGCGAGTTAGTGCCTATTTGCTGATAAGGCCCTTTAAAACGGAAGCCAGTAAGCCGGATATTATCACCATTGCATACAAAAGCAGGTTGCCCGGCATTGCTTATCGAGGTATAAAAATCAAAGTCGTCGGTAAAGATCAAGGCGCCTTGTGAAGACCCATTTCCTCGGCCACTAGCAATAGTAACGCCAGCTGGTATTCGAATAGAATTGGCCCCTGTCGCCGCATATTGTCCGGTCAAATTAATCGTAACATTATCATTAATATAGATAATACTTCCCGGAGGAGCAGTCTCTATAGTTTGTTTGAAATTATTGATGGTAGTAAAGCTGGTAATCACGATGTCTGCATCAGCTGCCGTCAGAATATCCGAATACCCATACCCACCGCCTATCGGATTAGGGTCGTCCTGACAAAAGGAGAAGGGGGAGATGTTTTTCCCTTCGGCCACACAAGGAGCCAATTCTCCGGTAAATAGGGCGGAAGTGCCCGTCTCAAATCCTGGATTCAGTTCAATTAATTGCTCGGCGTGGTAAGTAACTTCACTGCCGTCTGGGGTATACCCATCCGAGCTCAATCTGTTTTCTGCTTGAAATAGAACAGGGGCCGCATTGGTTACAGCAAGTAGGGAAGGGTTGATATGCAAATCGTCATAACAATAACAAGCATTGCATGTCTCGTCATCTAGGAAAGTGATCGCCAAACTATACGATAATATGCCTCCATTGATGGCAACTTGCAGCGTTCCTCCACTAGAAGTGTTGCCGTCCACGGTATTATAGCCATCTGCTGAAGCACCAACATCTGTAAATATTAGGGTTACCGTATTCGTGCCTTGACCGCTGGAGATACTTATATTAGTAGAATGGCTCCAGACAAACGAAGAGGAATTTGCAACACCCGGCACAGAAAATAGATACCCATTTGCTCCAGCACAGACCTGAGTAGGCCCAACAATTTGTGCCTGGGAATATAGAAAACCAACCAAACCAATAGTAAGAAAAAATAAATGTTTCAATCCTCAAGTTTTATGATAAAAGTGCACTATCCCCCGCTGGTGGGCGATCCGGGATGGTTTTTTTTAAAATACTAAAACCCTTCCCCAATTTGCTAATTCTAAAAAATTGTTTCGAGTACATGTGAAAAAAATAAACAGATCATAAAATACCAATTTTTAACAAATTACCCCAAAAATTACCAACCAATAATACCAAACCACACCATTAATAATTAACCAATCCCCATTAACCAATATGCCAGCAACAATTCCTATATTAGCACTATGTTGAAGACAGAAATCAAGCAAGTCACCTACAAACAAATCTGTGAATGGCAGTCGGCCAACGTCGACTTTCTGCTAGTAGACGTCCGTGAACAGTATGAGCATGAGGATTTTAACATAGGTGGTCAACTAATTCCATTCGGCGACTTCATCTCAAAATCCGGCGAACTGCCAACAGATATACCAGTGGTCGTCTATTGCCAAAAGGGAATCCGCAGTACTATCGTTATCCAACGGCTGTCTCAACGGCAAGACTGCTCCAATTTTTACAACCTGGAACAAGGCATCCAACACCTGTCCAATAAACCCTGAAGGGGGGAAATACAGCTCACTGACCAACTAGTCCTGAAGGGACGCCAGATCACCCGGAAACCATTTGCCATAAAGGGGAAGTTGTAGGAGACACCTTTGCAGAAAAGACCGTTTTTAAACAACTTTATCCAATAAATATCATATTCTAAGCATGGAGTTATTAAACTTTTGTCCATCCTATTATTGAAATGATAAAAAAATAGTACTTTTAAACGCTCAATTAAAAAGCGTTTATAACCAAATCCATTAACCAATTATAATACCTTTAAAATATGTCAGACGTACTCGATCAGCCAGATTTAACTCATAGTAAAGAAGCTATTTTAGATCATCCACCCTCGTTGTTTGTGTTGTTTTTTACAGAAATGTGGGAACGGTTTTCTTATTATGGAATGCGAGCATTGTTAGTTTTATTCTTAACGAGTGCACTGATAGATGGTGGTTGGGGCTGGAGTAGAGAAGAAGCATTAAAGCTCTACGGTTTTTATACTGGACTGGTTTATCTCACACCAATCATCGGTGGATTTATAGCAGACAAATTGCTTGGATATCGATATGCCGTAGCTCTGGGCGCATTAATAATGACCATCGGCCACGCATGTATGGCAATGGAAACTCAAGTCTTTTTCTATGCAGGGTTGATTGCCTTAATTATTGGTAATGGCCTTTTCAAACCTAATATTTCTTCAATTGTAGGTCAATTGTACGAAGATGAGGAAAAGAAAGATGCGGCGTACACCATTTTTTACATGGGTATAAATGCTGGAGCTTTTCTTGGAATTTTATTATGTGGATACATTGGTGAAAAAGTAGGCTGGAGCTATGGTTTCGGTTTGGCAGGAATATTTATGTTTTTTGGAATGCTGCAATTTTGGTTTGCACAAAACATCCTTGGCAGAATAGGTCTTAAACCGACTGGGAAATTTGATCTTTCAGATGCAGACCAGGAAAAAGAGGACAATACCCCGGCAAATGTAGTAAGAGATCGGTTGATTGTAATCAGTGTGTTTGCTTTCTTCACGATCTTCTTCTGGTGGGCATTTGAGCAAGCTGGTGGATCGATGACCATCTTTGCGGATGACTATACTGACCGATCTTTGGAAGGGAATGGCGCAATGATTTTTAAAGTATTTAATACTGTCCTGACGCTAATACCAATGGTGATTATTACCTGGGTATTAATGAAATTATTTAAAGTGACCTTCAGCAATTATTCCTTATCAAATATCTTTTTAGGAACGAGTTTTCTTATTATTTGGGCCATCGTAGTCTGGATGCTTTTCAGAGAGTTTGTTGCGGATAGTGCTGAAGTCCCCGCTTCTTGGTTTGGAATACTCAACTCCTTCTTTATTATCGCTTTTGCGCCCTTGTTTTCTAAGTTTTGGGCGGCAAAGATAATTACTTCAGGCCCAGTGAAATTTGCAATAGGGTTGATGTTGTTAGGTTTTGGTTTTGCAATTTTAGCATTTGGTTCTATGAGTATTCCTCAAGGGGCAAAAGTAGCTTCAGTCAGTATGATTTGGCTAGTACTTGCTTACCTGTTTCACACACTTGGTGAGCTATGTATTTCTCCTGTTGGACTGTCTTACGTCAGTAAATTAGCACCTGCAAAACTTGTAGGACTTATGTTTGGGGTTTGGTTTGTTTCCAACTTCGTTGCCAATCTTGCTGGTGGATTAACGGGTAGTTATATTGATCACATCACGGAAACCTACTCGATGTCTACCTTCTTCTTAATTTTTACCTTCATCCCTATAGGTGCAGGAATAATATTGATCATATTAAATGGTACACTAAAACGAATGATGCACGGCGTAGAATAGCTAAATACTACCTTTAGACGCTAGCAAAAGCTATATATTTCCCTTCAATTGGTCAACACCGTTTGAAGGGAATTTTCTTTGAAAAGATCATATTTATAGGTTGATACCAACCTTATTATCAATTAACAAGAGTTTTTAATACTTTTGTCCTCCATTAACAATTAACCAATCTCCATTCCACCATTAATCACCAACAATGGAACTAAACAAAAACAACCAATACCATATAGACAATGTCCCCGTACTCGATATTTGCAATCAGTATGACACCCCACTATATGTATATGACTTCAGCAAAATTGAAGCCCAATTCAACCGCCTCACCAAGGCTTTCAAAGGGTCAAGACTCAAAGTACTATATGCCTGCAAAGCACTAACAAATATCAACGTCCTGCGCTACTTCAAGGAGCTCGGCGCTGGCTTAGACACCGTGTCTATACAAGAAGTCTGGCTTGGACTGAAAGCCGGTTTTAAACCAGAAGACATCCACTACACACCAAACTGTGTCTCCTTCGAAGAAATTCAGATGGCAGTGGAGGAAGGCGTTTGCATAAACATTGACAACATCTCCATTCTGGAACAATTTGCCAATAAATATGGTGACACCGTGCCTGTCTGCGTAAGGATCAATCCACACATTATGGCAGGTGGCAACCACAAGATTTCTACCGGCCACATCGATAGTAAATTCGGGATTTCTATCTATCAAATGCGCCACGTACACCGCGTTATCAAATCCGGGAACATCAAGGTCACTGGCCTTCACATGCATACCGGATCTGATATTCTAGACGTCGATGTATTCCTACGCGGAGCAGAGATTTTACTAGGAATCGCACACGAATTTGAAGACCTGAAATATGTAGATTTTGGCAGTGGATTTAAAGTGCCCTACAAACCAGCCGACGACTCCACCGACATTGAGCAACTAGGAGAAAAACTAGGAACTTACTTTAAAAATTTTTGCAAAGAATACGGTAAAGACTTGGAAATAATGTTCGAACCCGGCAAATTTATGGTTAGTGAAGCGGGCTATTTTTTAGTCAAAACAAACGTTATCAAACAAACCACAGCTACCGTTTTTGCTGGAGTAGATTCTGGTATGAATCACCTGATTCGCCCAATGTTGTACGACGCCTACCACCACATTGTCAATGTCTCCAATCCCGGGGGAACAGAACGATTCTACACAGTGGTCGGTTATATCTGCGAAACAGATACCTTTGGCTGGGACCGCAAACTCAATGAGGTCAGGGAAGGAGATGTGCTCGCAATGAAGAACGCTGGCGCCTATGCCTACAGCATGTCTTCCAATTACAACTCAAGATTCCGACCAGCAGAAGTCGCCATCCATAAAGGAAAAGCTCACCTGATCCGAAAGCGGGAAACGATGGAGGATCTAATGAGTAGTCAAATCGAGATTAAACTATAAAGAATTAATTTTTAAAAAATAACACATCAAAAAGAATAACACATGAAGTCAATTGCCAACATTTTATTATTTATAACGAGTTGTTTATTCGTAATCTCTTGTAATTCCGGCGCGGAAGGGGATAGCGCAAATACTGGGGCTGCAACCACTGCCGCTTCAGGAAAAGGAGATCTCTATACATTAAATGAACAATCACTTGTCAACTGGGAAGGGTTTAAACCTGCTAGTAGCCATCGGGGGACAATCAACATAAAAGAAGGTTCCGTTCGAGTGTCAGGAAAGGACATAACGGGAGGAAAATTTGTATTGGATATGGCTTCGATCGACGTTACTGATTTGTCTGGAGAGAAAAAAAGTGGACTGGAAGGTCATTTAAAATCAGGTGATTTCTTCGATTTAGAAAAATATAAAACGGCCAATTTCGAAATCACAAAAGTAGTTGGTTTGAAAGGTGACAATACCGCTACTCACATGATATATGGCAATTTACAAATAAAAGATGTTACCAAAAATATAGCCTTCAAAACCGTAGTTACTGTAAAAGATGGAACCCTGAAAGCCGTAACACCAAAGTTCAAAATAGATAGAACAGATTGGAACGTAAAGTACAATTCTTCAAAATTTTCCACGGACGTATTGAAGGATAAAATAATAAAAGATCACATAGATTTAAGTATCTCATTTACAGCAAAAAAAGCATAAGTTTCTAAGCCAATTTATCAATTGGTCTATAAGTTATAAGTACAACACAATTTTAAAGCGTGCCTTCTCAGAAGGGACGCTTTTTTTATGTGCAATTCCTTGTCATTGAGGAAGGTTTTTCAATTTCCCAGATTGAATTTTGATCAATTTTAACAAAAAATTAGTATTTAATTTATAGTCATTCAAATATTTCGTTATCTGTTTTATCTAGGAATACATTGGTTTAAATAGGTTGTATAATACAATTTAATTTTTTTTAAGAAATACCATTATAAAATACAACAATTAAAAACAATCACCGTATCAACCTATACTCTTCTTATTGAACCCCAAGTCACTCAAAGAAACAGAAACAAAGAACATTAATTCTAATATTTAGTATCACTTAAATTTCACTCGTATGAACCGGTTATCAGAAGCCAAGGTTTATAGGCACCCCTATGCCTCTAATTGTATAAATTTTGAAAATATACCCATATCTAAAGGGGCAAAATTCATTAATTATCAAGCCTGCATAAGGCGATTACTATTCATCTTATTCTTTTTTGGTTTGCACTGGGGCAGTTATGCACAGTGCCCTACTATTTTAATAGATGATATGAATCATGTTCCGGGGTATCCTAAAATTGACGATGTCAGTGTTTGCGGGGTTCCTGATACGATTACATACTACCTGCTAAACAGTTCGGGACAAGATTTACTAAATTCAGAATTTACACTCAGTGTACCTCCCGGAATGGCTTTCGCGGAGTTTTTTGAATATGTAGACCCGAGCTATCCTGTCCTCCAAGGAGATTGGACTGACTTAAATGAACCAACATTCGTCATCCCAATGTTTGGAGCAGATAGTGTTCAGATTATGAAATTTGGGGTCATCGCCACTTGTGAAGTTTACAACCTTCCACCGTCGGCGTCGTTCGAATATGATGCCACCTTCGATTTTATTTATAATCATCCAACTGATGGATTGATTGCATGTTCTGCAGTTAACGAAGGAGATTTGGATTATGCCCCATTCATCAAAACGCCAACCTTAAATATTCTTTCGGTTAGTCCAGCTGATGTTCGAATCACGAATGATGTTCCAAGATGTACAAATGTGACCGTAGCGCAAAATGGTATCGGAGCTTCTCTGACCAATTTTACGTTTGAAATATATGGTCTGCATCTTGCACCGGATTTGGGTATTAATTCTATGACCATTGGTGGTGTTGCCCTTCCATTCACCCACGACACAGGAACAGAAATACTTACTGCTGAGGTGGATGATTCTTATCTTCCTGGCGGATCTTTGGGCGAAGACGAAAGTGTCGTCATCCGAATTTGTTATGAAGAGATGTTGTTTTGTGAGACGACTAAAGAACTTTTCAATTTAACCTATGCAGCATCTTTTGGTTGCGGAGAAACCTCTCCTTGTACTTCTCCTTCCCTTGCAACGGGAACATTACAATACGCACCAAATTTTGGAGCCAATCCTGTAATAGATGTAACCACCTTACAGCTACCAGCTATATGTGGAGACTCTGCGATCTTTAGGACGACAATCAGTAGTACTCAAACTGACCCACTCCTTGGCGTTTTTAACAACCTAGAAGTTGGCCTCCAAATATGTGAGGCAGATGCATTTAACGCAGCACAGGTGACAATTAATGGAGTTCCCATTGATCCAAACGCATTTTATTATCAAAATTTTGACTTTGTTATAAATACAACATTGTTTACCTCCGATCCAGATGGACCCGGGGGACTTGACGATACAGATGGTGACGGTTTTTTCGATGATCTACCTGGTGGAGAAACATTAACCATGGATATCTATGCAGACATAAAATGCCAAGATCCAACGCAAATATCTGGATGTGCAGCTATAGATTGTACCTTTGACCAAGCATTTGTAAAAGGTGAAAGACATTGTGGTAGCCCATTTCAAGTTTTACCTAAAATTACTCCAGCCCCTGTCTTTTCCTATGGTGCAGTTTCTGTTACGATGGATGAAACTAATGTCGGATCAGCAAGTAGCCCGGTCGATGGATATGAGTTTGCAGTTGGTTCTACAACAACAGAAACAATAACTATGGAGTATTGTTATGAATTTGGTACAACCGGCGTCGGTGCATGCCAAAATGGCCAATCTTACTTCGAGTTTGAGCTTAGTGGACCTCCAGTTATGGTCCTCGATGTAGAAATAGATGATGCCTCTGTCACCTTTGATGGTGCGCCAGTTCCTTCCTCTCAAATAAACACATTTTATTCTGATTCGGTAGGCTTTTCTACAAAGGTATTCCAAGTTTTTGCTGGAAGTAATGATTTGGGCAGAGACCTTTGCTATAACGTTACGTTTGAGGTAGACTCTTGTATTTGTTATCCCGCTACATTCGCTGCTGGAAATGCAAGAGTGGTAGAAGAGTGTTTTGACTGTACTCCAGAGTCTTGTACTATTGTACGATCCTGTTATAGTACACTGGTGAAATCTACTAGAAATTGTAGCTGTTCCTGCTTTATCAGTAGAGAAATAACGAGTGTCAGAAGAACTAACTTTGGTTTTGCTGATCGCGCAATGACTATTCCTTTGGATGAGACTACAGCCGCTCCATCCGATTTGGCTAAATTTTTACCCTGTGATACGGCCTTGGTAGAAGTCGAGTTTGAGGTTTTAAATGATTTCTTTGTGGAGAGTGCTGATGAAGTATTATTTCAGGTTGTTGCTCATGCTATCGGGGGGAATAATTTTACTCCAGGTATGGATTTACTGCCAGATTTTACACACGCGGTAATGGACGATTTTTCCTTCGAAAAAGCAAATAACCCAGGGACGCGAACAAAAATAGACTTCTCCGGTATCGATTGTACAACTGGCTTCGCTGCTAGAGTACGAGCAACTAAAAATGGCCTAGATGCTTATGGATTTGAACATCATATTTACAATGCCACAACCGACGAATATACCTACCAGTCCACCTGGGATGTACTGGATAACACAAGATTGTACATCTACATTTATGATAGAGATAGAATAGCAGCAAATGGAGGGAATCAAACTTATACTGGAGATTGCTTAAGCCATTTATACAATGACCAAATGGGAGGAGTTGACATAGGCGACAAATTCCATATAAAAGTTAGGGTCCCATTACAAAAGAACCCTTACAGAGAAGAAAATGCTGATATTGCGGCCAAGACGCCTCAACCACTTCAGTTTTTATCATACGCAAATTTCTATCAGACACTAGCAGGTTCTCGTAGCAATTTGGGTGGTGCTTGCGGCCCACATTTCCCCGTAGAATCATTTTGCCCAAAACCAATTATTGCCAATACAGAATACAATATAGATGATTGCTCAGCAACAGTAGAACATACCTTTAAACTCTCTGACAATGTGCCAGTAGATTGGTACGTCGGAGAATATAGACCATATTACCACTTCGATCAAATACAGGTGCCTCTTATTTCACCTTTAGTTTATGCTGGAAATGCGGAGGCTATCTTGGCTGACGGTACTGTTGTGCCATTAAGTGACCCGACATTTGATTCCAATGCTACCTGTGCTTTCGATTCAGGTCAAACCTATTGCACTTCCAATGCTGATTCAACAGCATATGGAACATTTACACCTTATGAACTACCTACACTTGGACTTGGGCTCACAGGTGATGATGTTGATTCCCTCACCATAAGATATGACTTGGCTAAACTCTGTCCTGGAACAATCGACGCGCCTGCCAGTTTTGCCTTAAATTATGGTTACAACTATGGTTGCGAATACCAGTCAGGGGGCAATTATTGTGGTCGGACACAAGGGAATGCGGCTGGTACTTATGCCTTTTTCAGTGAGCAAATTGTTTACCCGACATCAGATTGTCCAGGTGACGGGGGCAATTTAGGTCAAGTTATGTTTGCTAGTAAGGATTATCACGATTTTGTCGATACCTCTTACACGCTCAATTTCAAAGACAGTAGCCTTACACTTCCTCCACTATCTTCTACTGTGTCGAGTACATTGATCGCAGATCTTGCAGGTATTTCAGAAGAAGTTACTTATCAGGTTTGTGCAGGAAGTCCGGGTATACCACATGAAAATGTGCTTACTACTGTGACGTTGCCGTCTACCGTGTCACTACTTAATATTACTGATCTTGGTGGCACCCCTATTGTCTTCACACAGACAGGATCGACTCCTACTCACACCACATATACCATAGAACTACCAGATCTCAATCCTACTGATTGTTATTCTTTTAATGTAGAAACAGAATTGATATTCTGCCCGATTCCAGGTAGCGATACAGAAGTATGTATTAAAACGTCTTCTAGTTGTTTAAATCTAGAACTCGCTTCTCAATTATTGAGTGGTGGTGGTAGTGCATGTACATCTACAGCATCTTGTTATGAATATGTATCTGGTGAAGCAGAACTACAAAATACTTGGACTCAACCAATGGGCGGAGTTTATCCATTGTGCGCAGACGTTCCTTTCGAACTGTTTGTGAAAAATACAAAAGTCGCCAACTTAATTGACTTAGAGTTTAATATTGTTCTTCCCGCTGGATTAGAGATTATTCCTCTTTCTTTTGAATATGCTTATCCAGGTGGCCCTAATTTTGGTACTTGGGAATCACTTCCGAATCCAACATTAACAGGGACCAGTATTTATGGCGATGTCCTAAGTTTGGACGATTCTTTTATGACCTATATTAATGCAAATGGTCTCCCGGGGATTACAGTTTCAGAAAATTCTGATTCTAATAAAGTAGCCATTCGATTTATGGCAAGAACAATTTGTGATGAATATACTTCCAACACACCGGTTTATGCAGAGACAACCGCAGCAGATCCTTGTGAAAGCCGGATCACCGCTGGTTGGGCAGTAAATCCTGGAGTAGTTATCAATAATGCTATTCCATTAGACAATGCACAGTTCTTAATTATCGCAGAGCCTCTAAAATACACTTGTGGCGCAACTGTGCCTGTTAGTATTTCTGGTATTAATTTATCAACTACAGGTGGAGTTACTAATATGACCACTGGCTGTTTTACCTTTCCACCTGAATTGGATTATGTGGTGGGAAGTTTTGACTTTGGTTCTCCGGGTACCCATGTTCCTACAAATGTAGAAGAAAACGCATTGCCAGGAGGTTTTAACGAAATTTGTTTCGATCTACCAGATGGTATGGGACCTCAAGAGTTCTTCTCTTTTACCATTGATCTTATACCTGATGGAACAATAGCGTGTCAAGAACTTGAATACGAAGCTCTAGTACGATCTAGAATAGAAGATCAAGTTTGTGTTGCTGACAATAGTACTTGCGATGTATTTGTAAATAATACCATTAATCAATACAATGTCATTCAATTCATTAATCCTGTGGAGATTGGAGGTATGGATGCAGTTGTCCGGTGTGATAACGATCCTACAACCACAACATTAGATTATACTATACATCTAGAGGGAATTCTTAGTGACTATATCGGTGATATTGAATTCGAATTTTATAGGGATATCGACTTAAACGGTGTAATTGACAGTTATGATCAACTATTGCACTCCAATACAGTATTGGTTAATGTACCAGTTGGGGCAGAAGTACCTGTCAGCGGTACTGCAGTCATACAAGAAAACCTTTCTTGTCCGTTGATAGTAAGAGCAAATTTTGATCTGGTATGTGAATGTAATTCTGATGAATTCCCATTCGATTTCGCTCCAACACCTGATTTCCTCGATGGACTAGGCTCTCCTGTTGTTTTATGCCCAGGAGATGACTTGATTCTTGATGTTTGTGAAGGATATACTTTCGAAATGATCGCCCCTACATCGATGAATCCAGTAGTACCTGTTGGAAACGTATTGACTCTTGGAGACTTTCCTACACCATACGGAACATCTGTTCCAGCAACATTAAGAGTGACTAGTCAACTTGGTGATTGCGCCGGATCATGGGACATTGAAATTTATCAATTAGATGAGTTCGAAATAGGACCATACACGCAAGCGAATGCTTGTAATATGGAATGTACCGAGCTCGACTTGGGCATACCAAATGACTGGTTAAGCAATGTCACTATCGAATGGTCACCAACTACTTATTTAGATGATCCAACGTCTGCAACACCTACAATTTGTAATCCAGTTGCAGATATTATATATACAGTTACAGTTACTAACCCAAGCAATGGTTGTGTAGACGTAGCGCAATTCCCGGTCAACGTAGTTGAGTTCCCGGTACCTGCGATAGCGTATGAAGGATTTGACGAGTGTTTCTTCCTAAATGATCCTGCACATTTAACTGCAACTCCAACTGGACTAGCAAACTACGAATTCTATTATACTTTAGGAGGACTGGATATCTTAGTTCAAACGGGTCCTGATAATGAATATATCCTTCCTTCAGGAATAGGCAGCTATTATGTAATTGCTTCCGACGGATTCTGTGGAGGAAAATCAGAGACGATTGACCTAAATATTGATACGTGTTCATTTGACTTGGCCTTGGTTAAAACCTTAAGCCCAGGACAACCTACACCATTTTACACAGGAGACATTGTTTCCTTCGAAATTAAAGTATTCAATCAAGGTACGATTGCAGCATTAGACATAAATGTAATCGATTATATACCTGCCGGTTTACAACTAGCAGATGCTGCCTGGAATGATCTCGGATCCAACCAAGCAAGTATTGTAATTGCAGGACCATTGGCTGCAGGAGATAGTTCTTCTGTTAGTATCGATCTTGAAGTATTACCAACTGCTACAGCAGGCAACCTCTCCAACTTTGCAGAAATTAGTTCTGTAGATGATGCGGATGGTGCAGGGTATACCGATTTAGACTCTACTCCTGACGGAGATGACTCAAACGATGGTACCGTGACAGACGATGCTACAGACAGTGCAAATGGAGACGAAGACGACCATGACGTGGCAGAGTTTCCAGTTGCTGTATTTGACTTAGCACTTACAAAACAACTAGCTAGTGGTCAGACAACTCCAGTTTCTGTTGGAGATGACGTCACTTATGATATCGAAATCTGCAATCAAGGTACAGTAGACGCGTACAATATTGATGTGGTAGATTACATGCCAGCGGGTATGGTATTAAATGATCCAGCTTGGTCTTCAGATGCAAGCGGAAATGCCTTTATGACTTTTGCTGGTCCACTAGCATCAATGGGTTGTACAACAGTACCCTTAACAGTAACTATTGCAAGCTATCCAGCATCAGGGGCATACGACAATTTCGCTGAAATTGCTGATGCCGAAGATGTAAATGGCAATCATCCTACTGATCTCGACAGTACACCTGATAGTGATAATACAAACGACGGTCCTGTTGATGATAATGTAACAGACGGAACAAATGGAGACGAAGATGATCATGATATTGAACAAATAGCAGTGGTTATTTACGACCTCGAATTAGATAAAGCGCTTTCTGCGACGCAGGTTATGCCAGTCAATCCAGGAGATGATATCACATTCACTCTGACAGTAACAAACACAGGAACAGCAGACGCTTATACAATCGGTTTGGTAGATTATATCCCTACTGGTTTAACATTAAATGATGCTGATTGGGCAGAAAATGTCGCTGGAATAGCGGATTTAAATGTACCTATCCCTGGGCCGCTTGCACCAAATGCAACAGCAACAGTAGATATCACATTTACAATCGACGCGACATTTATGGGCAATTCAATAACGAATAATGCTGAAATCAGCGAATTCGATAATGATACCGATCCAAACAATACACCACCAGCAGATATCGATTCAGATCCAGATAGTGATTTGAATAATGATGGTCCTACCGGTGAAGATGATGAAGACGACCTAACATTTACAGTAGAACAAATATTTGATCTGGCATTGACAAAAGCACTTGGAGCAGGGCAAACCCCACCATTTGCAATCGGTACAGATGTTACATTTGATATCGAAGTTTGCAATCAAGGTACACTTGACGCTTACAATGTAGATGTAGTAGATTATATCCCAACCGGAATGAGTCTCAACGACGCAACCTGGGCTTTGGATGTAGCTGGTAATGCTTACAAAACAATCGTAGGACCTCTAGCACCAAATACATGTGAAACGGTATCTATCATTCTTACCATTGATAGCTATCCACCTTCAGGATCCTTTTTAAATTACTCAGAAATTGCAGATGCAGAAGACGCAGACGGCAATCACCCAGAGGATCTCGACAGTACAGCAGACAACGATAGCACCAACGACGGTCCTATCCAAGATGGAGCAACAGACGGAACAAACGGAGATGAAGATGATCATGATGTGGAAGAAATTCCAGTTTATTTCTTCGATCTAGAATTGGACAAAGCAATTTCTGCTACACAAGTATATCCAATCAATCCAGGAGATGACGTTACCTACACGTTGACGGTTTCTAACACAGGAACAGTAGATGCGTATAGCATCAATCTGGTAGACTACATCCCAACAGGCTTGACCTTGAATGATGCAGCTTGGACAGAAAATACAACAGGCATTGCAGACTTAAATACAGCAATCCCAGGTCCATTGGCACCGAATGCAACGACAACAGTAGATGTAACATTTACAGTTGATCCTAC
>CALLWB010000086.1 GCA_938016265.1 uncultured Saprospiraceae bacterium
TTCCATTTGTATTTAATATAACTGATCCATTGCCAGGTGCTATTACTGGTATTGTTTCAACTAATAGATTATCGCCATCCGGATCACTGTCGTTTGCTACTACATCGCCATTGACAGGAGTATCCATGTTTCCGTTTCCTATATCGTCTACAGCAATTGGAGCATTGTTTACTATGGTTATTGTTAGTGTAACTATTGCAGCATCACATAGTATCGGACTTCCATCATCACATACTTCATATTCAAAGCTATCGGTGCCGCTATATCCTGTGGTCGGAGTATAAATATACGTTCCATTCGCACTTAATACAACTGATCCATTGGATGGAGCTATAGTTGGTGTCGTTGTAACTGAAAGATTATCTCCATTTGGATCACTGTCGTTTACTACTACATCGCCATTCACTGGAGTATCTAATGTACCATTGCCTGTATCGTCTACTGCAATTGGTGGATTGTTTATTGCAATTATTGTTATTGTAACTACTGCGGTATCACATAATACCGGATTTCCATCATCACATACTTCGTATTCAAAACTATCTGTTCCTAAAAACCCGGAATTGGGAGTATAGATATATACACCATTTGTGGTTAAAGATACTGATCCATTAGTAGGTGGTGTTATTGAAGTTGTGGTAACTAAAAGATTGTCACCATCAGGATCGCTGTCGTTTCCTACTACACTTCCAACTTCTGGAGTATCTAACGTACCATTTCCAAAATCGTCTACTGCAATTGGGGCATTATTGGAGACGGTTACATTTATTGTTACCAGACCAATATCACATAAAGATGGGATACCATCATCACATACTTCATAAACAAAGCTATCTGTACCTAAAAACCCTGGATTGGGTGTATAGGTATATGCACCATTGCTAATCAAGGTAACACTTCCATTTGCCGGTGGTAAAATGGGTGTTGTAGTGGCAATAAGATTATCACCATTTACGTCTGTATCGTTGGCTAATAAATTTGCACTAACAGCAGTGTTTTCAATTGTGGAATTGATATCATCTACAGCAACAGGCTGCGTATTTTGATTTGCAACAGTTATGGTTACGATTGCTTGATCACAAAGTATTGGATTTCCATCATCACATACTTCATAAACAAAGCTATCAGTTCCAAGAAAACCTGCATTTGGAGTATAAGTATAATCCCCATTACTACTAAATGTAGTGGTCCCGTTTGAGGTGGTACTAATAAGTGGAGTGGTGGCCGTTAAGTTGTCCCCATCAATATCTGAATCATTCGTTAAAACATTATCTGATACGGAAGTACTTTCAAAAGTGGTAACACCGTCATTTACTGCTAGTGGAACATTGTTGGAGCTTACCACAGTGATGGTCACTGTCCCTTGCAGACAGAATGGAGGTGCACCATTGTCACAGACTAGGTAAACAAAACTATCCACCCCAATAAATCCCGGATCAGGATCGTAAGTAAAGGCACCACTTGAGTTAAAGCTCAAACTTCCATTAGAAGGAGGAGTTACGGGTGTACTAATAGCGATCAATGCATTTCCATCGGGATCCGAATCATTTGCAAGTACATTTCCACTTATATTGGTATTTTCTGTAGTAGTATAAAAATCATCTACAACATTTGGAGGATTGTTAGTACTGTTTATTGTGAATGAAACCACTGCAATATCACAAAAATTGGGTATTCCATCATCACAAATTTCGTAAGAGAAAGAATCACTGCCCACTGTATTACTATTTGGAGTATAAGTGAAGGTCCCGTTTGAGTTGAGCACTACAGTTCCTCCAGGAGGAGCGACAATCGGAGTAGTATTGACAGTAAGGTTGTCGCCATCAGGATCAGTATCATTAGTGGATACATCTCCACTTACCGGATTCCCAACTGTTGTAGTAAAAGAATCATTATTTGCAACAGGAGGATTGTTCGAACTAGAAACTACTATTGTAACGATCGCATTATCGCATAAAGGCGCAGGCGCATCATCACAGATTTCATATTCAAAACTATCTGTCCCAACGAATCCAAAGTCTGGAGTATATCCGAAGCCACCATTAGAGTTTAAGTTAATTATTCCATTGGAAGGTGGAGTGACAGGAGTGGTTGTCAGTACTAACATATCTCCGTCAGGCTCTGTGTCATTTGCTGACAGATCACCTCCTACAGGAGTATTGACACTTGTGTTAAAATTATCAGCGTTCGCAACTGGAGGAGAATTCGTTCCTGGACAACCATAGTTTGCCGCATTCCCTACTTGCAGTACGCAAGCATCTATTGCATCAGGAACGCCATCATCATCAGAATCAAGATCCTTGAAGTCAGGAATACAATCGCCATCTGTATCTACGCAAGGAAACCCTGACGGGCACTCCAAATTGTCAGAATAAGAATCGCCATCTGTATCATAATTTGCTCCCAGTGATTTTTTTACAATTGAAAAGTAGTCAGAAACATTTCCTGAGTCATTCAAAAATTTGACAGCCAAAGAATCTCCAATTACATCTACAACAACAGACCCCAATTGATTTAGGGAAGAGTACATAACCGGGTGATTCAGGCTTCCACCTGATATTTTACCTGAAGAACCTGCTGTTATATAAATTGAACCATCTCCAGCAAGTGTGCTTTCCGTTACTTTCAAATAAGCACTATCTACATCCGGCTTTCCTGAGCCACCATCTACCAACATTGTACATTCATCAAATGAAGTAGATAGTCCGTAGTGCCCACGTATTAATTTCGATCGTTCGTAGGAATGACTGTGCCCACTAAGCACCAAGTCAACCCCGTGTTGCTCCATGATTGGAAGCGCATTCTGTCTCATTTGAATTAGCTGAGCTTCCGTATCGGAATTATGAGATCCTTTTGAATAGGGAGGGTGATGAAAAATAACAACAATCCATTCTTGAGTGGTCTGTGCCAGGTCATTGGCAAGCCAGGTGATCATTGGTCCACCTTGAGTACGATCGGAGTCATGAGAATCCATAGAAACAACATGCACGTTACCATAATCGAACGAATAATAGGCTTCTGTATTAGAAGCTAACCCACCAGATTCTCCATTTTTAGGAAAGGTAAATATGTCATAATACGTCCCTGTTTGTGTTGGTCCATCTGCTCCACCATAATATTCGTGATTTCCAGGACAGGACCAAAGAACAGAAGTGATCAGTAAATCTTCGTACATATTTTGGAATACAGCATTCTGGTATTCTGTGTCTGTGCCAGAGTTGTAGGCATTGTCTCCCAACATAAGAATCATATCCGTATGATTGGATCCATTATAATTTTGAAAAGCAGTTCTTACATTTCTTTGATTGTTGGTGGCAGTACCTGCATCTCCAAGCACCCACATTCTATAATTTCCTTGAGCCCCAATTGTTGGGTTTGTTTTAAAATAGTGGTCGGCATCGTTGCCGACTATTTCTCCTCCAGTTGTTCCTACTGCGTAGTAGTAAATTGTGTTTGGGGAAAGACCTGTTATTTCTAATTCGTGATCGGTAGCTAGGTTGGTGTTTTCTATTGACTGTGATAAATTGCCAACGGAAGAACCATAAAATACTTTACTAGAAGCTGCAGCATCTGTCCTCCATTTTACTACGACACTACTAGTAGTTGATTTTTGCAAGTATGGACCTCTTAAGATATTTGGCAAATTGCCACCTCCATTTCCAACAAGACCACATAACTCAAAATTGAAACCTAAGTCTGAGCTGGTGACGGCTCTTTGGTGAATTTCGACGGCAATAACGTTTGTTCCTTGCACAAAATTTGAAGCAGGAACGGTTGTATTAAAGTATTGAGATTCTTCTGCCCCACCTACAGCACTGCTAGCAAGCGTATTAAAAGTAATATTACCACTCGGCATATTAGTTCGGTATATTTCAGTCCCATTTAGATAAACGACGGCCCCGTCATCTCTTAAGATGCCCAATTCTGCCCCATTGGCGACATCATTTAAATTGGCAATATTGAAGGACTTCCTGAAATAGTAGGTTCGATGTTTATCATTGGAATTACCCCCATAGCTTATCGTAGTAGTTTCATTGTTACTACCATAACCTAATTCAGCATTTCCGGTAGACCACGAAGAGTCATTGTAGCCAGAATTTCGCCAACTGGTATTGAGATTATTCCCTGAGTCGTTATATCGCCAGGATGAATTGGTACCTATAAGTGTGGTAGTGTTAGGCCCACACGCTAGGGCTTGGTAGCAAATACATGCTATCAATTGGAGGAAAACTAATTTTAAATACATTATGAGTTGGTCTTATGTTAAGTTTGTTATTCATTAAGTCGAAGAAGAGCAATCGAAATAGATGCTTCCAGCTCCATTACCATACGTGTTCGTTGTATGCGAACTGGCAATTGCTGGACAGCAGTCATTGCTTCCTGATACGTAGTACGAGCGTGCTGTGGGCGGCCAGCCTGCTCCTCAACTTCGGCCTTTTTGAATAACCATTTTTCTTTTCTATTTAATTTCAATAAAGTACTATCTATTATATTGATGGCTTTATCATAGTCCTTATTTTTCTTAGCAAGGTCAAGTGCATAAGATTTTAGAACTATATTAAAACCAAGTTTTTCTTCTCCCTTTTCCAACCATCTGATAGCACCAGGATAGTTGGTAGAATCTGCCAGTAAAACAGCTTTAGATATTTGAGTGTAATATTCAGGTTTCGGTTCTCTTGAAAGAGAAATTGCTTGTTCGAAATCAACTACAGAAAGGGAGTCTTCTCCCAATTGCTTGTATATCGAAGCACGTAAAACCAACCCATTAATATGAGATGGTCTACCGATTAAATATTTTTGAATATAATCAAGAGCAGAAATTGGATAATGATGCTCAGAGAAAAGTTTAGCGCAATAAAAATTAACCTCCTCTAAATCAGAATTTAGAGCTTTGGCTTTCATAAAATCGGCAAAGGCATGATCAAAATCACTATCTACCTGGTAGTATTTCCCTCTTTCAAGGTATAGACTAGCATTAGAAGGATTTTTTTCAATCTCCTTAGTCACCCGCTTTATGCTTTCATGCACAGGGCCATGTCCTTTAGCAAGAATACTAAAGAAAATAAGTACGAAAATAAATAATAGTCTCAACGGCAATCATTTTCATTTTTCAATAAATGATTAAATTCTATTCTTATTTCGCCGTCAGGTAGTTTAGCAAGTATAAATTTAACAGAATATTTGTCAATTCTGAAATACTTGGATCAATATTTTCATTTTGATCTAATCTTGGATTTAGCACAAACCAAGACTACTTTTTGAAACGCTAATTATATTTCAATTATCATTCCATATTACTTTGGTACAGAAGAATGAATACCATTATTCTCCGTCCATAGTATTTTATCTACACCGCTAACATCTCCATCCATGGAGTAGTCTGCTGGCAAATACAAGTCAAATTTTCCATTTTCTTTTGTAAACACAATTTTATCTTCACCGGTAATATCGTAGCTAGGAAAATCAGATGCCTGATCTCCGTCGCCTGCAATCATGCAAAATACCCCCGGAATTATTTGTTTCTGACCATAAGTAGTGGAGTTTTTGTACGATTCTCTAACTCTGAAATCATAAGTTAAACCGTATTCAACAATTTCTACCAATTGATCACTCATTACTCCAACATGGTTGCGATGCTCGATTACAATGTAAAATGGCCCACCAACTGATGGAGACATAAAACAGGAATCAGGAAAAACAACTTTCCCATCGCTCTTTACCAAACCAGCCGTGCTCAGCACCTCACTACTCTTAAACGGTGTGGTTCGGAAAGAAACCAACACCCAATCTACTATATCTGAAGAATAATCTGCACTGGTAAAATCCAAACCTTCTGTCCCTGCATAAAACCAAGGAGAAATATTGTAGGGTTGACCTGCAGGAGTTGGGGTAACAAACGGATTAATCGGTGTTTGCCCAGGCAGAACTCCGCGAATCGTATTCAAAGAAGTATGCATTTCCTCCGCAGATTTTTCAAATGCTCCTTCTAAAAATACTCCAAGATCAACATCAATGCATCTTGGCTCAGTAATTTCTATTTGAAGAACGCCTTGCGTACAAAACTGAGGAATCCCATCATCACAAATTTCATAATTCACATAATCCGTCCCTACATAGCCAAAGTTTGGAGAATAGTCAAAATCTCCATTTGCATAGAAAAAAACCACCCCATGCACTGGAACACCAATTGGCACTAAATTCATATTGATTTGATCTCCATTCGGATCATAATCGTTGCTCAAGACATTTCCTGAAATGTTTTCATTTATTATAGTACTATCTACATCGAGCAAAGCGACTGGAGGATCATTACAAACATCAACTGTCACTAATACAGAATCAATTGTTGCACATCCATCTGTTGATCCAGAAAGATAGTACATAGTAGTTTCACTTGGATTTGCAAACGTATTTCCTTCTGTAGGATTTGTCAAACCTTCTACCGGTGACCATTGATAATCTGGACCTGGCAAATTGTTAAACCCTCCTAAGATAACACCTTGTTGCAAAGGGTTAAAACAGATTGTCTGATTGCTACCAGCATCAATGTTTGGCGGGAAAAATCGCTCCACAACAACTTGGTCTGTTTTCGAACAACCATTTCTGGATACCGTCAAGGTGTATGTTTGAGTAGCAATATGGTTTGCTATTGGGTTTGGGGAAGACGGGTCACTTAATCCAAAAGTTGGTGCCCAAGAGTAGCTACTTCCGACAATTCCTGAAGGTGAACCACCAATTTGTATGCCTCCACCGCAATTTGTCACATCAGTGCCTGCGTCAGCAAATGGGACAGCATCTGTTAATACAGTTATGGTTACTTGATCTGAGAAAATACAGGTTCCAAAGGAGACCTCTACAGTATACGTTGTTGTTGAGTCAGGATAGGCAACCGGGTTAGATGCAGAAGAAGTATTCAGCCCGGTAGTCGGAGTCCATGAATAACTTGCGCCTACAGGTCCTGTTGGAGCGCCTCCTATTTGCACAGATCCACCAGGGCAAATCGTTGCGTCTGATCCTGCCTGTGGGAAAAACCCGCCATTGATCAGGCTAATGCTTGTATTTTCTTCAGAAACGCATCCATTTTGAGTTATCGTCAATTGAACATCCTTATTTCCAGCGGAGGAATATTGCACTAAAACTGCTTGTCCATTTGTAACTGACGGTGTTGCTCCTGCTCCAAAATTCCATTCATAAATGGCTCCCGGTCCTTGATCTACTGCTTGAAAGAAAAGCGGGCCGCCAGCACATAAAGATCCAGGTAAGACGATACTTGCATCTGGGCAGGAGCTAATGGTAACAATGACTGTAGCCTCATCACAAAGTACAGGATTACCGTCATCACAAACTTCATAAGTGAAGGAGTCCATCCCATAAAAATCAGTTGTAGGCGTATAGACAAATGTTCCATTAGAACTCAATGAAACAACTCCATTCGCAGGAGAGACCATTGGTGTGGAAGTAAGGGTAAGTGCATCGTTTTCAATATCGTAATCATTCCCCAACAAATTGCCGGAGAGTGGTTGATCTTCCTGCGTAGTCAACAAATCATTTTCTGCAACTGGAGCATCATTTACATTGGTGACATTTATATTAATTGTTCCAGTAGCACATAGTCCCGGAGTTGGTGCACCATCATCACAAATTTCATATTGTAATGGATCCGCCGATCCATAAAAATCTGTTGCTGGTGCAAACGTTAGGGTACCGTCCTGATTTAAAGTTATTGCTCCTTGTGCAGCGGGAATATTATTTAGTAGATTTAGGCTGTTTATTAATAAATTGCCATCTACGTCAGAGTCATTTAATATCGGATTGATTAAAATGGTTGTTTCTTCCGGGGTGGTTATGTTGTCTGTTGTAATAGCAGGTGCGTCATTTACCGGAGATACAAGAATGGAGACAATTGCTTCATCGCATAATGCAGGAACGCCATCATCGCAAACTTGATATTTGAAATCATCGGAGCCATTAAAATCTAAATCGGGGGTATAGGTATAGGATCCATTAGCAGCAATTATAACCACACCAAAATCAGGTGGCACAATCGAGGTAATAGTAGCCTCGAGATTGTTGCCATCTATTGGGTCTGCATCGTTTGTCAATAAGTTGCCCGTGATTGGGGTATCTTCCAACGTTAGATTGGTATCATCATAGGCGATAGGTGGATCATTCACCGGAACAACTGAAATACGGACAATCGCCTGACTACAAGCAGCGGGCAAAGGGAAACCATCATCACAAATGGTATAGGAGAAGGGATCCACATTTCCATTAAAATTAGCAGCTGGAGTAAAAATGATCGTTCCATTCGCATTTAGCTGGACAGTTCCTTGATTGGCAGGAGGGTTGCCATTTAATGTTAGGGTGCTTATATTCAGATTTGCATCTGGATCATTATCATTGGTCAGTATGGAAATGGTGACTGGTGTGTCTTCATTTGTTGATGGATTATCGTCTAATAAAACAGGCGCATCATTCACTGGAAGGACATCAATAAAAACTAATGCCTGATCACATAAGGACGGTGTTCCATCATCACAAACCTCATAGGTAAAGGAGTCTAACCCATTGTAGTTTACATCTGGTGTATAAGTAAAAATGCCAGAAGGCTGAAGCAACAAATTCCCATTTCCAGGCATAGTGATAACAGTCGTTGCTAAATTATTGTTATCCAGATCGACATCATTATCCAACAAATTGCCAGAAGCAATATTATCCTCCATAATAGTCATGGTATCCAGAGCAGCAACTGGTGCATCATTCACAGAATTAACAAAAATAGTAACCATTTCAGAACTACAAGCCGCTGGCAATGGAGTCCCGTTATCACATATCGTATAAGAGAATTGATTCACATTCCCATAAAAATCCATGCTTGGAACAAAGGTCAATGTCCCATTTGCATTTACATTTACTGTCCCTTGTGATGAAGGTGGCGGGTTGCTAATTGTTAGTGTTGCAACATCTATAGAGCCATCGATATCGTTGTCATTGCTGAGTACCTGAATCAATAAACTCTGATCTTCATCCGTAGAAACATTGTCTGGTTGTAGGATTGGAGGATCATTGACCGCATCTATCTGAATAGTCACTGTAGCCTGATCACAAAGCACCGGAGAACCATCATCACAAACTTCATAAACGAAATTATCCAACCCATTAAAATTAGAATTTGGAGTATAGGTATAACTACCGTTGGTATTTAAAACAATTGTCCCGTTTGCAGGAGCGGTTATCGGAGCAGTATTCAGAGACAAATTATCCCCGTCCAAATCTATGTCATTAGTAAGCGTATTTCCTGCAGCAGGATTGTCCTCTGAAGTGACGTTTGTATCATTGATGGCCTGCGGAGGGTCATTTGTACTAGTAACAATTATATAAATCGTAGCCGTTTCGCAAATTGCAGGGAGCGGTGTGCCCGTATCGCAAATGGTATAAGTAAAAGGATTGACGACTCCACCAAAATTACTAGCAGGTGTAAAGGTGATTGTCCCATTGGTATTTGCAGTGGCTACTCCCTGACTCAAAGGAGGTAGGTTGTTTAGTGTCAACCCGGAGATATTCAGATTGCCATCTACATCATTGTCGTTGTTTAATATTGGAATTGTGATTGCAATATCTTCTGGTGTTGATACATTATCATCACTCAAAACCGGGGCATCATTTACTGCATTTATTGTTATGTTTACTGTTGCCTGGTCGCATAATGCAGGATTGCCATTATCACAAACTTCGTAGACAAAATCATCACTTCCATTAAAGTTGGTATTTGGGCTATAGGTAAAGTTCCCATTTGACTGCATGGTCAGCGTACCATAATCAGGAGGCGAAATTGGGGACGTATTTACGGTTAGAGGGTTGTTTTCTGGATCGGCATCATTGTTTAGAATAGTGCCGGACAATTGAGTGTCTTCATTGGTAGAAAAACTATCGTTGGTGGCGGTTGGCGCATCATTGATAGGCGTGACGGTAATATTTACGGTCGCAGTTCCACACTCCGCCGGTAATGGAGTACCGTCATCGCAAACCGTATATTGAAATGGGTTCACCACTCCGTTAAAGTTTGAAGCCGGGAAAAAGGTGATATGCCCACTTGCATTTACAGATACTCCTCCTTGCGAAGTTGGGGGCGGATTGTTTATGGTAACAGAACCAGGAACTAGATTTCCATCAATATCACTATCATTGTTTAATACCAAAATGGTAATGTAAAAATCTTCTTGTACAGAAACAGAATTATTGTTAACTACTGGAGCATCATTGACTGGATTTACGGTAATATTGACGGTGGCCTGATCACATGCCATTGGTATCCCATCATCACAAATTTCATAAACAAAATTGTCTGTTCCATAGAAATCAGAATTCGGAAGGTAGGTATAGGCTCCATTCCCCGAAAGGGAGAGACTACCATTGGAAGGACTGGAAATTGGTGTTGTATTGACTGTAATATTGTCGCCATCCGGGTCGCTGTCGTTTGTTGTAACATTGCCGTTTGTCAGGCCATCTTCTTGTACTGTTCGACTATCATTGTTGGCAACTGGACTGTTGTTGCAACTTACTACAGTGATGTTTTTTATAATGGAATAGGTGCATTCAAAATAAGAGACAGTCAAAGTGACTGTTTTCACTCCAGTGGTTGACCAGCTAGCATTTATAGAACTCCCCGCACCATTTTCAATTGCTCCTCCTGATAAAGACCAGGAATAAGAAGCACCCAATAGGTTTTCAGATGCAGAAAAACTTCCAGATTGATTCAGACACACTGGAGAAGGAGAAATGATTTGAATAGCAGGGCATTCTTCATTGGCGCGTCCCGGTGTACCGAATGGCGCATTGATTTCAGAAGAGGCATCCCAGCTCCCAGGAACACTATTATTGAGACCTGGACTTGTAAGGGACAAGGTGGTGCCATTCCCGTTTGGTAATGTTGGCCATGGAGATTGCTCGTCGTATATCATTGCGTCGATCAAACAACGGTTGTCATTGTAAATGGCGACCCGCTCACCAAGACTAGTAAGATTGAACCCCCAATCTCCAACAACATTTCCTACGTTAGGAAAGATGCCTGAAAATTGACTAGCATTCTCCGTCAAGATCATATACCCTCCAGCACTTAACACTGTTCCAGCTGGAATCGTAAATATATTTTTTCCATCATGAAATTCCCAATTGGAAAGATCAATACTACTTGCTGCTGGATTGTATAGTTCTATCCAATCTCCTGGATCATTTGATAAGATAGAGTTGTAATTTATTTCATTGATAACGATGGTTGGTAAGCCTCCAGCACATAGATTATTGTTTGGAGCTCCTGGAGTTCCGCTATGATTGCTAGATGCGCTCCAATTGGAAGGCAGGTTATTATTAGCTCCTGTTGAATTTAGGGATAATGTTGGCCCAGTACCATTTGGTGTGCCTGGCCAAGGTGATTGAACGCCAAACTCCACCGCATCCACCGCACAACGTTGTGGGCTGAGCAGCTTAACAAATTCTCCAAGATCACTAAATCCAAATCCTAAATCACCTACGTAATTGGTTACATCAGGATAGATTTTAGTAAAAGAGGTGTCTTTTTCAACCAGAACAAAATATCCATTCGCTGGAATCGTACTTCCAGCAGGAATGGTAAAGTCGTTGCTGCCATCCTGCAAATGCCAACCAGAAAGATTGACAGAGGAAGAAGTCGGGTTATATATTTCGACCCAATCACCGCTATTCAACGATCCGATAGAGTTGTAGTGAATTTCATTGATGACCAACCCAGGTGGGTTGCTAGCGCATGGGTTTGAATTTGCTTGCCCTGGAGTCCCACAATTGGGCAAAGAAGCATGCCAGTTATTGCCTATGGAGTTGTCCAAATTGGAGTTTGTCAATTCGAGAGAAGGGCCTTGTCCATCAGCTGCTACTGGCCATGGAGCTTTATCTTGGTAGCTTACTTCATCAATGGCGGTTCCTAGTGCGTTTGCCAGAACAATTGTTTCTCCTCCATTGCTTAGTTTACCGAGGTATTCCCCGAAAGGGGCAAAGGAATATTTTGCTTGAAAAGTGGCTGCATCTCCAGCCAATACGATATAATTGTTAGGTGCTAAATAGGTGCCCTGCGGAAACTTGAAGGAAATGCCGTCTGAGAAATAAACATCTGTCATATTCAAGTTTACATTTCCGGCATTTTTTATTTCTATGAATTCGTATTCTTCATCATCCAGTCCTCCAGTACATCCGTCGCTGGGATGGTAGTTTATTTCATTGATGACCAGTCCACTAAAATCTTGTGGTGCATAAAAAGTAACAGGACAAGCTGCGCTCCAAACGCTCCCACTTCTTACTCTTGCTTTGATAGTGACAGTACCATTGATTGGGAAAGAGGAAGTATAAAGCTTTGCGGTAGCTGATAACCCTCCACCAGCTGCTCTAGGATCTGTCCCATCGTCCGTATAGTATATTGATCCGCCACCATTTGGATTAGTGAGTACCAATTGGAAGTTGGCTGGCACTCCCCCACCGTTTTGGCTAAACTGAACCGCATTTAGATTGGGGAATAAGTTGTTGGCTTTATAAAGGTTGATTAATTGATTTGTTCTGTTTGGGAATACGTTGTTCATTAAATCATTGTACTCAGGAATGTAATGCCCATAAAGCGTCACTAATTCATAAGGTCCATTGTAGTAATTATCTACATCTCTTCGATAGTCTCCCCATCTAGCAGATTCGGGAACCCAAGCATTTACCATACTATTGTGAAGTTCCTGATAAAGGTTTTTCGCATTATTGGACTGCAATACTCCGTCGTTGAAGCATTGACACTGCACCCGATCTCCAAAATCAACAAGAAACTCTGGATTAGCCCTTAAATTTTGAAAAATTCTGGTAGGTGCATTATTCGTATTTTTATTGAAGACTGATGATTCGTAAGTGTGAAACCCGAATGCGAATTCGGTGTCCCAACTGTAAAACCGCCATCTGCCCTCAGGGGATCTCTTTTTTCCGGCGTACCAGTTATGAAAATCCCAATCGGTATTCCGTCCATATTGATTGAGAATCATGTAATCAATTAAATTTTCGACATCAACATGTGTTTTCAAGGTATTGTACTTAGCAGCTGTGCTCAATCCAGAATTTACCAAGGTAAAAAGATTGTTCCAGGCAACCAGATCGCCATCTACTGCTTCCCCACTATTGATAGCATCAAAATCTTCTTTCACCCCTCCATAGTATTCACTTAAGAAAGGAGCACTTGGTCGTTCTACTGGATTATACAATCCCCAATAAAGTCCGTTGATGTAAAGATGCACGAATCGACCATGTGGGCTTTCCTGGCCCATTGCCAATTGCACCTGTCTGAAAAATTCGTCTTTTATTTTTTGAGGTCGGTTTCTTCTGGAACCATATTGATCGGTCATGGTAAAGTGGGCGCCCGCTCTCAATATGTAGGTATCAAACTTATCCGTTGCGTCCGGGCCAAAAAGTGGATATCTAAGTTTAGTATCGCCATAATCGGCTTTAAACAACAACCGAAAAGAGTGCTTTGGTGAAACTTCTGGTCGGCGGCTAGACCCACCATGAATTCTGATGCCGCAATTTTCTTGGAATTCTTCTATTCCTGCCGGATCAATTAATTCAATTGAAGCTGCTCTTTCCCAGTTAATCCCAGAATTTTCGGAATTGACATAAATGCCTGTAGTAGAGTTAAACAAATCATCAGGATCCATGACCAAGGACATTGATGGCAGGCTAGTTAAAGCGGAAGCAATCATAGGACCGTAGGTTGGATCGTTTTTTATCTGTGGATCCATGTCGTAGTCTGCAGCATATCCTGATTGCCAAGAAGTCGGATAACCTGCTGGTGTTCCAAACTGATTGGCGACTTGATTCGGGTAAATATAGGTGTGTGTTGCCACTGGGGTTTCTACTGCTCCAGAAAAGGCAACGGCCCGGATCACTGCGGTAGAGCTGATTGAAAAAGGTCCTGTATAAAGAAATCCGTAGGTTGTTGTAGGGGCTTTCCCGTTTACGGTATATCTGATTGTTGCGTTTTGTAGGGCAGTGGAAAGGGTAACCGCTACTGAAGAGGTATAAAAACCACGTGGGGGATTATAATCTACATTGAATGTTGATTGAGCTAGCCCCAAATTGCAGCAAAAGCTGCAATGAAGTAAGATTAATAAATATTTTGTAAAGTACTTTTGAAACAAATTACGTTACTTTTATTTTAAGTTGGAACTATTTGGGGATTGCAGAAAACACTCCGTTATTCTCAGCAAAAATGACTTTATCTTGTCCGTTTATATCTCCGTCTAAATTCATATCTGCTCGATTGTACACATCATAAAATCCACTTTCCCTTGTCCACAAAATTTTATCCTTGCCATTAATATCAAAACTCACATTATCACTTTCCTGATCACAGTCACCTATAATCATTCCATACATCCCAGGTAAAAGCTGTTTTTGGCCCGCTCCTCCAATAGCATAAGAATCCTGATTTCTAAAATCATAGGATAGTTCACCATTAATAATATGGACTTTTTCTTTACTTAGTACGGGTAAATGATTGCGGTGTTCCAGTAAGATGTACATGGAATCCTTTTCCTGAAAGTTTCTAAAGCAGGTATCTACCAAATTTATAGACCCATCTTGATAAACTAAGGCTGCAGTTTTGAAAAAAGTAGTCTCTGAGCCAAGCTCTTCTCTAAAAGATAAAAGCATCCAATCTACGGCTTCAACAGGATAGGGATTATTTGAAAAATAGTCGCCTTCCGGACCAAAATAATTCCAAGGATCAATGCTATAAGGTTGGCCAACTGGAGTAGGCTGTACTAATGGATTGGAAGGTTGTTGTCCTGGCAATAAACCCCGAACATTATTTAAGGTAGTAGTCATTTGAGTTGAACTCATTACAAATGGGCCTTCCAACCAAACATTTATATCCACTCCTACACAAGCAGGTTGCTCAATCCAGATACCCATTACGCTATTCGAGCATAAACTAGGTATTCCGTCATCACAAACCTGATAGACAAAGTTGTCATAGCCTACATAGTCTGCATTTGGTACATATTCGATATCCCCGTTCGGGAATAAAGTCAGTGTCCCATTCTGGACGTTAGCAATTGGATTAGTCATTAGTGTTAAGTTATCTCCATCGGGATCCATATCATTATTTAATACATTCCCATAAAGAATTTCATTGATTTCTATAGTGTCAATATCCGGCATTGTGACAGGATATTCATTACAGACATTTACATAGACGGTAACTTCGTCCATAGAGATGCATCCATCTTTGCTCGCAGACAAGATATATGTTGTAGTTATATTAGGATTTGCATATGTATTACCGCCTGTTGGATGACTCAATCCTGTGGTAGGCGACCATTGATACTGTGAAATTGGAAGATTGTTTGGCCCTCCCAATATTACCCCCTGGCTATTTGGATCAAGGCAAATTGTCTGGTCTTGTCCTGCATCAACTGAAGGAGCAAATTTGCGAATAACCTCCACTTGATCTGTAACGGAGCACCCTTCTTTACTTACGGTCAATGTATATACTGTAGTTACCGGAGCATTGCTAATTGGATTAGGACTGGAAGGATCATCTAAACTAATCGCCGGAGACCAGGAATAATTTGCGTCAGATGGGCCACTTGGATTCCCACCAAGCTGCACCCCCTCTCCGCAATTCTGTTTATCTAGACCTGCATCTGCAAACAAAGAACTTTGGTCCTGAACTTCGACAAGCACCTCATCCGTAATTACACAATTCCCTAGAGTTACAGTAACCGTGTAGGTGGTAGTTATTGTTGGGAATGCCACCGGATTTGAAGCGGTAGGGTTATTCAATCCTGCAACGGGAGACCATGCAATGGTTGCTCCTGAAGGTGCAGTAGGCACACCTCCAAGTTGCTCTGCATCACCAAAACAAAGGCTTGCATCAGCTCCTGCATCTGCAAACGCAGCTTGTCCAACCGTGACACTTCCGGTAGTAGTTCGCTGGCATCCATTTCTATTTACTGTAAGGGTTACTGTCTTCAGACCAGAGGTTAGGTAAATCACTGTTTCTGTTCTATTTGTAGAAAACTGCGGAGAGGCTCCGGCTCCAAATGACCAGCTATAAGTGGCCTGTCCGCCTTGGTCCACGGCTTCAAACAATCCAGAAGAAGTGGCGCAAATGGAGTTGGGAGGTAAAATGATTGCCTCAGGACAAGATTCAATTAGAATGGTGACAATAGCGTTAGTACAAATTACTGGAGAACCGTTGTCGCAAACCTCATATTCAAAACTATCTGTTCCACTAAAACCAGTTGTAGGCGTATAGCTAAAATATCCAGACACCAACATGATTACATTCCCATTGGCAGGTGGTATTGAGGGAGTTGTATTAACGGTCAGTGTATTGCCGTCTATATCGCTGTCATTTTGGATAACATCACCTGATATGGCATTGTCTTCGACGGTTGAAACGGTGTCTGGCAGTGCGATTGGAGCATCGTTGACGGAAGTTACATTGATGTGAATAGTTCCATTGCTACAGGCTGCAGGTGCTGGAAATCCATTATCACAAATTTCATAATTAATTACGGATACTGATCCGAAGAAGTTTAATGTCGGAACGAAGGTTATGGTCTTGTCAGGATTAACAATCAAACTACCCTCTGATGCTATTGGATTGTTCAATATGGTCAATTGAGTAGGATCAATTTGACCATCAACATCGACGTCATTTCCTAGTATATCAATATTTATGGGTTGTTCTTCAAGTGTATTTTGGTAGTCTGGGTTGGCTACTGGTGGATCATTAACAGGATCTACACCTATTAATACCGTAGTTTGATCGCACAAAGACGGAATGTCATCATCACATACCTCATAGATAAAACTATCATTCCCATAATAATTTGTTGAAGAAGTATAGCTGAAATCCCCGTTAGCAGACAAGGTTGCAACCCCATTCATTGGGTTATTGATCAAACTCGTATTTGCTATTAAATTATCCCCATCCAAGTCGGTGTCATTCGCCAACAAATTGCCTGTTAAAGGTTGGTCCTCTAGTGTTGTAAACAAATCGGATTGTGCGGAAGGAGGGTCATTTTGGGGTTGTACAGTCAAGTTTACATTTGCGGTTGCACACTTTGCTGGTAAAGGAGTACCATCATCACAAATTTGGTATTGAAAAGTTGCAATATTCCCATGAAAGTTAGTGGCTGGTGTGAATGTCAAATTTCCATTGGCATTGTTTGTTACAACGCCTTGGCTGGAAGGTGGAAGATTGCTCAACACAATGGAACTTGCCACCAGATTCCCATCTATATCATTATCATTAACAATTATTGAAAAAACAAGTGGTTGATCCTCCAGAACATTAAAATTATCATCTGCTAAAACCGGTTCATCATTTAATGGATTGATCGTTAAAGTGACGGTTGCCTGGGCACAAAGGGAAGGGGTGCCGTTATCGCAAACCTCATAAATAAAATCATCCATACCATTATAGTCCCCATTCGGAGTATAAGTAAACGAACCATTTGCATTTAACACCACTACGCCAAACTCTGCATCAACAATTGGCGTCGTTGTTATGGTTAAATTATTCCCATCAGGATCTGTATCATTAGTAACTACATTTCCAGATACACTAGCATCTTCATTTAATGTAAAGTTTTCAGGCGCAGCTACCGGCGCATCATTTGTAGAGCTAACAACCAGATTTATGAAAGCCGTCCCACATTTTGGTGGAGCTGGGGTACCCGTATCACAAATTTCATATTGAAAAGCAGTGACAATTCCATTGAAATTAGTAGCTGGTGTAAAAGTCAAGTTAGCACCACTCAAGGAAACCATCCCTTGACTAGAAGGAGGAGTGGTCAATAAATTGATGCTTGCAATATTTAGATTTCCATCTATATCGTTGTCATTTGCAATTAGATTGATGGAAACCGGGGTGTCCTCCTGAGTACTTGCATTGTCATCAGTTATAGTCGGAGCATCATTTACCGGATTGACAGTAAACGAAACCGTTGCCTGATCACAAAGAACAGGAGTTCCATCATCACAAACCTCATAGACAAATAAGTCAGTCCCTGCATAATTAGCAGCAGGTGTATAGGTAAAATTACCATTCCCCAACAAGGAGACCATTCCATTCGAAGGGCCAGAAACAGGTGATGAATTGACAGTAAGATTCCCGCCCTCGATATCCGAATCATTGGTTAGTGTGTTATCGGATATCTGCCCGTCTTCTTGTAAAGTGAATGCCTCATCCATAGCAACCGGAGCATCATTGACACTTCCTACAGTTATCAAAATCGAAGCGGTGGCACACTTTGCCGGCGTTGGCGTACCAGTATCACATATTTCATATTGAAAGGTAGTAACTGTTCCACTAAAATTGGAGGCCGGGGAGAATGTTAGCATTCCATTACTAACTGATGCCACTCCCTGGTTAGAAGGGGGCAGGTTCATCAAACTGATTGAATTCAAATTTAAGTTGCCGTCTATATCATTGTCATTGTTAACTAGTGAAAAAGTAACTGGGGTGTCTTCCTGAGTACTTGCATTATCGTTGGCGGCTGTTGGTGTATCGTTTACTGGATTGACGGTTATGTTTGCTGTTGCTGTTCTGCAGATTTGAGGTATTCCATCATCGCAGACACGGTAGTTAAAACTATCATTCCCATAAAAATTTAGCATCGGGTTGTAGGTAAAACTTCCATTTGCATTAAGAGTAAGGGTTCCGTTTGTGGGTGCGACAACTGGCAAGGTGTTGACGGTCAATTGATCGCCGTCAGGGTCAGAATCGTTAGTCAAAACATTTCCCGTAAAGGTATTGTCTTCTTGCACGTTATAATTGTCATTGTTTGCGTTTGGAGCATTGTTACAATTTTCGACGGTTATCGCATTGACTTTGGAAGTGGAGCATTCAAAGTAAGTAACTTCTAATTCTGCATTAAAATTGGAAGCCGTATTCCATACTGTTGTAGCAGAAAGCCCACTAGCAGTGCTTGGTGTACCGCCTGGAAACGTCCATTGATAAGTAGCTCCAGCCTGAGGGTCACTGACCAAAAATGTTGCATTTACGTTGATACAAATTTGAGCGGGCACGGTAAAATTGGCCTCTGGACACGGGGTATTTTCCCTGCCTGGTGTGCCCAAATTTTCTGGAGAGTCTTCCCAGCTTCCTGCCAATTCGTTATTCAGACTTGGATCAATCAGCGAAAGTGCGGGCCCTAGGCTATCCGGTGCAGTAGGCCACGGTGCAACATCATTATATTCTACGCGATCCACCAAACAATTGGTAGGGCTTAACAATCGGATCATTTCGCCGCTATTATTCAAACCAAACCCAAAACTTCCTTTGCTATTGCTAATCAATGGATGAATAGCATCAAATAAAAGGCTGTTTTGAACGAGCACTAAATACCCATTTCCTGGAATATTGGTGCCTGAAGGAATGGTAAAGCTATTCGATCCATCCTGAAAAAACCAACCCGCTAAATTCACAGCATTGTTGGTGGGGTTATAAATTTCTATCCAGTCGCCAGCATCATTAGATACTGGAGAATGGTAGTTGATTTCATTGATAACTAATGCTGGAGGGTTGGTATTGCAGGGGGTTGAATTCTCTGCATTTGGTGTACCGCAGTCATTTTGTGAGGACTGCCAACTGCTTGCTAAAGAATTGTCTAAACTTGCAGCAATTAACTCCAAAGATGGCCCTTCTCCATCAGGAAAAAGTGGCCATGGGGCATTATCATTATAAATCACTTCCTCTACAAGATTCTCCAAGGGGTCATACAATTCGATACCTTCCCCTCCGTTATTTAGCTTGCCAGTATATTCGCCAAAAGGTGCGAAACCATATTTTGTTTGAAATGCCGTAGCGTTGTGAGCAAGCACAATAAAGCCATTTCCTGCGATCGAAGTGCCCTCTTCAAATTTATAAGAGATGCCATTCTTCAGTTCTACGTGGGTAAGATCGATGGCCTGAGTTCCTTTGTTTTTTATCTCAACAAACTCGTATTCATCGCCATCCAGCCCCATTTGGCAAGCAGATCCGGGATTATAATGAATTTCATTGATCACCAGATCGGAGTAATTCTGAGGGCCATAAAAGAACTTAGGGCACATCGCACTCCAGGTACTTCCATTTTTGATTCTTGCTTTGACCTGGGTGACGCCATTTATGGAAACAGCTCCAGAATACACTTGCGCGCTTGAAGAAATTCCGCCTCCTGAAGCCCTCGGATCTTCACCATTCGTAGTATAATAAATCGTCCCCCCTCCATTTGGGTTGGACAAAATCAAGGAATAATTTGCTGGAACACTTCCGCCATTTTGGCTAAACTGTACCGCATCAATGGAAGGATAATAATTTTTATTTTTGTAATTGGTAATCGTTGCGTTTGTTCGAGCAGGGAAGTAATTGTTGACAATCCTGTTTTTAGTGTCTTGAAAATTCACATAGGAAGAGGCTGTAGACCAGCGAGCGGCTTCCGCGATCATTGCCTTGTCTACGATGTTGTATTGGGTTTCATATTCCGCAATTGCTTTTGCTGGTGTTAATGTGCCATCATCAAAACAGTGGCACTGCATTCTGTCCGCTACCAATGTTTTGAAATCTGGATTGGCAAGTAGTGCCTGGTATAAATTGTCAAAAGGTCCGCCACCTGTGTGTCTGACCGTCCACGTCCAATTATGTCCCAAGGAAGGTTCTACGTCCCAAACGTAAAAACGGAAGCCATCTGTTCCTGTGCGATCCCGCATATAGAACCCATTTTTCCCGTTGTTGTGCCAGTCGGCATGTGGTGCGTAATTGCAAACCAGAATATAATCTACGAATTGTTCTAACTCCAGGTATTCTTGAATATTGTTGTAATTGGCGGGATTACTGAGGTCTAACGAAGCGAAAGACTGTAAGGTGTTCCAGGCGGTTTCATTCCCGTCAAGGGCTAGTCCATCCCGTTTGATGACATCCCAATTGTCCTTGTCTCCACCGTAATATTTTGCTCCAAAGTAGTTAATTCCGCGCTCGCTGGGATTATAGACTCCCCAGTATTTTCCATTGATGTAAAGATGCATCCATACCCCATGAATTCCTACCCCATCGTCCTGAGTATAAATTTGAAAATTGCGAACCACCTGATCAGCCAAGTCATTTCCTTCATTTCTGTTAATACAACCATGAAATCCTGGCCTTAGCGATATTTGGTCAAATTTGTCGTCGGCGTCTGGCCCTAGCAGCGGGTATTCAAGTTTTGAACTTCCGTACTCTGATCGAAAGGACAATCTAAGGTTTCTCTTTTTGCTGTTGAAACTGGATCCACCTACCCTTTTGACACCAGCATATTCTTGAAAACTTGGTTTGCCATCTGGGTATATCACCTCCATGGAGACTTTTCGCTCTACATTGGAGTTGTGTACTACTTCAAAATCAGCCTCCTCTAGTACTAGCGAGATCGTAGGTATCTGTAGGAGGGCATCTCTTAATTGGTTGGAATAGGTTGGATTGTTCAAAATACTTCCATCGAAGTCCATTTCTCCAGTAGGAAAACCTGCTTCTGTAGCAGGTTGATTTACTACGTCATCAATAAAAATGTAGGAATGCGTTGCGACTAAGGTGTCTGCTGCATTGGAGTAAGCAATAGCTTTTATTGTTGCGGTCGTGTTTATTGGAATTGGGCTGGAATAGACTGTACCATTGCTTGGTGTGGGCTCCGATCCATTTGTTGTATAACGAATTGTTTTACCAGTAAATACAGTAGACAAGGTTAAGCTAAATGGATTGTCGTACAAACCGCGTTCGGCACTAAAATCAATTGTTGCGGGTATTTGTGCTCCTACAATCACGGACAAAAAAATGAGGCTACAGGTTCCTATTATTTTGTTGAGTTTGTTTTTGAATTGATCTTGTTTTTTCATCTTTTGTGCTCTACTTCGGTATCGTGGAATAAACTCCGTTATTTTCTGTAAATATTATTTTATCTGAACCATTAATATCCCCGTCCATATTAAAATCACTGATTTTATAGGTGTCAAAGAATCCATTGTCCTGGTGCCAAATTATCTTATCATTTCCATTAATGTCATATCCAGCAAGATCGCCTTCTTGTGCACAATCTCCCGCAAACAAGCACCAGGCGCCTGTTGACAATTGTTTTTGTCCATACCCGCCATTCGTATAAGAATTCTGAATAGTAAAATCCCATTCTATCTTACCATCAACAATTTGAACTGGTGTTGGGGTCATTGCCGGCACGTGGTATCGATGCTCAATCAATATATAAAATGGGCCCACAATCGCCCCGTCTACTGGACATGGATCGATCAATTCTACCGTACCATTCTTTTGAAGCAAAGCCGCCATTTGAATCACTTCTGAGCTTTTTGATGGAGTCGTTCTGAAGGAAATCAAGACCCAGTCCACTACATCAGCACTATAACTAGTAGGAGTAAAATTTATCCCTTCATCACCAGGATAGTACCAAGGAGAAGTATTATAGGGTTGTCCGGCGGGTGTTGGAGGAGCAAGCTGATTCGAAGGAATCTGTCCTGGAAGTAAATGCCGTATTGTATTTAAAGAAGTAAGCATTTCTTCCGAAGCAGCATCATATGGTCCTTCTAAAAACACCTTCAGATTTACTTCAATACAAGGAGGTTCCAGTACCTCAACAACTAGTTGTGCTTGACTACAATAAACTGGTGCTCCATCATCACAAACTTCATAAGTCAAACTATCAAGACCAATAAATCCATTGATAGGCGTATATACAATATTACCGTTCGCAGAAAAAACCGCCATTCCATGTAGTGGAGAAACAATTGGGCTAGGCTGAAGTGTCAGATTATCACCATCAGGATCGGAGTCATTATCCAAGACATTGATAGTGACATTGACATCCATTTCCGTACTGCTAATATCGTCAACAGCAATTGGATAGTCATTGCAGCTGTTTACTGTTACTATTACTTCGTCTGTAATTGAACAACCGTTTCTAGTGGCGGTCAATGTATAGGTTGTTGTTTGTGTTGGATTGGCAAACGTATTCCCTTCGGTCGGGTTACTTAATCCTGTAGTGGGTGACCATTGATAAGCATTAAATGGGAAGTTATCCGGCCCTCCTAAGATTACTCCTTGCCCTCCTGGATTAAAACAAATGATCTGATCATTTCCTGCACTCATAGACGGAGGCAAAGTCTTGTCCACATAAACATCATCACTAATCGAACATCCGTTTTGTGAAACAGTAAGGGTGTAAGTAGTCGGAGCAGTTGGACTAGCATTTGGATTTGGAGAAGAGGGATTGTCCAACCCGTTGGTAGGGCTCCATGAAAAAGTAGCTCCTGAAGGCCCCGATGGTGCACCACCAATTTGAACACTTGATCCACAAAACACCTTATCCGGCCCAGCATCGGCAAAAGATGCAGAAGCAGCATCTACAGTAATCGTTACCTGATCGGTAGCCGTACAAATCCCCTTTGTCACTGTTACCGTATAAGTGGTGGTGACTGATGGTGAGGCTGTAGGATTTGCTACAAAATCGCTATTTAGTCCAGTAGAAGGTGACCACGAATAAGTCGCACCGTTTGGTCCTGTTGGTGCTCCTCCCAGAATTTCAGCATTGTTCAGACAAATTGTGCCGTCGGCTCCAGCATTTGCAATCACTGCAACATTAACACCTACGCTCACTTGACTATTGGCCGAACATCCTTGAGTTTCTACAGACAAATTAACCGTGTTTGATCCTGGAGTATTAAATACAACAGAAACCACTCTAGCTGTAGATTGTTGAGGGGTGGCCCCTGTTCCAAAATTCCAGGCATAAGTTGCTCCTGCTCCTTGATCGATAGCAGTAAATGTATGGGTTGTTCCTCCACAAACTTGAGGCGGTCCCTGGATTATAGCATCAGGGCATGGGGTGATTATTATATTAACAGCAGCAACATCGCACAACACTGGAATCCCATCATCACAAATCTGATATTCAAACAAATCTATTCCAGAAAATCCAGTTGTTGGCTGATAAGAGAATGTCCCATTTGCTGCAAGGGAAACAACCCCATTCTGAGGTAGCGAAATTGGAGTGGTATTTACATACAAATTATCCCCATCAGGATCGGTATCATTTGTACTTAGATTCCCAGTTATTTGCATATTTTCTTGTGCGGTATAATTGTCGTTGACAGCAACCGGTTGTTCGTTGACAGAAGTCACTTGAATCTGGAGGGTAGCAGATTGGCAAATTCCAGGAAGCGGTGTGCCATCATCACAAACCTCATAATTTATTGGAGCCACCGTCCCATTATAGTTGAATGCTGGCGTGAACACTATTGCTCCATTTATTACTTGAACCGCTCCTTGAGCAGCAGGTACATTCGACGTTATCTGAAGTGTACCAGGAATAAGATTTCCATCTATATCATTGTCATTATTTAAAACCGACACGGTAACTGGCGTATTTTCAGGGGTCGATGCTACATCGTTGTTTAATGTGGGGGCATCATTTACTGGATTGACAGTTATGCTGACTTGAGCTTGATCACAGGCAGCGGGACTTCCAGTATCGCAAACTTCATAGGTAAAAACATCATTCCCATAAAAATTTGGATTAGGTGTATAGGAATAATTACCATTGGCCGATAGAGAAACGCTCCCATTTGTTGGAGGAACTGCTGGCGTCGTTGTTAACACCAGATTGTCATTTTCTATCGGATCATTGTCGTTGGATGTCAAATTGCCATTTACGGAATTGTCTTCTTGAGTGGTGGCGACGTCATTTACTGCAACGGGTGCATCATTGACTGAATTTATGGTGAGTGAAACCGTTGCTGACTCGCAGACTATTGGTGTTCCGTCATCGCATACTTCGTAGGTAAATTGGTCACTTCCAAAATAATTGGGCGTTGGTATATAGGTGAACGAACCGTTTGTATTTAAGTTTAACGTTCCATTCGATACATTTGTTAATACTGAATAGACAACATTGTGCCCCTCTGGATCACTCTCGTTGCTACTTACATCTTGGGATAAGGTAGCGTCTTCATTTAACGTATAAAAATCATTATTTGCCTGACCTGAATTGCAAGAAACTACACTTATTGATTGCGTTATTGAAGTGCTGCATTCAAAATAACTGGTTGTCAATTGGACCGCACTTGTTGTTGGAGTATTCCAGGTTACGTTGACGTTTGGACCAAATGCAGTAGTGGGAGAACCGCCTGGGAATGTCCATAAATAAAGCGCCCCAGCCACAGGATTTTCGACTGCAAACGAAGCCGGTACAGTACTACAAACCTCTGGAGGAACCACCATATTAAGAGCAGGACATGGCGTATTTGCTCTTCCCGGTGTGCCAAGGGGAGCAGGTAGATTTCCGCTAGACTCCCAGTTAGTATGTATAAGATTGTCAGTATTGGGAATAATCAAACTAAGCGTTGGACCAGTGCCATCAGGGGCAGTTGGCCAGGGAGCAACGTCATCATAAGCGACGTGATCTACCAAACAACTACTAGTAGTATGCAGGGTAAGTCGTTCTCCGCCGCCACTCAAACCAAAACCAAAATCCCCAATAGAATTATTGACTCCAGTAAAAACAGATTTGAATTGTGGCAAATCTCTGGCAAGCACCAAATACTCATCTGCTAAAAGACTTGTGCCTCCAGGAATTGTGAATGAGCCGCCTTCATCTCGTAGTTCCCAGTTACTGATGTCTACGGTATAACCAGCCATATTGTGCAACTCCACCCAATCATCAGGATCATCGATGGCCCCTGATTTGTAGTTGATTTCGTTGATAACGATCAATGGTGGAGCGGAGGCACAGATAGAGCTATTAGCAGCTCCCGGAGTTCCGCAAAAATTTTGAGAATGTAGCCAATTGAGGGGATTAGTATTATCCATTGTAGGGCTAATTAATTCCAGGGATGGACCGCCGTCGTCAGGGGTTTCGTCCCAGGGTTGGGTGTTATTATATTCTACATTGTCGATGATATTTCCAAATGGATCTTCAAGTGTTAATATCTCGCCACCATTATTGAGTGCCCCCTTGTATTGCCCAAAAACGGCGATTCCAAAGGAAGTCTCCAGATCTATTTTATTTTCAGCTAATACCAGGTAAGCACCAGGCGCAAGCATGGCATCTATTGGAAAGGTAAACTTTATGCCAGCCGTGAAAGAACAATTGGATAAATTTACCGCTGTATTTCCTTTGTTATATATCTCTAGAAATTCTACTTCTGCTGCACCAAATCCACAACGTGTCGTATCTTGGTTGTAATGAATTTCATTAATAATAATATTGGAATAGGTTTGAGGGGTGTAAAACACTTTCGGACACATAGATGACCATTCTCCATTATATAAGACCCGTGCGCGCACCTCGACAGTGGAACTGATGGTAAGGGAACTTCCAGAATTAGCAGCAGGATTCACTCCACCTCCAACAAGTCGTGGGTCACTGCCATCGGTCGTATAATAAATTGTTCCTCCGCCATTCGTATTGCCTAAACTAACTGTAGTGTTTTGATTGACGAGTCCACCGTTTATGCTATAGGTAGCGGATTTAGTTGTTGAATACAAATCATGGTTTTTATAGCCTGCGATAAGGGTATTCAATCTGGTTTGAAACCAACCTGTACTAACGATATCATCTCTGTAAGCGGTAAACTCATTGTACAACGTTAGATTTCCCCAACGGGCTGCTTCCATCAAATAGGCAAGCCTGTTGGCATCAAACATATCGATGTAGGTCTGTTCTAGGTTGGCGGCATAAAGAGGCCCATCGTCTTCCATACATTGGCATTCTACATTATCTCCAAACCGTACTCTAAATTCCTGGTTTGCTTTTAGGGGTTGCCAGATATCTTCATGATCTCTGGTATCTACTTGTTGATTGGTGTAGTACCAATCATTTTTTAAGGATGGTTCGGGATCCCACATAAAAAATCGGTAGGGGACGCCAGCAGTTGGATTATCAATTGCATAGGTATTCCAGGTTCTCCAATCACCATGTGGGCCATAATTACAGAGTAAAACATAATTGATGAAATGATCGACATCCAGGTATTGTTCTACTGTATTGTAATTGTTCACTTGATTGGATAGATCATAGTACGAATTGTCTGTTCCGTCAATTGGCAACGCGGTAGTATTGCAACAAGTGGCCTTCATCGTATTATAATCATCCTTGTTACCTCCAAAATATGCTTCTCCAAATGATTTGTTTGGCCGTTCACTTCCTGAGTAAACGCCCCAATAAATGCCATTAATATACAAGTGGGCAAAAAAGGAATGTGCACCGTATTCACTCAGTGCAATTTGAACATCTTTGAATAAATTTTCATGAATATTCTGAACACCTCCCCGAACCATAGTTTCCTGAGAGCCACATCGCAAATCGATGATGTCAAATTTATCAGCGGCATCAGGTCCGAAGATGGGGTCCTTAAAACTTTTTGCACCGTACTCTTCCTTGAATTTGAATCGGTAATTTTTCTTATCTGTTCCGCTGAAAGATGAATTTCCGTAGGTATTGACACCGGAAGGTTCTCCATAGCTATTTCCGTCTAGGTCAAAATACTCGAAATTTGCAGGTTTTTCAATCCCTTTTGTATTCCAGATAGTAGTGTAATCTGACAAATCCATTACTAGACAAGCGGTTGGTATAGCTTGTAATGCTGCTTCCATTTGGGGCCCCCAAGTGCTGTTGTTGGTTATTGAAGTGTTGAGCCCTGTCGATAGGGGAAAACCAGGGGTACTGGAAGACTGCATGACTACGTTTGCTGTGTATATATAGGTATGAGATCTTACTCTGGAGGTATCTAAAGCATTGTAAGCAACCGCGCGGACAGGTGTTGTTGTAGTTATCGAAATAGGCGTGCTATACACACTACCATTCGTCATTGGGTGCGCACCATTAGTGGTGTATTTGATAGTCATCCCTGGATCTGAAGACAAAACCAAAGAAAACGAGGAAGTATAAAACCCTCGCTGGTGACTAAAATTTATCTCCGTTGTCTGCGCAAGCAAAGAAACAGTACCTAGCATTAACCAAGTAAAAAGTATTAGTATTGATTTAAAATTTAAACTCATTGAAGTACTGCTTTATTTTGGGATTCTTGAAAAAACACCATTGTTGTTCGTATATAAAATTTTATCACTTCCGTTAACATCGCCATCCATATTAAAGTCGGCCGAATTGTATCCATCGAAATTTCCATTTTCGTAGAACCAAACGATTTTGTCATTGCCATTAATATCATATCCTGTTTCATCGAAGACCTGGGAGCAGTCTCCTGCAAACATAGCCCAAACCCCAGCAGACAATAATTTCTGACCATATCCCCCATTTCCATAAGAATCTTGAATAGTAAAATCGAATTCAATTTTACCATCCACAATTTGTACCGGATTAGGGCTCATTACTGCCAAGTGATATCGATGTTCAATTACAATATATAGGGGTCCAACAATGGCCTCATTCAGTGGGCAAGGGTCTACTAACTCAACAGTGCCATCCTTCAACAATAGTGCGGCCAACTGAACTACTTCAGTATTTTTCTGGGGGCTAGTTCTAAAGGAAACAAGCAACCAGTCCACTACATCGGCCCCATAACTACTAGCTCCAAAATTCTGCCCTTCATCTCCTAAATAATACCAAGGAGCAATATGAAAAGGCTGTCCTGGTGGAGTCCAAGTAGCTAGTGGATTGGCAGGTATTTGACCAGGCAATAACTTCCTAACTGTGTTTAACGTAGTATTCATGTTTTCGGTTGCAAAATCATAGGGTCCTTCTAGGAAAACCTTTAAGTTGACCTCTGTACATGGTGGAGGGACCACCTCTATATACAACATCGCTTGATCACAGTAATTGGGTTGTCCATCATCACATATCTCATATCGCAGACTATCCGACCCTGTAAATTCAGGACCAGGAGTATATAGTATATCACCATTGGGATAAAATGTAACGTTTCCATTTTCTGGTGGGGTTACAGGACTTAGAAACAGTTCCAAATTATCGCCATTGGGATCAGTATCATTACTCAATAAATTTGTAGCCAATACAGCGTCCATCGTTATTGTCATCTGATCATCTACTGCTATTGGATGATCGTTACAGTAGTTTACGGTCACTGTTACCTCATCAATTACCGAACAACCATTCCTAGTAGCGGTAAGGGTATAAGTCGTTGTCACTGCTGGATTTGCAAAGGTGTTGCCTTCTGTTGGATGACTCAACCCTACAGAGGGAGACCATAGATAAGTATTAACCGGAAAATTGTTTGGGCCACCAAGTATTGCACCTTGTCCGTTCGGATCATAGCAAATTACAGCATCCGCTCCTGCTTCCATTGTAGGAGGAGTAATTTTATTTACATAAACTTGATCGGTTACTGAACAACCATTCTTAGAAACAGTCAAAGTATAGGTCGTTGGCACTACTGGACTTGCATTTGGATTAGACGAAGAAGGATCATCTAAACCATTCGGTGGACTCCAGGAATAAGTAGCTCCAACCGGTCCACTAGGTGCACCACCAATCTGAATACCAGAACCGCAAAATACCTGGTCCGGCCCAGCATCAGCAAATGAAGCAGAAATATTGTCAACAACAACCGTCACCTGATCGGTAATGCTACAACTTCCAAGGGATACGGTAACCGTATAAGTCGTCGTCGTATTCGGTGAAGCAACGGGATTCGGAACGGAATAACTGTTCATTCCTATAGCAGGACTCCAGGAGTAAGTCGCACCAAGAGGTCCTGTTGGTGCACCTCCTAGTACCAAACTGCTGTTAGAGCAAATCGTACCATCATTTCCAGCATTCGCGAAAGCTTCTTCGTTGACACTTAAACTGGTTTGTGCAGAAACCGTACAGCCATCTTTCACTACATCTAGCGATACTAGTAAAGTGGTTGGTGTAGAATAGACTACATCAATCATTCTTCCAGTTGCTTGTTGTGGAGAGGCTCCAGTCCCAAAATTCCAGTAGTAAGTGGCGCCGACTCCCTGGTCGACTGCTTCAAAATTGATAGTTTGCCCTACACAAACGGAAGGGTTGGCAAGTATAGTTGCCTCAGGACAAGGGAATACAGTAATCATTGCAATTGCAGAATTACAAAGTACAGGACTTCCATCGTCACACACTTCATATTCAAAAGAATCAGGACCAGAGTATCCAGGATTAGGTTGATAAGAATAACTACCATTCGCACTAAGCGTCAAACTACCAAAACCAGGGCTAGAAATTGGAGCACTATTTAACACTAGTCCATCTCCATCCAAATCATTGTCATTGGTCAACAGATTGCCAGTAGCGGTGCCGTTTTCTACTGTTACAATATTGTCATCCTGCGCCGTCGGTTGGTCATTTATAGGAAGTACTTCTATTTGGATGGTTGCTGTATTACACAATCCAGGTAATGGGGTTCCGTCATCGCAAATCTCATAAGTTATAGCTGGGACGGTCCCATTAAAATCTTGTACAGGGGTGAATGTTATCGTTCCGTCAGCATTGAGGTTTATTGTACCTTCTGGTAATGTAGGGCTTGTCGTTAATGAAAGACTGTTGACATCCAAATTACCATCCTGATCATTGTCATTATTCAAAATGGAGATAATGACCGGGGTGTCTTCATTTGTTGTGGCAACATCATTTACTAGGACGGGGCCATCGTTCACTGCTTGCACCACTATGTTCACACTTGCCTGATCACAAGCAGATGGTATGCCATCATCACAAACTTGGTAGGTAAATTGGTCAGTCCCATTGAAATTGGAATTTGGGATGTAGGTGAAATTTCCATTTGCTGAAATGGAGACATTGCCATTTGATGGTTGAGCAATCAGGGTGGTGGAAACGAGCAAGTTGTTATTATCAATTGGATCTGAATCGTTTGCAAGAACATTCCCTGAGGTAAGATTATCTTCTGTTGTGGTTGCTGAATCGTCTTGCGCCACCGGCTTGTCATTTACGGAGGTTACTGTAATATTGATATTGGCGTTTGTGCATTTTGCGGGTAGTGGCGCACCATCATCACAGACAGTGTACGAAACGGTAGTTACCGTCCCAAAGAAATTTGCAGCTGGCACATAACTCAATGTCCCATCAGGATTAACCGTCAATTGACCTTGTCCTGCGGGAATTTGATTATTTAATGTAATAGTCAAAGGATCAATATTCCCATCAATATCATTATCATTATTAATTACAGAAAAGGTAATTGGTGCATCTTCCGTTGTGGTAACATTGTCGTCGTTGGCTTGTGGTGTATCGTTTATGGGGTTGATGGTAAGATTTACGATTGCAGTTGTGCATAATATTGGCGTGCCATCATCACAAACCTCGTATTCAAACTGGTCTGTACCATTAAAGTTTGGTTGTGGCGTGTAGGTAAATTGTCCACCAGCATTTATTGAAACAGTTCCATTAGAAGTACCATTTACCAAGTTCGTTGAAACTGAAAGTGCATTGTTGTCAGAAGGATCAGAGTCATTGCTAAGTACATCACCTGCCACTTGATTGTCTTCATTGGTAGTAGCTGCATCATTTTGAGCGATTGGAGCATCATTTACTGAATTTACAGTAACAGAGACTGTTGCATTTGAGCATAGTGCTGGTAGAGGAGTTCCATCATCACAAATGGTGTAACTGAAGACATCTACAACACCAAAATAATCGACAGCCGGACTGAACGTCAAGGTACCATTTGAGTTAATACTTATTGTCCCCTGGTTTGCAGGAGGCAAATTTTGAAGGGTAATGCTTGCAGGGTCCAAATTGCCGTCTTTATCATTATCATTGCCAAGGATGGAGATGAAGAAAGGCGTATCTTCAAGCGTGCTGACGATGTCATTGTTTGCTACTGGAGCATCGTTTATAGGGTTGATTGTAATACTTACTTCTGCCTGTGCACACAAGACAGGCGTGCCATTATCGCAGATCTCATAGGTAAAGGCATCACTTCCACTAAAATCGGTATTGGGTGTGTAGGTATAATTCCCATTTGCTAATAAGCTCAGACTACCATTCGTCGTAGAAGAAATGGGGGTTGTATTGACTAGCAATGAATTGTTGTCAGGGTCACTGTCATTTTGTGAAACATTTCCCGTAAGGGTCGCATCCTCATTTATTACCCCTTGATCTGCTACTGCTAATGGAGCATCATTGGAGGAAGAAACGGAAATATTAATATCGGCTGTGCTGCATTTTGCTGGAAGTGGTGTACCCGTATCACAAATCTGATAATTGAAGGTGGATACATTGCCATTGTAATTGGTGGCTGGTGTAAAGGTGATGGAGCCATTTCCATTTACGATTGCGGTACCCTGAGTACCTGGTGGCAAATTGTTTAACGTCAGTGTACTTAAGTTGAAACTACCATCTACATCATTATCATTTGCAAGTACATTTATAGTTACTGGAGTATCTTCATTTGTAGATGCGACATCATTTAATGTTACTGGCGAATCGTTTACTGCGTTGATCGTGATTTGTACGTTGGCTTGGGCGCAGAGTTGAGGTACTCCGTCATCGCAAACTTCATAGATAAAGGCATCATTCCCATTATAATTGGGATTGGGCGTGTAGGTAAAGTCTCCGTTTGGCAGCAAACTAACTGTTCCATTTTGAGGATTGGTGATTGGAGAACTGGTTAGGGTGAGGTTGTCCCCTTCTGTATCCTGATCATTGGCCAACAAATTGCCGGTGGCCGAATTGTCTTCCAGAATGGTTGCGGCATCATTCATTGCAACCGGTGTATCATTTTCTGAACTAACCGTTATGGACACCAAAGCTGTTCTGCAAATGGCAGGTAGCGGAGTGCCGTCATCGCAAATGGTATAGTTGAATGGAGCGACTGCGCCATTGTAGTTTAAAGCTGGAGTAAAAGTAATCGAGCCATTGGGGTTTGTAGTAACTGTTCCTTCGCTGGCTGGTGGAAGATTGCTAAGTGCCAGCGAACTTAAATTGAAGTTGCCGTCGATGTCATTGTCGTTATTAAGGATTGTAATGGTAATACTTTCGTCTTCTGAAGTACTAGCCAAATCGTCACTAAGCACTGGTGCATCATTTATCGGATTGATCGTAAGTGTAACTGTTGCCTGATCGCAAAGTTGAGGGGACTGTCCATCACAAATTTCATAAATAAAGTTGTCTGTTCCATTAAAATTGGCACCTGGGGTGTAGGCGTAATTCCCATTTGCTGACAAGGTGACTGTTCCATTGTTTGGTTGACTGATGGGCGTAGTTTGCACGGTCAGTGTATTCCCATCAGGATCGCTGTCATTGGTTTTTACATTGCCGCTGATGTTGGTGTCTTCGTTGCCTGAATTGCTGTCGTTTTGTGCGATGGGCTGATCATTTACACTTCCAACTATTATTGTTACCGTTGCAGTTTCGCAAATTGCGGGAAGTGGTGTTCCGTCATCACAAACAGTGTAGGTGAATGGGGTGACATTCCCATTAAAATTTGTAGCAGGTTGGTAAGTCAATGTTCCATTACCATTAACAACAACAGTTCCTTGATTAGCAGGTGGACTGTTTACTGTTATGGAGGCAGGATCAATATTACCATCTACATCAAAATCATTGTTTAAAATAGGAATTGTAACCGGTAGGTCTTCTACGGTATTTGCGTTGTCATTGCCGACTACTGGCACATCATTGATGGCGGTTACATTAAGGATTACTGTTGCATTGTCGCATTTTACTGGTGTACCGTCATCACATAGTTTGTAGACGAACTGATCAGTGCCGTTGAAATTAGCAAACGGTGTATACGTAAACGTACCATTCGCGCTAAGCACCAAAGTACCGTTGGATGTATTTTGAACAGGAGTTGTGATCACTGTAAGCGCATCGCCATCCGGGTCGCTATCATTGGTGATAACATTGCCTGAATTTGGTGTGTCTTCTAGTAGGGTATAATTGTTGTTTACGGCATTTGGTGTCGCATTACAATCTTCTACGGTTATCGTTTTATTAATGGTTTGCTGGCATTCGAACCAAGTAACTGTCAATGATATGCTATTAGTACCTGCGGAGTTCCACTTTGTCGTTGCGGTAAGTCCATTGGCTGAAGCTGGTACACCGTTATTAAATGTCCATTGGTAGTTGGCGCCTGCTAAATTTGATGTTGCTTGAAAACTGGTATTTTCGCTGGTGCAAATAGTGCCTGGTATGGTAATATCTAATGTTGGGCAGATTGAATTGACTCTTCCTGGTGTTCCGTTTCCTGGAGAATCCTGCCAGTTGTTTCCGTTGTTGTTGTCTAGGCCGGGGCTAGTCAGGGACAGCGAATTTCCTTGCCCATTGGCACCTGATGGCCAAGGAGATAGGTAGCTGTAACTCACTTCGTCTACCAGGCATCTTTCTGGATTGTAAAGAACTAACCGATCTCCAATGTCTCCAAATCCAAAGCCAATATTTCCAAGAGGATTCGAAATATGAGGAAAAACGGACTGAAACGTGGTCTTGTTTTGTGCTAGAATAATATAACCACCTGCAGGAAGAGAAACGCCTCCAGGTATCACAAATCGGTTTGTATTATTATGAAATTCCCAGCCAGCAAGATTCACAGATCCAGGTCCTGGATTGTATATTTCTACCCAATCTCTTGGATTAGGACTAGCAGCGGACCGATAGTTAATTTCATTGATCACAAGTGCGGGGATGCTGCCAGGACAAGAGCTTGTATTAGCGGCTCCAGGAGTACCTTGTGCATTTGGACTTCCTGTCCAACTTCCAGGAAGTGAGTTATCTGAATTTGAATTGACCAAGGATAGGGTCGCTCCCTCCCCATCTGGCTGCAATGGCCAAGGAGCGGCGTCATTATAATCCACTTCATCCACCACACAACCTTCCGGGCTGAGTAGTTGAATTCGTTCACCATCAGCATTCAAATTGAAAGAAAAATTTCCAATAAAATTATTTGTATTTGGATGAATTTCGGAGAATGCCGTCGAGTTTTGAACCAACACCAAATAGCCATTTCCAGGGATAAAGGTCCCGTTAGGTATATCGTAATAAAAGTCTTCGTCCTGCAATCTCCAGCCAGATAACTCGACCTGAGAGGAATTGGGGTTGTAAATTTCTACCCAATCCTGCGTCTCCAAAGATCCAGAAGAATTGTAGTTAATTTCATTGATCACCAATGTTGCTGGATTCAAGGAGCAGGGATCGAATGTGGTAATGGAGTTTTCCATATTTGGTGTCCCGCAATCCTGGAGGGAGGCATGCCAACTTGCTGCTAGTGCATTGTCAGAAAATTCGTCGATCAACTCCAAGGAAGGTCCCAGGCTGTCTGGTTCTGTTGGCCATGGTGCTGCGTCATTATAAGTGAGAGAATCCACGATTTGACGATAAGGATCGATAATTTCCAATCGTTCTCCTTGATTTTTCAATTGTCCGCCGTAGTCTCCATGTGGTTGAAATCCGTATTTTGATTGGAATGCATCCGCATTGCTAGCAATGACATAAAAATTGCCGGAAGCGATTGTTGTCCCTACAGGGAAAGTATAGGTTATTCCGTCCGAAAAAGTATATTCAGAAACATTGATAGTCGAAGTTCCAGTATTTTTTAATTCTATGAACTCCATTTCGTTGCTTGTTTGTGCACCGTAATCTGTGGGATTGTAGTGGATTTCGTTGATCACTAAGGGAGGCGTTTGTGGGTAATTGCAAATCCCTGTTCCTATTTGATTGTCCATCCAGTTTAATCGGTTGGTAATCCACGTTTTCATGTAATTGACTTCTGACTGATAGGTGGTTCGATTTTGGTACCCATCTGAATTTGGCCAAACATAAATACCGAGAATTTGCCATCTGTTGAAGTTTCTTATTGCTGCTTCATCGAGGTAATTTCTGTAGTTATCGATTCTATTGAGGATCGAGTCTAGTCGCCATTCGTTGGCTCGAAGTTCTGCCCATCGGCATTGCATTCGCTGAGCGAAAACCGGTTCGACGAACATTCGTTCGAAGATTTCCGGGGTTGCGCCGTTGATGTATAACATCCAGTTGCTATCTGTCCAACCTTGTCGGTAGTTGGCGTTACCGAGGGAGAGATTGAAGTCCCAGACGGGTTGAAAAACGAGTTTACCTTCTCGGTCTTTGCTCATGTAGGTACTTAAAAAATAAGCGTCTACGTCTTTTGAAAATTCTTTTAACAGGACCATATCGATGGCACTGTTGACATCAATAAAATCTCTGTAATGCTGGTAGGAAGCGCCATAATCGGCGCTGAATATGGCATTTTCAAAATTGTTCATATAGTTCTGAACGTAGGTCAATTGCTGAGGGGCGAGGTCAACGAAATCGGGTTCTTCAAATACTACCCGATTGTTGTCAATTACAGTATAAAAGCCGTCATCTTGCTGTTGAGAAAAGCGGTCAATTTTAAGGATGTATCCACCTGTGACATCGGGTTCTTGAGTTTGGGTGGGTTCTAACTTATTGATATCTACTCGATTCTTGTCTCTTTTGATTCGTTCTGTGAGAAAATATAGTCCCATGAATTGGCCATTGAGAACGACTTCGCAGAAAACAGTTCTTGGAGCGTAGTGTCCTTGTTGTCTGGCCATGTCGAAGGCGACGACGTTTCTCATTAGTGATTTATCGGCGTATGGCGCTCCTAGAATCCAGTCGTTTTCCTGGGGGAGTCCGAGAAGTGGGACATTCAGATTGTTGCCCACGGCATCTTGTGTTTCTACTCGATATTGTTTTTTGGGAAAATTGGAGGAAGAAGATCCACGAACGTTGATACTGATTCTCCCATTGTAATCTAGGTAAGTTGGATTGTTTTGATCCGAAACGTAGTTTCTCTGACCAGGGCCACGAAAAATGATTTTCATATTTGCGCCTACCTTGGGTGTCTTGTTGATCACTGCTCCCCCATCTGTACTGATAAGTACAATTGGCAAGTTGGAGTCGGTGAAGACTTGCGCGGAGGCAGAATTAACAAACAAAAAAACGATTGCTATTATACAACAATAGCAATGTTTATGCTTGTAAAACATAAAATTTAGTAGTGTAGCCATTAGTTCATTGAGTAGTTAAATATCCACCTCTATCCAAAATTCCTTTCATCCAATTTACATAGATAAGAATGTTTTCAAAATGTGACAGTCAAATTTATGACATTCAAACAGTTTTACTCAATAAACAAGACTATTTTTTCTCCTTCTTGGTTGCATAACTAATCAGTAGTTTTTTATTTATTTATTTGTCTTTAACTCAAACACTTCACACTACTATTTTATATAAATATGAGAAATTCAAAACCTGCGCTTTTAAATTGCTTAACTGGCCTTTTCATAGAATTTTCCTTGTACTTAGAAGGACAAAACACAAACACTGTTGGCAAGTATTTTTTTTGGGAATCCATTACAATTTGTATAAATTACCGACCGAAGTTGTTTAGAAATTGATCGTTACCAAATTCTCCAATAACTTCATCAAATATGAAACTAACTAAACCCACTTTCCATGAGATTTTTCTTTTTTTTCGTTCTGCTTCTTGCTACCGCTTTTTCTTCCTGCAAAAAAGAAGACCCCGGAAGTGAGATATCAGCTACCATAGATGGTAATTCGTGGACCTCAGAACGTATTGTAACTGGAGTGAATACTGCTGGTGATTTAACAAAAATAGAAGCCTTTGCTGCTGACAATACAAGAATTATATTTAAAATGACAGACACTGGCTTGTCTGTATCTGGAGCAGATTTTCCTGAAGATATCTTTGGTGTTGCCCTTGCTAATAGTCTTGAGTTTTCAGCTACACCAAGCTTGCATGAGATTGCCTATTCTTTGCAGTTGTCTGGACCAAGTACTCAACTTACAAATGTACAGGTTTTAGTATCTGAGGATCAATTGACATTTTCGCCGCTGGCTGGTTCATTATTGGAGTCTGCGCCATTTACAAAGAGCTGGGTGGCGTCTAATAACCGTCCTTCCAATAACGAATATCAGTTGCTAAAAGTACGGATTGAATATGGACTAGGGTTGACTTGGGAATCTGATGTGGTATTGGGTGTGACTTCGTTTCGCGCGCAGTACGATGGTGGCGGTTTGACAACGAATGAGATGACGGGGGATTTCACCCTTCAATCTCTGGATAGAGGGAGTAAGAAGATGAATGCTGATTTTAATTTTTCTACTTCGGAGGTTAGTGTTAGTGGAGGGAAGATCCTGGAGTTGGGGTATTGATATTGGAAGGTGTGAAATTACGATTTGCCAGGTTCTGGCATTTGGCAGTCTTCGCCTTCTTTTTTACCACAGAGAGAGCATTCACCAAGTTCGGTTTTGAGCATGGGGTTGTTGCTGGAGCAGGTGCCTCTGAATTCCTGACCAGTTACTACCTGGCGTAAATTGATCAATACGAAAGAAATTCCGAAAACGAAAAGGATAATTATAAATACTGGAAAGAAGGTACTCATCATTTTTTTTAGTTTTTCTGTTAGCTATTAAACAGTATAATTGTTAAATAGTTCTAGGCAAAGATAACTGAATCTTTGGAAAGTTATTGCCTGGGTTATTAAGTTATTGAGTGTATTAGATTCTTGAGTTATCGGGCAACCATTTCCAAGCTGGCAATTTTTAGTACTTTTGTTTGACCTGCTAGGAACGTGCAGAACTATTTACTGTTTATTAAGATCAAAAAATCGCAATTCATGCAAAAAAAATTAGAGGCATTTGGACGACTGCTTACTATCATGGATGAACTTAGGGAACAATGTCCGTGGGATCGAAAACAAACCATGGAGTCCTTGAGAAATCTTACGATAGAAGAAACTTATGAATTGGCAGACGCCATCCTTGAAAAAGATTTGCAGGAAGTCAAAGAAGAGATTGGCGACATTATGCTGCACATGGTTTTTTATGGTAAAATCGCAGAAGAAAAAAAGGCCTTTGATATCGCAGATTCCTTAAATGCAGTATGCGAAAAACTGATCAACAGACATCCACACATCTATGGAGATGTAGAGGTCGAAGATGAGGAAGAAGTGAAACGCAATTGGGAACAACTAAAGCTGAAAGAAGGCAAAAAATCAACCTTATCCGGCGTTCCAAAATCACTCCCGGCAATGGTAAAAGCCTATCGGATGCAAGAGAAAACAGCCCAGGTTGGCTTCGAATGGGACAACAAGGAACAAGTCTGGGAAAAGGTGCAAGAAGAAATGGGCGAGTTCACCGAAACACTAGAAGCAACTGGCACCCAGGAAAAAAGAGAGGAGGAGTTTGGCGATTTACTGTTTGCTTTAGTCAACTACGCCCGTTTTCAGAATATCGACCCCGAAACTGCGCTCGAACGAACCAACAAAAAATTTAAATCCCGATTTGAATACATTGAAAAACAGGCGGACAAAAGCCTGACAGATATGACATTGGAGGAAATGGATGCGCTGTGGGATAAGGCGAAGAGGTTGGAGCGAGGCGCATAATATTTTTTAAACGCAGAGAGGCGCAAAGACGCAGAGATTATCGCAAATCAAATAATGAATCGTACGGAATATCCGCCGTCGTGGGGCTGTATTTTTTGAATTGCCGAAAGTCGGACCACATTCAAAACTCTGCGAGATCGTTCAGTAATCTACCAACTACTTACGACCACTAAAGATCATCCAGTAATGCTTGTTCTCTTACCGAATCAGTGTAGGCGATCATCATCTCTTTTCCATCGCAATTTAGTTCGATTTGTTGATTTTGGAAGACCCAAATGTGGCGGTCACAGCCTTCTTTGTCTTCATCTTCAATTGGGATGACAACATGGGGTGGGCCGTATTTCTTCTTGAAGAGTTTGAGTGTTTGTACCAGCACTTTTTCGTCGCTGCTCTTCTTCGGTATTTTAGGCAGGCATTCAATTCTGTAGAGTTCATCTTCGTGGTAGAAGGTATCAAAATAGACTCTTACTTTTCCATCTTCCGGGAGTTTCAGATCGTAGACAAATACACGGGTATTTTTCGTTTTGTAAACGCCGTATACTTTTTTCTTTTTTACTAGCTTATTCTTGTAGCGGACAACATCCATTCTGCTCATTCCAAAAACATGATCCAGGATCAAGGTATCATTTGCTTCTTCTTTCATTCCTTCCTGGATGCGGTGGTGCAGCTGTTCCTCTGGGGTCATATTTGCGTAAGGGTCTACTTCTTTTGGCTCTTCTGGAGCCGGAGCAGATCCTCCACAAGCAATTAAGAACAAGGAGATTAGCAGATATAGGTAGTTCAATTTCATTCTGCAAAGATAATTTTTTTGTTGATTAATTTTTAATTGGTTAATGGAATAATGGTTAATAATTGATAGTGGTATAATAGTTCATAGTCGTTGCTTCATGGCCAACGATAACTAGTAAAGGAGAGCACCCAATTGGAAGCAAATGGCATCATTAACTAATCGACCATTCTTATTTTAGCAAATAGGCTTCGAGGGGTTTTGTGTATTTAGTCTGGAGCTCACCGTTTTTCCCACCGTAGATAAAATAGCCTTCCAGACTTGGGTCAGCGTTTATTAGTTGAAAGGCTTTTTCCATTCCTAGGACCATGCAGGCGGTCGCGTAGGCGTCGGCAGTCATACAGTCGTTTGCCAAAATAGAAACACCAAGCAGGTCGTTTTTCTCTGGGAAACCTGTTTTCGGGTTGATAGTATGTCCATATTTTACTCCGTCTTTTTCGTGGAAGTTTCTGTAATTCCCAGAGGAGGCAATGCTTCTATTTTCAAGCAAAATGATTTGTTGTACTTCGTTGTACGCTGCATCTGAGTTGGGGGTATTGATGCCGATGGACCATAGATTGCCCTGTCCATTTTTGCCGTTGGCGCGCACTTCTCCGCCAATGTCTACGAGGTAGTTCTTTACTCCTTTGCGCTCCAGTAATTTTGCTAGAATGTCTACCCCGTATCCCTTCGCGATCGCACTGAAGTCGAGTTGTGCATTTGGATTTTCTTTATGATAATGAATGCCGTCTTTTATTTTCTCTCCGAGGATTTGATCAAAGCCGACTAGGCGTCTTAGCGAATCAACAACAGCTTTATCAGCGGCGGCCATTTTCTTTTCTGTGTAGCCGAACCCCCAATAATTGACAAGGGGCATGATTGTCGGTTCGAAAGCACCTGAGGTGATTCGGAATATTTCTTTCGCTCGACTGAATACTTGTTCAAAATGAATGGCTTCCCCTTCCTTCAATTTGAGGGTAGTGTTCTGGTTAAATTTGGAGATGGTGGCGCTTGGGATGTAGGTGGATAGTTCCTCCAGCATTTCATTTAACAACACATCGATTTCTTTTTGATGATCGATTTTTCCGAGGTAGGTAATTCGGTAGTAGGTGCCCATTGTTTCACCTGTTAATATGATTTTTTTATTGGTAGGAGGGGCTTGATTTTTGCAAGCTGCGCTTAGGATTAATAGTAAAAATAGCGTGATTTTTATTGGAAGGTTCATCGTTCTGCTTTAGGTCATCAATTTACAAAAAAGCTGGCAGTAGAGCGTTAGCCAGGAAGTAAAAGATTCTTTATTTGTCAGGGCTAAAGCCGAATTGGTGTGTAAGGATATCCCCAGATCAAAGACTAGGGGTACTGAGAAAAAAGAATCGACTATGTATAAGTCTACCATCTGTAGCGCAGCAGACTGGCCAACTGCAATTTATTTCGGCCTAATTGTTTTTATCAAGTGTTCAGTGGTAACAAAAAAATTATTGCTCCTTTTCTTTTGAGGGTTTGTTTTCTGGTTTGAATATCCATAATATTAACAGCATAAAGATGAGGGCGGCCATTGCCCACACCCACCCAGGCTTTCCGGAAAGTGACAAACGGTCAGACGCTCCGACATGAATGAACCCTGCCCAATAGTAGGGATGTTGGTGGAGGATATCGGAGTCGTGTAGAAAATCCAACTTGGCGGCTTGCAATGCTTCAGTTTGTGTATCTCCTTTGTTCAATTGGTTGTAGAAATTGCTCATGATTAGTTGGGTTGCGCGTTCGTCAACGGACCATAAGGAAGTTAGGGTGGCAGGTACTCCAGCCGTGCAGAATCCGCGGGCCAAACTCATGACGCCTTCCCCTTTTTCCAGATTACCAGTCCCCGATTCGCAAGTACTCAGCACCACCAAATCAGCAGAAAACTGCTGGGTGTACAACTCGGATAAGGTCAGGGTATCTTCATAGAAAAATATAGATGGCTGCTCCCCCGCTATCGCATGCGTGGAAAGATGAAGCACTTGTTTATCAATGGCTGCTTCGAGAAAATTGGTTTTGGTCGCTTCTTTTTTTAGGAGGACTTGTCCATTCAACAACTCACCTAGTTCAATAACTTGCGCTTCGCTACGTTTTAGTTTGGGGAGTCCGGCCTCTGGAAAATTTACAGGAGCAACTGCCAGGAAACCTCTGGCCTCGGAAGGCACTTCCCGTTTGTTTTCGAGCAATACGGACATCGAGTAGGCATAGTTGATGGTCTTATCATTGAGCAGGTAACGATCCGCAAGGGTCTCCGCTCTCCTATCGTCCTTTTCCTGGAGCAATACCTCAAATGGCAAATAGTTAAGGTAACTATCTCCTATTATGATCAAGCGGTTTTTTGTCCAGCCAATGGGCGCAATCAATTGTTGATACAACTCAGATGCAGCATTGGTCAGTTTAGAAATCGATCCTTGGCGATGCGTCAAGGAACTCAACAGTTCATTGGTCAACAATTTTGCCTGTTGATTACTTCCAAGATGGTGGAGCGCTGTTTTCCAGTTGGACAATTGTAGTGCGTAGATGGCGCTATCGGTATTCATAAAAGCGATCAGCTCGGCCCCATTACTTGAAAGGTAAGATTTCGCGTCTCGTAAATCAGGCACTTTCCAACTGTTTTTATATTGCAAGAAAGCAGGAAACTGTTCTTCAAACCCTAACAACAAACTTTCGTATTCCTTCTTTTTATCTAGTAAATCCTGCCGAATGGAGGAGATTTCCTGATGGTCATTTTTTGAAAAACTTTGGAATAGATCATATTCTAAATCAGCGATTACCTTTCTACTTTCCACTTCCAGATTCAGGAGGCTGTCTGGTATGGAGGAAAAGGCTAGCGCTTTATCGTGGTTGATTTCATCCAATAGCAGAACAGCGCGGCTTTTTTCAAAAAAATAATAGGCCTCCTTTGGTTTATCCAACAAATAGCAGGTTTCAATTGCGGACTCATAGATCGGACGGGTTTGGTTGCGCCAGAAAAGTCGGGATCGTTGTTCCTGATTTTCAAATCGAATCTGATCGATTAGATGATCCGCTAACTGATAGACTTTCAAGGCTTCGAGGAGGTGGTTTCGATTTTGGTCTTGCTTATAAAACTGATTGTATCCTCCAGCCAAATCTTCCAAATAGGTCAGGACATCTTTTTTAAGATAAACCAAATTGAGCTGTTCTTTCCTTGGCAGATCGGTATAAAATTTTTCGGGGACAAGCCGCTTGATTGCTAGTAGGTAATGGTCTATCCCCTCCTGGTATCTTTTTGCCGCTAAATAGGCATCACCACTATTGTTGTGAACCATGGCTGCTACTTTAGACTGATCTGCATCAGGCAAAATTTCACATTTCTTTAGTGCGGTCTGTAGGACAGCGATGGCCTCCTCCACCTGTCCTGTTTCTCGAAAACCAAACCCGAAATTTACCAGGTCTTCGATTTCCTCTTCTTCTCTGCCTTTTCGTTCTTTATTAATGGCGTAGGATTCATAAAAAGAATATAATGCTTCCCTTGGTTTATCCAGGGCTAGGTACTGTAGGCCGATATTATTGTGGCTGTTGGCCAGATTGCCTTCTACCAGGATGCTATGGCAGTTGTTTTCGTAGTACTTCTGTGATAATTCTAACTGTTTGATGGCATTTTCTGACTGTTGGAGCTCTCCATAAACGATGGCCATGTCGTTGCTCAATCGGGCAAACTGGGCTTCGTAGTTGCCTACAAGGTCTGCTCCTTTTTCGAAAGCGAGTTGATAATAATGGATGGCACGTTCATAATCGCCAAAGTCCTTGTAGATGTTTGCCAATTGTCGGTAAGCTTCGAGAAATTTGGGGTGGTTTTGACTGCTCCAAATCGTGGCCGCTGCTTCTATGTGGGTGATGGCTTGCTTGGGGTGTTGTAATTTCCGATGAAAGAAGCCTAGGTTGAGGTGACTTTGTCCCAGATCATGGTGTTGAGGTTCGAGGGCTTTTTGGCGGGCTTCCAGTCCTAGTTTGGTGGCATTTATTGCTTCGGTATATTGTTTTTTCTTGTAGTGTGCGACGCCGAGTTTATGGTAGGCGAGGCCGAGCACGGAGGAGGAATCTCCAAGGGTAGATTTAATTTCCAGGATTAGGCTATCTAGTTGTTTGGTTGTTTTAAGTTGGGTTGCAGCGGAGGCGAAGGATTCAGTGTCTTGTCCGTGGGTTGTAGACAATACAAAGAGTAAGGTATATAGGAAAAGCAAGGTTTGCTTCATAGGAATGCATCCGCATGGAGATTAAAAAATGTGTTTTACAGGTTAAAATTAATTTAAAATAGTGGGTTTCTTTAATTATTGTAGGAATGAGTGAATGCTAGAAGGCGTGAATATTTTTAAACGCAGAGGCGCAAAGACGCAAAGTTTTATCGCTTGTGGCGGATCGTTTTAGATATTTTTAAACGCGGAGACGTTCAGTATGTTCGTTCTGGAGGTGATGGAAGGAAGAGAAAACTTGGAGAGGGAGTGAGCAGATTTTTCATATTTCCAACCTATTACAAAAAAAGCTGCTAGGCTTTTAACCCAGCAGCTTTTATATTTCTAAAACAGAAGAAGTTCTGTTTTTAGTTTTTCTTTATTTTATCTGCTTTGAGCATGGCTTCTATTTCGGCTTTGCGAATGGTTAGCTCTTTGATTTGATCGTTGATCATTTCTACCTCCATTTTTAGGTCTTCGGTAGTTATTTCTGGAGCTTGTAGATTCATTTCGCCTGGATCAGCCATGTCCATTTGGGCAGGGTCCATCATGTCCATATCGGTTGGAGGTTCTGGAGCCATGTCTGCACCTGGATCCATTTCGATGTATGCGCCGGATTCCATATCCATTGCATCATTTGGATCGAGCATAGAAGGGTCTTCTACTTGCATGTCGTCTCCAACTGCAAAGTTGAACTCTACGTCGAATTCGTAAAAATTGGGATCAAATTTGGCTTTTACACCAGAAGCTGCTAGTTCTGGAGATAGTCCTCTTTTGATATTCACCATTGCTAGTCCGTCCTCTTCCTGAGAATCTACTAGTGTGTATCGTGGTACCATTAGTTTGAGAGTGACCTCTTCTTCTAGTTTTACTCCTCGAATGGTGACTTCTTTTTTCAGTCCTGGTATATCGATAGCGAATGCTTCGCCTTTCTTTTCTTTGGTAATTTTGTATCGTCCAGCAAGCATTAGTTGCTCGAGTATTTTTTCACTTCCGTTAAGTAATTTTACATCAATCAGCATGCGAAGGCCATCGTTGTCCCATTGCTCTACTTCATAAGGATGGTCAAACTCCAGGGAAATCTCCTGACTCATTTGCGGGTCAACAGTTTTGACATACGTTTTGTTTGCTTGTCCAAAAGCAACCCCGGTTATTAGTGCACAACCAATTATTAAAAACAGATTCTTCATGATTATTTGTTAGTGATTAGGAAAATGTATAATATGATTAAAAAAATTATCTCTTATATAGTACAGCTATCAATATAACTGTTTTAGTTGGGAATCTATTTTATATGTTCATGAATATTCACAAAAACCGGAAATAATACGACACCATCTATTCGACGGATAAAATTTCGAATTTCATTAAATTAATATAAATTCCTTTACAATAATGTTGAGTCTAATAGCAAGAATGATGCCCGATATTAGCGATCACAACGTAATTTCACACAACATGTAATACGGGTCTTCTTAAAAATAACGAATGTTCTTAGGTGAATAAAACCACCTCTAGTAGAATTGGATTATCAAGATAGGCATCTTTGGTGGTAAAAAAAATGGTTTGGCTGAATTTTATGTTAATCTTAACGGTATTTATCTCGTAATTGGCGGTTGGTATAAAGTAGAATGTACGGACGGTGATGGAGTAGAGATGCTTTTTTCAGAGGGAAAAGTGACCCCATTTAAGTACTCGCATGTCGCAAAAGATAGTGACTACTTCTACCCTATTTATTCTGCCAATGCAACACTTTCCCAGGCGATTAGACGTGAGTTAAATAATACCTTACTGTGAGGAAGCCCTCATTCATTCAAAAATGGGGGTTTTGCATACTTTGGCCGTGTCAATTAAGCTCCCCCCGGAGCCCACGCCAGCAAGGGATAGTGCACTTCAATCAATCCACAATCCGCAGCGGCTCCGCAGGAGACAGGTGCTGAGTGAACCGACTCACCACCATAATCGTCAGCATGCCAGAAGCCATCGCCAGGGTACGGAACGGGAATAACACCTCCCCGCCTTCAATCATCGGGTAAGGCAATAAAATAGGGAGGCCTAACGTCAGGTCTCCGCCGCCAAACCGTAAAATAAAGGCGACTATAAATCCTGAAAGGGAACCGTAGAAATTGGCTTTTTTGTCAAACAATGCTGCTACAAGTTGCGGAAACAACAGGCAATACACAAAATCACTGCACAAAAACCAAAGGGCATAGACACTTTTCACTTGTAGTGCTAGTAAGGTGGCTGCAATTCCTATAATCCAAATACTCTTTTTTATCACTTTTGCGAGGCCTTCGTTGGTAATGTCGGGCTTGATCAATGGACGATACACATTCCAGCTGGCCATTGAGGAAGCAGACAAAATTGAAGAATCGACGGACGACATCACCGCCGCGGCAATAGCTCCGAGCGCAATCGTCGCCACCCAAGGATTCGTCAGGTATCGAACTACATATGGAAGCGTAAGTGCAGCTTCTTCAGGCGCAGCAACTCCGAAAGACTCCCAAGAAACTACGGACCCAACAACCCCGATAATAATCGGAGGAATTGCTGCCAAAATACAAACCACCCCTGCAATCAATGACAGGTTTCTAGCTGTATTTTCATCTTTAGATGCCAGTACCCGCTGAAAATAAACTTGCCAGGCAATCCCGCCAAACATCAGCAGTAAAGCATAATCCCACCATTTCCAGTAAAAATTGCCCCAAGCCGGATCTTTCCAGCCATCAATCGGTGGGAAAAAATTGGCCATTCCTCCATTTTTCTCTGTGTACGCTGCCCACGCAACATCCCATCCACCAACAGATTCCAACGCAAAAGGAATAACGAGAATCAATCCAACAAATAAGAGGATCAATTGGACAATATCCGTCAATGCAACGGCCCACAATCCACCCAATGAAGTGTAAGCTATTGCTATAAAAGCAGACAAAATAATCGAAGAATTGAAGTCTAATCCAAGGACCGTCCCAAAGGTAGTACCTAGCGCAGTCAGGATGGCGGAGGTCCAAAATATCTCTCCGGTCAACGCGGGGATAAACAGTAAAGCGGCCATCTTTTTCCCAAACCTTTGTGCAAGCGGATCGAGCATGGTTTTGAACTTATGCCGCCGCATTTTTTTAGCAAAAAACAACCCGCCAATCACCAAACTCATGGCGTAGCCCCAAGGAGCCTGTACCCAGGCAAGGCCCCATGCTGCCGTATATTCTGCGGTACCATTTATATACCCACCTCCGACCCAGGTCGCACTCATTGTAAAAACAGCTAATCCAATTGGAATCCCCCGTCCTGCTAGCATGACATCTGTGGCCGTATTGGTTTTCTTCAGATTTGCCGCGTAAGAACCTAGGAAAAAAATGATTCCATAGAAGACCATCATACAGATAAATCCAGGCCAAAAAACATCTTTCCCAGTATACCAAAGGTAAACACCTACTAAGGTCAGCAGGGCCATTAATGCAGCTGTAGGTATTAAATGGGCCGATTTGGGGTTTGCCATATTATTTGATTTTTTTGGTGGAGCGAAGTTACTAGAATATTTGGAAATTATTGAATTGTGGATTTAGTTGTGTTGATTTTGAGGAGCAAAGTTGGGGGCACCAATTGTTGATGGTCAACCTCGTAGAGCATCTTTACAAATGGAAACTTATGGATAGGGGACTGAAGAATTTGCTGTTTGAGTCGATTTTGCAGTTCCTAAACTGAATCCTGCATTTCGTTGATTGGTTTTGATTTTTGAAGGCGCCTACACTAGGTTTGCTTTCATTAGCTTTGCAAAATCAATATCCTTGATGGAAAGAGACTAAAGTGGAGGTAGTTATAATGAATGGATACGATCATCGAGTATGCTTACGATGTGCGAATCGGCAAAAATAAGGAAAGACGGTGTACTTGGGACAGCCGACTACTATTTGTGGAACGCTAGTGGGCGCGAGTTGGCCATCCTGGACAAAACTGATGATTAGCCCTAGGAACACCTTACTGATCTTATTTAATCTTTCTCTCTCCTTTCATATTAAACCGATTCCCCTTATCGTCTATCCAGGTATAATGTTGGTCTTTTTCATTTCTGAACGATTTAGCGTCTGCGCCTTCTAGTATTTCAGTCATGTAATAAACATGTTGATCATCCTTTGAATATCCAAATCCGATCACGCTAAAAGCTTTAGGATTAGCTTTGGTTATTATTTTATCGCCCAGATAAACGTGCTGCTTGTCTTTGTAAAATCGCAGATTACTAATATGCCCGCCATCTTCGACGACTTCGAATGAATTTGCATCTGCATCGTTCACTGGCACTCCATAACTAATTACTTGATTGTTAACTCCAATTACATTTTTAGCAATGATTTTGATGTCTTCCTGTTGGCCATCATATTTAATTGTTTTTAGCGCCGCTTCAAATTGCTCATTTGTGCCTACATAGTAGATTGACTTACCAGAAAGGAGGTATTTTTCTGTCAATTCCTTAGGAGGATGTTCAATAGAAGTTACCCATTCGGTTCTTCTTTCAAGGATGGAATAAAGCGCATTTTTATCATAGAAAAAATCTTTTGATAAGAACTTCAAACTCTCATAGTCTGCTTCGACCACTTGCCCAAAAAAATAATGTTGATTTTTGTCTCTTGTCCAACCATAACTTCCTTGTTTTATCTCTCCTAGATATTCAAAAGACGCTACATCCAAACCTTCTATTTGGAGCGGTTGGAGCGCTCCAAAATCTGCTATTTCATAAACGTGATCTTTATCCTTTACGACATGATTTACCACGTCAAATGTCGCATAGTCCACTTGCTTTTGGATTTTACCATCTGAAAAAACGGAATGCTTATCTTTTCCAATCGTCTCAGAAAGCACAGTAAATGATTTTGCATCCGCAGTAATTTTGTGATAGCCTAGCGAAAACCAGTTCCCATTTCTCGAGAAATAAAGTGTTCCATTCTTATTGTAATAGGAATTTGATTTTTTAGGATCTATCAGTTTACCCATCCTCCAGGAATAGCCAACGATCAGAATTAACAGAGCGAATAATAGCGTAAGGATTAGAAATATTTTCATTTAGTTCTTTTATAGTCTATCAGTAACGTCTTAGTTTCAATCGATGTCAATAGTATTGATTTCCATTTGGTTGCTATAGGAGACTAAAAGTGTCTCCCTTCTTCTTTCTTCAAATCATCTTGGTAGATTCCAAATCATATGTGCTAAATATAGAAAAATAAAACCATACCTAAGGGCGTTTGGTGGGTCGTTGGTTCTTATGAAGTTCCTTGAATGCCTAACAGGTAGCTACCTACCACCATTTAAACTGGCTATAGCTCAGCTCTTTTTGCTTTTCATTGGGGAATCAAATACAAATAGGATATATTAAACATTTTTCATATCTTTACAAGTACAATTAAAATAGTTGAATACAAATATACAAGCAGGCGCAAGGAAGCGTAAGTATGTATCTACAGCCCCCCCCAATTCTATTTCTTGATTGCGAAGACTAAATCCTATCACAGATTACCCAAAAAAACATCGGATGCTACATTCAATTTTTAAAACACAGCTAGAAAAAAAGGATAAAATCAAAGAAATTCTAGACAAGTACAGGCATACGGAAGAATGGAAAAAATCAAGAAATGCCTTTGGGCAAATTATCAGAAAATATTTGCACGGCGATCTATCTTCTATGAAAGACAAGGAGTTGGATCAACATTTTGAACGGGCATTGGTCATTACGAAAAAAGATGTGGAAAAATATCAACATTGGATAAATGATCTGCTGGCAAACAAAAAAGATATTGGATCGCCTTATTATTTAGTGAACACCGCACACCACCGGAAGGACCAATACTTTGCTACAGATGAAAAAATCCCCATCACTGGAACTGGCAACCAAACACTGAATGCAAAGTTTGATGCTCAAAACATCTATCAAAAATCTTTGATAAATGCGGCTTCAGAGATGCCCGAAAGAGTGGCGAAAAGTCCATTTCCTACTTGGGATTCCATCAAGGAGATCATGACCGATAAAACCAAATTTAAGACCAGATTTGATATCACAGATCCCGATCAGGAAAAGGAAGTTTTTGATCTTGTGTCTGCCTGGGATTGGGATCAGGTCCAAGGCGAGGTATTCCTTACCCCAAAAATGGCGTTTAATCAAGTATTTTCACCTGCACTATTTGCTGTTTATTTCTTTGGCCCAAAAGAAGGCGCGGCCAAAAATGTCTTCTTTATTGTATCGGCAAGTGGGTCAAGTGTCCCTGAGACGCCATTTGTAGGAATTGTAAATGCCCCTTCCTGCCCAAAACAGAAGGTCTATAGTTCTGTCAGTAGATTTGCGTTCACCTACCTTTCTAGTCCAGACAATCCAATGAAATATTGGATAGATCTAAATGAAGGGGAACAAGCGGGATTTCATATGGGCATAGAAACCTACTACCCAAAACGTCCTAATTCCGCCTACATAGAGGTGATTACAGAGTTTTGTGCCCAAGTCCCTGAAAAAGACCTTAAGTTTTATGAAGACATTCCTTTCCTAGTCATCTTTTTGATGTTAATAAAAGGGACCTTGATGCGAGATTTAGTCAAAGCCTACTACCCTAACAGTAGTTCCGCACAGTTATGGATTGATGTAGGGGCGTTGCACAAAGGGCATCCTATTAGAAATGACCTGGCAGCCATTGGATTGGATACACTAGCAAGTATATTTGATCTCATTGTTTGGAAAGAAAAACCTACAGTTTCTAATTAAGAACGGGGCTTAAGCCCTGATTTTGCACAAAATTTTAGTTGACGATAACAAGGGCAAACTCAGGGCTAAAGCCTGTTTATCGGAACGTAGCGGGCAAGCCCAACTAAGAATTAGCTTGGGATCCCCTGTCTGAAGATCGGGTTATTGATAATCGGAAGTTACCTACTAAGCAGATACGAATTGAGTAGCGGGTATCGCGTTTTTGCTTGTCAATCCCGCTCAATAACCCACATCCCGGTCGCCATATCCAATAAGCGAAAAACAACCACCTCCCCAGTAATCCCGGTCTCCCCATCAACCAACAATCCAGCATTTATATAAGCAATCAAAGCTGTTGCCGCTTCCCCAGAAACAATCATCCGTGTACCATCGAAACTGCAGGTACCGTAGTGCCTATTCTGCTTAAACGAATGATAAAGTTTCATATCCTCTGTGAGTGAAAGTAATTGTCCGGTACCAGAAAAGCGCATTTCACAAACGACAGGATCCTTGAGGTTTTGAGTGCTGGCAATCAGACTAACGCCCATTCGTTTGCATTTCTTTGGGCCAAGGGGTTTACATTGCGTTCGGATCGGCTGGGTCAATCCGTTATAAATTTCCCAGGCCATGTCCTCTTTGATTTTAAGAATCCCGTGATTGTTCACTTCATTAATTCGGAAGATCACTTGTCCGGTCGCCTTTTCCTGAGGAATCCCACTATGTTCTGCAGATTGGCTAATTTTTAGCCGATAGGTAAATGGACCATCAAAAGTGCCCTTTGTATTATATTGTTTGTATTGATTTTCCCAAGTCTCAAAGCCTGGCATAACGTTACGTACTTGCGCTGCAGTCAGGTTGTTCGCCTGTCCCCAATGCGGCCTCGCTTGCCCTACGGTAGTCAGCAAAGCCTCTATCTCAAAAAATAGTTTTCGGCGACCAACAAGGTAAGCATGGTAGAGACTTGCCATAGGAGCGTTCGTCGTTCCACCATTTTTAATCTTATGGTCAAGAAAATCACTGCCAGGCATAGGTGATTCGATGGTACAAGTCACTCGATGGTGCATCGGAGACATAAAAGCGTCGTTGGCCGGTACAAAGCGAATACCCAGTGGTGAGGTAGGTAAGGGATGGTTGATCCATGCATTCATCAACTTATCCGGATCTTCCTTGAACGGAATTTTTTGTTGGTTATCCGGTGGAAATATAGCAGAAAATGCCGCTAAATTCTCCTTGTAATAAGCTAATACCGCATCGATAGAAGCAACCGTTTTATTGAAATCTACATTTTGCTCAGCAGAATCTGCGTTGACATCCATGTCCAATTGCAGCACCTTATAGTTTTTATCGACATAACCATTTACTTGTGTAGCTTTAACTGCACTTTTCAAGCTTTTAGGTACGCGTACTACTGGATTCTTTAGCTCCCATTCTAAAAGAACAGCGGAGGCGATACGGCCTAATTCTGTCGTTGCGATCGCCATCGTTAGCGGCCGCTTCTTGTCTTTTTCGTAGGAAGCAATTTTATTTCTCTTAGAAACTAATACCAGATAATCTTGTTGATTAGTAGTTGGATTTAGCGATTGGTAGTTGTCTAAAACCAGTTCATAATAATCATTTTCTTTTAGGTCGTCTTGCAATGATTCTTTCACACTACTCCACCAGCTAAGCACCCGATACTCCTTCAGATAAAACCCGGGTACGAGCTTTAGAGTTACCTGATAAATGACGCCCATCGTCCCGATAGACACCAAAACCGCATTAAAGGTATCATCGTTTTGGATCAATTCAATAGTGGGATTTGCCAAGGCCCATTTCTGCGGATCAGTGATTCCATTAGTGGGCTCGATTCTTCTGGCGACTACATTTCCTTCTCCATCGAGGGTTACCAGTTGCAATCCTGCTACCATTTGCGGAAAGGATGGTTTCGTGATTCCCGAACCGTGTGTAGAAGTAGAAAGCGCTCCTACGATGGTCTGAAAATGTCCAGCTCCAAGGTTCTCCAGTGTTCGAGCCATCGGAGTACTTGGTGTTGGGTCAGGATCTAGTTCTTCGAAAATCTCCTTCACCGTCCTTCCTGCACCACAATTATAAAGCAGGCTTGCCTGGCTACCCTCTTTTAATAACGTGGCATCGACAGGCACACTATCTGCAAAGCCACCTGTATTTATCATCTTCGTATTATCCCCCGGTTCAGGAGCATCCGACAAGGAGCGGGAAGAACCGACGGCCCTAATATGCATACCAGCATCAGTAATTTCTCTTACTGCTGTCATCAATTCTTCCAGTGTTTTAGGGCAGAGGATATCTGAATTATCAATACCATATCTGGAATTGATGGTGTTGTTTACGGTGTTAATTTGCGTTTCTTTCTCCTTGGGAGGTGTTTCAGGGTGTAGCTTCTCCGCGGCTTCCCAAACCTGATCAGGATGAAGTTTTGTGAGACTTGCAAGTTGTGATGAATATTCCACCCTTTCGTCAATGTCTGTACTTTGTTGGATTTTGCTCAACAATTCTTCGACTTGGTTTTGTAGTTGGTCTTCCTTTTGTTTGCTCATATTAGGGTTGGATAGTGGTGATAAGCCCTGTTCAGGGAATAAATACCGGATATAAAAATATTGATATAGGTGGGGGGTAAAACGATCTTTGCTAATGGCAGAAATACCTGAAGTTCTTACCTACAAGGTAACAAAATAAATTTAAATATTAAATTTATTGCATATGATTGGCTGCAAACAAGCTAATTGGCAGAAACGGTCGTCTGGGAGGAGACGGCTCCTGCGCTTTGGCCACCTAGAAACATCCAAACGTTATCAACATTGATCAGGCTTGCATTCTCCATCACAAATCTTATAGGCGTAGGACGAATTCAATAAAATAAGAATAGGTAGATTTTAAGATTCAATTGCAGTTGCGCGTCTCAAATTGGACTACCTATTTTCAACAAAGTTTAAGAAGACTTTTTTATGTAAATCAAGATCCATATCCGGCGAAAGCGCTACTCGTGCGATGTAATCTTTGTCGCCTTCTTTGGTCGTCCCTTGTGTAGAGGTGGCAGGTATCGTCCAGTAACAGCCTTTCAACTGGCCGTAGCTCACACAGTACTTGCTTTCGTTAGGAATTTCGGTAATCATTAAATTGATTAACTGATGATTTAGGGTTCTTTTGTACGCTTCTTTTTCCTCATCGGTGTCTCCTTTTGTAGGAAGATCTAAGGAGAATACAGAGGGAGTAAATCCTTGATTGGCCAATTCTTCTGATACAAAATTGATTTTCGCAGCAGGAAGCGTTTCGTTGATGAAGTTTACAAATTTGCGGGTATTGGTGTAGGCATCCTGAATTCTTTGCTTCATGGAAGGCAACTGGTGCGCTAGTATTTCGTATTGAAGATTTGTGGCTTCGTTGTCGCAAAGTTGTAGGTGGGTTTCTATTTTTCCCATCAGTAAGGCTGTCTTTTTGTTTGCGACGCAGTAGCCTGCTGTGCATTTTCCGCCGCTTGGAAATTTCGATCCGCTCACATAGGAAATGGCTCTAACGGATGACAGTATTTCGCCTTCTCCTAAAAAGTGCACATTCGGACAGAACGTTTGATCTAAAATAAAAATGGGATCAATCGCCAATTCACCAGAGGCCGTTGTGCGCTCCTTGCTTAACACCGCTTTCAATTTTAGGAGATCGGGGACTTCTACTCTAGGGTTTGTTGGGATTTCAGCGATGATGTAGGGGATTGCATCTGCCCTGGCAATTTCGTCTAATACGGTATCAATACTTTGTACCATATCGTACCCTCCATCAACTGGCAGATCGACCACTTCCACATGATCAATACAAGCAGCTACCCGCCTTGCCTGATCATTTGTGCCCCCATAACAATTGGGCGGGACTATAATTTTGATGTTCTTTCCTTGATGATTGTCGAGTGCGTCGTGAATTAGGCCCATGACAATTGCATACTGAATCGACAATCCGCTCGACCCAACAACTGCCTTTGTGCTTGCTTCTGTAATGGCAGCAATTTCTTTTAAAACCACTTGTTTGTTTGCTTCCGCATTACTTTTTTTAGGTTCATAAGCTGGTTCGGTCAGGATTTTCAATGCAGCAAGTGAATTGGCTGGTGTCATTGCAATGGTCTCTCTTCTTCGGACATGCTGAATTTCTGAAATGTACGCTTCATTTTCTTCGCCATTCACCATTAAAACACTTCCGAATCGCTGCTGTGTGCTTACAAAAAAGTCAATATTTGAAGGAATATTTACCGGACTAATTTTCTCTTGTTCTGCTATAAAAATGGTGCTGCCGTTGTACTCGGGGATTGCTTCTATGTTGGCTACCTTCTTGACGTCAAATTGATAATTATACACCTTCTTTACTACGTCCAGATCAAAAAACGGTGGTAATTCACCAGTATAAACGATTTGGGTATTTTTCTTGTCTAGTAAATTTTTTCTTAGAACTGCCAGGATAGGAGTCGTCATTGATGAAAAACTGATGACGCCTTCTGGTTTTAGATGATTTAAGTTGGCAACTAGCCATTCTAGCACGCAAGACAGTGGATGTCCTAGTCGGATATAGTCAAACGCAGTGGGCAATTTACTTAGTGCAACTGCTTGCGAATTGTTGTTTTTGAACAAGATTTCAAACTGTTCTAAGAATTGAGTTTTGGCAAATTTCTCTTCGTAAATATCTAATCGATGGGTAGTTAGATTCAACCAGTCAGATGGTATATTATTTAATACCTCTTTGATAAAAATTAGTCTTTTGTTTCCTTCCATTATTTGCGCCTTTTTATAGGGCGGCAAGATACATTATTTCGGTTTATGTTGCTAGTTGGTTGGAGACGTTTTGGTATTGTTTGGGATAATGTGATTTGGCAATGTCAAGCAGGAGTGATCGCAAGGTGGTAGGCATTAGTTGATGTCTTTCGATTTTTCATCACTTAATACTTGAGACGCATTTTACCATAAATTTTCGAGTTTTCTTACGCGTATCATCCAGGTTGTGCTGGTGTCTATGAAAGGTATAATTTCCGTTTCGAAGATGAAGGTGAAATCGTTTGTCTTCGACTTGTGAGTTTTTAATCCAAAAGGTGGTGGTCCCCCAATCTCTAAATTTATTTCCTTCTACCCAACCGAAGTGTGCAATTCGAAGTGGATTGCCCTCCTCCAATAAATTAACCTTATCTGTTGTATCTCTGTAAATTACGGTTAGGTATTCTTCATTCAGCGAATCTATTTGGACATCCAATAAGCTTCCATTTTGACTTTCTATTCTATACTTGAAATACTGCTCCCAATCTTTTTCGTTTGGGATTCTCCATCCGTCAGGACAAACAGATGCTAGTTCTTTATAGGGATAAAAGTTACCATTTGGGCAATTGGAGACTTTTTTAGTATTGTTTGGGTAGTAGGAATGCGCTGTTTCAAACATCAAATTGTCAAGAAACCATATTGTACTATCAATTTGAACCGTTTGATACATTCTTCCATCTCTGTGATCGATCATCTTGTCGACTGCCAATTGGCCAAACATCAGGCATGGAACTATAATAAACACCGTGGCAGTTATGATTTTTATTTTTCCTGTTTTCATGGCTTCGAATTCGTAATTGCTGGTAATGCTTTGTATTGGCGTCCTTCCTGCTGGGTTTAACAATATTGGTCGGGGGCTGCATTTGTTCAATTTCCACTTGTAATTCCCCATAGTTTCACCATATATAGTTTATCAAAAACATCTGCTATTACAATCTCTTCGTTTGAATTAACGGAATATTGTCTAATAAGATTGTATTGATCGTAAATATAGCACCTAGGGAAGTTTATTGACAAAAGTATTGTTCATAGGCTTTGTTTACTTCAACGGTTTTTCCTGACGCTACTATCAATTGACAATTGTAATCGCTTAATCCTTGAAATGAGTTTACAGTTTTGAACTACCAATACCGAAGTGCTTTACCGTTTTCAAGGAATTCTTTTAGCGATTCGTGAATCAGGTGATTCCAACCGCCAACGAAATTGTCTCTAGCAAAGTCTGGATTCGTAAATGTTTCAAGTCCTTCATGGGTAAGTTTCAATTTGGTTTTTCCATCTTTGTGCGATAACTCAAAGGTAACAAATGAAAGTCCTGGATACCCTTCATATTTCCATGAATACTTCAGTTTCTTTTGAGGAATCACTTCCAAGATCTCACATAAATGAACATAACGCTTACCTTCTTCCCCGCCCTCAAAATGAAATTTAGAACCGACCTCCAATTTGAAATCAGAGATATCAAAATACCATTTTTTCATTAACTCTTTTTCGGTGATTGCTCGCCAAACAAGTTCTAATGGTGCCTTAAATTCATGTTCTATTATCAATATTTTGTTCTCCATGGTAATCGTTTTTTATAATTTATTTTTAGGTTTAGATTGTAAGTCTTCCAATACTTTTTCAAGCTCATTGAATTTCCCAGTCCACATCTTTCTAAAAGGCGCTAACCAATCGGCCACTTCCAATAGTTTTTGAACCTCAAGATTACAATGGCGTTCCCGACCTTCTTTTTTTATCGAGATCACCCCACATTCTTGTAGATATTTGATATGGAGTGATACCGCCTGTCTAGTTATGTCAAACTTGTCAGCCAATGCATTGACATTCTGTGATTCACTTGCCAAAGACATTAGAATACTCCTTCGTGTTGGGTCCGCAATGGCATTAAATACATCTCTTTTCATAAATTAATTTTATACGCAAGCGAATGCTTGCAAATATATGCGAAAGCATTCACTTGCGCAAATATTCTTAGATTTTTTTGATTGAACCCGCATTATGCATTAGAAATTGGTTGAAACAAATAATTGATTGGCTATGAGCGAATTATTCGACCCTCAAATTTTGTCTATCAACTAGAAAATCAAAAATTATTAATGATAGGCTTTACTGTTTGTAATTCGAATCATGACTATCCATTATTTGCTTCGCAACTGCATGTAAGTCTGTGTTGAAACCAGTTTCATAGGTATTGGTACTTAAGTCAACGTTATAAATGCTATTTAGCCAAATGAGTGTACCTGTTTCTATCACAATTTGTCCTTGATGCCCTTTATTATCCGTAAAAATTGAAGTAGGTTTTGGCCCCATAAAACTAATGTTATCCAATAATAAACCGTCTTGATTCATTTGATTAAGGTTAACAGCCGCCCAACCTGTCGGAATTGTAAAAATATTGGTGGAAGGGAATTCAATACGCAACGGGTCTACAATCGAATCGTGAACAAGATCATTGACAAAATACGTATAAAGGTCTTGTATCGAATTGTATCCATAGGCTGTTGCTAATGCATCCCAATTTGCTGGAAAATCAATTGGAGGTATAGCAATAAAAATAGTTACATTTGGATTGGATTGTAATGCGTAATCTATCCATGCACGATGTCCTTCAATACGATTGCCAATAGTATCATGTCCAGCAGTCATTCCGAAAAATTCAACATTACCTTGATCAAGAATAGACTTTATTTGTTGATGTTCATTACTAAGTGAATCGTTCCAAAAATTAATTGGTCTTCCATTATTTCCTCCACGAAAAACAGTAGTCGCATTGTGATCTTCAAAACAGGCATCTAATGCTATTACCTCTAAATGTTCAGCGTAAGGCCTAAAGAAACTATTCCCTATCAGCAGCATATTCGATCCTTGACTGCCCGCTGGCGATACTTGAATCGACTGATTTCGATTATTCCAATTCTGACTACGATCAGCAGCATCGCAAATACCATCCAGCGATGAATCTTGAACGAGATAGCCCGTCTGGTTTCTTGCATTCCATACTGCACTACGATCGGCAGCGTTGATACTACCATCCTGGTTAACATCACCCTCATACATGACCTTGTCTCCGTTGGTTAATGTCTTAAGACCACTTCCGAAGGCTCCTGAAGCAATAAAGTCGTATGCCCCGCCTGTATCGCCGTCAATTATTACCGAAGCGGCAGACATAACGTCTAAATGCGTTCTGTGACGAACAACAACCCAATATCGACCTGCAGCGATACCAGATGCACTGAAGTCAATACCATTAGCACCATCCACATCTACAATATCACCATCCGCTTGAAGCAACGCAGCACGTGTTGCAACAGGAACAGAACAGTTCGAAACATCCCTCAACTCAACAAACACCCAGTCAATAATTGCATCTGGCCCTGTAGTTGCCAATACAGTAGGAACGGTTGATTCACCACCACCAATATGAGCATACCCCAAAGCCGTATAGGGCTCTGTCAACGGTATTAAGTTTCCAGCCCTAAGACCGTCATCCATCAACATCGTAGATCCATTGTATGGACCTTCTAGCATTACCTTAAGGTCTAAGTTGAACGGGGGAGTGACACAGTTGACAGGAATAGAGTCAGTTAAAAATTGGGAGGTACAATTCTCACAGAACATACTTTTGAAAAAACAGCTTGCTCTGGCTACCCGATATTCAGGCCCTGAACCAGTGGTATAAATCCCATGACCGCCCAATGAATCAACATTCAACTCAGAGCAAACACCATTGGCTAGCAACAAATCATGAATACTTGCTGAACCGACAGTCCCATTACCGCTGTTGCCAATGGGAACAATATTGTCCAATACCCCGTGAAAGGAAATTGTAGGAATCATTTCAGCTGGGGAAGCCGTTGCTCCTATGATCATTCCCCAATTATTATAAATTCCTTTAAAGTTAAAGGCATGTAGCAAATTATTACCAGAATTATATAAGGATCCTAGTTGAGCTCCTATACCGGGAACAATCAATTCCCATTCTGGTTGATCAATGTAGACAGTATGCATTGCAGTGATCGCCCCAGCACTTCGTCCACCGACAAACAGCCAGGCGGTATCGATACTATACTGACTGGATTGGTCTATGATGAACCTCATGGCTGCGTTAGCATCTTGTTGTGCCCGGTAAATGGCATTTAATTGACCGTTCGAATTGGATTGATCCCATCCTAGTCGATAACTCATCGTAGCAGCGACAAAACCTCTTTGGGCATATCTTATGCATTCATTTTGCATAGAAGCTTTATTCCCAAACCGAAATCCACCACCATGTATTAATAAAATGAAGGGTCGTTTGGATAAGGTATCACTTGACGCTGAAGGGTAGTAGATATCTAAATTAAGATCTTGCGGTGTTCCTTGCCAATCATTAACATTGGCAAAAGTAAGCCCCAGCGTGGAAGCAATTTCGCTTGTTGAAAAATAGTCTTCCTGTGTAAACCTATTATCCACCGTACAATAGACGGATGATTGTGTGTTGATTTGTGCTATTCCTGAAAAGGAGCATAACAACAAGAAAAGACATAAGTTGAGCGGGTGTAAATTTTTCATGGGTTGTGTATTGTTAGTTCTTACAACTAAAAATAGAAATTGTAATGATTAAAATTGCAAGTCTTTTATATTTTTACTATTTGACTTTTAGATTCTTAAAAGGTTTATTGAAGTCATTGAGACGAGATCATACATTATTTGACATTATAAATGTCAATTCTCCCCCACTGCTGCCTGCTACTTGGCCGTTTAATTACCCATCAAGGAAATTAGGTGTATTCCCCGTAAGGGAATTTCCTACTAGCCAGTAGGATATGAATTGGTCAATTATAAAGGAATCTGCCTGCTGCGCTTTGGAAGGCGAGCTAAAGTAGATGCAGCCTCTATCTTTGAGACATTCTAGGACTTATTAGCACTTTTCCTTACTCTTTTAAAAACTTGTAGGAAGAGCTGGTCCCGTCAATGATGCAGTTTAGAATATAAATTCCCGGAGGATATGGCAATACGTTAATTTTTGTTTGTTGATTGGTTAATCTGGCAGAATAGAGCAATTCTCCAGTTATGGTAAACAGATCTAGCTTGTCTTTTGCGGTAAATTGGGACTGGGTAGTTGACAGATACAAATCAGCGCTCGCAGGGTTGGGGTAAACGACTGCAGAGTTTTGCCAACCAGGTATTTCTACAATATTGGTAACAAATCCACTAAAGCATTCATTGATAAAGGCGGTGCTCAATTCGCTACTTGTAGTAAGGGTTGCTGTACTATCTTTACAGATGCATCTGCCATCATTAAAATTGTAGGTCATGTAGGGCGCATCGGTTTCAAATGCTTTGAAGGTACACTGTTCAAATGTCAAGGAATCGCTGGTCAGCATTTGCATGGCGTGACTCCAATTGCTAAACAGTGTACTGCCTCCGCTCCAATGGTTGTTTCCAGGCTGCTGAACAAAATCACACGGTTTGAAATTCAGGAGGTACAATGTTCCAGTACCACCCGCACCGCCGCCCATGTTAACAGAAATAGTACCATCTCCACGCAGATCTCCTATAAATGAAATAGATCGGGAAAATCGTTCTTCTGCTGCTAGTACGAGCCCAAATCCGCCATCTGTATTATTGATTCGGGTATACGTCTTTACTGTTTTGTCTGCATTTAGGTAGAGAATATACCCCCAGCCTTCGTTTTGTTGATTAGCACCCGTTATTAGGTCAGGAATCCCGTCACCATTCAGGTCACCTGGAGCGCACATGGCGTGTCCGAAACTTGCGCCGCTTGTTCCATTGGGGTTGGAGCCATCAGTTAAGATATCCGAAAAGCCATTTAGACCTTCTGTAATTTTGAGTTTGGAGACCACATTGTACGTCATAGGATCAAGAGATAGTATCCAAATTGCGCCTTTCCCACCATCGGACATAAACGCTCCAACAGCGAGTTCTTTGGTCCCATCATTGTCGATATCGCCCAACATGGCTACCTCTCTTCCTCCAAATCGGTCGCCGTTGCTGAGGCCATTTCCGAATCCTCCCTCTACCGAATTGATGTTTACAGTATTGGCAGTAATGACTTGTGATGCGTTATCAAAAAACAAAATTTGTATGGCCCCTCGTTGATTACCTCCTTGGTTTGAATTTGAATGGCAAGCCACTAGATCTATTCGACCATCTCCATTCAGATCACCAATCGCAGAAAGTCCTTGAGAGGTAATGTTCTCATTTTTTACATAGTTTTTTACGGTTCCATCATTATTCAGATGGATGATGTATATGGAATTATTGGGTACGGAATTGGCGGAAACGGCGATATCAGGCACATTGTCCCCGTCATAATCTCCAACACCCGCTACACCATAGCCAAAGAAACTGCCTGCACTTAGTACATCGGTAAATCCTCCTGCTAGCATTGAAATTTTCTGGTTGGACTGCACAGTACCATCACTATTCATAAATAAAATGTATACTGCTCCGGCATCTGTCGCACCATCATCGTCTGACCGTGCACCTACTACAATATCAAGTATTCCATCGCCATTCACATCCCCTACTACATCATGGTCTCTACTAAATCGGTCTCCGGCATCAAGGTCGGCGAAAAAACCGTTGGTTCCTTCTTGTATTTCTACAAAATTGTTTGGGCCAAATTGGGTGGTTGTTTGAGCATAGGAAAAGGCATAATTGCAGAGTATTATTGCTAATACTACAATTTGATAAACTAATCTGGTGGAGGTGTTCATAGGTGGTGGTGGTCAGTTGTTGTTAAAAATTATTTGACAATAAAACGGTTTTTCTTGGAGGCTCTAAAGCCTTCATAAAGTGTTTAGACTTGCCAATGGGCGAATGGTTTAATGCGGGATGGATATAAGTAAATTCTTGAGCGGTTTTCTGCTAATGCAATTACTCCTTACTAGACAGTAAGTAAATTACCCACCCTCGGAGTCCCTGCCACCGGGGGAATGCGCACTTTTTACAATCCAATTCGTGCATTAAAATTAGTTGGCTTTTTTAGTTTGTTAGTTTTCTCATCATCCATTCTAAGGGTCCTGACTTTGTATTGCGCAACCATAACTCAGCGAACAAGGCACATAACAGACTAAATACTAAGGCATAGAGCACTGAAAACTCGATGGATATACGATTATCATTTCGATAACCGTCAATGCTCTTGCTACATCGATTCCTATAATCCGTTTTTTCATTTTTGACTTACACCTAGCTTTGGTTAGCTTTTCTTATAGATGTGGGTCACATTTACTAATAACGAAGGAGTTTACTTCGGAAAGTTGATTTTTTGATTATACATCGACATTGTTTATTCCTTCTTGCCCACCTTAAATTTAGGTACGAAATGATTAAGATATAAAATCATACCGGCGTAGGTCAAGATAAGCGTCGGCACACTAGAATTGAACCCGATGTCAAACTCTGGGATATTAAACCAATCTCTGAATGAAGTTGTTGCAATGGTCAGCATAAAGAGAATACCAAAGACAAATAACCCAATAATAGAGGCTTTATTTTTTGCGGTACGGTGAATTCCATTTTTGACTTCTTGCTGGAAAAAATACCAAAGAAGTGCCATGGAAAAAATAGCTTCAATTCCTATGGCCATATAAACATTGGACGCATAAAGTCCTAATCCAATTTCCTGGCTGTGCGCTCCAAAAAGATGGTGTGGATGACCGGAAAAGAAATCCAGCACAAAATGCCCAAGCACCAAAGCAGAACCGATCAAACCAATTTTTGTGTCTTTAAAGGCAAGTTTTCCAATTACAAATATGACACCCAACCAAAAGAATAGAGGAATTAAATCGTGGCTGTACAGCATATCAACCACCATATTATTCAACGTGGTATCGAATACATCCCTTGGTCCCGTGGGCTCTAAACCCAAGTAATGTAGCGTAAACCACAATAAATCCTGCAACTGAGAAGCAAACAAAAAATACAACAAGGTACCTTTTGGAAATTTTTGGTAGGCGACTAATGCGGTGGTGTAATGTCCTGCTAACATGATTATTATAAGTTAATGGAGTAATGAATTCAAAAATAATTGCTATTTTTGCTTTAAATAATAAAGTAAAAGTAACGATAACTTTAAAAAGTAAAGTAATTTTTCGTGAAAAACATGGAAAAAAAATTTCGGTCTTCGTGTATAATAGCTTCTGCCTTGGATTTAATAGGCGACAAATGGTCATTGCTTATTATCAGAGATATGCTGATGCACAAAAAGAAAACATTTAAAGAGCTGCTTGCGTCTGAGGAGGGTGTAGCTACGAATCTATTGTCTGGAAGGTTAAAATTATTGGAGTCCCTGGAGGTGTTGACCAAAAGAAAACTACCCGAGAATAAAAAGGAGAATATATATTTGCTCACCAAAAAAGGAATTGATCTAGCTCCTTTAATTTTGGAAATCGTCCTTTGGAGTGATCAATATGTCCGAGCTTATCATCCTGGTATGAACCGGTTCGAAGCAGGTGTTATCAATAAAATCGAATTGGTGGAGAATGTTCAACAGGAATATAAGGTATTTGTGGGGGAAGTAATTGGTTAATGTTCTAGTGCATTTCTTTCAGTTTCCCCAGTCAATTGTCTGGCTTTTATGCCGGAAGGAATTTCCAGTTTTTACCCTCGATTCATATAAAAGGTTAATCCCCGAGGCGAAAACTCTTGGCGATTAATGGGGTCGATGTTTACTGTATTCTGGAAGATAAAAGCCTTCCCCACTCTACAAAAAAACTCCCTGGCCACTTAAAAAAGTGACCAGGAAGTTTTTTCAGACTTCAGACTTCCATCTGCAATTTAGAAATCAAATAACAAGTCGCCTAATTAATAACTACCTTCAAAACAGAGCCTTCGACACGCAGGATATACATACCTGGTGCCCAATTGCTCGTATCAATTATTCGGTTTTGAGTTATCGAATTTTGGTAGGTCAATCGACCGTTGAGGTCGTAGATGGATACTTGCTTTTCTTCTTTGGCATTGATGGCTAAGTGAAAAGACTGATCTGCCGGGTTAGGAAAAACGTTGATTTCCAGTTTTTGGGAGAATAGGGATTCTGTGCTCGTGTTTAGGGAGTTTTCTGCGTTGAAGGTAGGCGGCATGGTTTGGAAACTGCCGGTTCCGTTGGGAAATCTTCCGTAGGAGATATCCGTGGTTTGATTGACGTAACTTACCTCGTCAATAATGCCGCCATTGGCGTCCAAAAGTATAATCGTTTCGCCAGCGGAAGACAATTTGAAATTGGCGTGCAAACCAGTTTGGGCAATATCGTTATCGGCCCAGATGATTAAATAACCATTGGCGGGGATGGTGGTGCCTGCTGGGAATGGCCATTGGACTAAATCATTGGCATTATCCGTAAGGAAATATCCATCCAGATCTATACTGGAAGACGTGTTATTGAATAACTCTACCCAGTCGTCGAATTCGCCGTCCTGGTCAGCTGCGGTGGCGTCGTTGGAAGCCATAAACTCATTGATGACCACGTCGCCGATCGTAGGATTGGTGGTGGTAGCAGTGATGGTGTAGTATTCATATTCTGCACGCACGGGGGAGAACTTTCCTATGTTGGCGTTTTCCGCGTAGATATAATATTGGGTAAACGTGTTGCTGATGGTTAAGTCTGTGCCGTAGGTACCGTCATTGGCTGCGCCGTCGTTGTGTGCGCCGTCATCATACATTTGCACTCTTGTAAATGGGGCGATTTTTTCATTTCTGTAGCCGAGGTATACGGTGTTTTCATTGGTAATGTCCGTTGTTACCGTGATCGTTTCGTTGATAAGTGGGGTCGGGTTTGACTGGGCGATATTTGCAATCGTAGGTTCTGTTTGGGTGAAGTCGGACAGTCCTAGTAGATAACTGCTTCTTGCGTTCATCAAATTCGCGATGCCGGGGATTGATGCTCCACCCGGTCCAGGGCCGCCACCGCCCGTTACATCATTGTTTAGATTGCTGGTAAAGTTGGCGTAGGTATAAAATTTGTTTTGGTCGGCCTGAACGGAGGCGTCGATAGTAGCTTGTAGGCTGGAGGCGATGTTGTAATAGGCACCATTGTCAAAATTTTCGAGGAGCATCGTTTTGATATGCGCCAGGTACATTCGTTTGTACATTGGAACAGACAATAATTTTTGAACGAGAGGAAAAATCGCATCGTTTTCGTGTAGCAGGTGGTTCATTTGTTGTTTTTGAGCCGTGCTATTGAGGTTGCTGGTGCCCGTCTGGGAAAATACGCCAAAGGACTCATTCAAATCCCAAATAACAGGAAAAAACTGGTCGTAGTCACTTCGGTATAGGTAATAGTTTTGTGCGAATCTGCCGATGTAGCTATCCAAATTGACGATTACATTGTCGAAGGCGAGCATCCACAGCGCTCTGTCTACATCGATGATTTTTTCTATGTCCGCGATATTGTTGCTGAGGGTGTCGCAAAGATCGATCAACTCCTGCCAGCCTTCGTCAGATTTCATCCCGTAGGCGTCATAATAGTCGGTGCTATCCTGCCCCATGTAAACGAGGTTGGGAAAATCGTTGGATTGTGGCCCTGCGCCTGCTGGTGGACTACAATCAAAAAAGGCATTGTTTTTAGAACCAAACCGGCTGTTGACAAATTTTTTGGAAATGGATTCGGTGTTGGTATACAATCCGATTAGATTGCCGTTGACATAAAGGTTGGCGTAGTTGGAAAGCGGGGCATCCATGTATTGTCTTCCGACCTGAAATCCCAGTACGTCCCGCACAAAGGAAGGATCGTTGCGCCCATTGGCCAATTTGATGTCGGTATATCCGTCGTAACTGTGGTCTTTGTAGGTATCGAGCTCGATGTGCCAGGGATTTTTCGTCTGATTGGAATTGTAGGAGCTGTTGCCTTTGTATTTCGCGCCAATACTGTCCATTGTCACGCCATTGATGGTGACGCTTTGCGCCATAATGTAATCTCCTGCGCCATTTTTTTGTGCATCCATCAGGGCATCCCAGTTACTCTGGGTGAAGGTCACTTCTATTGTTTGAACAGTGGCCATGTCGTAAAAGTCCTGCGCCTGAGCCAAGTGACTGATAAACAGTAGAAAGTAGAACACGAAATACTTCATAATTGGTTAGTTTGTTTTTGATATTTTTATTAGACTATTTTTCTGTTGTTTTCCCTCGGTTGGTGTTTGATTGGAATTGAAATACCTTCTCTAAGATTGCACTGGCTTTGACGAAGAACGTGACCTGCCTTAAGTGGCTGTGTTGATCCATTATTTTTTACTATCCTTAATAAGTAAACGTATACTAAATTCCATATCCACATCTTTGTGCTTCAATAGATCAGAGATACTACTTTTCGGTTGGTAGTCAGGAAGGATGCCTTTATCTTTAGGAAGTGTCGAAACTGCTGCCTCATAAGTTCTGGTGGCGATATACGGGGTCACTCCTGTATTTGTCAATTCGAATGGCCTTGCTGTTGAATTGCATCTATAAGTTGCCCCCGTTTCCTTACCTACAAAGATTCCAAAATCATTCGCTTTAACTAGTGCGCAAAATTGTCCTGTGCTAGAAAAGCACCTTCCATTAATTAGCAGAATTGGCTTTCCTGAGAATTTGTTTTTGTGAGGAAGTATTTCTTGTTGTAAGTCCTCATAGGCGCTTATTCCTTTTTTATAGTATTGAAAGGGCTTATCTGCAATATGCTGGAGTAGATAAGACGCGCAATAAGGATCCCCTCCTCCATTATCTCGTAAATCAATAATCAGGTGTTGAATCTGATTTGATTTTATCTTCGTAAAACAATCATCAATAAATGCTTTGAATTCGGTAAAATTTTCTCGGTAATAATAAAAACTTCGTATCGTAACAATCGCTAAATCGTTATTCTTGTCCAGTTCTAAACATAAATTTTCATTGCATTTTTTGTGATTTTGTTTTGCCTCCGTATAGGAGTTTAGCTGATTTAGACGAACGACTTTTGTTTCCTTGTTTTTTGTTAATTCTATTTCAAACTTGTTTACAAATTTGAAGTGGAAAGCGGCATATTCCATAAAACCATCATTGATAAGTTCCGTCTTAAAGCTTCGATTGCCGGCATCTGAAGAAATATGCTGATACAGTTCTTCTTTTATTTCGTTAACCCGTTTTCCATTAATGGATATAATTTCATCTCCTATAGCTACTTGATCCTTGTTTTTTAATGGATCGAGTACATATAATTTGTTGTTGAGGTATCTAACCTTTAGAGGAAACAAAAGCGAATCAGGCAGATAATAATTCATCCCAAGTGTAGGGACTACGCTATGGCCACAGCCAATTTCCGAGATTATTGACCGACATAACCATGTAAATTCTCCAATTTTAAAATTGTCCTTTAGTCTTTCTGATTTTCCTTTTATGAGTGCTTCAAACTTGTCTTTTGCTATGTATTCATGTAGTTGGGGATGATTCTCTTTTAGGATCTTTATTAGTTGGTTAAAGTCTTCAAGATATTCCTCTTTTGTAAAAGTTGTTAATAGGCTCAATCGCTCCTTCTCTTGGCTACTAGTTTGAGTATCCTCCTGCGTTTCAATTTTTGATTTGCGTTGACCACAGCCCACGCACAAGCAAAATATCAGCAAGAATATGAATCTGTTGTTCTTCATTTTTAGTCCCGGATTTGTTTTACTTCAACTAGTTTAGGCATCTATTATTCCTGCTACAAAGTACCAAATTCCTTCACGGATTGGAGTATTTCTTGTCTAATAAATTCTTGAGCATTTTTGCTTTATCCGCCATGTAAATATCCGTCAACCAGATGCCCAATTTCGTCTTTCTAAAATGAATGATGACGTTTGCATTTTTAGAAGTTTCTGGATCTGGCAACAAAGGAACGCCACTATTAAATATCCAGGTAAAAGCTCTTAGCCATTTGGCGACTCTTGGGTACCAAATTTTGTTTAACTCAATAGCTTGCAGGTCAGTATATGGGTAGAACCCGGAGTTTTGTGGCGTTTGTTCATCAATTATTTGAAAACCATTTTCATGTAGTTGGAATTCAATTTTTGGACTTTTCTTTAGAATAATAGTATCGCTCATTTTCTAATGTTTGTGTTACTCCGATATGTTTATCCTGCCCAATTTTATAAATGGCTTCTGTCAGCGAATTTGCGAACGGTTCTAGTTGATCAAATTTAGAAAAACACCCCTTTTTCAATCCCTCTGTACCGTGATTGTTCAGGTATTTGCTGCTAGAAATTATATTGCAGATTGCTTTCCACCTAAAGTTTGGCATATCGTCCTCTTCAATTTTCTGTTCAACAATTGAAGTAATTAATTTCCTATAATTTAATCCCATTTTGATTGTATGATTTGTACTTTCTAGGCGCTTTTATTTAGTTTTCTCCTCCAAAAGGTAATGTATACACTACCAACCATTGCCGGTACAAACCAGTTCCAAATCCCTGGTAAAATTTCGTTGACGACAAAAAAGGCAGTAATTGCGGCTATGTAACCACCTGTCATTTTCCCCAAGTGCAAATCCAACCATTTATTCTTAAGTCGCTCTATGTCTCTAAATAGCAATAGATCTCTTGTTCCGAACATTAATCCTGCGGTACCAAATACTGTCAAAATCACATTCAACTTACGCTCTAAAATCAATGGATACAATACCATCGTAATTCCCGTTATCATAATCAAATAGGCAATAATTTTGTCCATTTTCAAGTCCACCTCTTTTTGCTTGTACGTCAAACTTCGGAGTCCGCTAAGAAGAAAATAGGAACTAAACAATCCGATGGAGAATAAAAACGGACTTTTGTGATTTGGTAATACCGCAATGAGCAGCGCTGCCATCGCAGAAAGGAGCATGGAAAAGTAAAATACCTTTCCCGACTTTTTATGTACTTTGTTTCCTTTTTTAACCACCAATGCAATTCCACCAGCCAATAGCGCAATCGCGCCAAGTGGGGCGTGAATAAAATAAATTAATACTTCGCCTATTTTTTCAATTTCCATCTGTTTGTTTTACTAATTGCTGTCGTTTTGTTAGGGATCCTTCTCTATTGATCCATCTTCTTGGTTGTTTTTTTCAACCTGGAACTATGGATTGAAATATCGGAATAAGCTCTTTGGATTAGCTTTGTGGGTTCGTCCTAGTCTTTTAATTTACTCAAAACCTCTTTAGCATTCCCATTATCAGGATTTAGTTCAAGCGACTTTTCATACATCTTCCTTGCTTTTTCTTTATCTCCATGAAGCAATAAAGCTTCCCCATAACTATCCCAGACATTGTAGGAATCAGGGAACAACATCGTGTTTAATTCAAACAGCTTTAACGCTTCTTCTAGTTTTTCATCCGTGAGCAGTGAATACCCCCAGTTATTTAGATCCCTTTCAGAATGCCAATACTCATATTCCTGTTGCCTGTAGGTGTTCGTGTAATTATTACTATACACCAAATACCTTTTTAAAATTGCTGCTTTTTCCGCTTCTGTGCTTAATTCACTAGATAAGCGTACTATCGCATCTACTGCTAGTTTGGGATTGTCAAAGTGCACATAGTGGCCACAATTATAGGCCAGAATTCCTATTCGATTAGGATTATTTTTAACAAATTCTTGATGGCAGGACTTCCATCTTTCGTTCTCTGCTGCATTATCATAGGGTGGATTGTCAGCTACTAGATTGATCACTGGGATATCTGCTGGGATGGAATTATTTTTCATAATACCAATCGTTTCCGCATTTGCTAAACACTCGAAATAAAGTGGCTCACTTTGTTCTTTTATATTGTTTAACCACTCCTTTGTTCTTTCTTTTTTTTGTCGTTCCATAAATTCTTTTGAATGGAAAGTACTTGTCACTGCATCAATCAATACGATGCCTTTTATTTTTGAAGGGTGTTTTGCTGCAAGATAAGTTGCATAATAACCGCCATAGGAATGTGCTACTAAAATCAGTTCCTTGTTGAGTCCTAACTTTTGTAATCCTTTTTCTAGGGCGTCAATACCATTTGTAATTAAAGCCCTCTTGTCGTCTGGTAGGTTAGGATTATATTCACTTTTGCCGTACCCAACTCTATCGTAGGTTATAATTGTTGATCCTGTTATTGAGTAAATCTCTTTTACTAGATTAGACCAAATATTCCCATCATTCCCACCACCCGCTTCAAATAATATAGGAATCCCGGTTCCATTCCAAATATTGAAATGCATTTTATGGGTTCCGACGTCGACTAAGGTGTCGAGGTCTTGAGCTTGTAATGTCAGGGAGGAGAAGATAAGTACCAGTGCTATTGAGATTAGCTTTGTGTTCATCTGGGTAAGGTTTAATAGCAGATTATGGGTGCTTAATTAATTACTTCAAAGGTTGGAATTTCAATGTTGATTACTTTTAAATCATCGAACGTTAGTTGAATGGCAAAGGGCTGGTTGATTGTTGCATCCGGTTGATTTAGTAACTGTAAAACAATTTCATCGCCTTCATCACCAAACATTACTGACCCCTCGTTTTGTGCAGTAATAAACGCTGAAACACTATATGTTTGCTTTAAGTAATGCAGTTTAAAGAGCGCATTCAAGTCCTCATTAGGAGTGAATTCTACTCCTCCACTAGTTACAGTATTGGCTGATGTGATAGTCATACTTTCAATAAGTTGGGGAATGGAAGTGTAGCTTAAGCAATTTTTTTCTGTTTGCGTAATAATTCTAAAATTGTTTACATAAGTGGCGAAAGCTGCTACTTCAAAATCGGTAGAACTGCTACTCGTGAAATTATTAGCGGTGTATGAACCTACCCTATCTCTCATTTCCAGGATTTCAGTTTCGACTGGTCCACAATCGAACTCACCGATCACTTCTCCTTTTTTGCAGGACGCAAACAGCGTAAAAACAAACAAAACAATAATAAATGCTGTAGGATTAGAAAGATTTTTCATTTTATTTTTGATTTTTGACGATTTCTAAAAAGGCTTAGCGTGATTCGTATTATTTTTTATCTGCGCTGGAAAAAGAAAACGATGCCCCTTTTATTTATTTCATCAAGTCCGCGTGGCTCATTAATGTTATTTTCATAAGTCTTGTTTTGTTTGGGGTACTACAATAATAAGTTATTTCCAATCCCATTCCAAACAAGACATATTGTTTATTCCAATAATAAGACCACCAAATCCGTTTTTCAATTTCCTTCCCGCCAACCTAGCGGTCAATCTGCTCTTTGTTAGTCCAATTGGAATTATTAAAACCGAATGCCTCCAAGTCCAGAGCCTCCACATAAGCATCAATGATCCGGCAAAAGGCCGCTGGATCCACCAATTGTTCCAGGCTAGTCGTCATCAGTTGATGCCGATTTATTCCTGTTACGGGTTCCATTTCAATAGCAAATTGATTTTAATTTAATCTACGAAATATTTTGTGGAAGTTGAGGGGGAATGCACAGCTGTTTTGCAAGCACCGACTGTTGCGATCGAATGGGAGAAATGGAGGCATTTGCTCGCAATGAACACCTACTTATTGTTGGACGTTCGTGTTTATTTTTTAATTCCTTTTCCTTTAAAAAAGGTGTAACAAAATGTTCCTCCTCCCATTGCTGTTTTAAATAAGTCATTTATTCCTCTTTCAAATGATTCTTCATCTATTAGTCCGTTTGAAACAGCTTCCTGCTTGACCCCTTCAATCATCGCAGTAAACGTGTTTTTTGTAAATCCTTCAACCAATTGAGGATTTGAATCATCAACATAAACCTGTCTTGGTGAAACCTTTATTCCTTTAAAACCAGCACTCTCCAAAATTGGAAATATTTTTCTACCAATATTTGCATCTCCTCCACTTTTATTTTGCAAATCTACTTGGCATTGAATTGCCTTTTTTGCGTATTCACTATCAGGATGAAAGTAGGTTGAACCATGGTCTCCTTCGATTAAGGTTATTGTTCCATTTAGTTTGAGTTTAGACTTCAATTTATCCAGAGCTTGTTTTGGGTTTGGTAAATGTTCTAAGACGAAACATAAGAAGATATGGTCAAAATATTCGTCTTCAAATGGTAAATCAAATATATCTGCTACTTTGAATTCAACATTTTTAATTTCTTTTGAGTTAATTAATGTTTCTGCTTCTCTCACTGAATCCTCAGAAATATCAATGGAAATAAATTTACTCTTAGGATTTTGTGCCGCTACCGTTTTTGTTTGTGCTCCGACCCCGCATCCTGCTTCAAGAATTAAGGAGCCTTCTTCCCAAATCGAATCATAATGAATTAAGTTGGCAAGAGAATCAGCTTGGGCACTTAATCTATTCGCTTCCATTTCAGAATATCCGTGTACATATTTATTCATTTTATTGTATCTTTTTTTTCATGACGCCCAACATTTTCTCAAGCAGCGGCGTAGTGTCAAGCTGCTATGTAAGACTGTTGCATTTGTTGCCTATCGTTTTTTGATTAAACTTTGCTAGTCAAATCCTCTTATACAATTCATGAGATGAATCCCATATCATTCTTCTCTAGGAAATTGATGAAATCAATTATACTCAAAATTCTTTAAAATTTAGTAATTATTCTCTAGATGCTTATTCTATTACTTGAATCTACGTATTTTTAAATTTCCAATTCTAGCGTTTCCAAATTAATCTATATTTCTAATCAATTAATTGATAATATTCATTACTTATCTATAAAACTTTATATTTATTTAAGCATCCTAACAAACAAATAGAACATGCAAATTACTAAAAAGATCAATATAAGACTTGTACTACTTTTAACCTTAATCTCTTACACTTCCACTGCTTATTGTCAGGAGTCTCCATGTAAACGCACTATCGTTTACTAAGAAACTACTGAACACCTTTTCCCAATTGGAATAGGAGGTTTTTACTGCAATGTCTCTTTTGTTTTTCGACCTTTAAAGTCAAAAAACAGATTGATAAAGGAATGAATTTTATTGAGTGGGAGGTTGGTTGTGTTGTAACTGGGCTTTATTCTTTTTTTATCCTCCTAATTTTTGCTTTACTTCCATTCTCTCGTACCTCAGTCTTACAGATTCTCTCTTTATGAGAAAGTTTGAAATTGTCTATCAAATGTTTTGTCGCAAATAACTTTAAGTCTTGAATCAGTATTCCCCATAAGATAAAAGATTCCTCTTCTGAGAAATGAATCATCGGTATTTGGCTTCGACATGTCTTACAATTCATTTTCTTTATTAATGTTGTGGCTAAATGGTTAATGCTTAGCACGTTACAGTGTTTAACAGCACTAGCCGTTAAGCACCTTATTATTAGTTGTTTTTTTCAGTTATCGGAATATTATTTGACTTACAATATTTTTCGATTTCTGGATCAGTTAAAAGGTACTTGTCACAGAATTCTTCTAATTCTTTTTCAGTTGACTTATAATATCGTTCATGAGCAGTCATTAATTTATCTACTTGTTCAATGAATTGTTCAAACTCGTTATTAATTTTACACAACTTGTCAATAGTTTTAAAATCTAATTCATTATACGAAGCAGGAAATAGTATTTTGCTTCGAAAGGGATTTGAATCTAGTTGAATAATGCCTATACCAAAAGATTGATTAAGCCGTTCCATTTCATCTTTTAAACTATCGCTGTACTCTAATGCAACTAAATACCCAAAATTGGCCCAGCTTGAATTTGAAACTGCTTGAAAATAAGCTTTTTTTAATTCCGAATCCGAGTTAATTTCTTTTTTCAATTCATAAGAACTTATCTTAAATGTATCTACTCTGTTTATTGAATTTAAGAAGCTTCGGCTTGTTTTTGATTGTAAATTCAAGAATTTGATTCCAACCATATCAGGATGACTCCAAATCGAATTGCTTGTTTTACCGTTTTTTGATTGTTCGTGGAAAATGGTTTTAGAATATGTTTTTGTGTTCTTTAAATAACTACTTAACAATGTGTGAAGTGATCTCTCTTTGTAACTTTTTGGTTTTGATTTTCTGTTTGGTGCAGATTCTATTTCACTTTCATCATACAATAGATCTACTCCAATTTCTAGTTCGTTTTTTGTTAGATAATAAATGTATGAAGACGATTTTGTTTTAATTCTTCTTACACGTGTATCTCCATTACGAATGAAGTCGCCGAGACAAGCAGATATAGTAGAAGCGGGTGTTTTTGATGCCCCGAAGTCATAGTAGTTGTTTTTGACAATGTGCTCATATACTCCTTGGTAATCTGTTAAGTCACGAATTTCATCTAAACTCTTTAAAGTAGCTTCTTTTATTGTCATATTATTATTAATTCGTTTTTTTAATTAGTCACAACGTTTTGTATGATGCGGCGTTGCTGCGTTTAGTACCCATAAATAAAAAATGTCCCTTAACTTTAAGTATGAAAATAAAGTATTAGAAAATTTAAAATTAAGGATCATGACTAAAGTTAAGAAAAAAATCAGTTTTGAAGGACAAAACATCTATGTAGGAATGG
>CALLWB010000087.1 GCA_938016265.1 uncultured Saprospiraceae bacterium
AAATGGTTGGTAACGGAGGTTATTTCTAATGAAGTGGATGGCAATAGTACCAGAGAACCTGGCGGATCGGGCATTTTCAATTTTGGAGAGGCGGTTGTTGATTATTCATTTAGCAGAAAGGGGCAAACTTATCAGGGTAAAGAGAACTGGCGCTTGGAGTCCACAAAAGAGAATGCGGGTTTTGTAAAAGTCGACCGATTCTATTTGTATACTAAACACCAGGACTATCAAATTGAATTTGGAGATCAGACTCAAAATTCTGAGAAAAACGCAACTAGAATGGCACTTGTTTCCAGGGAGAAATTAGCAAATGGTGGTGCAGCATACCGGATTGTTTTGCGGAAATGATGGAAGTTCTATTTCGATTTTTGGCGAATAAAAAGAGGGCACTCCTCTGCCGCCAAAGGCAAGTAGTTGTTCACTGATAAACATAACGAGAAAAAAATCGCAATCATTCTTCACGCATTAAGAATTGTTAATCATTCCCCAACCACGAAATCACCAGTTGCGCACACTTCGAACTATGGGTGGCCGTAAAATCCTTCATATCTTTAAACGTAGCTTCAGGAATGGATTCGGCCATGTCGCGGACCACATCTTTCTGGTGAAGGTTATCTTTTCGTGCTCCGACTACAAGGGAGGGAAGGTTGATTTTTCTTAGTATATCCCAATCCATATTGTATTTCTGAAAACTCAGTGCAGAGTCTCGAAGTTTGAACATATTTGCTTGGTTGATTTGTCGGATGAAGGCGTCTTGATGATCCTTGTCGTCTGGATTTACTCTGAATTTTAGGATAAACCACATGACTAATTTTTTCACGGCGGTGAATAATGGAATGGGCATTATTTTTAGTAAAGTAATGGTCTTTGGAATACTGAATCTTGAATTAGGTAAAATAAGAACAAGGGCGGAAGGCGCTCGTTTAAGTTGGGACATTATTTCTAGTACGACAGTAGCGCCCATCGAACTTCCAGAAAGAATGTAGTCCTCTTTTACCAAGTCTTTGTTCTCCAAAAAATGAAGTACATCTTCTTGTATTGCCTCAATAGTAAAGACAGATTTTGGTGGAAGATTGGAGGTTCTCTTTTCTCGGGTTTCGAGATAAACCACTTCCATATGTTGGGCAATGTTGGGTAGAAAATATCGCCAACTTTCCAACTCCGATATCCAGCCCGGAATAAACACAAACTGCCGCTTGGTTTTCGGATTGGAAGGCGTAAACCGAAAACAACGAAGCTGAACTTCAGGGGCAGTGTTAATGTAAAACTCTTCAATTGTTACATCCGCTGGAAACTTGACGTATTCTATTACGTTGTCTTTTTGGCTCATTTACCTTTGGTTATTAGTGTCTGTTTTAGTAACGGCAAATTTGTTTGTCTGTTTCGGTAATCCGGGAATTAAAACAATAATTAGTACTGACTTCGCTTTTCTACAAGGCATATTTGTCTCGACTTAATTTTTTGTCAAAAACGTAGGAAATCAACACCAGAATAATCGCAATAGCAGCCAACAGGTAACCTCCGTCATCTGCTTTAAGGTGAGCCGCCAGTGCAAGCACAAAGTCAAAGAAAAATCCAGCATACGCCCATTCCTTTAAGGTCCTGGACTTGTTGGTGATAATGGCAATAAGCCCTAAAATTTTTGCAGTAGCCAGCGGATAGATCAAATAGGTAGGATATCCAAGGGACTTAAACGCACTAACAATCATATCGTGATTGAAAATATACATACCTGCTGAAAAAAGCATCAACAAGGTTAACAAGCCTGTAGCTATCCAGAATACAATCAAATTTAATTTTTCCATAGTCGGCAAAGGTAAAATAAATATTATAAAAAAGACTGCTTCGTTGAAGGAAGAAAGACTATTCTTTTGGCCATTATGATTTGCCTAAAAGAGGGGAAAGACAAACGATTATTTGTTTGAAGATTTGTTATATTTATAATATTATTTTTGATTTAAATTCCTCTTTTATGAAACAACTATTCTTTACCAGTTTTACTTTCTTATTGATTGGTCATTTTTTGTTTGCTCAAAACGTTGGTGTGGGTACATCGATCCCCGATGTATCCGCAGAACTGGATGTAACTTCTACAGATAAAGGTGTCCTGATACCTCGTGTAAATATTTTAGACTTGACTACTGCCGCTCCGGTTTCTAGTCCAGCGACCTCTTTGCTCGTGTACAATACAAATGCGGCTTCTGGTACTGGGTTTTACTCCTGGGATGGCAGTCAATGGATAAAGTTGCTAGACAAAAATACACTGACCATAGATAATGGACTGACAGCCAACAATAATGATATCGATTTAGGAGGTCCGTTGAATCAAAACACCGTAATATCACAAGGAACAAATGACATGATTTACAACCTAGATGGGACGGGTGATTTTGAAGTCCAAGAAAATGGAAATCCGCTGTTTCATGTAGAGGAAACTGGAAATGTTGGGATAGGGACAAGCAATCCTTCAAAAAAGATGGTCATTGCCAATGCTTCAGGTAGTGAAATCATCCGATTTTCTGATGCTAATAGTATCGGGACTGATTCTGATATATTTTTTAGACAGGGCGGTGTTATCTCTGCACAAGGCGTCCTGGGCTTGTTGGCGGATAATGATAATACTGGAGGTGAACATATTGTGTTCGCTTTTGGCGGGGAAGGGGTCACTACCTCTACTGAGCGGGTAAGAATAACAGGTGCAGGAAATGTTGGAATTGGGGTATCTGCTCCCAGGAATAGACTTCATCTGCACGAACCGACCAGCAGCTTCAATAACATACAATTTACCAACATGACAACAGGAGACGCTAATGCGATGTCTGGTTATCGATTGGGTTTAGGCAGTGATGAAATGGGCTACCTTATCGCTGGAACAGGTGTCAATGGCATTCGAATTGCCTCTGATGCAAATTTGGGCGATCCAGCCTTTCATTTTGATGCGATTACCAATTATGTAGGAATCGGTACGGTTACTCCATCAGACAAACTTCAAGTTGATGGGAATGTCAGGATTGGAACAATCAACCCTTCAGGTTCTGGGACAATCCCTGGATATGGGAATAGATTATTGTTTTCTGGTGGTGGCGCAATTGCTCCTCGAGATAGTGATAATTCTGACCCAATGTGGATCGCTCGGTACAATGTGGCAGTAGATGAAACAGAATTAAGAATAAGTATTGGAGATAATTTTCAAGCTCAAGATGCCGTTAGTATCGGTTATACTGGCACAGTTGGTTGGACAGAAGTGTTTCGATTTGCAACAAATGGTGGCGCTTTAAAACCTGGCGGTGGCACCTGGACCGCACTTTCCGACTTCCGCGCCAAAAAAGAAATCAAACAGTTCACAGATGGACTAAATGTATTAAAAAATATAAATCCAGTGTCCTTCCAATATAATGGACGTTACAATTCTGTAAATGATGGTAAAGAACATGTGGGGATCATCGCTCAGGAAGTACAACAGGTAGCACCTTATATGATCGGAACCTATCAAGCCAAAGCATCTCCCGAAAGCATGGTCGTGGAAGAAGTACTGAACTACGATGGTGGAAATACGATGATCTATGTATTAATTAATTCTGTTAAAGAACAACAGGAAATGATTGAAAAGCAGGGAGCGTTGTTGAAGAAACAGCAGGAAATGATTGATCGATTGATTTTGGAGGGTAAGGAGTAGAGGTACTTTTGTGCGGTCGCAAAATTGGGTAAAGGATAGAGATTGACGAAATCATTTTAAGTCTATTTAGCAATAGTCCATTCACAAATATACTAGGAGGAAGTACATGGCCGGTACTAGGCACTTTTGGTCTTTGGCAATAATTATTAAATCCTAACGCTTTCGTACTGCGCTGCAGATATGGCCGCTCCACAGGCTAAGTATTTGTATCCTTTTACTTAATAACTTAATGCATTCAGTACCTCAAACAAATTTGTCGCTCTATCCGTTTTGCGTCAGCAAATCGCGTCCCTATACTATCCTAGCCGTAAAGAAGAGCCACTACGCCAATCGATCTATTTTGAAACCGATAGACTGGAGATCGTACCAGTAGTTGGGGTAGGATTTTTCGACGACCATCGGATCCTTGACAATAACTTTTCCCAAGGGTATGGATAGTGGGGCTAGGGCCATGGCCATTCGATGATCGTGGTAGGTGTCAAAGATGGGGTAGGAGGCATCCTGCAATTTTGCCTGGCCATTGCAGCTGTAGGCAGGATCTCCTTTTGGCAATTCCCAGCTTTCTGGAAGCTGTTTAAATTCGACGTCGGTTTTTGCTAGTTCGGCTTTTAGGGCGGCGACGCGGTCGGTTTCTTTGATCAGTAAGGTCTCTAGTCCGCGGAAGGTGCCAAAAGTGCCTGTACCCGCGCAGGTGGCAGCTATGGTTTGTGCAAGGTCGGGGCATTCCAAGAAATTCCATTCAAATAAATTGCCTATGCCTTGTGTTTTTTTCAAGTGGATGCCTGCTTTATTGAAGGTGGTTTCGACGCCAAAATGTTCCATCATTTCCGTAAGGATAGCATCTCCTTGGAGACTGTCTTCAAACAATCCATTGAGCTGTAGGTCAGCCGTTTGAGAAAAAGCCACGATCTCGTAGTAGTAAGATGCAGCGGACCAATCGGCTTCTACTAGGAAGGCTCCAGGGCGATAGCTTTTAGGAGGGACCACAATGGTTTGTCCTTCCCATCGGCCACGTACTCCAAAAGTATTCATGATCGATAGCGTCATTTGGATGTAGGGAAGCGAAACAATTTTCCCTTCTAGGGTAAGCTCCAGGCCATTCGGCAAACTAGGGCCAATCATCAGTAAGGCAGAAATAAACTGGCTACTGACATTTGCAGGGATACTGATTTTATTGTTTTTCCCAAGTCCTTTGGGCGATTTTATTTTTAATGGCGGATAGCCTTCTTTTTCAAGGTAGCTGATGTTGGCTCCTAGTTGATTGAGGGCTTCTACCAGCAGGCCGATGGGGCGTTGTTTCATTCGCTCAGAACCGGTCAAGGTTTGGGTACCGTTTTGCAATGCCAAAAAAGCAGTCATAAATCGGAAGGTAGTGCCAGCAGGGCCTGCATCCAATGTGCCTGTGCTTTGTTCGAGAATGCGGTTGAGGGTGGCAGTGTCTTTTGCTCCTGAAGGGTTTTTTATTGGAAAGTCTTTGCCGCTTAATGCGCGAATGATTAAAACCCGGTTGCTGATACTTTTTGACCCTTCCAGCGTGATGTTGCCTGTTATTGGCTTTTCGGGTTTTGAAATGGTGTATTGCATATGATTAGTAGAGGGTAAGAGGGGTGTTTGGGAAGTAACAATACTTCCCTTGTTATTGTTTAAGTAATTACTTTTTACTAAGATTTAATAAATCGTTTTTGTACCTGTTCTCTCCATCGTTTTGTTGTTGTTTAATACCATTTTTTTGAAGGATAATACTTGTTATATAAAGCTAGAGGCCTTGGTAGTAGACTAGAGATTCGCGGATGAGGTTGGCGTCGCAGGTTTGGTTGAAGACGGCGACTCCTTCTTCTTTAAGTAGGGAGAAATTGATTTTTCCGAATTCGTTCTTTTTATCTTGGGTCATTAGTTCTAGCAGTTTGTCGAAGGAGCGGCTGTCGATGTGATGTTTGCCATATAGTTGGATGATGTATTTTGAAATTCGGTTGACGGAGTTTTGGCTGAGGACGAAGGATTTGCTGGATAAGTAGGCTTCGCAGATCATTCCGATGGCAATGGCTTCTCCGTGCAGCAGCGGCTCATCAGTGGTCAGGTAATAACTTTCAATGGCATGGCCAACGGTGTGTCCGAAATTGAGGACTTTGCGAAGGCCTTTTTCGTAGGGATCTTGCTCTACGATTTGTTGTTTGATTTTTAGGGAGCGAACGATGAGTTCTTTCCATTTTATGTTTTCCAGTTTTTTGATTTCCTGGAGACCGGTCCACATACCATGGTCGGCGATTAGTGCGTGTTTGATGACTTCTGCAAATCCGCTTCTCAATTCTCTGGCGGGCAGTGATTGGAGGAACGGTGGGTAAATGAAAACGACTTGTGGATTGAGAAATAAGCCGATGCTATTTTTAATGGAATTGAAGTCGATGCCCAGTTTGCCGCCAATAGAGGCGTCGACCATTGATAGCAAGGTAGTCGGGAACTGAATAAAATCAAATCCGCGCTTGAATGTGCCTGCTGCGAATCCGCCCATATCTCCAATCACTCCACCGCCCAGATTGATGAGCAGTGATTTTCTGTCTGCTTGTTGCTCCATCAACATCGTCCAAATGCGTTGACAAGTATCCAAGTTTTTATTGATTTCGCCGGAGGGAATTTGAAGGACTTTCAAATTAGGATAGTTCACATTCGCCTTAAAAACAGGCAGGCAATGCTCTACCGTATTTTCGTCGACCAACACCAATACATTAGAATAAATGGTTCCTTTGTGCAGGATATTGCTGATATGTGTCCAGATTTCATCTCCCCCGATGACAATTTGATAATTCTTTAAATTGAGTATCTGCATAAATCTTTTTAACGTATTATTTAAGCTTTACGGAGCCATCCTGATGATAAAATACTTCCTTCACAACTTTGCCGTTTTTGAAGGTGGCGGCTCGCCATAGTTGGCCGTTTTCGTACCAGCGTTTTGCGCTACCGGACAATTTGCCCATATTAAATTCTTCTTCTACTGATTTTTTCCCATTCTCATGATACATAATTAAGGTGCCATGGGAAACTCCATCTTTAAACGGAAAATCGCGCTCAAGGTTGCCGCTATCAAAATAGCCTTTCAAGCGGGTCATTTTTCCCTCTTCCATGGTATATTCGAGATAGGCTTTGCTTTTGCCTCTGGATAGTTGGATGGCAGTGCCTGAAAAGGGTTCGCCGTTTGCGTTGAAGTAGCTTTGGGTACCATCCCTGGATTTTTTTCCCTTGAGGTCGAGCAGGTCGACGGTTCCTGGGGGGATGGCTTTATTGGTTTTTGTCTCTGCTGGATCGTAAACGAGGGGGGTGTCCTCTTTCTCAGTGATCAGCGCATCAGGCGTATCTGTGTCAGCCGTGCTTGAAAACTGACAACTGGCAATGGCGAGGATCAGGCACAAAAATAAAGCAAGAAGTAAGTCGTTAATTCGCATGTGCCAAAGTTAAAGAATTTCGACTGAATCTACACTCCATGCTTCCGGTTTGTCCGCGAATAGTTGCTTCGTCCGCTTCCAAGTGTCCTGGAAAAAATCAGACTGCCGATAGGCATTTAAATCGGCTTCTTGCTGCCAGAAACTATAGGTAAACAGTACATTTTTTTCGGTGGTACTTTGGAACAGTTCGAGGTGGAGACAGCCTTTTGTTTGTCGGATATTTTCTTTTTTTTCGTGGAATATTTTCATAAAATCATCCACTTTATCTTCCTGGAACGTCAATTTCACTATCCGTTTGATCATTAGTTAAGTTTTGCGCGATTAAGATTCATCAAAATCAATTTGTATAGTATCATCAATACCGAGATTGTGCATGCTGCCTGCCCTGCCCATATTGATCGCAATCTCCAGATATCCTGCGGAATTGAACAGGCAAAGTGTTTCTCCAATCGGTACATCAGCGTATTGTTGGCTGAGTCTGGTGATGGGGTCGTATCGTTTGAAGTGAAGGGTGAATGGTCGGCCAGCTTGTATGTTGGTAAATAGGTCTTTTGTAATGTTTAATACGACGTTTTCATAGTTATCGACATGGATCACGGATCCTCTGATTTGAGAATTGCTAATTATGGGTCGGAGGGTAATTCGTTCTTCGATTTTGTCGACTTTTTTGCCTATTTCTTCTAGGGGCTCACCGGATAGAATATGGGTAATGGCCTTAGAGAAAATGTATTTTAATGGGAAGGGGCCGTCTTGCTCGAAGGGTAGCTGGTAGACGGTGGTAGGTGGTTCGTCAAAAATGAGGGAGAACACGCCGTTGTCTGGCCCAATGAAATAATGATTTTGGTGTTTGATGACTAAGAAGTAGGGCCTTTTATTTTGAAAATTGTTGACGCCTATAGCGTGGATGGTGTTTTCAGGAAAGCTGTCGAACATGTTTTTTACAACGAAGGAAGCCTGTACAATATCGTAGTTTTTAATATGATGAGTGATATCAACAATATTAACGGAAGGGTTTTGCGTGAGAATCGATCCCTTTACGACTCCGACGTAATAGTCCTTTACTCCCAAATCTGTAGTCAACGTTATTATGCGGTTCATTCGATGATGTAAGCTTTATTCGAATAGAAGCAAATTTAAATAAATTTGTGGAGATTGTTGTTAATGGGTGGAGTTATTAGGTTACTGGGTTATTAACTTATTAAGTAGGGCAACTCGAAACGAAAATTCTGATGAATAATCTGGGGTAAGTTTGACAAGAAAAGGAATTGAAGCCGGGGATTATCTGTCTAAGTCCATTGGCGTTTAGAAGATCCCTTTTATACTAAAAAAAGCAACCACAATTCCTATACGGAGATGGTGGTTGCTTCGAAAATACTAAATAGTTTTTTGTTTAAAACAAGGATAATTTAAGCACTCGTTCCTCTTTCTTGGAGACGATACGAACAAAGTACAAACCACTTGCTAGTGCTTGGCCCTTTAGGTTTTTTAAGTCTAAGGTGTGTGCGTTGTCCGCTGACCCATTTTTGCGCTCAATTTTTTGCAGAACCTGACCATTTGCAGTATAAAATTCTAGGGTGTACGAGCTGGGTAAGTTCGTAAGCTGAACTTCATCTTGTCGGGAAGATGGATTTGGGATCAACTGAACGTCCTCCAAAACACCAGGCAATCCAGGGGTATTCCCATCACCAGATAAAAGATCAGTTCCAAAACAGTTGTCAAATTGAGTTTGTACAAAATCATCTGCTTGGCGCAAAAGATCGAAACTAGGACATGGATGAGGCACATCCGGCACAAAAATAACACCCAAGGTTATTTCTTTTTTGAATCCTGGCATCAAGGTGATTGGCCCACAAGACATCACAAATTTTCGGTCGCCAGGAGCATTGCCCGCGGTGCATTCGGACCACTTTGAAGGGCTGGTAGGATCATCAGGATACATGTATGGAGTGGAAAAAGTACCTTGTTGATATCCATTCCCACCAAATTCTATTGTACTACCATCTCTCCAAAACCCTGATAGGTATCCATAATACTCTTGGCCCGCCGCAGGATTTCCCCTCGGAGTACTATTGTTGTCGTAGCTGATAAAAGCAGCCATTGGAGTAGGTCCTAGTCCTTTTAAAAGGTCGAACCCAATTAGTGGGACGGTATTCCCATACCCTTTTGCACCGCAGTCTGGATCTGTTGCTGTTCCATTATATGCAATGGCCATCGAACGACTGATATCGCATCCAACAAAATCATTATCCCAACAACCAAGATCAGGATCAGCAAACTGTCCGAAAAAGAAATCATTCAAAGGCAGTGGTCCTTTGTAGAGCAGATCGTAATTGTAGAAGGTGGTATATTCGAGGCCACTGGAATTGAATGCATAAGACATCACTTGAATTTCCATCTGCATTTGGTCTCCGTTTGTGTTCGTATGAAGGTCTGCAATGTCGTTTATGACATTCCAGATCATCTGATCTGCATATTGGTCTGGGCCACTACATCCTTCTAAGCCAAGGATGGGGTAATCTCCCGTCATTGGGTCGTAAATGCCATCATTGTTTTGATCGTAAAAGGGCGCTAACTGTTGATCCGGCAAAGTAAATCCATGCACACTGTTGAAGTGCGGGTTTCCTCTCCCTGGCCAACCTTTTAAGTTGGTAGATAGATTGCTGTCGATGACCCCGTTGTCTGCAAAATCGGCACGAAGACCATCAATTTCCAATTTTGTAATCGAGAAATGTTTATCCCAGTCCTGACAATCGGAGGCCGTATTGGTGGTATTTTCAATTGGTCCAGGCCAAAAATCAAGACCCGATTGCCGATAGGTTTGTGCTGCCATTTTTAGATTGCCAGCGTTGTCTGTGCCACCCATCCAGAGCCCACCTGCAAAGATAGCACTTACCGGGTCAGCACCATTGATAGGTTTGGGGACAATGTACTTGCCGTCACTTAAGTCCCACCAAGCATCACCACCAGTTATTAGGGAGGCGTTTACTTCGTTTGCATTTAGTTGCGTTACTGCAGAAGGACAAACTTGAGCTTGAAGAGAAGGATTAAAAATTAGAAATAGAATTAGGCAGATGAATAGTAAATTTCCTTTTCGCATACGATAGTGTGTTTTTAAGGAATACATTAATATAGATCTAGAAATCGACCTTTTTGCAAAGAAAGGTCCTTCCAGAATTCTTAAAGATTCCTACAGTTATGTAATACGGTTTTAGCCTATTGAAGTATCAATTTGGTTGGTCAGTGTTGGCTTTTGCAGTGGTTGCAATTTTTATACTTGGTAATCCAATGTAGTGGATTTGGAAATCATAAGGGAGAAGAAATGATAGATATGTCATTTTGTTTGATGAATAGGGTGTCTCGTTTAGTGAGAAATCAAAAGTGAGGATGATGTCAACACAATTCTTACCAATGCGCTGAACTCTATGAATTGTTTAGCGAACCCATTCAAGGAGGTATTCAATGTTGAATATAACAATCCAGAATATCATTATACCTTGTATTACTACGATCAAGCAGGAAATTTGGTGCAAACGGTCC
>CALLWB010000088.1 GCA_938016265.1 uncultured Saprospiraceae bacterium
AATCTTCATTGTTCAAGGCTAAAGAAGCTACTCCACAATTGTCTGTCGAGCCGTTGTCGATGTCGGCCGTCGTGATTGATACATTGCCGGTGGCGTCTAGTTGGACGGTTATATTTTGGCATAGTGCTGTTGGTGGGATATTGTCTTCTACTGTTACTGTTGCACTGCAATTGGAGGTATTCCCATTATCATCGGTTACTGTTAATATTACTGTATTTGCTCCTACGTTTGTGCAGTCAAAGTCTTCATTGTCCAAGGCTAAAGAGGCTACTCCACAATTGTCTGTCGAGCCGTTGTCGATGTCGGCTGTGGTGATTGAGATATTGCCAGTGGCGTCTAGTTGGACGGTTATGTTTTGGCACAATGCTGTTGGTGGGACATTGTCTTCTACTGTAACGGCTGCGCTGCAATTGGAGGTATTTCCATTTACATCTGTCACTGTCAATTCTACTTTATTTAGTCCAACATTGGTACAATCAAATTGGCTGGTAGTAAGTGCCATAGAAGCTATTCCACAGTTATCTGTTGATCCATTGTCGATATCCGCAGGGGTGATTGTCACATTTCCTCCTGCGTCAAGTTGGACCGTTATGCTTTGGCAAATTGCCGTTGGAGGAACGTTATCTGCTACAGTAACAACCGCTGAACAATTTGAGGTATTTCCCTCTGTGTCTGTGACGGTTAAAATCACAGAGTTATTTCCAATATTCGAACAATTAAAAGATGTTTTATCTAAAGATAAAGAGGCAATTCCGCAAGTCGCGCTTGAACCATTATCTATATCAGAAGCTGCAATTGTGGCTGTTCCTGAGGCGTTTAAGTTTACAGTTATGTTTTGGCAAACTGCTATTGGGTTTGGACAAGAAACACAAATGCAATTATTTTGGGAATCGGTCTCGTTGCAGGTTGGGGTACCCGCAGTATAAGAAATGTTGTGGCAGCCAACTCCAGCAGCTGCAGGATTGAACGCTCCAGTTGTCGCATTAATGCAGCTTCCACAACTTGCCGACCAGGTTCCACCCCCAGCGTTTGCTGTCAAAGTAAACAAACCACTTGTTGGTGTTATTGGGCTTCCGGGTCCAGGACAATTATTGATCGTAGCATCAGGAGCTCCAATGCCTGCTGCTCCGGGTTGGGTATCATCAACAGTGACAAAAAATTCATCTAAATTTCCTCCCCAGTTTTCTGCAATAATTATTATCCGATCGCCAGCATTAACATTTATTGCTGGCAAAACACTTGTACAGGAAGAACCAGAAACGGTCCCAAATTGGTTACATGCACCTGCATTACTTGCATAGTTACAACCAAGTTGATTTGCGCTGTTTCCTGCTGCAGCACAGGGAGATACCCCACTTGGAATTAAAAACACAGCAACATCTAAAAAATTGGGACTTCCTGTTGGCCCTGTCTGATCTTGAATTAAAATGTTTAATCCGCCAGTCTGATTGATATTTAGTATAACATATGCAGCAGAATTATTTCGATTGTCCAGACAAGTAGACCCATTGACATCCATATCTGAAAAATCAAACGGCCCAAATGAACCATTTGCATCACATATTTCTGTTTGATTTAAAAGACATTGACTATAAGTATTACTCTTAAAAACGAATAATATCAATGTCAAGAAAACTACAATTTTTATTTTTTTCATTTCTCTACGTTTACTTGTCTAATTCTAAAATCAATTATACTAAGCAATCGTTTTTCCACTCAACAACTAAAAAGTGACATGGAATATTCAATATTTTTTCGAAAATTCACAAATAAAAAAAAATAAAAAACACTTCTAAACCGAACTTACAAACCAAAACATGATGCCACAATTATTGTTTTTATTGAAAATTCTATTTTTCAAATCGAAACACTTCTAACAATATGCTAACATAGACAGAATTTTTCTTTTGACTAAAACCTAGTAATTGTGAATCCGCAAAAAAAACAATTTGATCCATTGCAATACGTAGTTTTGGGTAGTTTACGGTGTAAACTAATCGTTAATTTCTGACTATTGTTATTGTAATTTGTCACAGAGAACGATCCGTCTCTATAGGATATGTTGAGTTGAGTTTACCTCAAGGGTAAGAAACAAAAGTTGGTATGCCAAAAATTGAAGGAAGACGCTTGATTGATTAATAGAGAAAAGGAATAATTCTATAGGGGACTTGCTTGGTATATTGACTCCAGAGCATCCCATATTTTTTTTCACACCGCTTATCGTCATCTAGTTGTCTCGGGAAAAGTAAGGCGATATAGTATAGTGGATACAACCAGGGCCATGGCAACAAATAATGCCCAACGCACAAGACAATCCCCGTTGCCATCAGTATCTCTCCAAGGTAGTTGATGTGCCTGCTGACGCCCCAAAATCCATTGACTAGCAGGGTGTGTTGTCCATCCGTAATCGTCCTTGGTGTTATGCCAAGAAACGCTCGGGTTGGATCTTTCTTAAAATAGTATTTCTGTAAATTAGCGCCGCGGGACATTCCCCAACCTAAAAAAAACACACCAACAAAAACAACCAACAACCAAACAGAAGTATCCACACCTGGCAAACCTACAGGAACCCAAAGTGGAATAACGTAAAAGAATGGATAGAAGGCAATGCAGCCCCAACCCAACTTAAACCCAACCCGCTCAGCAAACAAATCATAAGTATATAAATGAACACGTTCAAAAGTGAGGTAGTCAGACACAAAAAAGAGGAGGAGGCCTGCTGCGATATAAATATTCCAGGAATGCTCTACACCAAAATTCTGGTAATGAAAAGCAGAAAAACTCAATACATTTAAAGCAAGCAGGATCGCACCAATCAAATAAAGCCACATTTTTGCATCCACTCGTCCTTCCCAAAGCTGAGGGTTTTCCAATCTTCCAAGGAAAAAATCTGCAAGGAAGGATTTTTTTACCGGAGGAGCGTTTACCACCAACAAAAAGCTAAACAACAATCCAAAAACAACCGCGCCAGCTAACCCATACCAACGAGTGCGGTAAAACCAATCCCAGGACAACAAGGAAGAATAACAAAGGAAAGCCCAGCCAACAATAACGACTAGAAATACGAGCATTCCATTGAGTCGGTAGGTAAGTTTTTCCGTGGAGTCCGCCTTAGTAGCATACCCCTGCATCCACTTGCCCGGCAATATTGCGTGCAAAACAAAGACAAGGAGATAAACCAAAATTGGTGATAGAAACCCTAAAATTATATCCATATCGTAGCCATTATTCTATGTAAATAGCCATTACCATTCCCAAACATGTTCAAAGGCTCTTATGATCATAGCAATTAAAATTGGAATAATCGCGACGTGGTATTGCTGCGGCCACCAATACCAGCCTATTAGGATTACAATATTCATTATTATGACTGCCCACAAATAATACCACCAAAAACCCGTCAGCTCTTTTCTAAAAAACTGTATCGCCAAAATGATGTGCAGTGGAAAAGCCCATAGCATATTCAGATTTTGATGAGTGGCAATATGATTCGTTCCAAACCACATAAATAGGAACTGAATACCAGCAATACCTGCTAGCCCAAATAATATAAAATCAAGTACGCGCGTGATTGGATGTGCCCAGTTGAGCATCGAGATAATCGCGTAAATCAGGCAGATGATCCAAAATACCACAGATGGTGTCCACAATGATTTCTTAGGAGAAGCTGGAGCAGCCTTGAACACTGATCGATCAGTAGAAATCAAAGGAACACTGCTGATTTCACCTTGCAATAAGCCTTCTTTTAGGTAGTCGGGAAGAAACATTTTTCCATAAAAACCTGCTTGTTTGTCTGAAGGATACCCAAGGATCAGATCAATCCCGAAGTCTGCCCATGGCGCATCTTTTAAAAAGTAATCCAATCGCTGTCTGTAGGTCATTTCAGGCTCGTCTTCTGGAATGACAAATTTGAAATCGCCCTTGAAGGAATTTTCTATAATGTCTCTTATTCTTGTTGCACAATTGTCGTAAAAAAAATCATACCGATAGTTCCGGTTTTCTGGCAGATAATTTTCTTCCAGCAAACTATAGATTTTGTTCATTTGGGAAGAATCCATGATAAACACTTGTTCAGAGACCGATCGCTGATCGTACCGGTAGGCTCGCATGAAGCGTTCATAAGTATTAACTCCTAGCGTGTATTCCAGCTGCCCCCGAATAAATTTTGGGTAGAAATTGGGTGTGTCAAAATTGAATGTACCATAATTGTACACCTTGTCGACCTTATTCACCGGATCATTCACCCGAATGGCGCTATGACCAAAAATCGAGTATAGCTCCTCCCCTTGCTCGCAAGTCAGAAGACTAATTGTTGTTTTATCAGAAAGTGGTGTTGGTGCTGCCTGTGTTTGACTTAATGCGCAAAACAATAAGCAAATCGCTGCGAGACATAGTGTTTTAAAGTGTTTATCCATTTAGACTTAGTATCTTTATTTCTACTCGTTGATTTCGTTTTCGCCCAGCTTCTGTCCGGTTGGAGGCAACAGGAACTCTCTTGCCATATCCCTGATAACTTACCTGCGCTTTTGGAATGCCTAATTTGTGTAAATATTCCGTAACATTCTTAGCACGGGCAGTGGAAAGTCGGTCGCAATATTCGTCGGCGGGCAAACTGTTGGTGTGGCCACCGATTTCTATTTTTATATTTGGATTTTCAGAGAGGAATTCTTGTACTTCGTTTAAAACCACATAGGACTCTTTGGTGATAATTGTTGAATCAGCTTCAAAGAACAGTTGATTTACACGAAGTGTTTGTCCGATTTCTAGTTTTTTGGCTATTAAATCTGGAATAACTTTTTCTTTCTTGATGTTAATTTTAGCAACTGTGGCGCATCCTTTGGCGTCGGTGACAGATACACGATGATCTCCGGCAGGAAGTCGTCTGGCTGATGCTATGGTCGAACCGTTGTCCCAGAGGTAAGTAAAATCCGGGGTGCCTCCAGTCACTTCGATGGCTGCCTTTCCGTCTTTCATTCCTTTGGAGGAAATTCGTTCATTTTCGATAACGGTGACTCCGACTGGTGCTGGTTCTGTAAGGGTGGTGCTATTCACAAAAAAAGCGCCTTCTGCATCAGAAACAGTTACTGCATAAACTCCTGCCTGCAATTTTCTAAGGTGATCTCCTTGGAAATGAGGCTTATTCCAAACAATCTTATAAGGAGTGATGCCTCCTTTTATTTTAAGTTTTACTTCTCCATCTGACGCTCCTGAACAGTCCAGTTTTTTCTCTACATTTACTAAAACGACCAGCTTATCGATTAGCTCGTCGGTGAACTCTATTCTGAACAAGCCTCGTTCTGCTGTTCCTACCCAGATGTCGTCGTTCTTGTCGGCGGCTATGCTGAGTGCTTCGGCATCTACATAGCCAGATTCTTCATCATATTTATTAATCACTTCATCATATGGGTTGTACTGTACCAGTATTTTGGAGGCAATGTAGATGCGTCCTTTACTATCGGAGGTTATACCATGTACATCGCCGACACTCAACTTTCTTTCTACATACAAAGGCACCCAACGATCTTGATTACGATCTTTATAAATTTGATAAATATCTCTGTTGGAGACTACCCAAATTCCTTCTACGGAGGCTCCTATTGCGGTAAATCGCTCTTGTTTATTATATGTTTTCCATTCGTTGTCTTTAATCCGAGTTAGCCCTCTGTCTGTGCCGATCCATTTTACTCCAAACCGGTCTCGGTGCAGCACATTGATTTGGTTGGCACCTAATTTACTGTTTTCAGTAGTATAGTGGCTGGCGACCTCGTAGGTGGAAAGGGAAACGGTGTAAATACCATTGTTAGTGCCCACCCAGAGCCATTTGTCGTCAACCATCATGCTGGTGATTTCAATTTCTTCTGCATCGATTATTCCTTTATTTCGGAGGTCTACGGAGATGACGTCGAGGTCTTCTCTTCCTGCCCATACATCGCCTCCTCTGTTTTTTGCTAGGGCTTTGACGGCTGATTCGCTGGTTACATTTTCTACAGGTTTGTAGAAAGAAGAGATTTTGAAAAGGCCTTGATCGGTGCCGATCCATTTATTGTTGAAGGTGTCTACCACGATGGCATTGACAGATTTGGCGTCTTCGATACCCTGATAGCGTTCAATATTAGCGACTTCCTGACCAAAAAGGAAAGCAGGCAGCGCTATTGATAAAATTAGGAAGGTTATTGTTCTATAATTCATTCGTAAAGTTGGCCTGGGATATTAAAAAATTCAAGATGTCAAGATAGGTAGAAACAATTTTCTGACCAAACTTATCTTATTGTGAAGTTTGTTTGAAAATAAATAACGAGGATTTGATAATTTAATTTCCAATAAACCAGATTTTTTTTTGCAAACGCCATTAGGAATAGTAAATTTGCACACTGAATTTTTAAAAAACACACAATGAGCGATCACGGCGACCATAATGACGATAAAAAAGGATTTTGTGTAATGTATTTTGCCCTGTTTTTCCTTTTCTTTATTTCTGTTATTGTAATGGTTTATTATAGAAATTTCCAACTTACGTTTTAAGTAGTAAGTAATTGGTAGAAAGTAGATTCCTGAACGATCTCGAAAAGTTTTAAACGATAGTTTAAAAAAGTGAAGGACCTGCGACGGCGGTCATTTAGTAGAGAACGCTTTGTTTTTACAAGTAGTGCCTAACTGGTGTCCTGCTGCTATTTTGATGACCTAACCTCTTATGTCCAGGTAGATCTGCTTGGGCTTATTCTAATAAATAATATTAACGTAGATGGCACAGGAGACTGGCAGTCCTGTATAATAACTGTCAATAGCTCAGTTGCTAAACTCCATCCGGTCAAACAGTATAATATATAACGGTTGCTTCATTGGCTGATTGTTATTGAAACGATTGGGTTTCAGATATAAAATTAGCACTAAAAAATCACCCATTTTTTGCCTACGGGGAACTGTTTTAATGGTTTTTGTATTATAGTCTTCAAATGAAAGAATATAAAACGACCATGAAGAACGAAAAAGAAGTAAAACGGATTAGCAAATTTCTAAGCTTAGTTTTACGCCACAAGCCACAAACCATCCATCTAAACCTAGATAATCAAGGATGGACCAGCACTAGGGAGCTCCTAGAAAAATACAACAAACATCGAGGAAAACTAGACATCGAAACCCTCGAATATGTAGTAGCCAACAACAACAAAAAACGGTTTGCATTTAATGCAGACAAGACTAAAATCAGAGCTAGTCAGGGGCATTCCATAAAAATAGAATTGGCTTACAATCCTGTAGAACCGCCCGAATATCTTTACCATGGTACAGCGACCAAATACATCAATATTATCCGAAAGGAAGGATTGAAAAAACAGAATCGGCATCATGTGCATCTGTCAGCTGATTTGGATACCGCCACAAACGTCGGATCACGACATGGAGTCCCCGTCATCCTGCGCGTAAAAGCTAAGGAGATGCACGAGGACGGAATGGAATTTTATTGCTCAGAAAACAGCGTCTGGCTAACGGATCATGTACCCACCAATTATTTTTTAGAAGATTAATAGACCAATTTGTGTGTCTTTCGAAGATGCTATAAATTGGGGAGGAAAACAACGACCATGCAAGATCAAATACAAAAATTACTAACCGATATTGAGGAGGAAACGGGCGTTACGATTATTTATGCTTGTGAGTCTGGTAGTCGTGCCTGGGGATTTCCTTCTCCTGATAGTGATTATGATGTCCGGTTTATCTATCACCATCCGAGGGACTGGTATTTGTCATTGCATGAAGGACCGGACTCGCTCAATCGGATGCCCAATAAATTGCTGGATGGCGTGGGCTGGGATATTCGAAAATTCCTACGTTTAGGCTATCGGTCGAATGCGGCGCTTTTTGAATGGCTTGCCTCGCCAATTGTCTATCGATCTGATGATCTTATGATGGAAGATTTACGAGCGTTTATTCAACCCTATTTTTCTCCTAGAAAAGTGATTTATCATAACATTGGAATTGCAACGGGGATGTTGGAGCGTGAATTTAAAGAGGACACGGTTTATCTCAAAAAGTACTTTTATGTATTGCGGGCGGTGCTTTCTAGTCGATGGATTCGAAAACAGAATGAACAACCGCCTATTCAATTTGAGGAGTTATTGCCGTTGCTAGAATACAAACCCAAATTGATGGCTGCGATTGAGGACCTGTTGGCGATTAAGGAACATTCAACAGAAAGTAAGCGGATTGACAAGGTGCCTATTCTGGACGAGTTTATCAAGGATGAAATTAGTACCTGTACGCTTCATTCTAGTAAACTAGTCAAGGAGAAAGGAGATTTGGAGGCTATGAATGGGTTTTATCGATCGTTGTTGGATCGATTGTGATTAGTAACGATTGATCGGTAATTGACGCTTCCCAACATTCGTCCAATCAGTCAATGAAAACCAACTAAAATTTGCAATTATTTGACTTTGAGTGGCTTACTAAATTTGACGCACTCGCATTATCCACATCAAAATTTAATATAAAATCTATATTAACTATAGATAATCAATGATTTAAATTCCGCTCCTAACAAATGTTGGTAATTCAATGTTAATTAAGCAAACTTTAACAACGATTTGTTTCTTTTCTGATAATTAATCCGGATATTTGCATGGTTTGAGCACATAATTTGTGCGGATACAATGGAGGTTGAGCAGCAACTTCGTAGTTTTAAATAATCAATCGCCTCCATGAGGCAGGCGTATAAATATCATTTAAGATAACATGGCAAAAGTAATCTCATTACTAAATCATAAAGGAGGAGTAGGGAAAACCACTTCGGCAATAAGTATAGGCGCAGGTTTGGTAGAATTAGGAAAGCGGGTAATGCTTATCGATCTCGATCCACAGGCAAATTTGACTTTATCCCTTGGTCTTGGACGACCAAAGGTAACTATCTATGAAGCAATGCGTGGCGAAGCAGAATTGGAGCCACTAGAAGTAAAACCAGACATGGACGTGGTAGCTAGTAGTCTTGATCTATCAGGAGCAGAGATGGAGCTGATCAACGAAGCAGGACGGGAGTACATCTTGAGAGAATTGATCGAACCTCATACTTTAAACTATGACTACATCATTATAGATTGTCCTCCATCATTAGGTTTATTGACGTTGAATGCATTGACGTCTAGTGATACGGTGATCATTCCTTTGCAAACACAGTTTTTGGCATTACAGGGTTTGATGAAAATCAAACAGGTAGTTGACAAAGTAAAATTCCGATTGAATAAAAAATTGAATATTGGAGGTGTTATTGCTACGATGTATGATAGTAGAAAAGTACTGAATCGGGATGTTGTAGAGACCATTCAGAAACATTTCGGCGATCGGGTGTTTAAAACGTATATCCGGGACAACGTTTCCTTAGCGGAAGCACCTGCGGAGCGAAAAGACATTTTTGCCTACAATAAACGTAGTAATGGAGCGAAGGATTATCTTGCATTATCCAAGGAAATCGTTCAAAGAATGGAGGCCCTAGTAGAAGCCTAACAACATATTTTATTTTTTTAGGGAATCAATTTCCTTGAAAAATAGTTAGTTGTATTAGAAATTGAGCATAAAATATTAATTTAGTGAAAGTTAAACGCAAAGGCTTTCAATAATCTTGAGGATGAGTAAAAATAAAAATAAAAAGAAGTTTTCTGACGGACTGGATTTTCTGTTAAGCAATGCTATGGAAGAAAAGACCGTCAAACCTTCAGACGACAAATCTACACCTCCAGCACCCCGCAACACAAAAAAAGACGGTTCTAAGAAGAGTTTTTCCAGTGATCTGGAATACTTTTTTCAGGATGCCATTGAAGATGCTGTACAAGAAGCAGCTCAGGATATTTCTAATGGTGGTACAGCAGTTGCCAAACAAACCAAACGAAGAACGAAACCAAATTTTGGTATCGATTCCCTCATTAGAAGTACGATCGAAACCAGCACTATAGCTGAAAAACAAAGTAAAAAACGAATCACGTTTACCTTTGAGGAAGAACGTATCAAACAGCTTAAGGAATTGGCTAAACTAGAGAAATCTCGTGTTCGGGATATCGTTGGGGAGCTAATTGCGCAGTATATCAAGGAGAACAAAGGCAAAAAATCTAAGAAAAAGAAGTAGTCGGCGTGACCTCTTGTTGTTTTTTGTTTTCTCGTTTATTCAACAAATCGAAGTTTATCAATAACGCCAGGTTGATAAAATAAAAGGAGCCGACCTTATCCGTTTCTATCATATCATTAATCAATAAAAACGCATCGATGATGATTAACGAAAGCAAAATAGTCATCACCATTCGCTTGCGTTCTATTGGTATTGTTTCGTGATAGACCCGCTCGCCAATGATCAGTGCCGCGAACGTCAGGATTAAGAAAATAATGAATCCTGGTATCCCCTGATCGACCATAATCATCAAATAATAGTTGTGTACGCCTGATTTTTCGGGATTGTCACTCACGTAGGTTCGGAAACTGGAGACTTCATACTTTTTGTAAAAATTGTAAAAATTGCCAGGACCAAAGCCCATTACTTTTTCTTCATTACTCATATGAACACCAGCCACCCATCTGTAGAGACGCTCCATGGTAGAGATATCTTCGAGTTTGTAGGTGGCTTCCAAGAGATCTTCCATGTTGTGATGGGAAATGGTCTTCTCAAAATTGGGGGCGAGATCCAGGTAGTTATTGTTATGAACCATGTATCCCAAAAATCCGAATATCCCAATTGTTGCCACTAGTAAAGTAGGCCGCATTAAACGAAAGTGAATAATAAAAAAGCTACCAATGGCAATCACCAAGGCTACATAAGCTGCTCTGGTAAACGAAAGTTGAATAGCAAAAAGTACAATCAGTCCATTGATCACAACAGCCCACCAGGCAAACGACCTAGTTGGATACCACTTTCTGGCGTACCAATGAAAGGGCATAAACAAGGTCATCGTGGCCGCATAGACTACGTGATTTCTATAAAACGGGTGCATGGCCTTCCCGATAAGTTCTAGAGAAATACCATGTGCATATTGTCGAACCAGCACAAAAACTACCGAAAACAAAAGCGGAAGAGAGATCACCCAATACATGGTTTTAAAGTATTTCTCATTGCGAATCAACAGCCCGGTTAAAAACACAAAGGTGACCACATACCAGGACTTAGCCAGAAAAAACTTCACCGAAACAAACAGCAAATTTGAATTGACCATCGTGATAAACATCCAGCCCATATGAAGCAGCAAAAAGAGCATCAAAGAATGCTGAAAAAAGCGCATATCAATCTTTCGAAACTGGAGCAAGGCGTATAAGATGTAAACCAGCATCAGCCCGACTATCAGGGGCTCTGTCGGTAGGTCGGTCCCTAATCCATTAGGAAGATAAAATTCCATAGAAATAGGAATGCAAGCCAACAACAAATAATATACCTTGCGGAAATCCACCACCGTTTGAAACACCAGCAATACCCCCAACGGACCAGCAGCCAACAGCGGATAATCCATTAAAATAGCAGCCACCACGCAAAGAACAATGCTAGCAGCAAATGCAGCAAAAAAGTATTGAGAAGAAGGTGCTATGGACTGTTTAGTCGACATCGAGCACTTCTTTCCAGTCTATGGATTTGTAATTTTCGAAGAGCAAGACGCCTAGTACACTAAGCAAAAAAGCAATCATCGTGGAGCTCAGCACAATTAATGTTCTGCCAGGGCTCGATTTGATAACGGGTACCGTAGGAGCTTCGACCACATAGAGGGTTGAAATATTAGTATTGTAAACGGTTTCGTATTGGAAATACCGATCTTTCAAAAACTGAAGTTCGTTGGCAATATTCAATTGTGCATTTTCCGTAAGGGCGACCACCTCCCGGCCTTTATTAAATTTTGCAATACTGATAGAGCTTCCACTTTCGGGGTCTGTGAGGGCTTGTAATTTGGCTTCCAGCGCCCTTACTGTTGCCCTTACCTTGAGCAGGGAGTCTCTTCTTATAGAAGAGGAATTTTCGATGGCTTTCAGTTTGGCTTTATTGGAGGCAAGGGAGGATTCAGTAGAACCGATTGCTTCAGCTAAAAATTCTCCTTGTGTTTCTACATTAATGATGTTATACTCCGCTCGCAGCATTTTCAGGCTATCGGTTGATGTGTTGTACGCGCCTTGCTTTTCTGCGATACTTTTTTGATAGGACTTTAATATTTTTAGCTGATTGGCTTTCACCATCCGGCGATTGATCTCATCAATTTTACCAATGGCTGACCATAAGAGATCAGTGGCTACTTGTGGGTCTTTATCTTCTATGGTAATTTCCATCGCGTCCTTTTCATTCTTTTTAAGATTGTAGTGCGACAGAAAGTTTAGGCGGACGTAGTGAGGTGCTTTTTGATTGGTGGAGTCGATGTCATAGCGTTGATACAAATCAAATCGTTCGACAAGATAATTGATCAACTCAGAAGATTCTGCCACTAGCATTAGGCGGTTCATTTCATCTGGTCCTCCAAAAAGGTCCATGTTTTCATCTGCACTGCCAAACAGTGCTCCCCTGCCTGCTATATCAGGGTTGGCGGGATAGAAAATGGTGGCCGCCTTGTAATAATTTGGCATCAATAACACGATGATGGCGGCAAGCAATCCTACTCCAATAGTAGTTGCAATGATTTGCTTTCTCCACCTAACAAGGGTTTTGAGGATATCTAGTAGTGTTTCTTTACTATTCATTTGCTAATGGGCATTATGAGCGTGCAAAGGTAATAAGAAATTTAGTTTTTTAGCAGGAAGTTTTGAGGCTAATATTAATGTTCAAAACGGAAGATCATTGATCTTATTTTGTGAGGGAGGATTTTTCTGCTAGTTCTTCCTTTTTGGGAAATAGGAAATTTATGTCCTTGTTGAACTTTGGTGGATCTGCTTTTTCTTGCTTTTAGGTTTTAATAGCTCGTTTTCATGGTTGTTTAAACTTGTTGTTTCTAGCATAACGTATTCAAACAGAAGAAGGATGGTTGTTGGCTATTTTTCAAAACTCAACTTTTTTTTAAATATTTTCTTCCTGATTTTGAATGACTTGTGAAGGTTTTTTCATGAAATTTGAAAATCGGTTTATGTAAAATCTCATTTTCTGACTCTATATAGAAAGGGAGTTTCAATTTATCCCTACAATAAAATAAGGCGTAATGAGTAAAATGAAAGGAAACATTTTTGATAAAATCCTAAAAGAGAACATTGACAAGGTTTGGCTTCCTGTTATTGCAGAGCAATATAATTTGAATATCACAAAATCGGAGTTACTGGAATCTAAGCTACAAGTAACAAGGGAACGAGAAGTGGATTTCTTGCGAAAGGTAACGACACCGGACAACTTAGAGTTTATTCTGCACCTCGAGTTTCAAAGCACCAACGATCACAACATGGTTTATCGGATGATGGAATATCATGGAATGCTGGTTAAAAAATATAGGTTGCCTGTTTACCACATTGTCATTTATCTAGGAGATAAAAAAGCAACGATGTCAACAGAGCTCCCAAACAATTTGATTTTTATTGGGTTCAATCTGTTAGATTTTAAAAAAATAGACTATGAAAAACTATTGTCTTCACAAATACCAGAGGTCATTATCTTAGCGATATTGGCCAATCACAAAAAAATAGATAAGGAGTTGGTCATCCGCTCTATTCTATTCAAACTAAAGAAGGTTTGCGAACATCGCTCCACCCTCCAAAAATTTATCAATCAATTGCATGTATTGTCCAAATTGCGTAATTTAGAACCTAATGTAATTAAAAATTCAGAACAAATGCCAATAGATATTGCTATTACAGATTACCACGCTTACCACCAAGGACATGCAAAAGGACTCGCCCTAGGACAGGAAACTGCCATCAAAAAAATAGAACAAGCAGTCATTAAAATGCTCAAATCTGGCAAACACACAAACGAAGAAATCGCTGATATTCTAAGTGTTTCTCTGGAGTTTGTTCAACAAATCGCGATAAAAAATTCCTTGTAATTTTCGGGAATGAATTTAATCGTAGCCAACACAACTTTATTGGCAGCTACCTATTCATTCAATGAAAATTGAGAAATCCTCCAATCCAATAGTCGCAACGCAAAAGCAGCAACGAGGCAAGCCCCCCCACCCAACAACACCGCAACAAACCAGCTTACCACCGTCAGTTGAGCAGCGAAATACATCACAACAAAAGCGAAAACACTGTAGGCCAGAAGCCGCAATATCAATCCAACATTTATTTTCAATTCAAAGATTTTCCACACCAGCACCAGTTGACCGATGGCAATCAGAAACTGAGTGCCCAGGGTAGCTAGCGCAGCACCACTTGCTTTGTACTGCCCGATCAGAAACCAATTGAGGACAATATTTAGAAACGCTCCTACCAACACCACACGGTTTAATCCCTTCAAACTTCCATTTGCAGACAACAAAGGCCCAAGGACGTAACCAGTACCGACGGCAATAAAAGAGAACATTAAATATCCAAGTATTTCTCCCCAATAGGGCGTGGCGTTATCGTAGAGTAATTCCATAATCGGCAATTGAAAAAACCAGCAGGTGGCACTCAACGTTACAGTAAACACAAACATCAGTTTGAATCCAAACACGAGTAGTTCGGTGATTGATTTTTGTTCTTTTATCAGTCGGGCAAACATGGGCAACAGGAGTCCGGCCATTAAAAATCCGATCATGTTGCTGGCGTCTAATAATCGGTAGCCTGCCGCGTAAATCCCTGCCTGTTCCGCACCGTCAGGGAGCATCCGTTCGATCATCACCTGGTCTACTCTGGTGCAAATAGATACTAGAAAAACTCCTAGAGCGTAAGGGTAGCTTTTCTTTAAAATCAAGAACAAAAATGCTGGGTTGAATCGAAGTTTTAGTTGGTACTCTACTTTTGGCAATAACCACGCAAATGCAAGCAAAGCAGTCAATCCATAGGAAAGGGTCTGTGCATAAACGAAATACTCAATTTTGAAATTTTCTGCAAAGGGGGAAACCCAAAGCAGAATACTACAAAACAAGATCATCAGCACCTTGTCTATCGCAGAAAACACACTATCTGTACGATAATAATGGAGGCCGCTAATATTGGAGCGCAGATAGAAAATAAAGGAAACAAATACCTGATTGATACCCAGAAAAAACAGAATTTTGAACTGAAGACTGTCATACCCCAACAACCAGCCAATCACAATAGTAAAGGCCATGTAAAACCCTGCAAGGATCAATTTAAGCACTAAAACATGAGGCAGGTATTTCTTTAAAAGCTGGGAATGCTGTGCAATATTCTTATTATTGAAATATTGAATTCCAAAGTCATTTACAATTTGGAGTAGGTAGGAAAAACTCAGGAGCGAAGCGTACCAACCACCATAGATTTCTGGGCCAACCGTATTCTGTACCGTCCGATCTATTCCAAAAATGTAGAACGGCTTGATCAAAATATTGATCGAAATAAGAAAAATTAAGTTGATGATAAATTCTCTCTTCATAAATTGCCGCTGCCTCCAAAATCGGTAAGCTTGAAAAAGTCGTATTAAAATTCAAAGTTAATAAATTAATAAGACGATAATCGCTAGTAATACTTTACGGTTTGCCCTAATCGACTTTCTTCCGTCCTTAGACACGGCATAAAAATTGATGTTTACCTTGAAGTTTTTAAACAAATACAGTAAAAAACAGCAAATTATTGTAGACTTTTGTGGTAGAAGAATAATAACGTTAATAAATCATTCGTTATTATTTGTCAAAGATTATTATTCCAAATCCCTGTAGATGAAAGAGTTTTCGAAAAAAGTTTTGCAATCCATCCTTGGATTTGATAACTACCTTTTTGTTTTTTGCTTGTTTAAAATCAGAACGTTTAAATGGGACAACAATGAAAAGGATTTCTTTCATTTTTTGGATATGATGCGCCCCAACAGCCATGTGCTCGATGTAGGCAGCAATATTGGAATAACAACCGTTCACTTATCTAGAAAAGTTCCAGAAGGAAAGGTCTATTCGTTTGAGCCAGTACCTCCAAATTTTACTACCTTAGAGAAGGTGGTCAACCATTATAAATGTCCGAATGTCGAACTTTATAATTTTGCGGTGGGCAACGAACATACAGAAATCGAGATGGTTTTACCTGAAGTCAACAACGTTAAAATGCAAGGCCTCAGCCATGTTGTGCATGACGATTTGCCAGATTTCAATGAAGGCAGACGATATAGTGCGCCATTGCGGCGATTGGACGACATGAATTTTTTATATGAACAAAAAATCGACGGGATTAAACTTGATGTCGAAAATTTTGAATATTTTGTGCTTAAAGGAGGTAGCAATTTGCTAAGTAGAGACAAACCGGTCATCTACGCCGAATTGTGGGATAATGAAAATAGAACCAAATGTTTTCAGCTGATGAAGGAACTCAATTATTCTGTATTATTTCTGAAAAACAATCAATTGATCCCCTTCAAACAAGGGAAGGATGAAACGCAGAACTTCTTTTTTATTGATAAAAATGATTCGCTGAATTAAAGATATATAAGAGTGTCCTAATAAGGACTTTTGCTGACCTGATTGTGCACTGACTCTGGCAATCAGGTCTTTTTTTTGTGTAGTGAAGAGCGCTTTTTGCTGACGCAATATCAGGTAGGGGGTAGACTAGGGCCTAACACGCTGTTTTGCCTAGGCAAAACCCCTTGTTGTATTTGTTCCTCGTATGTTGAGCTTTTGGTTCTGTACTTTCTACCCATAGTTTTGCGCCAGCAAAACGAGTCTTTCTGCTCTAAGCAAGCCTTAATCCAACAGCGCCTCAATGTTATGGTCTTGAAATCGGTTTAGCAATCCAGCGAGCGCTTCATAATTTTCATGGCTAAAAGATTGTTCGATTACTCCTTGATTTAGGTAGTGGATGTTGTCGCAAATAGTGGTTAGCGTTTCTAGAATATGCGAGGTGATGATGATGGTTTTTCCTTTTGATTTTAAGACCCGTAAGATGGCTTTCAGATTTTCATTGGTTTCCAGGTCAAGGCCATTGAAGGGTTCGTCTAGAATAAAAATTGGTCGTTGGAGACTTAGAATCCCCATAAACGCGAGCTTTTTTTTCATTCCTGTTGAATAGGTGTCTGTCAGGTGGTCGAGGGGAAGGCTAAATAGATCATTCCATTTTTTGATGTCGAAATCAGGGTTGTTTGCTTTAAATAACCCCAGGTATTCCCCACCCGTTATTCTCGAATAAAAATAGTTATGGGTTTCTAGATAGGCGATATATTGGCGTTTCAATGGTTGACCGTTGTAAATGATGGTACCCTGATCTGGCTTTAGTTTTTGGTAAATGGTATTCAGTAGGGTGGTTTTCCCTGATCCATTGAGCCCTGCAATCCCTTGCACTGTACCTTCGGGAAGCTGCAAATTTAGACCGCGAAGTACTTGATTTTTCTTATAGGAAAGATGTATGTTGGAGATGTCAATCATCAAAATAATGTTTAAGGTTGGTCATTGATCTTTTATAATAGCGTATGGAGAGTAAAATAGGGACTGGCTGGCCAAAGGGGAGGGTCATAAACGCGATCATGATTCCCAAAATCAGTTCGTTTCTCTTTAGAGAAGTTCCAGGAGCATAAGTGCCATATTTAAGCAAAATACCCATGACTGGGAATAAGGAAGCGATCACTGCCACAATCAAAAAAACATACCAATATTCATAATGAAAGATAAAAAACAATCCAACCAACGGACTAGAATATGCCCAAAACAAGCCCAGTGCACGTTTTATTTTTTTACGAATAAATGATTGTGGTGTTTCGCTGTACAGGGGCAATAGTAAATCGTGTTCTGCCTCCATGTAAAAAGTGGCGACAATGATTCCTAATATAAACAACACCACCAACACGATAGCCGGTGACCACCAGCAAAAAACGACTCCCAAAACATACAAAACGAGCAAATAACCAATTGACTTTCGAACTCCGCTAATCCATTCCACTTCCTCCATAAAATGCGTTGGAAAACGAAAAAGAGGCCGCTGATTGCCCTTCCAAACCAATGTCCAGTTGATAAATGGCAATCCAACAATTATGGCCACCAACCCAAGGAGCACCCACAGGTTTCCTAGATTGAGCACCCACAATAAGCCGGGAATGGAGATCAGTAAATACTCGGCTATAAAAACAAGGGGGGCGCTTTTGGTCACTAGTTTCAAAAACGCCTTGTCTTTGCGATTGATATGTATTGAAAACAACAGAAAACCCATAATTGCTAACATCCACCAATCGGCTCCTTCTTCCAGACGCATCCAGGCACCCAGCACCATTGGAAACAAAACAAACAAAAAAACAATAAGGTGAATAACACCCAATTCTTCCAACAATCGCCTAAATTGTTTCAACCGTAAAAGTAAAATGGTTTTTATCATAACAAACCCTAATCTACTAGTCCTCCAAATAAGAAAGAAGGGAAACCTCCCAATTAACAATAGTTTAACCGCGGCAGCCCTATTTTAACAAAAAGATAGGTAGATATCGTTTTTAAGGCACTTTTTTATTCCTGAAATCTGTTTTTTTTTGAAAAAAATCTCGTTGGCTATCAATGATTTGCAAAGGTTTTTGGTGAAACTCTGAAAATCGATTTATGTAAAATCTCATTTTCTGACTCTATATAGTAGGGGCTTATGAATGATCCTTGCAATAAAAACCGAAGAATAATGAGCAAAAGGAAAGGGAATATCTTTGATAAAATTCTAAAAGAAAACATTGACAAGGTTTGGCTTCCGGTAATTGCTGAGCGCTATAACTTGAAGATAATAAAATCGGAAGTATTGGAATCTAAGCTGCAAGTAACCAGAGAGCGAGAAGTCGATTTTCTACGAAAGGTAACGACCCCAGACAACTTAGAGTTTATTTTGCACCTGGAGTTTCAAAGTACCAACGATCACAATATGGTTTATCGGATGTTGGAATATCATGGAATGTTGGTCAAAAAATATAAGTTGCCTGTTTACCATATTGTCATTTATCTAGGAGATACAAAAGCAACGATGTCGACAGAACTCCCAAGCAATTTTATTTTTACGGGGTTTAATCTCCTAAATTTTAAAGAAATTGACTATCAAAAACTATTGTCCTCGCAAATACCAGAAGTAATTATTTTAGCGATTTTGGCCAACCACGAGAAAATAGACAAGGAATTGGTCATCCGGTCCATTCTTGTCAAACTAAAGAAGGTTTGCGAGCATAGATCAAACCTCCAGAAATTTATTAACCAATTGCATGTATTGTCCAAATTGCGTAATTTGGAAGATAATGTAACTAAAACTTCAGAACAGATGCCTATAGACATTTCTATTACAGATTACAAAGTTTATCACCAAGGACTAGCTGAGGGGCAGAAAAACATGGAAGCTGCTATCAAAAAAGCCGAGAAGCTCTTGAGACAAAAAATAGAAGAAGCAATAAAAGCAGAAAAAGAAAAAGAACAAGAACAAGCTATCTTAAAAATGCTCAAATCAGGAAAACACACCAACGAAGAAATCGCAGACATTCAAAGTGTTTCATTGGAATTTGTTCAACAAATTCAAACAAAAAAATCCTTGTAACTCTCAATTAATAGCTAGAGTTAAATATTCACAGTAAAATCAGACAACTTCCCCTTCCAAATTCGTTAACAAGCTACACGTTTATTCCTAGGAGAAACAAAATCTCCAATTCTGGCAAATTCCCTTTTGCCTATGAATTTTTACCAAGAGGACAAGTCCACCAGATTGTCTAAACTTTCCTTACCTTTGAAAGTCAAAAAAACAACTGTTTTGAATAGCTTTTTACGCTTGTTAAAATACCTGAAGAATTATAAGCTGAATGTGGCATTAAACATTCTGTTCAATCTCTTGTATGTGGTATTTTCAACCTTGTCAATTGCTTTGTTGTGGCCATTCCTCAAAATATTATTCAATCAATCCGAGCGCGTCACCCAAGCCCCCGTTTTTGCATGGACAAAAGATGCAATAGCAGCCAGCCTCCAATACAAACTCAGTTATTTTATCCAGGAAAACGGACAAATGCAAGCGCTGACTATGGTTTGCTTTGCTGTCATCGGTGTTTTTTTTCTAAAAAACTTGTTTAAGTACCTTGCGGTAATGATGATGGCTTCTGTACGAACAGGCGTAGTGCGAGACGTCCGAAAACAACTGTACGACAAGATCATGGTGCTCCCATTGTCCTATTTTTCAGAAAAACGGAAAGGAGATATCATCGCCAGAATGACCGCCGATGTACAGGAAATTCAATGGAGCATTCTAAATGCAATGGAAGCTGTTTTTCGGGAGCCGCTGATGATTATCGTCTCGCTCGGCTTAATGCTGTTTTTGAGTGTTAAGTTGACGTTGTTTGTTTTTGTTTTATTGATCGTTACTGGTATTCTCATTGGTAGCATCGGGAAAACGCTCAAGAAAAAAGCGGCTTGGGCACAAGAACTACTAGGCGGACTTTTGTCGATCATGGACGAGACACTTGGAGGCCTTCGAATCATAAAAAGTTTCAATGCACACCGACAGCAAACTGCACGATTTGATGCAGAAAACGATGAATACCGGGACGTTATGACTCGCATTCTTTGGAGAAGAGACCTCTCCTCTCCCCTATCTGAATTTCTTGGGGTTACCGTATTTGTGGTGCTGCTTTGGTTTGGAGCGCGTATTGTCTTCAGTGAAGGGATGGAAGCGGCTGCTTTTATGGTGTTCTTGGGAATCTTTTATCAGGTGATTAATCCTGCTAAGGCCTTTTCTTCTGCTTATTACAATATTCAGAAAGGGGTGGCGGCCTCAGAACGGGTAGAACAAATCCTAGACGCACCAATTTCTATAAAAAGCCCAGCAAATGCTAAATCGATCACTGATTTTAAGGGCAAGATAGAATTCCAAAAGGTATCCTTTTCCTATGAAGAGCAGGCGGTATTACAAGCAATCGACTTAGCTATTCCGAAAGGTAAAATTATAGCCTTGGTTGGGCCATCTGGTGGTGGAAAATCAACCCTTGTCGATTTGTTACCCCGATTTTATGACATTCAGCAGGGAGCAATTCTTGTTGATGGTGTTAATATAAAGGAATATAACTTGGAGCAGCTTCGCGGTTTGATGGGGATCGTCTCTCAAGAACCTGTCTTGTTTAATGATACTATTTATAATAATATCGTCTTCGGATCAAAAGATATCAGTCAACAACAAGTAGAAGAAGCAGCGAAAGTAGCAAATGCCCACGAGTTTATCATGCAATCAGAAAACGGTTATCAAACACGCATTGGAGATCGCGGGGACAAACTAAGCGGTGGCCAGAAACAACGCATCACCATTGCGCGGGCTATCCTCAAAAATCCCCCCATCCTCATTCTCGATGAAGCGACGAGTGCACTTGATTCTGCGTCAGAAAAACTAGTCCAGGATGCCCTGATCAAAGTTATGCAAAACAGAACCTCTATCGTCATAGCCCACCGATTGTCCACCATCCAACACGCTGATGAAATTGTAGTCATGCAAGAAGGAAAAATAATAGAAAGAGGCCTGCATAAGGAGCTAATGAGCAAGGAAGGTGCTTACAGTCAATTAGTCAAACTTCAGTCATTTTAACTCAATTCTTTTAATATTATTATCTGTGGTATCATTTTTGGCACTAAATTTTAACAGATAATTGAATAGAAACAATTTCTCTGGTTGAGGTTAATACTTGAATATTATTTTAACTTTGTTTTTTTAACAACTCCAAGAATTTTGATATGAAAAAAGCTATACTTAATTCCATACTTTTCTTTTTGTTTGTTCCGATCTTCCTGTTTGGGCAAATAACTACTACAAACGCTACGTTTCCATCTCCTGGTGATATCTGGGGAATTGCAGTAGATAGCGCAGTTCTATTATCAGGAATTACTGCCCCTTCATCTACCGCAGTTACCTGGGATTTTAATGCAGGGGTAGGAAGCACCTCCCACTTAGAAGAGCAAATTCATTTTGATGAAATTATTAAAATGCCTTCGGAGGGTTCAGTGCCTGATTCATTTCCTACTTCCGATGTATTAATTCCGTTACTAGGAGGAGAGGGGTATTTCAAAACCAATGGAAATTCAATGGAAGCTATCGGTTTTCATGGTGATCCATTTGGGCTTTTGGGAGCAGATGTAACGATACCATTTTCCGACCCTATTACGCTGTATAATGCACCAATGACCTATGGAGATAACTTCAAGGATACGGGCGAGTTTTATACCGAAATTGATGGTTCGATTATCCCTCCAGGGCAATTCCCTACGACCGTCGATTCCCTTACTGTATTATACAAAACTGAGGTCAATGACACTATCGACGCCTTTGGGACACTGATTACACCAAGTGGAACATACGATGTTTTACGCATGAGTCGGGTGGAATATAGGTATACAGAAGTTTTCGCAAAAATCCCTGTCTTTGGCTGGGTAGATGCTTCCGCATATGTTCCACAATTAGGAAATGATACGGTTTGGACTTGGATTTACAAAGATGCAGTAACCTCACAAAATATTGTAGAAATCGATTTGGAATGGAGAGGCACCACTATCTTCAGTCCAACGACAACGACAAGAGATGCACGCTGGCTCATCCCGCCAACTTCCGTTTCCACCTTCGATTTCCAAAAACAAACAGCAGACATCAAGGTATACCCAAATCCAGCAATGAACTATGTCAATTTTGAATTTAACGACATCCAAGCTGGTAACTATCAGATAAATGTGTACAATGTACTCGGAAGGCTCGAAAAATCAGAGTCCCATTATCTCTCTTCCGATGCCACTATATATACTGATGTTTCTGATTTGTCTAAGGGCGCATACATTTATAATATCCAGAACGAAGCTGGACAAACATTAGCGACCAAACGGCTGCTTGTCACCAAACCCTAAATTAAAAAAATACGTTTAAGAAGGTATCCGCTCATTGTGGATACCTTTTTTCCATTATGACAGGATTACAACAGATAAGTTGTTGAAAAGTGTTATTTTGGGAGCTCAACAATCAAGTACAATTCCAAATTCTTATGAAAAAAATTATACTTATCCACCTGCTATTGCTTATGGTTTTTCCATGTATACAGGCACAAATAACAGTAACAAAAGCTGTTTTCCCTGAAGTAGGCGATCTCTATTATACTTCCAGAGATACGGCGACTCCGGGCGTTATGATTACTCCTGATGGTCCAAATCAGACATGGGTATTCGACAATTTTATTCCAAGATTTGCTGACACCACAAACATTATTGCTGCATCTCAAGGCAGTGTTGCTGCCGACTATCCGGAGGCAGATGTCATCGTCCCCTATTTAGGAGGAGAAGGCTATGCAGACACATCTGGTGATTCAGTGACGGTTATTGGTTTTTTTGGTGATGGAGGGTTTGGTTTTGGTTCTGGATTTAATGTCAATCTGGACCCTGACTTAGTGGCGCTTGCCGTACCATTAGATTATGGACAATCGTTTACGGATGATTTTGGATTTAATTTGGAATTTGATCCTTCTAATTTTCCGCAGTTGCAAATGCTGTTAGATAGTTTGGTGCCTGCGGGTGTTACGATAGATTCGATACGAATCACCTACAATTCTGTACGAACCAGCGAAGTAGATGCTTGGGGCCAACTGACTACGGGGCATGGTACTTTTGATGTATTGAGAGTAGAACGACTGGAATACAATGAGACTAATTTTGAAGTAAAACCTTCGTTTCCCCCAGTTTGGATTGATCCTTCTACTTTGGGAGTTGCTATCCCATTTGCGGGAATAGACACAACGCTTGTCTACGACTTTGTTAATGATGTTGCTAAAACACAGATAATGACGGTTTCTGTCGATGATATTACAGGAGATATTTTGTCGGTAAATTATAAAATTGATCCTAGTGAAGTGGTACCGATTGTAATGTCGAGTGTAGAACATACCATTGAGGAAGGATTTTCTATTAATGCTTATCCTAATCCTGCCTTTGTAGAAGTCAACTTTACAGTATCTAACGTTCCGTCGGGGCAATATACTCTCAATATTTACAATTTACTTGGTAGAAAGTTGTTATCCAGACAGCTGCTCCTCAATGGACAACATCTTGAAAAGCTAGACGTTAGTAACTTTCCAAAAGGATCTTATATTTATAATATCGTAAATGAGGATGGAGAAACTTTAGCTACAAAAAGGTTGGTTGTTGTAAAGCCCTAAAAAACAGAGCATTAAAACCCAATTAACTAAAGTGAGAAATGTTATTACCTAACAAGAATAATATTTCCTTCACATAGAGAATATTAGTTGGAGAATTCGACTATATTTGCTAAAATTTTTTTAATTACAAATGTCATAGAGGAATGGACAGTATGGAGCTGGCAAAGGTAATTGACCACACCATTTTATCACCGGATTGTAGGTTGAGTGATGTAGAGCGGGTATGTAAGGAAGCGGATGAAAACAAATTTGCCTCTGTTTGCGTGCCCCCCTATTTTGTAAAAGACGCTGCAAGACTATTGGTTAATTCTTTAGTAAAAGTAGGAACAGTAGTTGGATTCCCTATGGGCTATTCCGCTACCCCTGCTAAAGTAGAGGAGGTCAAAAGAGCAATTGATGACGGAGCAGAAGAGCTCGATATCGTAATTAATCATTGCGCCGTTAAAAACGGCAATTGGGCATATGTCAAAAACGATATTGTCAGTTTTACAACCGCTGCACACCTTAGAGGAAAAAAGGTGAAATGCGTGTTGGAAACATCAATGTTGACGGAAGATGAACTGGAAAGTCTTTGCGAGATATGCATTGACAATGGAGTGGACTATGTCTCCACTTCTACGACTTCAAAAAACCCCTCGCTGAAGACCGTAAAACAGTTGAAAGCGCTTCTTGAAAATAACGTAAAAATAAAGACGATAGGTATTGTCTCCCCTCAAAAAGCACAAGAGTTTTTGGAAGCTGGTGCAAGTAGAATTGGCAGCACTAAAAGTCTACAATTATTAGAAAAATGAAACAGTTTTTACTTCTAATTTTCGGTTGTTTTTTGATGGCAAATACTGGTTTTTCTCAAATCAGCATCTCTGAAGATCCGGTTATATCCTCTATGATCGAACGCCACAAACAAGAAAACAGAAATAAACAATCTATAAAAGGATGGCGCCTCCAGCTAACTGCCAGCACCGACCGTACCAAGGTGATGACAATGAAGGAACGTTTTTTAGACAAATACCCACACCTTTCAGCGGAATGGGTGTACAAAGCTCCTTACTACAAACTAAATGTGGGCGCTTACAAAACCAAACTAGAAGCCACCGCACTAAAACATAAGTTGAGATACGATTATCCAAACGCCTACATCATGCTTGATAGCAATATCAAACCGCATGAAATTGATTAGATATTTACTCCTTGTTTATATATGTCTTCGCCCCTGTTCTTTATTGAAGCAGGGGCGTTTCTACTTCTATGCTTAACTCTTGAGATCAAGAAGACGGCCAATCAGCCAAAAAGTACCGCTTATTACATTACCGGCTTCTGGCTTTTTTATCATGTCTTCTTCAGCTACCATGACATCCAAATTACCTCCTAGCGTTTTCACATACAGCCACCAAAAAGACTGGCCTGTCAATTGATTTTGCTTGAGTTCGCAAGACAAAACCCGTCCGTTTATCAGTGCAAATGCTTTGGGATCAGTAGACGGTCCGCCATCCGCATCCAATAAACCGATTGGAATAAACGACTCTGGTGCCATCGACATTTCTGTAGGTTGTACTTCTAAAAATTCTTCTTCCGACTTAAAAACTTCGATTTCTTCGGCAAATGCATTGAGCATAACCTTTTGGGTGGACGGCATCTCAAATTCTGCAGTCGCATAAAAGTCTGGTAAATCAAATACAAATGGATAGTCGCCAGGTTCTTCTTCTTCCAGATTGTCCGGGTTGGCCCATCCGTAGAAACTGCCGTCCAAAAAATCTTCTGCATTATCGAGGGCACTCATGATGCCTACTCGAATAGCACTTTCTCCATCAAAAAAGGGATTGATCCCTACCAACTCCTTCTTTTCTGTTACCTGGATCCACAATTCCGCTCCTGACTCATCGTGATACCGAACATAGAGTCCTTGCCTTGAGTGGATGGATTCGCCCTTCGAATATACCTTCTCCAAAAGATCATTCAACGCATCATTGTCCTGTACATCAAATCCAACATTGGCGAAGTGGCTCATAAGTATTCCTTATTTATTACTTGAAAACCCGAAATTAAATAAAATTATTCATGAAATCAGTTATTAAGTCCGCTTCTACCCACTCAGCAATCTCCAATAAACAAAAAACCACCCCGGAAGACTTTTTTCCAGAGCAGTTCTCTCTCACTTATATTAAATTAAATATTTCCTCTTTGTGTTTTTCCGATGCACGTGTTCTACTCGATCGAAAAACTACCGTATTTAGTATTTGCAACAATTTTTGAATGTCCGCTACCTACCGAGGTATTGACCCGACGCACTTCGCCCTCTTTTTCCATGTGTTTTTTGTCTATTCGTTCATCCATGTCAACATTCGTAAACTCGCTGTTTAACTGTAACTCGTAGCTTGCTGGGGCGCCTATCTCGAAATCGGTATGTGAGCCGGTCAGTATCAGTTCATCAAAACCAGCCTCTATTTTATCGACTTGAAAATCGCCGTAGGCCATTACCGCGTCCACCTCTTCTTTAACCACTTCGAAGTGATAATCTGAATATTTTCCAGTGACATTTGCGTCGGTGACTTCTTGAAATTTGTAGTCATCGTAGCGGCCTTGGTTAGAAAATTTGCGTACCACGCCCACTTCGTATTTATCATATTTGGATTCGGTTACCAATTCATCTGCTTGGTCGAAATAGATTTTTGAGTATCGGCTGTTGACAATGATATCCCTGGCTTTTTCAAATTTTAGCTTTGCATATTGCACTTCCGCGGTTAGGTCTTCGATGTTAACCAATACCGCATGCCCGTGTCTAATTGATAGACTTAAGTCGCCTTCAAAAGAAGCTGCCTCCAAATCTCCGTATCGTAGATTAATAGTAGCCCCTTTTTGCATATCCGGGATCGTGATATCTCCATGTCGATTGGTGAGGTTCAGCTTTGTAGAAGCTGGAATTTGTACTTTGTAATTTACCTCATAACTAACCTCGCTGCCTCTATCAATGTCTATATTCCAAGGCAAGTATTGTCTCCAGGCCCTCCATCCTTTTTTCCGTAAATCTTCCTTTTCAGTGGTGACTTTCATATAGCCAGCTCCTGTGATAAAATCAACATCGAGAAAATCGAATATTTCGTCTGCCTTCGATGCAGATTCGGCGTGTACGGTGATGGTGGCCTCGACACTTGCTGTCTCTTTATCCCAGGTAGAGATATCAATCGAACCGTGCTGATTTTCTATGGTCAGGCTACCGTTGTGCCCGATATCATGTTCTTTGTGTTCCACTTTTGTGAAATCTTTGAATACGGAGGCGTAGGCCGGAGCGCAAGCCAAAAGCCAGACCAGCATTCCCGTAAGGATATGTATATAATATTTATTGCTCATCTCGATTATAATTTTTTTGATTTAGGACTTTTATTAGTTGATTTCATTCGCACAATGACTCGATCCAGGATTTCGATTTTAGTCTGGTATTCCCGGATCATTGCTTCAATAACCTGGTGATCATTTACTTCATTGCCCAGTTCATCTTTGAGTGCTTGGAAAGAAGAATCCAATTCTTTGATATCTTCTATGACATTATTGTCTGGAGAAAATGACTTTAGTTCGTTCAATTTTTCATTTACTTGTCTGGAATAGAACGTATTTAGATCATTAATCTCCTGTTGTGTTTCTGCAGAAAATTCAGTTTCATTGCCTGACAGATAACTACCTGTAAGCATACCGACACCAAACAGAATAAAGACTGCTGCCGCGATTTTGGCGTATCTGATCACCAACCGTCTGATTGGTGCGGACTGTTTTTGCGGGAGTTGATCATCGATCTTGTCCCAGATAGCTGTCGGGGGCGTTTCCGCGTCAAACGCTTCCCGATGCTCTTCCATAAAATCTTTAAGCCGGTCTTGCATTCGTACTATTTTGTTGATTACTAATTATTGATTTCAATTTTTTCTTTGCTCTGTTTAGTTGTGATTTTGAAGTTGCTTCGTTGATTCCAAGTATGGCGGCGATTTCTCTGTGGTCGTATCCCTCCAACATGTATAAGGAAAATACTACCCGATAGCCGTCTGCCAATTGCGGAATCGCTTGTTTGATGATTGCTACATTCAGCTCCTGGTCATCAAAATCTGGTGCTGTTGGCGCTGCATGTGGCAACTGTCTGTCTTCCATCGGCACAAAATCAATTCGCTTTTGCTTCAAAAAATTAATACACCTATTTACTGTAATCCGCTTTATCCATGCTCCAATCGAAGATTCAAATCGAAATCGATCAATTTTCGAAAAAACGTCCAGGAAAACGTTTTGAAGCATGTCTTCTGCATCTTCTCTGTTATTCAACATCCGTATACAAATGTTAAACATTCCCTTGGAGTATAGCTTGTATAATTCCATCTGCCCCTTTCGGTCATTTCGCATACAAGCTTCTACAATGTTCCTATGTGTGTCTGTATATTGCAATGTTAAGGTGTGTGTTTGGTAGTAAGGACAAGGGAGTTTTCGAAGGGTTGCAATTTTCGGATTTTATTTTTTATTTTTTTGTGAATTCGTTAAATATAATACCCAATTCAGGTAATAGGAAGTTTGTTTTAGGTTGAAAACTCAATAAAAATGTGCGCTCTACGGTGATTTTGACTCGCAGACGTAGTAAGATTACGGGGAGAATCAAAATTGACGGACGTGCGCAGTTTTGCAGAGGTTTCAGCATAAAATGAATTTTCTATTGCATGAATTGGGT
>CALLWB010000089.1 GCA_938016265.1 uncultured Saprospiraceae bacterium
TCAAGCGGATGAATTCGCCTGATACATTAATGCGATAATTTTTCAGCACGAATCGACCGACCAAGAATGCTGTAGGCATGATAAAATTTAATAGCTAGGGTTTCAACCCTAGGCCTGGATCATGTATGTATTGGAGTGCCATCGGCACGGATCATATTGACAAAATGAAACGTACCTATGGCACTCAATATGGTTATTGCCTATTACATAGGAATGAATTCCTATGCTACAAAATGAGTCGTGTCCATGACACTAAAAACGGCCAGCTCGAATCGACCGACCAAGAATGCTGTAGGCATGATATAATTTAATAGCCTAGGGTTTCAACCCTAGGCCAGGATTCGATGTGTTTATTGCCTATTACATAGGAATGAATTCCTATGCTACAAAATGAGTCGTGTCTATGACACTAAAAACGGCCAGCTCGAATCGACCGACCAAGAATGCTGTGCATGTTATAATTTAACAGCCTAGGGTTTCAACCCTGGGCCAGGATGATGTATGTATTGGAGTGCCATCGGCACGGACCATATTGACAAAATGAAACGTACCGATGGTACTCGATGTGTTTATTGCCTATTACATAGGAATGAATTCCTATGCTACAAAATGAGTCGTGTCTATGACACTAAGAACGGCCAGCTCGAATCGGACGACCAAGAATGCTGTAGGCATGATAAAATTTAATAGCCTAGGGTTTCAACCCTAGGCCTGGATCATGTATGTATTGGAGTGCCCTCGGCACGGACCATATTGACAAAATGAAACGTACCTATGGCACTCAGTGTTTTTGTTGCTAATGACATAGGAATGAATTTCTATGCTACAATAGGAGTCGTGTCTATGACACTAAAAACGGCCAGCTCGAATCGAACGACCAAGAATGCTGTAGGCATGTTATAATTTAATAGCCTAGGGTTTCAACCCTGGGCCCGGATCATGTTTAGTTAATGGTTGGATTGGTTAATTGTTAATAGTATATTGCTAGATGTTTGATTCTGAATCAATACACCCGATATCCAATAAACAAAGCCTACTGGACACCATTTACTAAACCAACCATCATACCATTCCCAATGCGCCTATTAAAAAAAATACTATTAGCAATCGTCGTCTTGATACTGATCTTTGTTGCTCATGTGTTAATCTCCACCGGATTTTTCAGATCCGTTGAATCCAAATTTGAAGGGGAAATACTCAAGAAAATACCGATCACCGGCGCAGAAGACATAACTATAAGTCGGACAGATAGTTTTGCGTTGATCTCTGCTACCGCTCGGCCCTCTTATCCGCCTAACAAACAAGAACGTGGGGAGATTTACCTCATCGATTTGAAGACCTCTGATTATCAACCAAAGCTATTGTCTGCTGGGTTTACAAAGCCTTTTGCTCCTCACGGAATTTCTATTCTCAAAACTGGAGAAAAGGCGTATTTAGTAATGGTGATCAATCATACGGAACAAGGACATTCCATAGAAGTATTCAACTTAAATAACCACCAGTTGTCCTATGTCAAATCCTTGACAGATCCCGCCATGATTTCCCCAAATGATCTGTTTATAGTTGATGAAAATCGGTTTTATTTTACCAACGACCATGGCTATGTAAAGGGACTTGGACGAATAGTAGAAGAATACACAGGCCTTGGCTGGTCCAATGTCGTGTATTTTGACGGGACCAATTACAAGGAAGTCGCCGATGGAATTGCTTATGCGAACGGCATCAATGCGGATTTAAAACGCAACTTGCTATTTGTCGCTTCTCCTAGGAAATTTTTAGTAAAAGTGTATGCTATAAAGAAGGATGGAGTACTATCGTTTGTAGAAAATATTCCTTGTGGCACTGGCGTTGATAACATTGAGATGGACCAGCAAGGACATCTTTGGATAGGAGCACACCCAAATCTATTGCAGTTTGGTGAATACGCGAAAGGCAAAAAGAAAACAGCCCCTTCAGAAATTATTGAGATTATCTATAAGGAAAAAGGCGACTACTCAATGGAGCAAATTTATCTTGATGATGGGAAGGATATGTCTGGAGCGTCTGTCGCCGTCCCATTTGGTGATTTGATCTTTGCTGGAAATGTAAAGGATGATCACTTTTTGATTTTGAAACGATAGAATGATTATAGAGCGCTTAATCTATTAATCTCCAAAAAAAAAAAACTGAAATTTGAAATATAAAGGTTTTCCTGGAAGCCAGCCCATTTCATTAACAGATAACAAATATTGATTGCGAATTATTAATAAAAGAGTGACAATTCACTATCAAGAATTAATTTTCTGTCGCAATTCAATTTACTGCTCTTCTACCAAATAAATGTTTACATAGAAAATAAAAACATTTTAAAAGCATGCGTGTTAACTAGTAGTTATTTACATTTTTTATCCAAAAAGCATTTATCAAATGATCAAAACTACTTAACTCCTACTGCTTATTGCAGTAGCTTTAATGACTGGAGTTACCTACACCGGTTGCAAAAAGGACAAGGACACTACGGAGGAGGATCCGCATTATTCATTAATGATTTTTTGGTGAATAATGCGGGCAAACAGGCTTAACCTTCCTTCTTCAACGTCTTGATATCCGCAATAAGCTGATCAATCGATGTCCTATTTAGACCATTGTAAATACCACGAATGTGACTGTTTTTGTCAATCAAAACAAAGTTCTCTGTATGAAGAAAGGCATCTTCGTCTTTTTCTAATCCAAGATCTTCCTCTACAAAATAATCCTTTCTTCCTAGCTTGTAAATTTCTTTTTGACTGCCAGTCACGATATGCCATTTATGAGAGAGGATCCCTTTGTTTTCTGCATAAGCTTTTAGAATAGGTACGGAATCTCGCCGAGGAGTAACCGAATGCGAAAGCAGCAATACGTCTTCATCCTCCAAAAATTCAGTTTGTAGGTCTGTCATATTTGCCGTCATCTTTGGACAGATACCAGGGCAAAAAGTAAAGAAAAAATCAGTCACATAGATTTTTCCAGCAAAAGTTTTTTCAGTAATCGTGTCGCCTTCTTGATTGACGAGTTGGAAAGGGGAAATTTTGTGGAGTGTTTTTAAACTGTCGGGATGATCTTTCAACCAAAGCGGCGTGAAGGTAGCTTCGGTATAGTGCGGGAGGACTTCCACCCGACTGGTTTTTTCCTGCTGATCCTTGCAGGCCAGAAAGAGCAGCATTACCAGCAATAAAAATAATTTAGTCTGCATATTGTACCAATTCATCCTCCAATTCAAAGCAAAGTGTGGCTCTTTTTAAACCAAAAATTCGACCATTCTTTGCTTCATAATTGTTGTATATTTTTCCATTTTCTCTCCATGATTGTTGTATCCCTTCCTCTTTTCCGCTTGTTAAACGCTGAAATTTGAATTTTGTGCCGCTTTCATACCATTGTTTCTGAAGTCCATCGGCCACCCCATTTTGAAAGTTGGATTCAGATCGCAAATTCCCATTTTTCCACCAGGTTTTGGTAAGGCCATGTTGTTTCCCATTCAAATAAGCGCTTTCAAAACTTAGGACTCCGGATGGATACCATTTTTTATACCACCCATTCTTTTTGCCAGCCACATAGTCAATCTGACTGGCTTTGGTTTCCTTGGTGTAATAGGAAATTCCACTACCAGAAAAAGGCTTGCCTAAATAATAGACTAGCCCTTCCTCAGGTCGCAGTTGCAAAGAGTCATCTAGGACTAATTGGAGCGTTTTAGCAGGCTTTGTCTGCGGAAGGTTATCTGATTCCTGCTGACAAGCAACTATACCGAATAGTAGTCCGATTCCTAGTAGAGCCCTACTGTATATTGTTAGGAGTCCCCTGATAGTCACCTGGAAATAAGATATAATAAGTATTTAAGTAGAGTTCGTTTTGGATATGATAATGGTATTCTCCGTCTGAATTATGCTGAGTCGTACTAGTATGGCCACCAGAATCATCAAGATCCGTAGGGTAAGTACCTGTAGCGCTACATTTTCTTCCGTAAAGGAAAAATCCGTCTGCAATAATTCCAATCAAAACATCATCGTCATTAGACCAAGCTTTTGGTTCCAGGTGATAATGATAACTCTGTGGGCCAGTATGAGCAGCAGTATAATCCAAGGAAGGTACTGCATTGTCCAAGGGCACATTTGGTCCTTCTTCATCATTATAGATCATTGAACCACTCACTGCGATACCAATTGGGCCAAGTCCAGTCGAGGAGGTCGACGATGCCTTCACAGGATTAGTCGGCACCCGTAAGGTATAAGAACCATTAAAGTCATCGATGTTCCCTGGTGCCATAGAAGCGGCGTTCGTCACTGTTGGCGCAACATACAATGGATGCGTAGACGACCAGTAAGGCGAAGTATGATTGGGAAGTCCATTGGATTCAATAACCACTTCATTTCCATCCAGATAGATGTTGAAATTGTCGGCATCAAAATCGTTGTATGCTTCATGAAGCGCATTGCTACTAACAGTGTCGTTAGTATCTGAATTGTCGCTCACATATCCATCCGGCTGATCACAAGCCACTTTACTCACACTGGGATTTCCTAGTCCATCACCGTCTGCATCTTGATACCAAGTGGTTTCTGTACAGTCTTTCTTGCAAGCAGTAATGAACAATCCTGTCATTACAAGTAATAAAAGTGAAAATTTCAGGTACTTCATATTTTTTGTTTAATTAATAGTAATGTGTTGATAGACGACAAAAGTAAAGAATCACCTTGTAAATCTATTTTTTTTTAAAAATTATTACCTAGTACCAAAGAAATAGTAAAGGGTTAATAGGAATAGTTGAGTGTAAAAATCAAACTATTAACCAACCCCAATTAACCATTCTCTTTTTTCAATTGTTGTTTACTCGACCAATTCAAATGTTTTTCCAGTAAACTGATAAGTACAGCTGCAGCTTGATCCTTCCTGCAAACGTTTTTCTTCTTTGCATTCACAAGTCTCCAATAAATCATCCGTAGTATAGTTGATGTTTATGGTTTTACTTTCTTTTTCGTATTCGAATTGGGATACATTTCCAAAACGAGCTAAAAGGTCTTGATTGAATATGACTTCCAACTGATGGTTTACAAGTAGGAAATAATGAGAAGCGCAGCTATTGCAACCAACTCCTGTACCTTGCAATAAATAGAAGGTCCTTCCTTCGTTTTGGATCGTAAAAATGGCATCAAATGCTTTGAGCTCAACTGGATTGTCTTTGTTTTCTGAAATGACATCAGGGAAGTAATTGACCGAATTCCCCTTTTCATCGCGATAAGACAAAATTGAATGATAGGTGATGGCCGAACCAGCAAGCGCTTGCTCTCTGTATAAATGAAATAGTTTATTGTCGTCTGATGCCAACCACCCAAATCCATCTAGCTGAGGCAGTATTTTTTTGAGGGCTTCTCCAGTAAGTTCCTTTTGGTCTAAAATCAATTTAAGGGTTTCTAATCCCTTGACTTCCATAAATTCTACCACAGCGTAGGGATCGATGGAATCTTTCGAATCGTTAAAACTGTCTTTGTAAAGTGTGGATAGTTCTTCTAGTTCTGGTTGGGTTATGTTGAATTTACTCAGTGCTTGAAACTCTATTCCTTTTGGAGGAGGAGTGGCGTTGGAAAACTGACGATGGAGAGTTTGTATATGCTGGTCTGTTATTCCTATGGGTGGAGTAGGCGTAGAGTTACAACTTACAAGTAGCAATAGGGCAAAAAGAAGGGGAAGTTTTGTCATAAATTTTCCAGGATAACGCTTTAGCAATTGGAATAATACGTATCGGTACATGTTTTAATAGTGAAATTTCACCCCTTTTTTCTTTAGGAAATTAATTAAATAAACAAACAAGGGCACAATCATTAAACTTCCAAGTATAATCCAGGCAAGAAATGCCGATCGAACAAACGGCGTTGGGTCATAAAAAAATACATTGTTCATCGACAAACAGAGAAACATTGGAAAATAGATCAAGTAAAATAGGAAAAAGAAGTGCGGATTAAATGCATATACTTTTACTTTAATTATCCAATAAATCGAGGCACCAATAAGCAGAACGATAGGGACAGAGACGCCTAGTATAATTCCTGGAGTAGACAGCTCGCCAATTTGGAATAAAGAATAGATCTGGAACAACGCTCGTATAAAAATGATGACAGCCCCTATAAACATTGGACCTAGAATAATTCCCATATTAATGGTTTTAATGTTTGAATTTAAAGATACTAATAATTGAATTTATTCAAATATTCACCAATTATAAAATATTCAAGCATTCTCTGCATTCACTCCTTTCTAGCATTAGTGCTCCTTGTAAATATACCCTATATCCTCCATGCCTAGGTCATTAGGAAATTCGATTTTCCACCATTGGCCTATTATCTTCTCTCCATCTTCGAACAATTGGATGTCAGGGATTGCTGATACTTCCAGGAGATTTAGTTCGTCAACTGCTATCGAACCAATTTTGGAACCAAAACAAAACGTAGGGAAACTATAGACTAGAACATCCGCCCCTTCGACAAAGACATTTTCTGCTACTTGTTTATCCCGGCTGTTCCAAGCTCCATTTTTAAGGCTCAATTCCTTCCTGACAACGTAATCGGTAGTACAGGTATCCGACTTGCCGTTTGCATCTTTGCCTATTCGCTCGTAGACGTTTTTTGTCTCCAGCACCAAATGATTTGCCAACGAATTTTTGTCTCCAGGTAGGAATGCATGTTCTTTTTCCACCAATTCATAATTATCGAAAGATTCATACCAAAAACTGTAGGTTGATCGCGTAATAATTTCTTCGATCAGCTGATTATTTGACATACCCAAAATTAGGGTGGTGGAGTCCCATTCTACAGATTCAGAAGATTCCCTAGAGGCGTTTTCTGCTTCGTTGTCTTCTTGGTTGGTGAGGAGCAGGATTTCCTGAGCGTCTCCTAGTTTGGGCTGGAGAATTGTTCGAGCAATCGTCGCTTTTTCAAAGAACGACTGATATCTGTTATTTAAGGGATGTTGGTCGATAGCCTTTCCATTCTTGTTGAGTTGGGAATAGATCGCTGGCAATTGATTGCTGGTCGACTGCTTTGCAAGGATTTGATATTGATAAGCTGGGTCATTCTGAAAGGTATAGCTGAACAGTACTTTCCTAGGCGGATTACTAGCATTTGCTTCATCTGTAGTTGGATTGGTGGTCAGCGCTGGCTCTTTGATTTTTCCTTCTTGTGTTGCCTGATTACAAGCAATACTCAGGATTAAAAAAACAAAACACAAGGAAATAGGGCGCATTGTTTTCAATGCGAGAATCGTTGAATGTGCGATTGCCAAAATGATTTTAATGATTGAATTATTGGAGCAATATTTTAGTTACTTAATGATAATATTAAAGATACTAAAAATTGAATATTTTTAACTATTAACGCCTTCTCGCATTCAAGCATTTCCTCCTACTAAAGTATATTCTTCACCTCAGGATTGTCCCGCAAATACTCAAGTTTACTAAGGAAAAGTTGTCCCATTTTGATGGCTCTATTCTTTGCATCGTCGGCAATTGGTCCTTCGAAATGCGTATCGATCGTTTTCGAAAACAGCTCGATCCATCTGTCAAAATGCACTTTCTCGATTGGGAGTGGTCGGTGTTTTGAGAATGGATTGCCGTGGTAGTCTTTTACGGTAAAAAGCACCGTGTTCCAAAAACTATACATTCGTTCCAAATGCGGCCCCCAATTGTCGTTTGGGATAATCGCTGCGAATACCGGCCCGATCAGCTCGTCTATCCGCACCTTTTCATAGAAGGCATCGACAAATAGTTGTACATCTTTTTTGTCCGAAATATCATTCATAAGTGTAAAAGTAGGTTAAATTTAGGGAATAAGTTACCGTGTAATAACTTTCTAAGTGTACTTAGTACAACCATTCTCAATTCGCGCTTTATGCTAGAAAAAATGTTGCTAAAGCAAAAAATGTGCAAGAGTACCATGATTCAATGGCACGAAGAAGGTCCCTTTTGTTTCTGCGAAATAGCAAGAACATTTGCATAAGATAATACAACACTCCAACCCATCAACCAAACATAGTGGGGTGTCAACATATACATCATAGAAGTCGAAATCACCATAAACACACAAGGAAAAACGAGTCCCTCTGTTTCAATCCACCCAGTTTTCCAATAAAGTAATGGATTGGTTCCCCGCATCCAATTTAGCCTGAACGCCAATCGGCAAGGTGATCATTGGGTGAGTGTGCGCACAATCATATTCTGCCAGGATTGGGAAGTCTGCTTCTCCGATGACCTCCATCATAATTTCATAGGGTTTTCTTTTAGAACCCTGATCATCAAAATTTTCATGTTTCCCAAGGATTAGTCCTCCGATCTTATCAAAGATTCCGTTGGCTTTTAGGTGGGCAAAGGAGCGTTCGATCACTTCTGGCGTTTTTAGACTGTCTTCGATCATCAGAAGATCTCCTTGTTGGATTTTCGGCATGTATTCGCTGCCATAAATACCGAGCATGGTATTCAGATTACCCACTAGCAATCTGCCCGTTGCTGTTCCTTTATTTATGGTGATCAGTTCATTCTTTATAGTGGTTTTTGCTTTCTGTTGTTTTTCCCAGGGGATATACATATCTGTCCATACTTCCGGGTTTTTTATTTGGTGGGGCAGGGCAGGAGTCCCCAACAAAATCTCCTCAAAATAATCAAAGGTAGCGGCCACGGGATTCCCCAACTCTCCAAACGAAGCCACCAGCGCCGGCCCATAAAAAGTAACCAGATTTATTTTACTATAAATACCAAAAAGAATGGCCGTGACATCGGAATATCCAATGATAATTTTAGGGTCTTTTTTTAAGGAATCATAATCAATATAAGGCAGCAAGGAGTTGGAATTACTTCCTCCAATGGTTGATATAATACAGCGAATTTCAGGATTTCTGATTAGCTGGTTGAGCTCGGCGGCTCGTTCCTTGATACTGCCAGACCGATAGAAATCATTTTTGCCGGTCAGTTGGCCAGCGACCAATTCAAATCCTTTGTTCTTTAGGAACAGTTTGGCTCTTTCAAATCGTTTTGGCGCCCAGTTGGTCGCTGCGGAAGACGGAGAAAAGAATCCAATTTTATCTCCTTTTTTAAGTTTTTTGGGTTTGATCATTTTTAGGAGTACTTATAATCTTTCTACTCAGTAGTTAATCAATTTTTAGCTTGAGGTACGTTTTCCCATCTTCACCGACATACTCGCTATTATACACTCGTTTGCCAAGTATTGCGCTTGCTTTTTGAAGGTCTTCCAATTCGCCGGCCAACTCGATATTTAAAATTTTTTCAGGTGCCGGGGAGTCATAAAAGTCGGAGACATGGATGTAGTATTTGTCTAAAACATCTTCCAATGGGTACTGCGTGTCTTCCCCCTCCTCCAGCTCCAGAGAAACAGGAAGTCGATGATTGGTGTCATCAGGATCCGCTAAATCCTTGAAAATTCCATTCCCAATAGCAAGGTACTTAGTGGCATCCTTGTATTTTTCTAATGCTAATTGTTGAATATTTTTCATGTGTTGATTTCGTTGATGTATTGAGGATTTCAAGTTAGCATTTTCTAGTATAATTTAAAGGATTTCTTAGTGAGGAATTTACCAAATACCTTCTCCCAACTACTTTCTACTTCAACCAACAAAAAAAGCCCTAAGTAGCAAGAAATCACACGGGTAGGTATCGCATTAATTCTCTGCTACAAAGGACTGAACGGTTTGGGTATTAAAAATCTTACTATATCGCCATCAACTTTTTATCATAGTCTGTCAGCTCGATGGTTTTGACCCAGGACAAGAATCCAGTGAAATGTTCTGCGCGATAGAGGAACCAAACTTCTCCGATCTTCCCTCTGTCAAACCAACGTGCTTTAGCGTCCATAGGTTTGTCTCCTGGTTGTTGGAAGGCGTCTTCCATTTGTTTTCGGTATTGAGCATAACCGGCAATTAGATTGTCATTGGTGTCATCCGACTTTAGTTTGCCAAGCATTTGAAGCAGCATAATGTCTTTCCAATAACCCGATAAAATAAGGTCTCGTCCTTCTTCCATGGCTTCCGGCTGATTGCTAAATTGGAAAATGGCATGTTGGAGGAACGGCGATCGGTCATTTCTAACCCATCTGGCTTTCATCTGATCATCAATTTCTCTTGCTTCTCCTCCTTTCTGATAGTTGAGACGCACTGCCAGCCAATCTTCTATCAACAGATCGCCTTCTATGCGTCTATTGTATACAGCATTTGCGTATTGCTCCTTGTCCGGATGAAACGATGGTCTGCTTTTAATCGCTTCGGATGTAGGCAACAGTTCGCTAATGTGTGCCGCAAGTTGGACAGGATCCCGAAACACTTTCACTGGTTTTTCAAAAAATATTTCTTGGGCTATTCCATCAGGAAAATCATCTACAGAAAGTGTAGGATCGAGTATCGCAATACCCTTTCCAAGATGTAAAAAATTCGCGATCTCTACTTCCGTCCAGGCACCGAAATTCTTTTTGGGTGGAACGTTACGGAAAAAAATCCCGACATCACTGATCGCTGCCAGCCCTGGCGTATCATCGCCCCAATGTTTGCCATAAATACTCCTGGAGTTGGCGGTTTGGTGTGCATGGCCGAGCCCCGCCTCACACATCACCACCATCGTTTGCAGACTCCTGCTTCTTGGGACATCAAATCCCGCTCTGGTAATCCCGTAGCTATTGCCTTCTTCTCCGCGATAACCTCCCGTCATCACCGCAATATGGGATAAATTGTCGATCAATTGCTGGACATATTCAATGAGCAACATGCCCTGATTGATATTGATCCTTGCACCGCCAAGCAAGGCAATAACTCGTGTACCCAATTTGTTGAGTCCGTTGAGATGGGCGGCAGATTCCGGGAGATCGATGTTTGGATCTACCTTTTTATCGTTGAATTCGTACATGCTTTTTCTCCAGAAAGGCCGAATCGTTTCTTGTCCGTCTATCGTATCGACTTCGATACCATACCGCAGCCAGGATTCTCCAAATTTGGCCTTGTCCGGGTGTACCCTTCTTATGATCTGAAAAGCCCGCTGATCGAGGGCAAATTTTTGTCCTAACGCTGAGTTTTCTAATGCTGCGTAGGGTGTGAATGGATTTGCTTGTCCACGGTCTTTCTTCGGGCCAGATAGATTGGTGAACGCTGCCTTCAACACATTGGTTTCCTCCGTCGTGAGTGCTGGAAATTCTCCAGTTTGGAACACATTTTTGTTCAGGTCTTCCAGAATCTGGTCAAAAGTGACGGTCACGATAATTTGGTCTGTCATTTTACTGATTTTTTTTATGGAGGGTTTTTATTGTGAATTGGTGGTTTTTCAGTTAGAAAGCGGGATTCAACTATAAGCGCTTAATAATCTCTTTTTTTTAATGTAAAATTATGTTTAATATATTGCCTTGGTAACCACATGAACATGTGGTTTTGGGATATAGCTTGAAATTGAAATAATTATGGAGTACGAATGCAGCAAACATTCATCCTATAGAAACTACTTTGTAGATAACTTCCAATTATCAATAACCCGGTCTTTTGTGAGGCTATTAATCCATCTATTTGTAAAGTGCTCAAATCCCTGAAGTAGCTGCATAAAAACAATTGCCCACTGACGGCGATGCACAAGAGTTGTTAGGAGAAATCAAAAAACTAAAAGAATAGGCAGCAGCCAAAGGCAATAAAACGCAGACGATAGTCTACAAAAATCAATCTCACCGATCATACCCCACGGCCGGCAACATCATCGGCTTCAAATTCTGCAACACCCACCTCACTCCAAGCTCACAAAACCGATCCGTCTCCCCATACTTCCGCTTCAGATTCTTCACAATAGCGGCTACTTCCTCCAACTCCTCAAGTCGATTTCCTAGCTGGACAAATTGGAGAAAGGTATCTGCCATCAATTTGTATTGCGCGTCCCAATTGCCGCCTCCATTGCCGTCAAGTTCATTGGCAATGCGGCCGGAAATACGGATGACTTCTCCTTGTATGGTGGCAGCAGCGCCACTAGAAGGGACCAACAGCTCCCAGAGTTCCTGATGTTGAGTTTGCCAGGTGGTGGCTTGTACAGTGATGGGAGATTTGCCGTCATGCATGACCCGTTTGGGTACAGGCGGGACATCAAACAACTGGTACAATTCGACTAGGGCATCACTGAATTCAAGGACGGATTCTTTATTGAAGTTTTTTCGGTGAAACTCAAATTGTTCTCCCGTTCGAGTAATAAAACCCTTCATTCTGTCCGTTTTTTCAGCACCCGCCTCCAGGTAAATTTTTGCCAATTGTACTGTTTTGACAATATCAATATTTCGACAGGAATACAAAGCGACTTCTAAGGGAGAATACCCTCTTTCATTTAAGGCATGAATGTTTGCCCCATGGTCCATCAAAAGTTGCGTGTTCTCCGCATTGTGGCCATTGGCAGCAAGATGAAGCGGCGTTTCCTGTTTCTTATTTTTGAAATTGACATCTGCACCAAGCTCCAACAAACTTTTTATGTTGCCAAAAATACTGCGTGCCCGATTGTGCAACGGCGTATTTCCATAGATGTCGGTAGAATGCAAATTTGCACCTTGTTCTAGCAGCCAAATCGCCAATTCATGCGGACAGCCATCAAACCCGAGGGCGGAATGTTTGCCATAGCCACCATAAGCTTCCAGGGCACATTTGTCGAATACTTTTTTGAGTACTTCCAGGTCCCCATTTTCAAGTAGGTCTCTGAAGTCTTTGGGAAGTGTTTTTCTTTTCTTTGCCATTTTACAAAAGTAATAAAATCTAAAATTTGCATCTTTGGGAGAAGTATTTAATAATTGGCGCTAAGTAGTTATATTTCTTTTAACAATAGCTGCTGAGTAGTTACAATAAAGGAATAACCTATGTATAACCCCAAAATAGAAAAAATGCCGCTGGAAGCACTGCGTGCCTTGCAAAATGAGCGACTGTCCGCCTTGGTAAACCGGGTCTATCAAACAGTACGGTTTTACAAAAAACAGTTTGATCAAATAGGATTGCATCCTGCGGATATCCGATCGGTAGAAGATTTGCATAAAATTCCATTCACAAAAAAATCAGATTTAAGAGCGAACTATCCTTATCAGTTATTTGCAAAACCAATGGCAGAGATCCGGCGAATTCATGCGTCGAGTGGAACAACCGGAAAGCCAACGGTGGTGGGATATACCCAGAAGGACTTGGATGTTTTTGATGAGGTAGTTGCTCGTTCCTTGTATTGTGCTGGAGCACGTCCCGGCATGAAGTTGCACAACGCCTATGGCTATGGATTATTTACTGGCGGATTGGGGATGCATGGAGGAGCGACTAAGCTGGGAATGGCGGTGATCCCTGTCTCCGGGGGTATGACCGAACGGCAATTGACCATACTTCAGGACTTTGCTCCGGAGGTGATGTGTTGCACGCCCTCTTACGCCCAAACGCTCTCTGAAGAATTTGCGAAACGAGGGATCGATACCAAAGATCTGGCCGTAAAATATGCCGTACTAGGCGCCGAGCCTTGGACAGAGGCCATCCGCCAACAAGTAGAAGCGGGGCTCCAGGTAGACGCCACCAACATCTATGGCTTGAGTGAAATAATCGGCCCTGGTGTCTCCCAGGAAGATGTAGAGGAAAAAGGTACAGGAAGCTACATTTGGGAAGATCATTTTTTTCCTGAAGTGGTGGACAAGGATACCGGCCTTGCCTTGCCTTATGGGGAAGAGGGCGTTTTAGTGTTTACGACATTGACGAAAGAAGCCTTTCCGCTCCTACGATATTGGACCAATGATATTTGTTCGATATACTACGATAAAAATGCCAAACGGACGCACATCAAAATGTCTCCAATCAAAGGACGATCGGATGATATGTTGATCATCAGAGGCGTTAATCTTTTTCATACGCAGGTGGAGGAGGTGATTCATCAAATAGCATTTCTTAGCCCAAATTATCGGTTGATTGTGGAGAAAAAAGGAGCGATGGATGCAGTGAGAGTAGAGGTCGAAACCTCCAAAGAAATAGACATCAATAATCAAGATTTGATAAACAACCTACGCCAGAAAATAAAAGATACCATCGGATTGTCCATGGATATTGAGTTGAAAGTACCTCATTCTATTCCTAGAAGTCAAGGGGGTAAATTGAGTCGTATATTGGATAAACGTGGTAGATAATTGGTGACTTGTTTAATCTGAATTCCTAGGTAACATAGAGGGGGAAATGGGCGGTGCAAGTTTTTCTTCGAGTCCCACACCGCGCAATTCCGCCTCTATTTTTAAATTCTCCAAGTAAGGAGCAAACTCTGGCTCAACTACCGTCAACCGGCCTTTTTTACAAACAAAAAATAGGGAATAGATTATCAGAATAAGAAGATTCTTATTGATTTGTATGGCACTGACAGAAAAGTTTTATGGAAATTGGCTTCGTGCTAAACGAATATAAATAAACTCTGGTCGTAATGGTGTTCTAACAGATTATAAATTTGATAAATGAGCTGCGTCTTTATGATTGATGCCTTTTATTTCCTAGAAAACAGTCAGTTTCAATTCAGTTTTTTCCAAAATATGACTTTGTCGTCTCCTTCGTTCCAAAAGTCTCGTATGACCGCTTCTTGCTGGTAGTTTAGTTTTTCATAGAAGCGTCTTGTCTGCTTGAATTCTTCCGTCCCTGAAGTATCCACAATCAAAATTCGGTGGCCGTTTGCTCGTAGGTGCTCCTCAATGAAATTCATCATTTTGCTGCCTGTGTTTTTTCCCTGAATATCGCTTCTTACTCCTAGGGCGTATAGGTTGTAGGTGCCTTCCGTCAGTTTTTCCGGAGCACAAAATCCGAAGGCGATTGGATTTCCATTTTCCACATCTGTAAACCATATTTCCTCGGATGCTGGATTTGTTAGGTAGTCGGCGATCATATCCTCCAGTATTTCTGAAGGGAACAACTCGATAGAGTCCAGTATTTGTTTGATGCCTGGTACGTCATTTTTGTTGACCATTCTTATGCTCATAGTTGTTGGGATATTGAGTGGACTAAGTTATTAAATTGCAATGTCTATTGGATGTTTGGTCTCTACTTTCTGTATATTTCACTCCTCCAGGGTTTAGATCAGAAGGGAGTTGGCTAGTTGTGGATATTTCACCTTTTCAGAGTTTGCTGTGCATTTGTCCTTCTACGCTCTATCCTCAGATTTGGGCAGCAAATCGAGTCCCTCTGCCAACTCATCAAACAACCGCTTTACCTGCAAATCACCAAATCCGTAGATACTTTCTCGTTTGTTAAACTCTTTAAAAACAGCACCAAAATCTTTGGTGTTTAGTTCCTTCATGATTTGGAGGAGGGATTGTGTTGGGCGGCCTGGATTTTCAGGGGTAGGTATTCGTTCCTTATGGGCTTTTACTGCAGCTAGAATGTAGGGATGTGACTCTTGCAAGGTGGTGGCAGTGTCTAGTAGGTTTTCGAGGTCTCCTTTTTGGTATAATTTCCAAAGAGAAGCGAGGGGGTCTATTTCTGTTAGTAAAACTTTATTTGCGTAAGCGGCCTCCAATTCTGAGGCATTCAATCCTCCAAAACCGTATTGATTGTGGTTTTTTGGTCGAATTAGGTAGGTCGGATTATTTTTATCGGAATACTGCAGAAGGTAAAGTATAAACCAAAAATTTACCTGACAAAAAAGGTCATCTTCAAACCATAAGTTGATGTCTGCTTCTTTCTCGATTGCGTATGTTTTCTGCAATTCCCCAATGGTATTTTCATAGTAGTCTTCTTCTGAAAAACCTTCGTATTGCTGACTGATAAATTTGGCTCTTTTTTGGAATAAATCCGAGAATCCTTCTGCTTGTACATCGCCGTCTACCAAGCACAGTCGTGCTACAATTATTTCGCCTTCGATGCTTTCAGGAAACTGCTCTTTTAAGGCATCGCCATTAAGGAGGTGGTATTGTTTTCTCATTGCCATTCAAAATTATCAATAAATATAGTGAATTGGAAGGAGATCTGCATTATTATGAAAAAAAGGGCTTTAGCACAGACCATTCCAACTGAAATTAATACTCCAGAATGGAAAATCCTGTGCTAAAACCCAATACAAGAAAAGTACTTCTGTCCTTTAATTCGCTTTATTTATTGAACGCAACCAAACTTGTTTTGATAATTTGTCAAGGTTGGTAGGTGTGAGAATATCCATGGTCTACCTACACCGTATGCTTTCCACATCCGCGTTCGACTGGGGGCTAAATCATCCATTCACTTCTACTAGTGTGCTGGCAAAGGTGTTACCAATTATTTTCTAAAAAAGAGGTCAATTAATAATCAGCTTTTTAGAAATAATATTCTTCCCGGTATCCAATCTCAAAAAGTAAGTGCCTTTTGCAAACCGATTTACTGGAAGCTGGATATTTTGATAAGCTTGCAGCTCCGTTGAATAATGGATTCTACCTAAATTGTCTAGGACATCTAGGTAATAATTCCTGCCCTTCGTCAACCCAGTCAGATCAATCGTCACTTTTGTGGAAGTAGGATTGGGGTAACAGGAAAATTTGATTTTCTCTAGTTCCAAATCCTGGGTGCTTACAAAGCAAGTGAAGGCAGCATTTGGATAGTTAGGGACTCCGGGAGTCTCCATTCTTATAAGAGAAGAATATGTTTTTATGAAAAGTGAATCCTGGCCTGCATTCGCATAACTGGCTCCAAACCATTGATATTCAAAAAATCCAAAACTTTGAGGAACCTCCATAGGATGCTTGAAATAATCAAGTTCCATGTCAACAAGAAAAGTATCGAGTTGTGCAGTAATCGGATCAACAATTAATATTTGTTTGTTTAGAAAATTTCCTGTTTGGTCACTCAAGGGCTGAAAAGTGAAGTAGGGGCTGTTTCTATATTCATTGTACGTCGCCCGCGCTCCTGATTGCGAGTAGACGACTGTTTGTGTTAAGGACTCTGTCAACAGGTCTAGGGAAGAAAGCATAGTGATCGAATCTCCAGGAGAACTCAGCAGTTGTAGGGAGTTTCCATCAATAAGAATTTCCTGCGCATTCATAGCCAAATCATTTAACACAACAGATTGAATTAAATTCCCTTGTAGGACATCAAATCGATAAAGTGTATAATCGCCAGAGGTATCTATTCCCGTAAGGAAAATCTCCTCCTCTATCACCTCCATCAGTTCAGGGACAAAATGGAAGGGAAGGCTAAATTGTTCCTGCAAATCCGGGTAAGAAAAGCTGCGCAATTGGTGCATATTCAAAGAATCGCTAACTAACAAAACAATTGGATTCTCAGTTAGACCAAATAGTTGCTTAATTGGACGTGCCATCTTTTTTATTCCTGGTATCAATAAAGTATCTGAAGCTTCCAATGAATAATTCGCTCCTGGAAAATCTACGGGAAGTTCATAAGTAATGATACCAGCATCCGTAACCACAATATATGGAAGGGAGGAGTCAATAAAAAACGTGGAAGTACTTGGAGCGTTACCTGGGCGATAAAATGCGACTCCTTTTATGTCTGTCCCTGGAAGTGTATCCAAAATATGGTAAGTATAGTCTGGAAATCCCTCTTCAATTGTGCCAAGCGTAGCAGGAATGCCTTGATTTTGATCACCAGAAGCAGGCAATAAAAAGTAGCTTATCCCACAGCCATTGGCGGTTTTTAAAGTTAGCTCACTGATTTCTCCTTCGATATGCAAGGCGGCGTTTTTGTCTTCATCTGTGTTTGGCGCTGTTGATTTAACTGGCGTGTGGTTTGAGGACATACGTAATAGCCCCGCATTGTTTTTTTGAGGGTTGGAGTCCGTAAAAATGTATTCTTTCCCTGAAACAAAAAAGAAAACAAATAATAACCAGGAAATAATAATTTGAACTTTCATAGTGGTAGAATTTTCATAGTTTTCTCATAAAATTAAAGCTGAAAGCAATGCCGTCATTTAAATTTAAATTACAAGAAGTGAGGAAGGATCTCTATGTATTTCGAATTCAAAATTATAAAAAGCAAAGGGACTTTCTGTCATGGAATTGTAGTATTGGAATGGTAGAAAGTATTTTAGGAAGAAAGAAGGTAGAGCCGGCCCAGCTCGGCCAACTACCTTCTATTTTCTATCTCCTCCGCCAATACAAAATCAAAGAGGCGACCGCCAACAATCCACCCAGCAAAAGTAACGGCAGTTGGATGTCCTCAATAAAACGGACAACAGTTCCCAAGATAGCTGCTCCGCCCACCCAAATTGCAAGGGAACTCAACCAGCAGCAGCTGGTACCCACAAAAAAAGCAAGCAGGCTGCCAAGTACCGTTTTTTTATGTGATTTCATGGTTTATTTGGTTGCGCTTAAGGAAATACTACTCACTCTGGAGGCGATGTCTTTCGCTTCTTCGCTGTCCAGATTGAAATTCATAGTCTTGGCGATTTTCATTACGTTTGGATCGGTGAGCATGAGCTCCAAGGGAAATTCAGCTTTGGATTCTATTTTGATGTCTTTGAATCCTGCCTCCTTTACGTAGCGTAAATAATCCTCAATTTTCTCTGCTCCAGACACACAAGCGACATGCCCGGCCAAAGATTTTTTTACAAAGTCCGGCAGTTCTCGCTCGAGTACGATATCACTGATAGACAATTTTCCACCAGGTTTCAAAACACGATAAGCTTCCTTGTAGACATCTCCTTTCTTTAGGGAAAGATTAATCACACAGTTAGAAATAACGTGGTCGGCAATTTGGTCATCCAGCGGTAAATCTTCAATATCGCCGTTGATAAATTCGGTGTTTGAATAAGGGCCTTTTGCCGCATTTTTTCTGGCGAGCTGGAGCATGTCTTCAGAGAGATCAATACCAATAACCTTTCCTTTTTCTCCTACCAATGGTGAAACGATAAAAGCATCAAACCCGGCGCCAGACCCTAAGTCGACCACGGTTTCTCCGGCTTTTATTTTTGCAAGTGCAGAAGGATTGCCGCATCCAACTCCTAGGTTTGCTCCTTCTGGTACAGTGTCCAATTCAGTTTTAGAATAGCCAATTTTTTTACCAATTATGTTCGCATTTTCTGCTGGGTCGCAGCAGCCCAATAACTTAGCAAATAGTTTGTTTTGGGAGGCTTTGGCTAATTTACCATAATTCTCTACAACAGATTTTTTTACAGTGTCTGTGATCATTGTTTAATTTTTTTATTGATTAACTAATGACACAAAACTGCTGGAATAAGTTTTCTTTTCAATTGACCTGGGTCAAGTTCGTGTTATTTTTTTGCGGATTCGGCTTAGGGTCTCTGGAGCGACTTGAAGATAGGTCGCCAAATAGTTGAGCGGCACTCGCTGTAGCAGCTCCTCGTCATTTTCTAAGATTTGTACATACCGTTCGGTAGCAGAAAGGTCTCTGAGGAATCGTTGGTGGCTATCTGATATCATGTATTCTGCCTCCGCCACCATTCGTCCGACTTGCTGCCAAAACAGGTCTTTCGCATAAAGTTTTTGAAGGGAATCGTAGGACAAAACGATCAATTTTGTAGGTTCAATGGCCTGAATGGCCACATCACTTTCTTGCTGAGTGAGCATGCTTTGGAAGGAGCAAGTGAAGCTGTTTTCTTTACAGAAGCACTTAGTTGTTTCTTTACCATCATTTAAGTAATAAAGCCGGACAATACCAGTTTCTATAAAGCCGATTTGTTTACATACTTTGCCTTCGCGCAGGAAATACTCGCCTTCTTCCAGGTGTTTTACAGAAAGGCAAGGGGCTAATTGTTCAAAAAGCACAGGCGAAAAGTGAGGGAAATTTTGAAGGTGGTTGTTTAGTGCTTCCATATTTTTGATAGTGAATTATTCCCAAAGGTAAAAAGTATTCCAATTTAAGCATTCCAATTTTCTAGGGCCTTCCTAGCAGCTTTTTGTATTTCGGAATGTTCATCCTTACATAACTGCCGCAGGAGCTCTAGCGCTTCTGGTTCTCGGTCTATTACCCGCTCTAGGCTTTTTACGGTTTCCAACCTCAATTCTGGGTCCTTGTCGGTTGCTGTGTATCTGAAAATAGGGATTCCCTTATTACTAAAATAACCAAGCTGCTGAATGACATCTATTTTTTGTGGTTTTTCTAATTCAGGAAATAATTTTTCTAGTAGACCAATTGCTTTGCTGTAATTTTCATTGTGCGTTTGATTACAAATGGCGGATAATAGCCACATTGAGGTGGTGGATTGAAAATTTGATTCCTCTGTCGTTTCTTTTCTTTTTAGGAATAGCTCATAAAGCAACTCCAAACTTTCCGGCTTCAATTTTCCGAGAGACCGTCGATAAAAGGTACGAATGACATCTTCTGGGAATTGATCGGCAGTACCCGCCACAAAATTTTCAATAGATGCATTCCATTGGTCGGAGGGGAGATGCTCCAGCATACCAACGAGCGTTCCATTAGGTTCCTTCTTGTAAAGCGCCATTATTTCTTGCACTGCTTCTTTGCTGATCGCAACCCTTCTGAAGATACTAAGCATGCATTCCATAATGATATAGGGGCCATCATAAAGCAAATGTTTGCACAATTTGGGAAGCGCTTTTTCGACAGGTTTCAGCTTTTCCTCACCCTCAAACTCCTTGACAAAATCGGTGATTTGCATTAAGGCCTTTTCCAGATCTTTGTCAGCTAGTCCTTCAATTTCTGCTAGTATTTTTTGAATGTCCTTCAATGTATTTTAGAATCTTGTTAGTGGATCTAACGTAGTTTTAAAAGGAATTGTTTAAAAGCGTACGGCTTTCTATTGCCCATAATTACCTACGGGATTTCAGAAAACAGTCCATTATTCATCGTCCAAAGCAACTTGTCTGCCGCATTGATGTCCGCATCCAGATTAAAATCCTGGGGAGAATAAAGGGAGAACAATCCATTTTCAGCGGTCCAAAGTACATTGTCATCGCCGTTGATGTCTTTATTGCCAGATCCATTGCCAGCAAAAAGCCCCCAGACTCCTGCCGTCAGTTCTCGTTGGCTGGCGCTAGATGTATTGTACCCATTTTGCGAAGTAAAGTCATAGCTGGCAGTGGAGTTAGTTAATGATACTGGACTAGAGGACATAGCGAGCAAATGATTCTGGTGCAATACCACAATATAAAAGCTGGAAGGCACACTAGCATCCAATTCTACAAGTGACGTCCCATCTGAACTGACCACATCGCCATCTCGTTGCACCAGCCCAGAGGTCGCATATAGGACCGTAGAAAAGTCATTCGTGGCTCTTAGTTCTATTCGTATCCAATCCACAAGCGCATTGCTGCCACTTATATTGTAAGCCGCATTGGTGATATCCAGCCCTTGACCCCAAGGATTCGAAATCGGTAGCAGGTTTTTAACGCGCAGTGCGTCGTTCATCATTCCCGAACCAGGATCGTAAGCTCCTTCGAGAAATAACCGCAGAGACAATTCAATTCTGCCGTATTCGTAAACGCCCATATCTGGTGCACTTCCTAAAACAGGGCCACCGCCGCCCGGGTTAGTAGCATCGCCAGCATCAATAGCAGGAGAACCAGGAGCTAAATGAAAATCATAATTGGAAAGATCTGCAAATTGAGGATCTGTTTCCAGGGAATTGTTCTCCATACCGCTGGCATTTTGATAAGCAGAAAGGCTGTAGTAGTTTGTTCCGTTAAACAGGGCAATAGGTGCTCCGTTAGTCTGATAGTACAGGTTGTGGTTGAGATTGGTAACTTGCTGGCTTTTTACTCGGAGGTTGGCAAGTGCATTATTCATGAAAATGTTATTCTTCAACACATTAAAACCACTTTGTCCTGGGTTTCTCCAGGTGTCTAACATTCCTGATTCCCCATTTCCATAGGCGATATTATTGTATAAAAAAGAGCCACCGCTTCCATTCATATCATACCCGTCCGAAGTATTGTTATAGCTTATATTGTAAGCGACAAAATGCCCTCCCGGAGCTACTCCCTGATCGGCACCTCCCAGCTTAAACCCATTTCCATCTCCTAGTCCTAACAGGCCAGTATTGTAGACGATATTGTGCGTGATCGTGTGCGAATTGGAAGCCCATGTATCTATACCATCGTCCTCATTGTCATGAACCAAATTGCGAGAAATTGTACAATTTGAGGTGTATGCCCCATTAAAACCTATTCCATCTGAATGTTCTCCCATCCCATAATTATTATAGACATGATTGTCAAGTATTTGATTGTACACCGACTTTTTGGTGGGGTCGGTATTGGAACTGACCGTCAAGATTCCGACATAATTATTATCGTTTACTTCATTGTATTGAATGAGGTTGTAGGAGCTTCTCGCCAATTCTATGCCTGATGTCCAGGTTTGATTATTTCCTTGTCTGTTATGATGAACATGGTTGTTGATTAGTCGATTATGGTCGGAATCATTTAGTCGAAGACTGCCACCATACAACCCGTAAGCATTGATCATTTCAAGACCATTTACTTCAATGTAGGTGCAATTTATTAATCGAAAGGAATGCTCTACGGTTGCAGAGTTTGGATGAGCAGCATCAAACACAGGGTTTTCTCCTGGGAAGTTTATAAAAACTATAAGGTTTCCTGGTGCGCCATTCACATTGTTGATAGAGGTAAAAGGATAGATGCCTGTGCGCATGAAAATGGAATCACCTGGGAACAATTGGCCGCTGTTTGCCTTTGCGGTAATTGGACTCATATCACAGAATGGTTGTGAAACCGTTCCTGGATTATTGTTATTGCAGTTTCCGCCGATTGAATTTTGATCTACATAATAATTTGCAGCCTGGCAGGTGAGTGCTCCAAACAGTATTATAATTAGGACTTGAATTTTGTGAATAGTGCTAGTCATTATAAGTTAGATTTTATTTTGTAAGTTAAGCTAACTTATTGATTTGTTATAGATTAAATGGAAATTTTGCGCATGGTTGGATGGTTTTTTTGCAAAAAACTGATTGCAAAATACCTGAAATTGTTTGAATGGTAACTTACGCTTTTTGTATTTTAACAATTAGCTATTGTTTAGTCAAATAGTAGGCAATCATTAGCAATTTATGTCAAGATCCAATGTCCATCACCAATTATCTTTGTCCTGATATCTAAATCATTTATCAATAAAGGAATAAAAATGAAAACTGCAATTCAGGTAAATTCAATTGGAAACATTCATTCAGAAAATGGAAGGTTTTACATTAAAGTCAATGATGAATTTAAAGAGGGACTGACAAGTATCCATGGATTTAGTCACCTGCAAATTGTTTGGTGGGGCAATTTGTTTGATACGGCCGAACATCGAAACCAAATAATTGCCAATCAACCCTACAAAAAAGGTCCTCAAAAGCTTGGCGTATTTGCTACCCGATCTCAATTTAGACCAAATCCAATTTTAATAACTACGATATTTGTAGAACAAATCGATTTTGACAAGGGAATAATTTATACTCCATATATCGATGCCGAGAACAATACGCCACTTCTGGATATTAAACCGTATCATTTGTACGAACGAGTTGAAAATTGTAATGTGCCTGATTGGTGCAGTCATTGGCCTGCTTCCGCTGAACAATCTGCCAATTTTGATTGGGAAAACGAGTTTAACTTTTGAACTTATCTTTGTAGGGTATGAATAATAAAGAAAGAATCCTCCATTCGGTTCGGTATATCGAAGCAAATTTGAAGTCGGAGATTAGTGTATCTGACATTGCCAGGGCAGGTACCTGCTCCCTTTTTCATTTTATCCGGTTGTTCCAGAGTATTGCTTGTCTATCTCCTAAAAAATACTTGCTTCAGCGCAGATTGACGGAGAGTGTTTCTTCACTTTGCAATACGGATGAAAAGATTATAAACATTGCCTTCAACTATCAATTTGGCAGCCACGAAGTGTATACCAGGGCCTTTCAGAAACAATTTGGAATGGCTCCTTCAAAAGTTAGAAAGGGGGCAGTTATTCCTGCACATTTGTTGACTTCTAGAATATCAGATGAGTATGTTTTTCAGTCTCAAAAAGCAAGAAATCAACCGCCAGAGGTCGTCGAATTAAAAGAAAAAAATCTGGTTGGTGTTTCCTATTTTATTCCTGGAAATCTGAAGGACCTGGACTTGTCCAGAGAATGGAATTCCTTTATGAAAACGGTTGGTTTAATAACGGACAAAATAACACCGGAGCACTATTACCAAATTCAATATTGGTCAGAAAATCAAACTATAGAAGGCATGCACTTCTTTATTGGAGTAGAAGTCAATTCCATAAAGGACATCAACCCCCAATTCGTCATCAAAGTGATTCCTCGAGGGAACTACTTGAAATTCATCCACAAGGGGCTGTCCAAAAACGTAGGCTACACTTACCGCTATATCTACCACCAATACCTTCCCGAAACCAACTATCAGCTTTCCAAACCCTTCAATTTCGAGTACTACGGACCACAATACCTTTCGCCCGATAAAGAACAATCAGAAAGCCATTTATTCATCCCTATTCAATCCTAAGATTACAAGGCCTACAATTCAACTAGCATATTCAACAGTTCAACAGAAAACAGTAGTATCTGCTATCTAAAACCAAGACATTGGTGCCAGATAAAAAACGATACACTATGAAAAAATTAATCCTTATAATTCTACTGTTCAGTTTTGCCCAATTTGCAATTGCACAGAAAGCACTTACCCAAACCATCAAAGGCAATGTAACCGACAAGGAAGCAGAATACCCATTGATCGGTGTCAATGTCGTCATACAAGGGACAGAAATCCCATTGGGCACTACCACCGACATCAATGGCTTTTTCAAATTGGAAAATGTCCCGGTTGGTAGACAAACCATTGAGATCACTTATCTAGGCTACCAAACCATCACCCTCAGTGAGCTACTCGTCACTACTGGAAAAGAACTCATGCTTGAAATCGCGCTAGAAGAAGACCTCACCGAATTGACAGAAATAGTAGTCTCCGACAAACGCGACAAACGAAAAGCAGTCAATGATATGGCAACTATCAGTGCGCGAAGTATGTCTGTAGAAGAAATTACTCGGTTTTCCGGCTCCCTGGGCGATGTCGCCAGAATGGCACAAAATTATGCAGGAGTGAGCGGTGCCAGCGATGATCGAAATGACATTATCGTTCGCGGCAATTCCCCGACTGGCGTACTTTGGAGGATGGAAGGTGTGGATATTCCTTCTCCCAATCACTGGGCGACTCTCGGCTCGAGTGGAGGGCCAGTCTCCATGCTGAACGCCAACAATCTTCGAAACAGTGATTTTTTGTCGAGTGCGTTTCCTGCAGAATACGGCAATGCGACGGCGGCGGTCTTTGATTTAAAATTGAGAAATGGAAATCCTGATAAATTTGAGTTTTTGGCGCAAATTGGATTCAACGGTTTTGAAGCAGGGGTGGAAGGACCATTGGGAATAGGAATGAATTCCTCCTTTATGATCAATTATCGGTATTCTACCCTTGGATTGTTTAGCGCTTTGGGGGTGGATTTTGGCACTGGATCAGCCGTACCGTTGTATCAGGATCTCAATTTCAAATTTAATATTCCAACTGAAAAAGCAGGACGATTTAGTCTTTGGGGCCTGGGTGGTGTGAGCGATATTACTTTTGCGCCTGATCCTGAAGAAGAAAATTTGTTTTCTGAGGGAGAAGAGGAACTGAAGTCTTCCGCCAGGACAGGAATGCTAGGGCTTTCTCATCTTTATTTTTTCAATGAAAATACCTCGTCCAATTTGCAAATTTCCTACGCTGCATCGGAAAGCAAAGCCGCTGTAAAGGAAATTCTCAATCCATCCACCGAAATATTTGAATCTACCTTTAATTCCAAAAATTTTCAGGGGAAAATTGGAGTCAACTGGACCCTCAACAAAAAACTCAACGCAAAAAACAGAATAAAAACAGGATTGATTTATGACAATTATGATTTGAATGTAAAGGATTCGGTATTAATAAATGATACGTTTTGGTATACAGAAGTAGATTTTCAAGGAAGAGCTGATTTGTATAGAGCCTTTGCACAGTGGCAACATAAATTTAATAATTCGCTTACGCTGAATGCTGGTGTACATGGATCGTTGTTTGGTTTGAATACTTCGACGGCAGTAGAACCTCGACTTGGACTTTCTTACGAAATATCCTCTAAAAGTACGTTGGCTGTAGGGTATGGGATGCATTCTCAGCTACAACCGCTACCGATCTATTTTGCAAAATCGAATACCGCTACTCCAGCACAGAACTCAGCCAATGAGGAATTGGATCTAATTAGAAGTCACCATTTCGTTGCTTCCTGGGATTATTCGCTGGCGAAGAACATGCGAATCAAAACAGAGGCCTACTATCAGTTGCTATACGGATTGGCGGTAGATCCGAATGATGGCGATTTTTCTATGATCAACTTTGGTGCAGATTTCGCCTTCCCAAATCGCGTGGGACTGATCAATGACGGCACAGGCAGTAACTATGGACTTGAATTGACCATAGAGCGTTTCCTTGACAAAGGCTTCTACCTTCTAGCAACAGGCTCCCTTTTTAATAGTAAATACAAGGGGATTGATGAGGTAGAACGGAATACTTTTTTCAATTCGAATTATGTTACCAATTTGCTAGTAGGCAAGGAGTTTGTCTTGAGCAATCACTTTACCCTGACGTTTGATACGAAATTCAATTTTGCAGGCGGACGTCGGTACACCCCAATAGATTTAGAAGCTTCCCAGTTTGCTGGAGAGGAAATATTAGATGAAACCAAAATTTTTGAAGCGCAATATGATCCTTACATTCGTCCAGATTTGAAAATAGGGTTTAGACATAACGCCAAAAAATACACTCAAACTTTCTCCGTAGATTTACAGAACTTTGTTGGCAGAAAAAATATCTTTGCTACGAGTTATAATGAAGTGGATGGGGAGATTAAGACCACTTATCAGAGAGGGTTTTTCCCAGATGTGCGTTATCAGATCACCTTTTAATAGAACAGGTATCCGAGTTTCTAATTGTCTGGTAAGGTACTAGGGAGTCAGTCAAATAACTGAAATGCTAAAAGAAAAGGAATTTAAAGAGTTAATCGGTTTTGGCCATACCAAATTGATCATTGGGTATATTTTGGTAACTGGCCTGGGCTTCCCTTATCTTTTTTTGACCGAGCGAATGGGGAGTAGTGGATTTCATCCGGTGAAGGATACCTTGGGGATTTTTATAGGACTCATTTATGCTGCTCTGGTAGCCATTGGGAATATTTATATTTTCTATTACTTGAAAACGAATCCCAAGACAGCCGCACTGCAGAGGACACCGAAGCAGATGTTAAGAGATTTGTCCTATTACCTCAGTTTTACCCTAATAATGTCCACTTTTATGTTGGCCGTTCCATTGAGGCTTACTAGTGATTGTGGGTTAAGCACGGGAGAAGTTATAAGAAACATAATTGGCGCCTGTTTGCTTGTCTCTATTTTAACCGGATTTTATGAAGCTGCTTATTATATGAATGCCTTGAAAAAATCTATAAAAGAACAAGAGCAACTCAAACGAGAAAATGTAGAGTCGCAATTGGAAATATTGAAAAATCAGGTGAAACCTCATTTTCTGTTTAACAGTTTGAATACCTTGGCGAGCTTGATACCGGAGGATGCTTCGCTGGCAGTAGACTATGTGCATAATCTGTCAAAAGTGTATCGATATGTGCTCGAAATTAAGGATAAAAAGTTGATTCCTGTCGCGGAAGAGTTAAGTTGTGTAAAGGCCTATTTGTTTATGTTACAAATCCGGTTTGGGAACAATTTAAACTATGAAATCGAGGAATCTGGTCTAGTAGATAAACACCATATCGTGCCACTATCTTTGCAACTTTTAGTGGAGAATGCAGTAAAACACAATATTATTTCCAGCAAAAAACCATTGACAATTATCATCGCGCCTAAAGGCAATAAACTAACCGTCACCAACAACTTACAGCCCAAAATACAAGTAGCAAAATCTACAGGAACCGGATTAGCCAACATCAAAAGCCGCTACCAAATACTAACCAACCTCCCCGTAGAAATAATAAAATCAGACCATCAGTTTTCGGTAGAATTACCAATAATTGACGTCCAATAATTATCTAATTCCTTGGAACGAAATCTGCGTACATGAAACGAATTATCATAGTCGAAGACGAACAACCAGCCGCTAGTCGCCTCCAAAAAATGATTTTGGCGCTTGGCGACCCGGTAAAGATAGAAGCTACACTGGATTCTGTCGAAGATGCCGTTCTATGGTTTCAGGAACACCCTCATCCCGACCTCGCATTTTTCGATATTCAACTAGCCGACGGTTTAAGCTTTAATATTTTTGAACGGACAAATGTAGAATGTCCTGTGATCTTCACCACAGCATATGATCAATACGCCATCAAAGCATTCAAAGTAAATTCCATCGACTACTTACTAAAACCAGTAAGCCAGGAAGAACTTAAAACGGCGTGGGACAAATTTGTTAATCTCCAGTCAGACCGCTCCAAAAACCTACCTTTCATGCTTGCTGCCATGCAACAACTTCAAGAACGAAAAGAGTTTAAAGAACGGTTTTTGATCAAAAAAGGTGACCAGTTCAAGTATTTAAAAATCAAGGATGTGGCTTATTTTTATTCGGAAAACGGATTGTCTTTTCTGATCGATCACAAAGGTGCCAGATATGTCATCGATGACAAGATTGATACCTTAGAACACGAGCTTTCCCCCAAACAATTTTTTCGAATCAATCGAAAATTCGTAGTAGGGGAGTCAGCCGTCAGCAAAATCTCGAACTACTTCAATAGCCGACTGATTTTAGAGCTCCAACCTTCTAGTAAGGAAGAAGTCATCGTTGCCCGCGAGCGCGTCCCAAAATTTAAAAAATGGTTGAATAGGTAGTTGGTCTGCTCCATTACCAACAATCAGTCTTTTAGTTCAATAATCTGAGCCAGTTCATTAGCAAACTTAATGAATTTAGTAGTTTCATCGGTTCTTGCGAGTTTGAACTTGTCAAAAATAAGGAGTGCTTCGCCGTTGCTTTCTATGTGAAAGACAGGACGAGTTTCTAGGAAGCTGACGATGCTTTTATTGAAAAAGGCTTTGATTTCCTTTTCTTTGTTCCCCATGACCAGAAATTTGCTGGAGAAGTCAGGATACAATTCAAAATCTATGTCTCTATATCCAGAGAAAGCCATTACCCGATCAAACAGTTTTTCAAACACCCCTTCCTTTTCTATGGAAAATATGGGGATATTTTTATTCAGTTTCAAGATCATAACTGTTGTATTGAATACTTCTGCAGTAAATGCTGCGCCTTCACTAAAGGTAACATCAGCAATTTCCCAGTTCATTGTGAGGTCTTCAATGGTACTTTTGAGGCAATTTGATTTTCTTTCGATTTGTCGGATTTCGAAAAAATGGAAGTTCTTTAGGTAAGAAGTATCCCAATCAACAGTGCTGGCATACTTAAAATTGTTTTCGCTGGCAAGGTTTTCTAATCGGACCTGTCTGGGAGATAGGTTGGTGGACAAACTATTGAGGGAGATTTTTAGGGCTTTGTTGTAGGGCGACGACGAAACATGGGCGTCTAAACCTTTGATGACTACATTGCCTCCAGTACTATTGTGCATTTTTAAGAAATCAACCAAGTATTCCATAAAGGTCATTCCAACCAATCGAGTTTTGGATAAATCGATAGTCAAGTTAGCCCCAGCGGAAACCATTTTAGTCAACTTTGTGATCATGGGAATTTTTAAGAAATTGGCGATTCCTAATACTTCCAAAACATAGCCGCCTTCTTTATCAACCAACAGATTGGTTTTGTTGGAGAAGGTTTCTCTGAAAAAATCTCCAAACGACATTCGTGACAACAAGATATGGACTAATAGTGTAAATAAAGTGCCTCCAAGAATCCCCCACAATAGATCAGAATAAAGCGTAATGGCAACCGTGACTACCATAAAAATAAGTTGCTCAATTCCCATCTCATAGATTTTCTTAAACACTGCAGGAGAGGCTAGTCGAAATCCGATATACACTAGGATAGCTGCCAGTGCGGCTAATGGAATTTTTTGAATCAGCGGAGCTAAAATAAACAGGAAAATGATGATCAATACTCCATGATAAAAATTGGACCACTTGGTTTTTGCATTGTTGTTGACGTTGACAGTACTACGCACAATAACTGTGATAATTGGCAATCCACCAATCGCTCCAGATATGGCCGTTGCCAACCCAACACCAATCAGGTCTTTGTCTAAATTAGATTTGCGTTTGTAAGGATCCAATTTGTCTACCGCTTTTGCCATAGCCAATGTCTGAATGGAGGCGATCAGTGTAATTGATACGACAGCCACCCAAAACTTATAGTCCGCAATTCTACTAAAATCAGGATACATAATAGCATCCCACGGATTGTCAGGGATTTCGATCAATTGATTGGGGCCAATGGGGTATTGTTTTCCAGCAAACTCAATAGTATGTGGCTCGAAAAAATTGAATAAATAGGCCGCAATCACCGAGACTACCAATACCCAAAGCGAGGCCGGGAAATAATGTAATAATCGGGATTGTATTTTAGGAATAATGGCTAGAATAAGGATGCCCATAATAGAGATACCAAGGATAACAGGATGGATATTTGGCAGCTGTGTGAAGACTTCTTTCAATAAATTTATCGTGCCCTTGCCTACTGGTTGTGTGCCTAAAGCAATATGGATCTGCGTAGAAAAGATGATGATTCCAATAGCCACCATGATGCCCTGAATAACTGAGGAAGGAACAATCTCTGCAATTTTTCCTAACTTAAAAACGCCGAGCAAAACCTGAAGGATACCAGCGATACAAATTGCCGCCAATACATAATTTAGGGTGTTCCCTGATCCATCTTCAAGGGAGTAAATAGAGGATAGTATAACGGCAATCAGACCAGCTGCGGGACCATTTATGGCTAAATGACTTCCTCGAAACGGGGTGGCTATAAGCCCACCAATAATTGCAGAAATCAATCCAGCTATTGGCGGAGCTCCTGACGCTGCAGCAACACCAAGTCCAAGAGGCAGTGCAACAAGAGATACGCTTATTGCCGCGAGGAAGTCAGAACGGAAGTTTTTGATTATGCCTTTCCATCCATCTTCGGGCAACTCGTGTAGATCCATTATTTTGATTTAAGCGAAAGTATAAAAAAAATATCCGTTAGAAGAGACATTCCCCTTTTATAAAGTATTGTTGCTGAATAGAATCGATAGAATGGTCAGGATATGGATTGAAGAAATATAAGTGTGCAAATTGTTTTTAAGAGCGTTTGTATAGGCTCTGCATAATGTTAAGAATATTTTTATGCTCCTCGAAAAATCGAGTACATTGTTCACTGTAAATTGCTATTTTGCAATACTATTAAAATCAAAACACGATTATTCAAATACTTTGGAGCCTCTAGAAGAATATAAACAACCGCAAGAAGAACTGTTCGAATTGCCAGATTTAGAATCTGCTAAACCGCTCTTTACAAAGATCTGTTGCCCTTCCTGCAATAAGGAGATGCCAGGGGATCATATCAATATTCATGACAAAATAGCAAAATGCGGAGACTGCAATGTGGTATTCCCTTTCCAAAATATGATCAAAGGAAGGGAGGAGCCACAGAAGGTGAAGCAGGACATATTGCGCCCTGAAGGAATAGACCTGTTTTATTATAAGGATGAACTGGAACTTACTTTTCGCAAGTCTTTCTCTCCCTTGGATATTGTGTTTTCTGTAGTAGGATTCCAATTGTCATTAACTACATTAATCATTGGTGTTGGATCGGGGGCTTCTTTTATTGGGATGTTAATCGCCCTGCTGCCGATTTCATTTTTGATTTTCTTTTTAATTCAGCGCTTTCGTCAAAAAATGCACCTAAGTATCAATGATCGCCGCCTAATTGTTTATTCTAAACCTAACTTTCTGAGTAAGAACAGGTCTTATCGTATTCAGGATATTAACCAGGTGTTTGTTAAAAAAGAAACTACCGCTCCTATCTGGTCAGTGATGATGATGATCGATGAAGGCAAAGGTCAAAAACCAGTAAAATTGTCTACATTAAAATCGGCCTCCAAAGCTAAATTTTTAGAACAGGAAATTGAGCGCCATTTGGGGATTCAGAATGTGGATGTGCCTGGGGAGGTGAAGTGATTTGTAGATGGATTCCTCAACGCGAAGCGCTGATTTATGCTAGAATGTATAGAGCCCTTTTGGTAGAGTAGAGCGTGTTTTGCTTTGAATACTTTTACTACAAAATTAGTTGTCATTTAACAAAACGACTTTAGCTTCAAATTTACGGTTTTTCTTGCCTTCGAAACCAACAATAGTGTACATTCCGTTGGTCAAACCGCTCATATCAACAAATGCTTGGTTGTTGTAAAATTCCAAGTCAAAGGAACGGACGATTCGGCCATCCATTGCTACAATTTTTACGGGGAAATTCCCATTAAAATCCAACTCCAGTTGTACAATACAGTCTGTTGGATTTGGGAATACCTGAACATCTTCTACGATATTTTCCGTCATTCCACCAGAAAAATATTGCTCCGCAAATTCAAACGCTTGTATTCCGATGACTTCACCGAGCAATCTTCCTGGAATATCATCTGCAGGCGGATGAATACCGCCATAAATCCTGGACAAACTGCACTGGTCAGACGCATCCCGATAAGTCGCCCATTGAAGGGTCAAGTCCGTACTTGGACCATTCTCAAATACCAAAAATTGATTTTGAGCACAGAAAAACTCGCCCATTCCATTTGGAAAAAATGGATCGCCAGTCATTGCTGTAAGCACTTCCGCTGCAGCACGACTAAAGGTAGAATGCCCAGAAATATAGCCTGCAAAAGGAGGCGAAACAAAGGTTGGACGCTGATATGGCCACCAGTAATTAGCCCTGACCCAGCCAACTCCCGCTACATCTGAATCGGGAAAGGTGATAAAGTCAGGACCTCTCCATGCTTTCAGTTTTAATTCATTTATGTGTACTCCATAATCTCCTTCCAAAGGGTCGCCAGCTTGTATCAGTTCAACATATCCAGGAACCAATGGAAGTCCTCCAGGGTGGTAGCTGGGTTTAGTCGGGTCGCTACTTTGGCCAAGCTCTGCCATGCCACGGATAGCAGAAACTGGTCGAACATAATCATACCAGCCTTTGATGCCCCATACAGAAATTGCAGCATCATGCATCGCACCGCCCAACGCAAAATATCCCTTGACATCCCACTCCAAATCTTCCAATTTAGGGCCTAGGCCTCGCATTCTGCTTTCCATTTCTGGTTGATCACAGATGTAATTGAAAATGGTATACCAATGCCCTGGTGGGGTTTCTGAGTCCGGGCCGTCTGCCCAAAATTCAGCCAGCACCCTTGCATAGTCTGCCCGGTGGACAATTTGGGGTGAATAGGGTTGTCCTGTTTTCGGATTGAACGTATAGCCAGTACCAGGATCTCCGCCTTCATAATAATTGTAAAAATCCCGGTAGTCGGCAAGGTCAGTAGGGTAATCTTGAATATTTCCAATAGAGGCTGGGGAGATATCAATCATTGTCCCATCTGCCGGATCTAGCAAGGAAGACCAGACATTCACCATAGAAAAACCCCATTTGTATTCTTCAGAAAGCCCTCCGACTTGAGTGGTATCCAGATACGGTGGGGGGCCTGGATCGTGGTAGACCCAGTAATTATTATTCTCTCTTTGATAAATATCCGCCTCGTTTCTGTTGAGTGAAAACGGCAATACTTGTCCCCACTCAGGACTTACAAATGGCGGAGTCTCAACACCTGAAGGAATACCACTTTGATCAATGAATAGTTCAAAGGTGAGTGGTTGCCAGCGGTTCAAATCCAAGATGTTTATGTTTCCTGGATATTCTACAAACATAGGTGGATTTATGGGTTCGTAAAATAAGTTTTCGTAGGCTCCAGCTTCGTTTGATCCATCTTGATGCCCGTATTTGATGATTTGTTCTGCGATATAGTTGCCTAGTTCGGCCGGGCCACATTTGTAATTGGTGGAGGAGTTGAATCGGTTGTAGCCAAGCCTGTCCATTAAGGCGTCTATTTCTAGATATAAGGGTTCTTCCCCCGGAGACCCGGCAAATCGATGTTTGAGCAATTGGTAGGCGGCGAAACTGATGGCTTCTTCTTGTCCAGCCTTTAGGTCATCTGGTCTTGGAGTTCCTGTGAATGGAATGGTGAATCCCTGCACTGTTTTCCCTAGGAAGTAGGTGTCTGCTTCATCGTTGAAGACGGCCCAGGCGTCGTACATTGCGGCACTGATATGGAATAAATTTCGAGCATGAACGGTAGGACGGGCGTAGTCTCCTCTGATCCCATCAAGAGTAGCCTCGTTCCATAATCTGGCGGTTGAATGTTGGGCCTGGAGTGTGACGACAAAGCAGAGGAAAAGGAGCAAATTGGGGATTACTTTTTTCATAACTAGTATTTTAATAAGATGAAGCTGCCAATTTTGTTCCAAAAATACTAAATAAACTAATCGGATCTTTTGTTAATCCTGCACTTTGTTTAAATAGGCTAAATTTTTATCAGATGAACAGATTTAGAATTTGTTTTTTTCTACTAACAAAACTCTAATTCGTGTGTTTTGGTGAACCTATTGGAATTCCTTTTACTCGTGTATCATTCGCATGGCCTTTGTCAAATTTTAGTTTGGGATTTTATTACGTTTAGCACAAAAAAAACCCGACACTGAGGAAAGTGCCGAGTATTCTAATATTAATAACAAAAGAAATTACAATTCTTTAGGAATTAGTCACCTTATTTTAGGAGGTTGGTTGGTAAACATCTTTTACATTTTTTCGGATCCATTTGATGCAATCATCGAAACTATGGAAAATATGTTCTTCCGAAATGAGATCCGGGATAATGTCAATTCTTTCCAACATGTAAGTAGGCTGTTTTAGAGGGTTGACTAGGAGTACTTGAATGTCTTTTTTAATTAAATCGTGCAAAACGTCTTCAATTGCATACAGCCCAGTTTGGTCGAGGTACGGCATTCTGCCCATTCGAATAACCACCGTTGAAGCGGTATCTGGTATCTGTAAAGCAAGTTGCATAAATTTACTTGTAGATCCGAAAAACAAAGGCCCCTTGATATGCTTGATAAATACCTCTTCTTTCAAGTGTTGAGGGAAGTCTTTTTCGTCTACCCAGGATTCTTCTTGTTCCAGTGACTTGACGTCTGAGCGTTCACCTGCGAGATCACCGATTTTTTTCATAAACATCAGTGAGGCGATCACTAGCCCAATACCTACAGCATAAACTAAATTCCAAACGGAAGAAAGTACAAGAACAATGAGGAGAATGATAACCTCTGCCCTCGGCATATTAGGAATTGCTTTCAAGCCTTTATAATCCATCACGCCAATACCAACAGTAATCAAGATACCCGCCAATACTGCGGCAGGAATCTGAGAAGCTATAGGGCCAAGACCTAATAAAATAATTAACAACAAAATACCAGCTATCATACCAGAAAGCTTTGTTTTACCTCCTGCATTAATATTGACAACGGTTCTGATGGTTGCTCCCGCTCCAGGGATACCTCCAAAGATGGCTGCGATACTATTACCAATACCTTGACCGATCAACTCCTTGTTAGGTTTGTGTTTGGTCTTGGTCATATTGTCTGCGACGACAGAAGTCAGCAAAGAGTCAATTGCACCTAGTAAGGCTAAGGTAATCGCAGTGAATATATAAGGACCTAAAGCAACCGGATTGAAGGAGGTGAAAATATCCCATTGGGGAATGGGGAGCCCTGATGGAATTTGCTCAATTGGACGATAATTCAACCCAAAACCAAAGGCAATTCCTGTCATAACGACTAGCGCAACTAGTGTACTTGGCACCGCTGTGGTGACTCGTTTAAATCCATAAATCAAGAAAATAGTACCGAGTGCCAACAGTAATTCTAACCAATTGATATTGGCCAATGCCCTTGGGATAACGGAGAGGGTGCCAATAACACCAGAGGCATTTTTCCCTGCTAATGTTTTAGATTCTAAAAGAATGTCATCCTGTGTAATTGACTCTGCTCTTTTTATGGTTTCTTTGAAATCTTCTAGTACGAGAATCCCTTCGCCAGCCTCTTCTTTTAGAATATTGTCGAGGATAATTTCTTCCGCAAATGGTTTGAATTTATTGACGTAATCTAAGTCTTCTTTTGGGTAATATCCTACCGCGGGCAGTATTTGGGTGACCAAAATAATGACTCCAATTGCGGTCATAAAACCTGATACAACAGGGTAGGGAATGTACCGGATGTATTTTCCCAATCCAATAATTCCAAGTAAAATTTGAATGAGTCCTGCCAATAGGAAAACAGATAGAATGATAGGTAATGCTTTGGCTACGCTACCGTCAAAATTTGCAAGAATGGCAGCAATAATCACCATACTGACTGCAGTCATTGGTGCTGTAGGTCCTGATATTTGTGTATTGGTTCCTCCAAACAAGGCCGCAAAAAAACTAATGAAAATCGCTCCATAAAGTCCGGCACTTGGCCCTAATCCAGAACTAACACCGAATGCTAGTGCTAGAGGAAGTGCTACAATACCCGCAGTCAAACCACCCCATAAATCTCCTTTCAAATGTTTAAAATCAAACCCAAATTTGTTCATCGTTTTCTTAATTTTTTGTGAAGATAGCAATACTATCCTTAATTATCTAATTACTTCTTTTAATTTTACTAATACTAAACAATGAGATAATAAAACTGTTTATTTGCTTTATGAATACTATTGTCAACAGTAGTGTTTTAAAATTGTTTACCTTTATAAAAAAAAGCACATGAGCGGTCACGGAATCCGTTTTAGAGTTAATCCGAATCTTTGTCTAAAAGACCCGCAGCAGTCAGAATACGGACAAAAGCTGCTGTCTCACAGTATACCATTGCTTGATGAGTTAGGCTTTGAGAAGTTTACCTTTAAGAAGTTGGCGGTTGCCATTCAGTCGACGGAGGCCTCGATCTATCGGTATTACGAAAACAAACATAAGCTCCTTTTGTGGTTGACCAACTGGTACTGGCAATGGGTCAATTACTTGATTGATTTGAACATTCGTAACATTGATGATCCGGAGCGCCAATTGAAAATTGTTTTACACAATATTGTTAATGCTTCCACGGAGTCTCCACTCACGGAATACATTAATGAAAATATTTTGCACAAGGTCGTTATCAAAGAAGGAACAAAGGCATACCACATTCATAATGTAGATGATGAAAACAAGTTGGGATATTTTGCAAGCTACAAGGAAGTAGTTCAAAAAGTAGCAAGTATCATTTCTGCAGTTTCCTCAAACTATCCTTATCCTAGAATGCTTGCCAGTAATTTGTTTGAAATGGCCAACAATCAAATCTATTTTGCGGAACATCTACCCCAACTCACAGACATCAACTGTAAGAAGGATCAGTATATTGAGTTGGAAAAGGCGTTAAACTTTATGACAGAGAAGTTGTTAAAAAACTAGCAGTTGAAGTACGCAAGAATCGCCCATTCAAAACTGAGGGCTACCTTCACTGAAGGTAGAGATCTTGTAGAAGGTAGCTGGTAGAAAGTAGAATGTAATAGATGGGCAGTACAAGGTACTATACCCTATGACTATTAACTAAATAACCAATAGACATTAATCTTAATACCTAAAATCGCTCTTCTCCAAAAAAGGCGAGCAAAATTAGGGAAATTATTATTTGTTATTGTACTTTTAAGGATAGACACTTAAAAACTAAACACTATGTATTTTAAAGAAGAGCATGAGCTTTTTCGTGAAGGTCTTCGGACTTTTTTGCAGCAGCAAGTGGTGCCTCATATTGACAAATGGGAAAAGACAGGAAAAATAGACCGATTCATCTGGGAGAAGTTTGGCGAGATGGGCTATTTCGGAATCAACTATCCTGAAGAATATGGTGGGCTGAATTTGGACTTGTTTTATACAGTTATTTTTCTGGAAGAATTGCAACGAGTAAACTCCGGTGGATTTGCAGCAGCGATGTGGGCACATACTTATTTGGCAATGACACATCTAAATGCGGAAGGAAGTCCAGTAATAAAGGAGAAATATCTGGCTGGAAGCATCGAGGGAAAATTAATCGGTTGTTTGTGTATTAGTGAACCGTTTGCTGGTTCAGATGTAGCGGGAATGCGTACAACTGCCGTCAAACAAGGCGATAAATATATTTTGAATGGTTCAAAGACCTTTATAACGAATGGCGTATATAGTGACTACCTGATTGTAGCAGCGAAAACCAGTCCTGAAGCAAAACACAAGGGCATGTCTATGTTTTTGGTAGATCGAGATACACCAGGTGTTTCTGCCAATAAATTGGATAAGTTAGGTTGGCGTGCTTCCGATACCGGGGAGATCGCTTTTGCTGACGTAGAAATCCCTGCAAGTAATTTGATGGGGGAAGAAGGAAAAGGCTTTGGTTATATCATGCAGCATTTCGCCCTAGAGCGATTAATTATGGGGGTCAATGCACATGCAAGAGCAGAATTCGCTTTAGAATACGCTATGCAATACCTGAAGGAACGAGAAGCATTTGGCAAAAAATTGCAAGAGTTTCAAGTACTTCGACATAAGGTCGCCTTAATGGCCAGCAAAGTTGAGATGCATAAGACGTTCAATTATTCGACGACTTATCGATTAGACAAAGGGGAATATGTGGTGAAGGAAGCAAGTATGTCAAAATTGCTATCAACGAAAATGGCAGATGATGTGATCTATGAATGCTTGCAATTGTTAGGCGGTTATGGGTATATGGAGGAGTATCCTATGGCGCGTTTGTTTAGGGATAGTCGTTTAGGTCCTATTGGTGGAGGCACTAGTGAGATTCTCTGTGAGATTATTGCTAAGATGGTGTTGGATAAGAAGGTGTATGATAAAGTAGCGAGGTAGGTTTTATTTGTATACTTCTTGTAAATAGGATTGAGATTTTGAATTTTTCTTAATAAGATTAGGGTTTATTGTATTGAATTCCTAGTTATATTTGCCTTCGGCGACCTGCTTTTGTATTCGCCCAAAAGAAGGCGAAATATTTGTTCTTATAAACTCCCTGGAAGCCGGCTGACTCCTATCAAACTTATAATAACGCCCTCCCGGGCTCTAAATGATGGAGTAGTTATTTGAGGACGATTGGGGCATCTGACTATGTTTGTCATTAAGCGGTTTCCAGTAAATGTTTATTTACCTTTTGTCCAGCTTTGTAGTTCTATTAGATTGCCGTCGGGGTCTCTGACGTATATGAAGGTGATCGTGCCGACGTCTTTTATTTTCCGTTTTGTTAGAATGCCATTTTCTGTTCCTCCGTTTTTGAGAACTTCCTTTACTTTTTCTCCTACGTTTTCTACTTCAAAGGCGATGTGGCCGAAACCTCTTTGGTTTGGGGTGACGGGGTCTTGGTTGTTTAGGGTTGCATATTGGTAAATTTCGAGGGTGGGGCCATTTTCTCCGTAGCCGGGCAAGAGTAGATGCGCTCCTTCAAGTTTGGCGTCTTTTACGCCTGTGCCCTGCGACAACCATTCACCTGATTGTTTTCTAATTGGAGGGACAATTTTGCAGTCGAATACCTTGATGTAGAAATTGCTTAGGGTGTTCCAGTCTTTGGTTATGATGTTGGTGTGGGCATATTTCATAACGTGGTACGTTTTTCTGCTCGATATTAATATAATTAAAATTAATAAAAATAATCCTATTGAAGTTTGAAAAGCACGTACTAATAAAAATAGGGTAGCTATCTTACGATAACTACCCAATAAGCCTTTTTTATTTCTCTAGTCTAATTTATCTTAGCATGCTTCTGCGCCTGCTTTTGCAACCGTGTGGTCATTTTCTACAGAACTTCCACTGACACCAATTGCACCGATTACTTCACCCGCTGCATTTTTGACGGGGATACCGCCTGGGAACGTGATTAGTCCGCCATTGGAGTGTTCGATGTTGTATAATGCGCCTCCTGGCTGCGATAATCCTCCGATAATTCCTGTATCCATATCGAAAAATCGGGCCGTTTTTGCCTTTTTGATAGAGATGTCTAAAGAACCTAGCCATGCGCCATCCATACGCGCAAAGGCTAATAAATTGGCTCCTGCATCGACAATAGCGATATTCATTTTTGTATCTATTTCAGCCGATTTTTTCTTTGCGGCACTGACCATTTTCTCTGCTTGTTCTAGCGTAATACTCATTATTTTAATTTTAAGGTTTATAGTATAATAAGTTGCAAAAGTAAGACAAGGTTAGGGGAGTCTGGTTACGGAATTAGGTCAGGTACTTATGAAAAAAGGTCAAATGTGAGATGGAGACGAATATGGAGTTAGAAGGAATAGGACATTCGGTCAATTGTGGAAGGATGGGAATGATAATTCGCACCTACAACAACAAACAGAATTTTAGCCAATCCACCCTCTACCAACAGTTTTGCGCTGCTAAACTAGTCGCGCTACCCGCGAGGACTTTTCCCAAATTTGTTTTTAAAAGCCGCACTGAAGTTAGATAGATTGTTGTAACCGAAATCTGAATAGATGTCAGATGATTTTAGTTGGCCGTCTTCGAGTAGTTGTTTGGCTTTTGTGAGCCGTTTGTCTTGTAGCCATTTGCCTGGAGAGGTTTGGTATTCTTTTAGGAAGTTGCGTTTGAAGGTGGACAGGCTCATGTGGCACAAAAAGGCGATTTCATCAATTTTCAAATTGGAGTAGATATTGTTTTCTACTACCTCCTTGAACGTAGACGGTTCTTTGGTGATCAATGACTGCAGGTATTTTTTGAAAGCCTCGCCATATTTACTTATTAGATAAAGCATCAGTTCTTCAAATTTGATTGCATAGAGATTGTCAATAAAATCGACAGATGCATTCCCGACAGTAGACAGCGAATCTAAATAAGAGTGGAGGTACGCATCATTTTCAATGACAAAATAAGAGGGCGTTTCCTTCTCACTAGGTGCAAATAGATGGTGTTTTTTTAGGAAATCTTTGAGCTGTTTATCGGAGAAAAAAAAGAGTTTGCAATAATAAATCGCCGCATTGTCCAATAATTCTGACCATAGGCAATTGCCTTTTTTTATTAGGAGCGATTGTTCGCTGTTTACTGCTACGGAGGAATCTGCAAAGTGGACCTGCTTTTTCCCTTTTTGCAAAAAACTAAACATGTGCAGACTCAGATTTACTTTGCTCTTAAAAACATCGTCCGTCATTTTAAAATCATGAACGAATAAGTCTAATTTGTCGGTTGTTGTTGGGGTAAATATTTCTGGTACGTTTTGTATTGTCATTTTCTCGTTTTGCTTGCCCTGCGATGGCCACTGTTTCTCTTAACCTTAATTTCTAATGACAAATTTAAGTTTTATACTACTTCGAAGTGGTGTTCTGTTGTTTATTTTTAATAATTCATTTTCAGAGGTCCACCCGCAACTTGTCTTTACTCTTGGTTCCTGTAGAATTGAAGTAGGATCCTCCTAGGAAATACCTAATCTAAATTTTTCAGATATTCAATTGAATTTTCAACAGTTATTGCATGGATATCTGCTTGTTTTGTGACCAACAGAAAGCTGCAGTTGAAAGAAGTCAGCCTGTTTAGATATATCATGTACCGTTTTTAGTGTCATAGACACGACTCCTATTGTAGCATAGGAATTCATTCCTATGTCATTGGCAATAACCATATTGAGTGCCATAGGTACGTTTCATTTTGTCAAAATGATCCGTGCCGAGGGCACTCCAATACATACATGATCCAGGCCTAGGGTTGAAACCCTAGCTATTAAATTTTATCATGCCTACAGCATTCTTGGTCGGTCGATTCGTGCTGAAAAATTATCGCATTAATGTATCAGGCGAATTCATCCGCTTGACATGTTAGAGCTAGCTTATAGCATTCGATAAACTACTCCACCATCACTTTTCCAGAAGACAATTTCCCATCTTGGCTAATCAAAAAAAGGTAAACGCCCAATGGAAGCTCAGGCAACAACAGGCGATTGTCAAGCAGCGGTTGCTGCAATAACCGTTGCCCATTTGCATTGAATAGTTCTATTGAACTATCAACATTGGACGTCGGCAAATCAAACTCTAGAAAGTTAGTTGCGGGATTGGGGTAAAAAGAAATTTGTGCGGACTCATTAGGCATTTGCTCAATACCAGTCATAATATCCGACCAAAAATACGTGATATCATAAAAAAATCGTATTTGACCAGTACTTGTATTTATTAACTCCGCCGTACTTGTAAGTAATAGATGACGGCAATTAATTTCTTCCATCGAAGTCGCCAAGACAGCATAAGGAAAATTATTGTCATAGGTAGATTGCTCCGTTCTATTTAGGATCCATCCTTGTAAAGCACTATCCCATTCATAATAAGTCGTAGCCGTTAAATTGTCCACCGAATCAAAAAGTAGTTCCACTCTATTGAAGGAAGTCCAGCTGGCAGCGCTCCAAATTGATACTTCCGCACCATTTAGGAGACCAGCAGGAGTATACCAATATTCTATCTTATGGACATTGGTCCAAACGCCTATGGTGTCCTCATAAAAACCAGCTATACTTTCCACCAATTGATTGGTTGAATTGTAAGCGTGGTCGGTTTTAGAATAAGGTTCCCAATTGCCACCATTAACTATATATGCCAACTCAGAAACAAGAAGATTGTTGCTATCGTAGGCATAGGTCTCTTTATAGCCATCTTCCCATTGTCCGGAGTTCCAATCCTGGAGCAGTATTTCCAAAAGCAAACCGGAGGAGTTGTAAGTTGACAACTCTCTGGACTGAAAAGACCATATTCCACTATAGTTTGAGTAGTTAGATCTTCTTTCATCAACTACCTGGTTGTCATTGTCATAGATGTATTCCAATCGAACACCATTCATAAAAACATTACTAGTATTCATCGAACCATCTCTTGAAATATGATCAACCACATTATTATTAACATCATATTCCCAATTCTGCTGAGACCTAAACTCCCATGGAAAAGAAGCATTCTGCCTTGCGTAACTCCTACTTTCTACCACATTATGAAAGGCGTCATATTGAAACCGATATTTAAAGTCATTTTGAACAGTGTTAGGATTTTGAAATTTAGCAATATAAATGGTGCTATCCAACCGTTTTACTGGATTCGTTCTAAAACCAGCAGTTGGTTGATTATGGGAATTTAGTCGCTCTATTCTTTCCAATGCTTCTTTCAATTCCTGATTTATATCAGAATAAAAGGATTGAGCAGAAAGGCTGCAGGATATTAATAAGAATAAGAATAACGTAATTGATTTCATAGGTTTCCAACAAGAATAGAATAGGTCTCTTAACCAATATACTATTAAGAATTGGTTAATGGAATAATAGTTAACTAATCAAGTGCCGATAGTTACAGAAAATTTAATAGGTGAACGTCGGACCACTTGGGTTTTAACTCAAGGAATAAATTTAAGTCATGTAGTTACCTTTCATCTTAACAATATGGTCCTTACTGCAGCAGGCAGGCCAGCGGCTATTAAATTGGAGCATACGGCATTCAACACCTATCCACATCCGCCATTAACCCATCCAACCATTAACAATTAATCCATTCAAGGTACAACAGAAAACACCCCATTATTAGTAAACCAAGAAACATTGTCCGCACCATTCACCTCTCCATCCAGGTTAAAATCATTGGGGGAATACACGTTGAAGATTCCATTTTCTAATATCCAGGAGGCCTTGTCAGCTCCAGTAATTTCATTGTCTTCATTCGCATTGCCTGCGTGGAGGGCCCAGACTCCAGGGCTGAGTTCTTTCTGCCCAGTTCCCCCACCCTCATAAGCATTTTGAGTCGTACAATCGTAGGAAATAACGTTAGCAACAACTGAAACCGCATGCATTGCTTTCAAATGATTTTGATGGCGAATAAGCAAGAAGACATCTTCCGGCAGCAGAGCAGCTACCGAAATCAAGGACGAACCATCCGCACTCACCAAATCCCCATCCCGCTGAACTAGACCGGAAGTAGTGTGTAGAATTGTCGCTAGATTATTTGGATCTCTAAACTCAATCATTACCCAGTCTACCAAGGCATCATTGCCAGTAACTGCCAATGCAGAAGCCGGAATATTCGGAGAAAGCGCCCACGGATCTTCAGCAGGCAATAATCCTTTGTCCCGAAGGTTATCCGTCATAAGTCCAGCACCAAAATCATAAGCGCCTTCTAGGAGAAAGCGGATCGACAAATCAGTCGTACCAGCAACTGCTCCCTCATGCGCTCCCCTTGACGGTGGGTTGGCAAATGGCAGTTGGTTAAAATCTGTTGTTGGAGTATTATACGAAAATCCATTGCCTATAAACGGACTTTGGGATGTCAGACTAAAATCTTCATTTGCAGGATCATTGAATAACGGGTCACCAATCAGTTGATTCTGGTCAGTTACTGGGAGAATCGGCGCCCAGTTATTGGACGCTTCATTGTACCAGGCATTGTGGCTAAAAGTAAAGGACGCTGGATTGGTGTTTGAACCAATATTGACTTCCGTTTTGTCCGTCTCCAGGTAAATGATGTTATTGCTAAATTCATTGTCTGCACAAGTTAGAAATCCGGGCACTGTGGTTTCCTGCAAAATTCGAATGACCCAGTTGTCTGGTTGATAAAATGTATTATTTCTTACTTGTACACGCACACATCCTACATAAGCTATCGGCGCACGATTCCCAATAAAAACATTGGAAAAAACATCGATATCTGCAGCTTCAAAAGCGTCGACAATGGGATTAGGGAGTGGTGGTCTGAAGAACTGCAATCCTGTACTTCCGCCTAGATTTAAGGCGCGCTGCCCCATATTTTTAAATACATTTCGCTGGATGGTGATAAATTGGGTGCCGCCTTTATTTTGAATCCCACTAGTCCCCGCATTGTCTAAATAACAATCTTCCACCACGCCATAATGACAGCCTACAAAATCAATTCCCGATCCTCCGCTCCCACCATTCAGGAACGTACAGTTTGAAATCAGAAAATGATCTACTCCAGACATTTTCAACAGGTCATTATTACCACCAGCAGCCATATCCCGAAACAGGCAATTCTTAATCTCAATATGCGTAGACGGTATAGTGTAGCTGCCTGCATCATCTATGTTGAGCCCATTTCCAGTTTGCTGTTGGAAAACAAGGCCATTGATCTCTACATAATTGCACCCACTAAGATGTAAACCTTCAGTGCCTCCTTGAAAAATTGGCCCCTGACTGGTCTGCCCCATGATCACAACAGGTTGTCCCGGCAGTCCATTGATGGTTAAAAATTGGGTGCCGTTTGTAAATATCTGGTCGAGTACGAGCAACGTATCTCCTGGATTAACGGAAGATTGTGCTTGTGAAAGCGTCGGAAAATCCCCACCATTACCAACAGTAATTTGCTGACTGAATGCCGTAAAGGAAAGCGGCAACAAAAACAGAAATAGATAGCTTAAACAATTCATCTTATAGTACCTTAATGGTTGAACAATAATCTACTTATCAACTAATTCTGGTTTCATTCAGTATATCAAAGATAAAGAATTTGAGGCAAATTTGAGTTACTAAGTTATTGGTTATTAAGTTATTTAGGAAAGATTATTGGCTTCCAATGCAAGTCAACCAGCGGAGCGGTGCATTTTTACTTATTGACATTAGTCTTTCATGAAATAAATACCAAGGCTATTCCCCACTACGAGGCTACGGTGTGGATTCCACTATAAATCATTCCTAAATTTGATAAATTGAATAGCAATTACGATAACAAACATGAAAACGCAAACGGACATGGCCACCGCACCAAAAGTATTAAAGTAAGTCACTACACCACCATGATGCGAGCAGGCGCCTTGCTCTCCAATGTTTTCTGATATCCAACCATCTGCGCAGCCAGAATAGGTGCCGAACGTTTTCGTAAGAAAACCAATTAGTAATGCCGCCATCAGAATGACAAGAAAATTTACCCTTTTAGCGCCTAAAAAAGCAAAAAACAAGTACAACGCCGTTAAAAACGAAACGATAAACAATAAAATCCCCATCGAATTATAGATTACTTGATAATAATGTAAGATATAAAATATTAGCAAAAAAGCAGTCCCTCGAGAAACCTCCAAGGATAGGAGCGACATCTACTCTAACCCCAATCTATCTGCCAATTGATCCTTAGCAGTTCTAATACTAAGATCGCTATTTTCAGAACCATCCATCAAAAAACTCTAACTAGTAACACTTGTTAAAAGCAACAACAATCAAACTCCAAAATCAACAAACACCAATGATCAATATCATTAATAAAATCAATAACATTATGTTAATAAGCAATCTACCACTTGCAACAAACGACAAATATCAATAATTTAGCCCTATGATAAATGTATACCCCAAACTAATACTCCCATTCCTACTCCTCCTGGCACTCCCTTACCAAGGAATCGCCCAAGACAGCCTATCCTTCGATCTCCAATTTGAAGTGCACCGCGTCTATCCACCAATTTCAATCACAAAAGAAAAGCTGAAGACGGTACAAACAGTAGCCGATCTAAATCCAAGATACACCGCCTCTTGGGTAAAAGAATACCAGTCTGTCGAAATACAAACCATCCACAAAGGACAAGTCAAAAAAGCCAATAGCAACAACGATGTCTTAACCCAAGAACAAAAAAACAACCTCCAAACAGCAGACGAGACCGCAGAAATTGCAGTTGTCGTCAAATACCTCCCCAACAACAACCTTAAGCACAATGACACCAAAGAAATCAGCTTCACCGTCGCTACCGACCCACAAACAGAAGCCAAATACACCGGCGGCCAACATCAGCTAACCCAATACCTTAAAGAAAAGGCAATCAACAAAATTGCCCCCACCACCTTCAAAAAACACAACATAACCGCCATCAAATTTACGATCGACGAAGAAGGGTTTGTTATCAATACCGAGGTATTTGAGTCCTCCAAAGATGAACAAGTAGATAAATTGCTAGTAGAAACCATTTGCAACATGCCCAACTGGACACCTGCAAAATATGCCAGCGGCACCAAGGTCAAACAGGATTTTGTGTTGACAGCCGGAGATCACAACAGCTGCACAATCAATCAATTAAACATTCCCAGAAACGATTGGTTTAAGTAAAAAACAGCCCTTCCTTGCCAATTTTAGAAAACATTCACATTGTTAGAAGGATTTTCTATTGAAAAATTAAAACTAATCAAGAAATTTCGCCTAGAAAACTGCAAAATTTCATGACTTAAAAGTACCTTTGCGCCATTCAAAAACTTAAAACAAATTTTGACAGCGTGATGGAGGCATACAAATCATTTCTAGGGAATTCTCCCAACTGGTACAAGCAAACCATTCTTGCATTTTTAATATTGAATCCTATTTTATTGTTTACTGTCGGGCCAACAGCCACGGGGTGGATAATAATCGGAGAATTTATTTTGACGCTGGCGATGGCGTTGAAATGCTATCCCTTGCAATCTGGTGGACTGATCGCTTTCGAAGTAGTGTTGATGAACTTGACGACCCCACACACCGTTTTTCACGAGATTGAAAGCAACCTGGAGGTTATCTTGCTGTTAGTATTTATGGTGGCTGGTATCTATTTTATGAAGCCCTTATTGATGTTTGTTTTTGGAAAAATATTCGTCAAGGTACGCTCGAAAATTATGCTATCCCTGCTCTTTTGCTTTCTATCGGCGTTTTTAAGTGCCTTTTTGGATGCATTGACCGTTACGGCTGTTTTGATAAGCGTGTTTGTCGGATTTTATCAGGTGTATCATAAGGTACATTCCAGCAATACCGATTTTGATGATAGTGGCGTTGCCGATCGCAAAGAATTGGGTGGTGAGACGCTGGAGCAATTCAGAAGTTTCCTAAGAAGTTTAGTGATGCACGGAGCGGTGGGAACGGCCTTAGGTGGTGTTTGTACTATCGTAGGAGAACCTCAAAACCTGCTGATTGGAGATAAATTGGGATGGAACTTCATGGAATTCTTTTATGCAATGGCACCAATCACTATGCCCGTATTAGCTGCTGGATTATTGACCTGCGTCTTGTTGGAAGTCACTAAGAAGTTTGATTTTGGAGCAGAACTACCCGATCAAGTAAGAGATATTATTCAAGGATTTTTGGAAGAACAGGATGCAAAAAGAACAGATGCAGAAAAATTCGCCTTGGTCATACAGGCCATTTCCGCGGTATTTTTGATTGCAGCGCTCGCCTTCCACTTAGCGCCTGTTGGATTGATCGGATTGGCAATAATCGTGTTGCAGACCGCCTTCACAGGGATCACTGATGAACACAGTATCGGCCATGCTTTTGAAGAGGCACTGCCATTCACCGCCTTGTTGACTGTCTTTTTTGTGATAGTTGGAATGATCCATGATTTACACCTGTTCAAACCGATTATTGATTATGTGTTGCAGCAGCCTAAATCGATGCAGCCTGGCTTGTTCTATGCTGCCAATGGTATCTTATCCATGATCAGTGACAACGTGTTTGTGGCCACCGTCTACATCAACGAAGTGAAAGCCGCTTTTGATGCCGGCACCATCAATAGAGAAGAGCTAGAATCATTGGCTATTGCTATCAATACCGGGACCAACCTTCCTAGTGTAGCGACACCAAATGGACAAGCAGCCTTCTTGTTTTTATTGACTTCCGCACTAGCACCTGCAATTCGGTTGTCTTACGTAAAGATGATCTGGATGGCACTACCGTATACATTCGTCCTTGGAGGCGTTGGATTGCTAGGGATTATTTATTTCTTGTAGGAAGGCATATTTGATAGAGGGTAGAAAGTAGAGACGAATAATCATTCACCCCAAAACTGTCTAACCTATACTGATTTATCATTTGCCTTTACACCTTGAGACACAATTCAAGTATTTCAAGTGTCATGGACACCACTCATAATTGTAGCATAGGAATTCATACACATTTCCTTGAAAACAAGTAACTTGAGTGCCATCTGTACGTTCCAATTGACCAAGAAGAGCTATTAAAACCATTATAAACATAAGGTTTCAAGGCTATATCGCATCACCAAAAACAATTCCTTGCAAGAAAAAACACCACGACGAAACCGATTACTCCTTGTCAGCATCCTTCTAATTCTGGTGGTCACTATGATGCCCGGGAATGGAAAAATTGCGGGGAATTACTTGGACAAAGTCGTGCATTTCGGGATTTTCTTTCTGCTGTCTGTCAATATTTGCTATAAGTTCCAAAATAAAGAAACCTTAATTTCTGCCTTATTGTGGGCAATGCTCTTTGGGCCATTCACTGAAGTAATACAACAATTTATTCCCGGCAGAGGCATGGATATTTATGACGGGATAGCTGATGCACTCGGGGTTGTACTCGGTTATTATTTATATCAAACGAAGCCCCGTAGCGTTGAGCGTCTGCTATTGAAAATGGGCGCTTGATAAAGGTTTATTCGATATCTGCTGCATGAATTTGCGGCCACGATTATTTATACAATTTATAACTAACGAGCATCAAAATCATTCTAATATATCCTAAAACCCTTATATTGTTAGTCAAGAACTTTTAAAATAACCAACCAAAATTACAAATATATGTCAGGAGGAGACTGGAAAGACATGTTCCAAGCAGCACAAACCGGAGATGTCGGCTTGGTGGAATACTACCTTAAATCAGGTATTGATCCCAACTACCAACACCCCGAATTTATGGCGTCTGCCCTAATAGAAAGCATTCGATTTGATCATTTTAATGTCACCAAACTATTGCTTGAAAAAGGAGCGGACCCAACTATCATTGAAGATATGGATGGCGATACTCCGCTATCTGTTGCCAAAAGCAAAAGAAACCAAGCAACCATTGATTTACTCAATTCCTACATCCAGAAAATCGAATAATTAATGAAGCCCGCAATTCAACAATTCATCAACAAAATGGCGGCCAATCCAAGGACCATTTTCCTGATTGATGGCCTGGGTGCGCTCGTTTCTGCGTTTTCGCTAGGTGTCATTTTGGTGCAATTGGAGCAATACATTGGGATGCCTGTCAAAACGCTATATCTGTTAGCGGCGATTCCTGTTGTTTTTATTATCTATTCGCTGTCTTGTTCTTTTTGGATAATGGAAAACTGGCGGCCTTTTTTGAAGGCGATTGCTGTTGCAAATTTGCTGTATTGTTTTGTGTCAGTGGCTTGTATATTTCTTCACTTGCCCTTGTTAACAAGTCTTGGATTGACTTATTTTTTATTGGAAATTGTCGTTTTGATAGTATTGGTAAGTATTGAATTTAAAATTGCCAATACAGCGCAAATGCAAAGAGTTGAACCTTGAATTTCTTCTTATCTCCCCACTCTATTCTTAAACCCTATTAAATGCAAAAAACAATATTTTCTGTCTTTTTATTATTAATACTGATAATGCTGGGCTGCAAAGAAAACAGCCCATCAACCACCAAAAATCAACCCGAAGAACGCACAGAAACAGACCTACCTCAAGAACAAAGCATCAATAAAGTCCCACTGGAAGTTCAAGACATAGAAGAAGAAGAAGCCGAGCCAACGAACAATCAAAACACGCCCTACAAAAGCTTGATCCGACCTAAGGAAACTATAGAAATGGGGAAAATATATACAGACACCATGGAATTCCTCTCCTACAATTTAGATGGAGATAATTTCTATTTGATAGGGGAAATTGATACGAACGAAGTCTGGCTCATGGACAATATTGATCTGGAAGAAGTTGGTACTCGATTTAAATACGGAGATGTTATAAAAGTGGAATGGTCGGTCGAAGGTTATCGGCCAGCTGGAGATCCAGAAATAGTCCAGTACACCGAATCAGTCATTAATGCGCAAAAAATAAGTTCGACCAATAAGCCAATCAAATTTCTGTGGCGAGCAGACAAATACATTGAAGAATTGGAAGGTACCTTTAATTCCATTTTCTTGAATGAACATTTCTGCCAATCGATCAGTGATCCCGAGAAGGCAGCCCTTGGTTTTATAGCCACATTTGTCGGCAATGAATGCCAATGGGACGGCAAAGCCAACGACGACAGAAGCAACCTAAACTGTATAATTCTGACTGCACTGAATCTAGGATATCAATGTTCAGAAGACCACTTAGGTTTTGTCAAAAAATGGTTTGCCAACGATGCCGACGCTTTGAAAAAACTAGAAAACTGCCCAACGACACCTTATGGGGCAACCATCCAGGACACCTTTGACGAGATTTTTATTTCCTCCACCGAAAACACCATAACGATAAGTTATAAAACAAGTGGTTTCAATACCAGAAGGTCGACATCTTGGAGCTGGGATCAAACAGATTATTTTAGTTATGATAGGGAAAACGTTTCCTTAATACAGTCCGAAAAATCTGAAATACGAAGGGACGATTAAGGAGCATAATAAAAACAACCTCAATGAATAAACAACTACCATTTATTTCCCTTGTACTGCTTATCAACTTCCTGGGCTGCAAAACAGCACCGAGCAGCGCTGAGTTAAGCTACCAGTCAGAAACCCTAAAAATCGAACAAGTATCTGAACACACCTATATGCACACGTCCTTTCTCAAAGTCTACAAAAACTATCCTTGCAATGGGCTGATCTACCACAACAACGGAGAAGCTATCGTCTTTGACACGCCTACCGACGACCAAGCTTCCAGAGAATTGTTGGACTGGATAAAAAGGGAACTACAAGCAGAAGTCAAAGCAGTTGTTATCAATCATTTCCACATTGATTGTTTGGGTGGGCTAAATGAATTTCACAAGGATAGTATCACTTCCTATGCGAATGATCGGACGATCCAGCTTTCTAGCTCCGAAAGGGCACACAACGACGCAGTACCTAACATCGGATTCAAAGAGAGTCAAAAACTGACTATCGGCAAGGAGGTAATAGAAAATAGATATTTTGGAGAGGCACATGCACCGGACAATATTGTCAGTTATATTCCTTCAGAAAAAGTACTTTTTGGAGGCTGTGCCATCAAGCCCCTACAAGCAAACAAAGGCAGCTTAACGGATGCCAATGTGGAGGAATGGTCGAATACCGTTTCAGATATAAAAAGGGAATATGCAGGGCGGATACAATATGTGGTGCCCGGTCACGGCAAGTTTGGAGGCGCAGATTTGTTGGATTATACGGTGGAGCTGTTTAAGGAATAAAATCGAAAATCTAGATCCAAGAATAAAAGAAAAACAAGTTTTACGATCAGGAAAAGCTACCTCTATGAACACCGAAATACTTGATGCACAAGAAAACAAAAAACCATTAAACCCATTCGCCTTTCCACTTATAGCGCTATCAATCATACTAGTAGGTGGATTTATTGGAGCAAGCACCAACGTCGTAAACGGCTGGATAAGTGAAGCATATTTTATGGAAATAATGCGCTGGGAGCCTCCTAGCATTTGGGAACGAGCAGTTTTTCAAGGGATTTTGGAAGGAACCGTTTATGGGATTATATTTAGCATCATTTATACCATCACATTTGCTGTAATCTCTAGAGGGAGAGGAACCTGGCGGTTTGCTATTTATCAAATATTGAAAACCATTCCCATCATTTATATCTGCTGGGCAATTGGTGGCGTTCTGACGATCATCTTGTCCTTTATTTTTTATGAACCTTTCAACGAAATTATTTTCAAACTACCCAACACAGCCCTTCCTCG
>CALLWB010000090.1 GCA_938016265.1 uncultured Saprospiraceae bacterium
GCTGTGCTTGTTGTTTCTGAGTTATCCCAAGAATAGATGTATGGACTTGTGCCTCCTGCTGGAATTGTTGTTGCAGAACCATCAGACAATCCAAAACAAGAAACATTTGATACTAAGGTAGTTGATGTTGTTAATATTGTAGGTTCTGTGATGTTAATACTGTTTGTTGTAATACAGCCATTTGCATCTGTTACTGATACAATGTGCAAGCCTGCTGCTAAACCTGTTGCTGTTCCTCCCGTTTCCCCATTGTCCCAAGCAAATGTATAACCAGGTGTGCCTCCGCCTGGTGTAGCTGTAGCTTCTCCATTATTTTGTCCATTACAAACTACTGGAGTGTCTTCCGATACTGACAAGGTAAGTAAGGATGGTTCTGTAATCAATACGTTATTGGTGGTGGAGCATCCGTTTTGATCGGTAATTGTAACTTGATAAGTGCCTGCTCCTAATCCTGTCGTAGTGCTTGTCGTGGCACCGTTGTCCCAATTGTATTCATATGGACTTGTGCCTCCATTTGGCGTTGTTGTGGCAGTTCCATCAGAAAATCCGTTACAAGTTGTATTTGTACCCAATGTTGTGGTCGATAATAAATCTGGTTCAGTAATTAAGACGTTTGCTGTTGTTTGGCAGCCATTGTCATCGGTAACGGTTACTATGTGTGTGCCAGCTGATAATCCTGTTGCTGTTCCTGTCGTTTCTCCGGTATCCCAAATAAATGTGTAGCTTGGTGTACCTCCATTAGGGGTCGCAGTTGCTACCCCATCTGTCATTCCATTACAACTTATAGGAGTTATTTCGGAGGCTAATAATGCAAGAACTGTTGGTTGAGTGATCAAAACATCACTTGTGGCAGTGAAACCATTTTGATCTGTTACAGTTACTTGATATGTGCCAGCTGCTAATCCCGTTGATGTCGCAGTAGTTTGTCCATTGTCCCAAAGGTATAGATATGGGCTTGTACCGTCACTTGGAGTTGTTGTGGCGGTTCCATCAGATAATCCATGGCAAGAGACATTTGTGCCAATTGTAGTAGTTATAGGCATACATACTGGCGAAAGTTGCAAAGAATCTATTGAAGTACCGACCGATTGTCCTGTAGGAGTTGCCACTATTGGAACTCCAAAGGTGTCTATTCCTCCTGTTAGGGTATCGTTTTGAATATCTGTAAAAGTAAATGTCCCACCACCTTCTATGGCATCTGGACAGCCGTCGTTGTCCGAGTCTAAGTCAATATTATCTGGTAATCCATCACCATCAGAATCCTGACATTCATTGACAAAACCATAAGCCGATCCCTGCATAAATGTTGGACCATCTATATATTGGCTTACGCGTACAACATTTGATACAGGATTCCAAGTTGGAGGATTGAATATAAGTCCTCCTGTCAACACCATTGGTTCGAGTGGGCCGTTTAATGTCTTTGAACCATATAGTTCCATTGCACCATTATCATGTACAACTAAACGCAACAGAGGTGTTTCAGGATTTGCGGGAGTCGACCATGCAATACCCCAAATTGTTTGTATTCCACTGTTCCCATACCAAGTTCCATCCGCGAACATGGCAGTTAAACCAGGTGAAGTCCCTTGAGAAGAAAAATTAAAATCAACAGATACAGGATTTGAAGGTCGTGACGTTAATAAAACACCATTAAAAGAAACATTAAAACTATTATCTAATCTTAATATATCAACGATAAATCCATTTTCACCGCTGTTAAGATTTAATATTTGCGCTCCTCCATTTTTCACATTAACGCCAACACTATCAGCTACTTGCCTACAGCCTTCCTCAATATCTGAAATCCCATCATTGTCGTCATCTAAATCGCAAACATCACCAATTCCATCCATATCATTATCCGTGAATAATGTACTTAATGGATTACATGGATCACATTGGACTGACTCTGTAATGGAGACGTCTGCTGTTGCCGAACACCCATTGCTGTCTGTTACGGTAACAGTGTGTATATCCGCAGTTAATCCTATTGCTGTTCCAGTTGTTTCATAGTTACTCCAAGCAAAAGTGTAGCCTGGTGTCCCTCCCAATGGTGTAGCTGTTGCAACTCCATCGCTTTCTCCATCACTTTGTCCATTGCAGCTAATTGGTGCATCTGCAGTTGCTGATAAACTGAGAATAGTCGGTTCTGTGACTAAGATACTACTTGTTGCAGAACATCCATTTTGATCCGTAACTGTAACAATATGAGTGCCTGCCTCTAAACCTGTTGCAGTGGCTGTGTTTGCTGAATTCCCCCATGCGTAAGTGTAACCTAGAACACCACCGTTGGATGTTACACTAGCAGATCCATCAGATAATCCATTACAGGACACATTACTGATTAGATTCGTACTAATACTTAATAGAGGTGGTTGGGTTACTAGAACTGAATATGTATCTGTGCATGAATTGGCATCTGTAACTGTAACCACATTTGTACCCGCTGCTAGTCCAGTTGCGGTTGTTGTGGTTGCTCCATTTTGCCAAAGATATTGATAAGGAGCCAACCCTCCGGAAACCGTTATGGTTGCAGAACCATTTGATTCTCCGAAACATATTACTGGAGTGCTAGAGAGTTGGGGGGTTAATGGGACTAATGGTGTTGTTTCTATCAATGTTGTTCCCTCTCCTGTTACCGCTAAAACTGCATCACAGAAAGATACTCCACAAGCAACATTATTTATTATTGTTGTATTCGTTATTGAAAGTGAATCGCCGGAATTGAATTGAGATGGGTTCGTGAGAATTTCAAATTCAAAATCCAAGATATCACTTGAGTTCATCCCCGGAGGAATTTCAAACGCAATTACTTCATTACCGCCTACCATTGTGACGGAGACAGAAGCAGGACAAAAAACACCTGGACCTGTAGTGCAGATAATTGAACCAGGGACGAAAGATGCGCCAGCCGGCAATTCCATAAAAGAAGTGTCTGATGTAGCGGTCGTTCCTCCAATAATTAGAATTTCTATATCTGCGGTAACGGATTCACTACAAACAAGTGATACCGGTGTTGTGGAGGCAGTAACAATACTTTCATATTCTGAGGTGATATCTGGGATATACAAATTGTCTGAACTAATGGCAATACCGTCTCCAATTGCAGGGTCAGAACATGGTTGCAGCCCATGTGCAATAAACTGGAATCTTGAACCTGATATAAAATTGCAATCCGTAATAAACTTGAATACTACTTTCATACCCCGTTCTTCTGCAGTTAATGCATCTTGAGTCCCTGGTATTCCGAATGTTCCGATTCCTGAATGTTGGGAAACATCTATAGTCGCTAGCGTACCGGTATATGATGCAGGAATTGTCTCCCATGCCCCAGAACCTAACGGGTATTCAACTATCGGATCTGCAGAAATAAATAACCCTGGTATGAGGGCAACATTGATGTTCGGATCTACTAAAAAGGAAAGTTGAGCACTGCTTAACTCAATTTCATAGGTCAAGGTATCGCAAAGTGTTTGAGGGCCACTAGGAGATGAAGCCAGATTAATTTGAATTTCAGAAGGAGAAGGTTTTACTTCAAGGAAAGTGCCTTCACCCTCACATTTTGCAGTTGTCGGGTTCGTTGGGAAACTATTGCAATCAAATCCTGTAATTACCCTTATTGAGTCTTTTAAGCAATCTTCATATTCAAATTCTACTTGTAAATTTTGAATGTTACCACCAGGAAGGCTTGTTGTTAACTCGATCCATTTTCCATTGGCATATGGCGTTAACGTTAACGGTGTTCCTCCATTGGAGAGGTCGTATACATTTAGAATGTTGACTCCAGATGGCGTGTCTTCTAATGCTACCCATACATAATCTGCGGCGATCCCTCCAACCGTGTTTCTAACCTCAATATCCCAAGACTCAATAGATTTAGAGGCTGAAACGCACCCTGTTAAGTCAGTAACGGCAACATCGGCAAGGCTATTTACTACATCTTTGTTTCTTGTAATAATTTTCACACTCTGACAATCTGTATCCTGAAAATCACCATAATCTGTTGTAAATACATTAAACTGATTTATTGCGGTAGTAGAGGAACAGGTAGTTCTTAGATTAAAATTTAATTGATAGGCTGAATGTTCATAAACTCGCATATCACCTAGCGGCCATGTTCCATCATTTACCCATGTTATTTTGTTTCCAACAACGAAGGGAGGAGGAAGATTTGTTACAATATAATTACCAGGATAACCATCTGCGATTGTACCTCTAGACCGTAATGTAGGAGTAACTGCAGGATCAAATTCATCTCCGGAGTTAATCGTATAGACAAAAGAATCGACTCTTGCGTATGGTCTTATTTCTCCAGGATATAAGTCGTAAGATCCATGTTCAAATCGAAAGGAAAAAAGGTTGGGGTAACTTTCACATCCTTCATTTATGGAGTTCCCGCCTTGCCAGGATTGAAGGCAGCGATTGTGCAAATAGAGCTCTGTGCCCCAGGAGTCGCACCATATTTCATTGCCACTTCCTTGATCGACATTATAAAATCTAAATTTCAAACCACTTACTGGACTACTAGGAATACAATCATAATTGGGGTTGTCCAATATTTTTACATTAACTGCAGTATACAATGAATCACCAGGCTGAAATATAAATCCACCAGGTAAACCACAAGAAGGAGAACCAATCAAGGTGGAAAAGTCAAAATTATAAAATACAACTCCACCTGTTATGGTTTTTGCAGGCGTAGGCGTATTGCATGTGTAAATTATTCCTGTGGATGCATCATAGATGTCCACTTCTCCATTGACAATTTCAAATGCTTCTAGGCCTCCAATCGTATTGTATTTTAACTCTAGATGTGCATTGTCATATTGATTTAGCCCAATTTGCAAAGCAGATGACGAAAGCTTAACAATATCGCAAGGCCATGCAGTTTGAAGGTTTTGAGGGTCCAATGTTGTAGGGTCTGCAAAAGAGGTGCCTGATGGGTCGCTATATCCCATCGTCTGTCTTTCAGTATCTGCTCCCTGAGTTGTCATTCCCTCCAAACATCCTGGACAATGTGGAGATATATTGGTGTCTATACATCCCCATTGCTCTATACAATCGCATGAATTGTCGCAGGTATATTCAATAGTAGACTCCATACTTATGGAGTTGCCGTCCCAACTGCCACAAGAAAAAGAGAGATCTAAGGAGTGACAGACACTAAGTGCTCCCGACTTGTTCAATTCTCCGCATATCCAAACTGTATCTCCGATGATGGTAACATTTGCAGAAAGATTATCCATCATAGGATTTCCTTGAAAAGAAATTCCAGGAGAAAGCACCATTTTCAAACAAATAGAATCTGTTGGACAAGTTAGTCCTCTATTCTGATTTGTAGGATGTCTCATTGATTGGCAAAATTCTACATTAAATACCTCTCCATCCTCTACATCTGTAGGAGCAAATACTGCGGTACCATCGCTATCGCCATAATTGATAAAACTACTACTTGAGGACAAAATCGTGGTTTCATCCTGCAAGCCACATTGGTCAGTGAAGCATACTTGATTTTGAAATCGTTCGTAGTTTGTATAGATGGGACATCCTGTAAGACATGGATAAACCAATTCAAATTGAACTACAACTGACTCCCCTACTGGCAGATCATCAAACTGACCATCATTGTCTAAATCATCAATTCCCCCTGGGCCATCAGGATCAGCTGTGAGCTCTCCAAGATTGATGAATTGTGGCGAATCTATATTGATCCCATAACCATTCGTTAAAGTATCTGTAAGTGGAACTCCATTGATCGTGAAATTTGTAAAGTGAATATTTGTTTGGTAGATAAGTGTTGTACTAAAACCAGTACCATATTTAATAAAAAGATTGTAAGCCGTACTAGCTCCAATAATAGTTTCTGTTCCATTGTTTGTATAAACGACTTCAAAAATGGCATTTGTACAACTGTTTCCTTCAGAAATTCTCGTTTCATTTATTGAAATACTTGGAACTCCATTGGGCACATTTATTTGGGCATTAATGTCAAATTGTCTACAAGTTTGAAACTCGCAACCCCAGTTAATCCCATAACTTGCTGAAGGAGTACAGGAGGTGATGGTGAAATTTTCTGTAAAGGTGATTTCTTCACCATTTTCAAAACAATCATCGCCATCCCCAAAATTAGAGATTACGGATTGATCAATAAAATAGAAAGTGGTGTCATTCATAGTATAAGCAGGAAAAAGTACAGTTCCAGCAGCTGTTAAGGAGTTATGAATATTACCCGTATTAACAGTAAAAAAAGTTAACTCAGTAAGACAACCGAATCCACCATTTGTAAATTTGACATCCCTGTCATTTGTTGAATTTACTACTGCATTGACGGCAGGTGGCTGTATAAATGATAAGGAAGGGAAATACACATTATAAGAATTGACAAGGGGTTCGTCATCCCAGAAACTCCCTAAATCTGAGGCGATTTGCATAGTATCTTTGAATGTTGTTCCACTTTGCGCAGCAATTATGGCGTCACAGTTTGCTTTTCTATCAATGGTAAAGGTGATATTATCTCCAGAACTTAGGTCAGTGGGTGAGAGTAAGAAGACTGGTTCGTTTAAATCAGTCGTAGATAACTCACTTAGGGTGAGTCCATTATTGGAAGATAAAACATTTACAGACCCTAAAAGGTAAGAAATACCATCTGGCAAATTCAAATAAATGGTATCGTTGTCTGCCGCATCGTCAGTAATGCTGATGCTTATTTCCAATTTGTTGGATTCTTGGCAAACACTTAAATCCTGAGCGGGTTTTGGGTAGCTTACATTAAATTGTCCAAATACATTACTCGTTGCCCAAAGAGCAAAAATAAGGATAATTGATATTGACTTGTTTAATATCATTGCAGTTTGTTTGCTGTTTTAAAATTCTGTTGGGCCAAAATGGAGCTTAGTTAGTCTTACATTTTTATAATTTATTAGAACGAAATCATTCCTTAATGGGTTGATTTTCTGTCAATTAAACTATCTGTTCGTTTTGTAAGAACCACCACTCTGTTATCTACGTTAGAAACATGGATTTGCTTCATTTTTTATGGACAATTTGGGATAAATAAAAGGAGCATACGAGTTACTACTTATTTGAATTATTGTCCTTTGTGTATTGATTAACTATTAGATTTCGTAATTTTTGAATAGATTATGCAAGGGGTTTTTGAAAAAATGTAGTCTAATCAAAAAAAGAAATTAACACTATGAAAAAATTGATACTAACTGCTAGTATTCTTGTATGTACTCTGATTTGCAACGCGCAACTAAGTCCAGCAATCACTTCCTGGTTGCAGAACACCACTCAAACAGGAAGTTATTATATGTCAGGTAACTCAACTGCTATAGATAATGGGATCTTGTACCATTGTCAAAAAGTAGAATATACTGCCAACGATGTTTATGTTTCTACAAATGGAATTCCTGCCCATCCTACAGGCCCATTTTTGGATGGGAATCCTTCCCAAGCTACTAGTCAGGATGCCATTTTCAAATTCCCATTAAACCCTACCCAAAATACGGGGACCCCTTCCTCCACAACAGGCGGCAATATCGGCGTTTTCATAAACGGTGTCGCCTTGTTTGATTATCGTGACGGTGTCGCCTGGAATCCAACCACGAATGCCTTATGTGGTGGCCCTGGAAACCCGATGTGTCCTGGCGGCATGGGGTCGCAACAAGATTGGAATAGAGATGCAATCCTTGCTGAAAGAGGCGGGTTTGACTGTTCGAAAGCACACCCTGCCATGGGTAATTATCATTATCATCAAAATCCTACCGCTTTTAAGCTTGATCAAACGGTGATTTCTAATATTTGCAATTTGTATGATGCTGATGGCCTGTATACTATTGATGTAACAAAGCACTCCCCTCTTATTGGATTTGCCTACGACGGATTTCCCATTTATGGGGCTTATGGATTTGCAAATGTCGATGGGACTGGCGGAATAACAAGAATCAAATCTGGCTATCAAATGAGAAATATTACTACTAGAACGACCCATGCTGATGGTAGTAGTGTGGATGTCGGACCTCCGATAAGTACGACTTATCCACTGGGATATTTTAGAGAGGATTATGAGTTTATTGCTAATTCTGCTGATGATTATTTGGATGAGCACAATGGCCGATTTAGTGTGACGCCAGAATATCCAAATGGGACCTATGCATACTATTGCACGGTAGATGCCAACTGGAACTCTGCTTATCCTTATGCGGTAGGTCCTACTTTTTATGGGACACGCGCCAACCGGGAAGTCACTTCAGTTACGGAGCCGACTACTGATTATACCGTACCGACTTCCTCCCTTTCGGAGATGGAGTTTTCAGCGTTGGAGTTTTCTGTTTTTCCGAATCCGGCTGCTGATTTATTGGCGATACAACTTGGTGGAATGATAAAGGATGATATTGTGATCAATTTGATTGATGTTTCAGGAAAGTTAGTTGCTTCTACCCATTTGCGACAAGGGAGCACTATTGCCTATTTTGAGGTCATGACGCTTTATGATGGTATTTATTTTTTGAAGTTTTCCAATGCTGAGTTTAGCCAATCTAAAAAAGTAATTATTGCAAGGGAATAATAGTTTAATAAGGTTCATATATGTTTGGGGATCAGAGTTTTCTGATCCCTTTTTTTATGTAAAACGCCAATTGAGAATTTCCATCTTGATTGGATCTTGCTGGGGTTGCCGCTGTCATGGTTCCTTTTTTGATTGTTGTTTCAAATACAAACTCTACCGGGAGCAATTTTGAGTGGCGCATTTAGCTATAATTCGAACAAAAATCGATGGAATAAGATGGATAGTTTACTCTTTATTTTCTGGTGCCAAAACATTTGACAGGTTCTCTCCCCATTGTGAATAAATACTTCATGAAATCGTATGGACAATCGGTAATAACTGTTATCACAGCATTAGGAACTTCCGCTGCTTCTCCAAAAACTTCAGCATTCAAAAGTTTAAGTGGCTCTGCTGCCAGCCTAACAGCTCCACCGCTAATAGTATAAGCAGTTTCTGCAAGGTCAAGGACGCCCACTGCTGGATCCTTGACAACATTTTCTAGGTTTGCAGAAACCTCAATACTTCCACCAATTCCAAATTTCAGATCAAAACCAGCACTTAGAACTCCTTCTTCATATCCAGCTCCAAATCCTGCTCCAACACCAGCGTCCAGACTTAGTCCCATACCATTTCCATTTTCGTCTATAGCACTTATACCAACTGTTCCAAGACTGGCTCCAAGATTTCCACACAATCGCTCTGTAGAGATGGAACTGCATTGCTCTGCGCTAGGTCCTTTGAGTTCAAATTTTCGATTAATACCATCCTTCCCTTTAAATACTAATTCGGCAGTGCCAATTACTCCTTCGCAAGAACTTCCAATACCGGATGAAAGACTGACAAGATCGCAACTACTGTGTATTGCTTGTATGCTCATAGTTATTTGGTCATCGATTTCAATGGCACAGGCAAGCACCCCAAATTCGGCAGTAAGGTCATCCGCATCTGCCTTCGGTAAAATTAAGGCGCATTGGTTCTTTTCAAGTTTTTCAGTTTGAACGAGTACAAAGCCATCATGTGCCAAGGATGCTTCAAGTGCTTCAATGCTAACAGATTGATTACCCCCAGGGAAGGATATTATTCCGGGTTCAGCTGGAGAATTAAACCCGTAGGTGTGCGTTATATACCTAGGAGATGATTCGAATGGAACACTAAATGTATGAACTTGCTTTGTGTGCAGATCGAGTTGTGCGGTGAGGTTTCTTGATTCATCAAAAAGATAGACAGACCATTCATCACGATTAGTTTCTTCAAATTCAAATTTTTGATTGTCAGAATATCTTATCTCTGTCCAATTATTTACCCCTGTTCGATAATATTCTCCTACTCGCTCAAATTCCCCACTTGGATTTTTTGAGGAGTATTGTATCATAGAAACCATATAACCATTTAGTTTGGTGCTTGAGGATTGTATATCGAAAACAGGATTGAGTTTCCAGTCTGATTCCGTCCATCGAAAAATTTTGTTTGATTTTAAATCAAGTTGAACAAATTCGGGACCATCAAATTGGTCCAGCCCTGGCCCAATTGATTCATATTCCCCAGGCTTAGCCCTAAGATGGACAGACCATTCGTCTCGATAAATTTCGAACCATTCCCGATAAAAAGTTCCTGAAGGCCCTTCTTCCTGCCATAAACGAGGAGCTATTTGTCGGAAGTGCCCCTGATTATTGGCTTTCTCAACGAGGTTAACCCCAATTGTCATGTGATGATTGTACCGAATGGGAGCATACCCCTCAGACGATGTTATTTCCCAACCTTGCCCATACCAGACACCTTGAGATCCTGTCCCATTCTTATTTTGAATAACGTGTCCAGATTGAATATTTCTAATATGATATTTATCTGGCCCAGTTTTAACAAAACTCCATAATTGATGAGGCGCCCTACTCCATTGAGACATTGCAAGATCGGTTTTATTGTTATGAGGTTTGGTTGTCCCTAGGACTTGACTATTGAGGAATGTCGATTCAATCGAATATGCTTTGAATTCTGGGTGAAAAACTAATCTGAACTGTTGGGCTGGCCGACCAGTGTATCCACTTACATTTAGCTTGGAATTGGTCGAATAATCATTGATGGTCAGTAAACCTCCTGATCGGATATCCTTTATGAAAACTTCTTTCTCTGTAATATCTGCGTATTCATAGGCAAAACGTTTGAATCGCCAATTAGCTGTTCCATTTTTCTTGTTAGGTTGCGTGCCGACCAAGTTTCCATTAGTACAGGATGATGTATTGCAAGTGCCTAAATAGATTGTATTGTTAGAATTTGTTTCTTTCAACCAAAGCGTTTCATTTTCGGCTACAACATCTCTTCCACTATCCCCTTTATTAGATAAAATTTGCCATACGGTGACTTTATCCTTGCTGAGATTGACATGGTGCTTGAAGCTAGAACATGCCCCTTGGTTTTGACTCATGTCTCCACAAATTTCCAAATACCCATCCGTTTCATGATTTTTAATATAAACTAGATGTCCAGTTTTAATTTCATCACCGGAACCATATCCATTTTCTGCTGGAAAAAGGGACCATATCTTAGAAGAAATATTACCAACTCCTAATCCTTCTTTAATTGTATGGACACCAGCGATCCTTGTACCTGCATCGCAGCCAAGAGCAAGTCCGCATGAAACTAATTGATTTTGCCAATTGCCAAATTCGTTTGCCATAGAATACGATTCTCCATAGACCAAGGGAACAGGTGGAGCCTCGATTACAGGTGGCGGTTCCTTCGCGATGACTAATTTTTGAATTTTCCATCCCGTTTGTTTATTATCTTGATATGGAACCGTCCCGACGACATTCCCTTTGCCTCCATTACACTTCGATGTGCCGCAGGTTCCCAAATTAGCTCCTTCTCCAGATTCTCGCTCTTTAATCAAGATTCGAAAGGTTTGATATACTTCAGTATCATCACGTAGGTCTGCCTGGTTTACCGCTACCTCCCATTCTGTTTTGTAATGATTTTTTTTTGACATAAGGTTTGTATGATAGGTGTATTTTGAGCAAGCGCCAGGTCCTTGTATCATGCCATCCAAATCGCTCATTTCTCCACAAACACCCAAATATTCACCTGTTGCAACATTCTTAATGTAAAATATATCTTCATGTTGCAGGTATTTGCCTCGACCTCCTGACTTGTATTCAAGTTTCCATAGTTTTGTTTTGTCTTTTTTTCCATCATGTAATATGGTATGTGCTCCATGTTTAATTTGTGGTCCCGAACATCCATGCGGAGCGCAACTGGCAACAAGAACTCTATTGTATTTTCCATCGTATTCATTAATTATGGCATATTCCTCACCATATTTAATTTGTGCAAAAATCTGAATTGAACTTAAACTAAAAAGCAAAAGAATAAGTATTGTGAATAGTCTGGTGAAGGTGGCCAGTTTGGTAATCTTTGAAAAATCGGTTAACAACGCCTCCAAATTGTAAATAGAAACTTTAAGTGAACTCATATCTTATCTTTAGGTATGAAAATTAGTTCCTAGGGCCAAAATGTAATATTGCTTGTAAGAAAAGGTGATTGATTAGACATTGGGGAGATAAGCTTAGTTTATCCTCGTCCTTTGTGTCAAATCAAAACAAACATATGTAAAATAAATTACATGCTTGAAAAGATCGTGACTAAAATTTTTAATACCCGTAATTTACTTACATAGTTGTTTTTACATAAACCATGCATGCTCTAAGGGTGTCAGTAAAGTAAGGCTTTGTTCTAATTGCAGTTTCCCCATTTTTGATTTTGAGTGTTAGCCATCGCAGTTCATCACTTTTTGGATTGTCCTCCAAAACTTTACGAGATCGGGAAGGAATGCTTACCTTCGGGAAAATTTGAAAGAATATGGGGTCAAAAAAGAAAAAATCAGCAAAGCAGAAATTGAAATTGCATCCAAGGAATAAACATCGCGGACGCTATAATTTGCAGGAGTTGGTGGTGAGTTGCCCAGAGTTGGCACCTTTTATCATTACCAATCAATATGAGATGGAGTCGATTGATTTCGCTAATCCGGAATCAGTGAAAATGCTAAACAAAGCATTATTGATACATTATTATAGTATTGAATACTGGGATATTCCTTCCGGTTATTTGTGTCCGCCTATTCCTGGAAGAGCAGATTACATTCATCACATTGCTGAAATGCTGGGGGGGTACAATAAGGGGAAAGAGATTCCTACCGGGGAAAAGGTCAGATGCCTTGATATTGGCGTTGGTGCAAACTGCGTATATCCAATCATAGGAAACAAAGAATACGGATGGTCCTTTGTTGGGACAGAGATCGATGATGAAGCGTTTTCTGCTGCTAGCAAAATTATTGACTCCAATCCTGCATTGGCCAAAGCGGTAACACTCAGAAAACAAGGAGACCCTTCTAGTATCTTCAAGGGGATTATTCTATCTGGTGAGCAGTTTGATTTGACGATTTGTAATCCGCCATTTCATGCTTCTGCGCAAGAGGCACGCAACAGTGCACTGCGTAAGGTTCGTAATCTAACGGAGGAGCGAAAGGAAGAATTGGTATTAAATTTTGGTGGAAAGAGCAAAGAACTGTGGTGCCCTGGTGGGGAAGCTGATTTTGTGAAAAGAATGATTCACGAAAGTGCCTCTTTCAAAAATTCTGTAACTTGGTTTTCAACATTGATTTCGAAGCAAACGAACTTAAAAGGAGCTTATCAGGAAATGGAGAAGGTTGGAGCTAGTTGTGCGGAAACACTTGCGATGGGCCAAGGGAATAAGGTTAGCCGAATTGTTGCCTGGTCGTTTACACAGCGTTAAGAAGTTCGGCGATAGTATGAACTGAAATCTTGTTTTTTTGTTTAATATTTATTAAAGTTATTTTTGGACTAAATTATCAAAAAGAAAATGAGCAAATTAAATCGAATTGGGCTTGATGTAGCGAAGAGTGAGGAGTTAGCGCTGTTGCTGAATGATTTGTTGTCTAATTATTCTGTGTTTTATCAAAATACAAGAGGGTATCATTGGAATATCCAGGGGAATAAATTTTTTGAATTGCATCTGAAATTTGAGGAGTTGTACAATGATTTATTTATCAAAATAGATGAAGTAGCCGAACGTATTTTGACCCTGGGCCATCAACCCCATCACAAGTTTTCTGATTATCTTAAAACCACATCCATTGAAGAAAGTAATGAGGCAGACGGAAGCAAATCAGTAAAAGAAATTTTGGAGTCCTTCAAAATATTATTGACAAAACAACGACTCCTTCTCGACCTCGCTTCTTCCATAAATGATGAGGGAACCAGTGCGCAAATGAGCGATTACATAAGAGAACAAGAAAAACTAGTTTGGATGTATTCCGCGTACTTAAAGGCTTGATGACCAGTTTTCGTCCAATAAGAATTGATTTTTAATCAAAAAAAATCTCACCATGGAAAAAGTAAATTTAATTGAAAAATTTGGACTGTTCAATGACCATTGGAGCCCTAAAATTGTCGGCGAGTTGAACGGCCAGGAGGTAAAATTAGCAAAAGTGAAAGGCGAATTTGTCTGGCATAATCATGCGAATGAAGATGAACTTTTTTTTATCGTTAAGGGCACACTAAAAATTGAGTTTGAAGATAGAACGGTAGAACTGAATGAAGGAGAAATGCTTGTAGTACCCCGTGGTGTAGAGCACAAGCCGATAGCAGAGGAAGAGGTTTGGCTCTTGTTGTTTGAACCAAGTAATACCAAACATACAGGCGAAGTGGTTGATGAACGAACTGTTGAAAAATTTGAGCGAATTTAGAAAAAGATAGAAAGTAACTTCCCCCAATCAGATCAAATACCCTATTTTTAGTGGTTAGGTTCATCCTTTTGCATCTAATCCTGCCCAGCTCGTTTTGTAGCAAAACGTCCCCTCCTAATTTAAGTACCTTCTACATTCCTCCAACCACCCCGTCACTAATTTCGCTATATATTAAATTTAAATCTGAAACAATGTCCTCTGAACTTTCGTATAAAGTTTGGAATTCTATTAAACTTCGTTTATTATTGAGGACTATTTTAGACGAATATAAGGGTCTTAATTAATTGATTCCTAAATTAGTATACGGTGACTAACACAAACAACTTTGTCAAAGCTCTGGGCTTACTTTGCTCCATGCTATTTGTCATTTTTCTTTTTCCTTCTTGTTTTCCCACTGAGAAAACACTCAACTTCAGCTCTGAGGTTGATCACTCGTTCTATTATTCTAGAACGAATAGCTACGATCTGCCAACCATGATCAAAAAAAGTGTCGATAACAAAAAAACGACGATACTCTATTTTTATGCGGATTGGTGCGATCCATGCACTGCTTTCAATAATTCCTTCAAAAACAAGGTAATGCAGGAGATTGGTAAGAATGCTTATTTTATAAATATTGATGTACACACCGACAAGCATAAATTGAAAGAACAATATGAGGTCCAGACCATTCCATCCTTTGTAAAGGTCGATGATTCCGGAAAAGTGCTTGCCAAAATCCATTCAGGTGAGTGGGAGCAGAATATTGTTAGTGATATTGCGCCAGTAATGGACAAACTCATCAACAAAAATGCGTACGACCTAAACAGAGAGCAATATATAGACGGTTGGTTTTAAAAAGCGACTTCCTCTTTTTCTCTTCTAGCAATATTAACAGTTTGAATTTGTAAACATTAGCCGAATTTACTAATTTCAACTAATGAAATCATTCCAACTTCTTTATATCCCCCTGCTGCTTTCTTTCTTTATCTTATCTACTACTGGTTGTTTCAAGACTTGTCCTGTGAATACAGACTGCAATCTAATTCCGGAGGTTGGTCCTTGTAAGGCAGCATTCCCTAGGTATTATTATGATAATGATGCGCGTGAATGTAGGGAGTTTATCTGGGGCGGGTGCCAAGGACTTGTGCCTTTTGAAGATCTGGAGTCCTGCAAAATATGTGAGTGTAATCGGTGATTCATTTAGAGGGACTCGTGTACATAGCGTGTAGAGAAACGATTTATCAAAAACCATTAGCCAACAACTTCGATTGATGAAATTATATCCACTTCTATTTATTTCCCTGCTGCTTTCTTTTTTTATATTAATTAATACTGGTTGTTTCAAGACCTGTCCTGTGAATACAGATTGTGATCTTATCCCAGAGATTGGCCCTTGTCAGGCAGCATTCCCTAGATATTATTATGATAATGATGCGCGTGAATGCAAAGAGTTCATCTGGGGAGGATGCCAGGGACTTGTTCCTTTTGAAGATTTGGAATCCTGCAAAATATGTGAGTGTAATTAGTGATTTTTGTAGCCAGTAGCATTTCCCATAAAAGAGTCTATAAAACTTACGAGTAGAATTTTCCAAACACTTAAATTCCAGAATAGTTGATCAGGAAACCATTTATTAAATATTGATAATGGACAATTATTCTATTACTCCCCTCTTCGTTCAACAATTATACAATAATGTCAAGGAAGTTTAATAAATTGCAGGATGAGATTCAGCCTTATTGAAAACAAGACCTTTGATAGTAAAGACCACTCCGACAATCCCCTTCCGAAAGGGAAATATGATATTTGTCAGTTTAACAATTGTAACTTCTCCAATGGCAACCTTACCGATATCACCTTTTCTGAATGTACGTTCAAAGATTGTGATCTAAGCAATATGAGTATTGGTAATACCGCGTTTAAAGATGCCAACTTCATCAACTGCAAGTTGATGGGGGTCAATTTTGGCGATTCCAATGCGTTTTTGTTGACCCTCAATTTTGAAGATTGCCTCTTAAATATGGCTTCTTTTTATCAATTGAGATTGCAAGGTATACACTTCAAAAAGTGCAACCTATCTGAAGTCGATTTTACGGAAACCAATTTGACCGATGCGATTTTTGAAGAATGCGATTTACGACAAGCGGTATTCGAAAACACTACCTTGGAAAATGCCGATTTTAGGCTAGCTCACAACTATTCCTTCAACCCTGCTATTAATAGAGTGAAAAATGCAAAATTTAGCAAAGAACAGGTAATTGGTCTACTTAATAATTTTGACATTATCATTGAATGAGATTTGAGTAGAGAGACTCATTTTGCTAGCGCAAAACTAAGCGTATAGTGGAAGATTGTCTATTGGTATTAAGTGGTATACTCTAGCTTATCAACTCCCACAAGCTTAACAATTTCCGCCGTCCCGGTTCTATCCCTTTTTGAATTGCCGAAATTCGGACCACATTCAAAACGCTTCGAGATCGTTCTAAAACCTCCTTTGCAGTAATCGTTCTGGATTTATGTTAAAAAAATTATCTTTGCATTCGAGATGAAGATACTAACTGCCATGTTATTGTTTGCTACTCTTTTCCTTGGGTGCGAGTCGACTACTGAACGAATTGGTGGCTATGAGGTACATGGCATTGATATTTCCCACCACCAAAAAGCTATAGACTGGCCTAGGATCGAACAAGCAGAGCTGGATTTTGTGTTTGTAAAAGCGACGGAAGGCGCTACGCATATTGATTCCAACTTTATCAAACATTGGAGGTATTTGGAAAATAGCAAACTAAAGCGAGGTGCTTATCATTTCTTTCGCCCTAAAGTAGCAGTAGAGGATCAAATTGAAAATTTCTTAAATTTGGTAGATTACAGACCTGGCGATCTGCCTCCTGTACTCGATGTGGAAGTGACGGACAAAGTACCCATGGACAAAATCATCCTCGGTATAAAAGAATGGCTGACTACAGTAGAATCAAAACTACACGTCAAACCAATTTTGTATACCAATCAAAAATTTTACAACAAACATTTACTTAAATCCTTTACAAACTATCCACTTTGGATTGCCCGATATAACAATAAGCCACCAGAATTAAAGAACAATGCCACTTGGACATTTTGGCAATATGGAAATCGTGGACAACTAGAAGGGATAACAACAGACATCGATTTTAATGTTTTTGCTGGTACTTTAGAAGAATTGAATCAATTCGGCTTTCAAGTCCCTTAATTCTGTTATATATCTCTACTCATATTCAATAATTTTGGATCATTCATAAAAACAACACGGCCTTTATTATTGTTTGCTCCTAGCACTTTTATCCCCTCCCATTTTTCTCCACAATCATTTTCTATCGTACAGCCGTCGAGAATCAGCCGAGCGCCTGGTTCTACTAAAATAAAAGCATTTCGAGGAAGAGAAACCCGGCATTTTATAGTGAGCGAATTTCCTGATTGTATAATAAGATGGCTTTCGAGGTCTCTCGCTCCCTTCCAAACCATATCTTGATTTACAATAACCGGCAAATCTGGTTTTAAGGTACACCAGTTTCGTTTTAACACCTTCCGTTGGGAAGCATCTTTGTTGGCAAAATTGCGTTGTATCGATCCAATCTGGCAAGGTGTCCATGCATTTTGATGTGTGTTGTAGTCCATTACATTGTTCGACCATTCTGTTTTGCATTTGGCGCTAGCACCTGGTTCACCAGAGGAATAACAATTAGGATGATGTGGAGTGTCTTCACAACCGTCATTTCCTGCCCAGGAGTGTCTTAAGCCAAGCACATGGCCAAGTTCATGGTTGAAAACGCCATGGCAAAACCAAGCACCTTTGATAAATTGTTTGCCATTTCTAATGGAAGTGTCTTTCGACATATGGTAGACTCCGGCAATTTTTGTCCAATTGTCCCTTGGAAATGCGATACCACATGCGATATTCCGGTATCTTTTAGACTTAATGCTGTCAGGGTGGTGTGGCATGATAAAAACGTTGAGCTCCTTTCCTTTTTGCGCGCCGTATTTTTCGAAAACTTTTTTGTCGTAATCATTTCTGTTTTTTCCAGAATTGACCATGTAGTACAACTCCTCATCATTATGATAATAAATGCCCATTGCTCCCGGTTTAGATTCGTGGGGGGCAATTAAATATTGATAAGTTGGGAATAAAGTTGGATTTGCATGGCCGAGCGGCAAATTCATTTTCTTATTATTTTTGATTTTTCTGTTGGCTACGCGAACCCATTGTTTGACATATGCTACTGCTGCTTCGTTGGTAAAATTGCCAGTTCCTTTCCCATTTCGCATCACGTGAAAATTAAGTTTTACTTCACGTAATGACATCATATTCGGGTAGTTAGGGTCTGGCAAATAGTTTAGGGGATCCCGGCAACCTGTTAAGCTTCTCGCTTTTTTTGGTTCATTTGGGGTTATTCCTGATTCCACGATTTCGACATCTTCCATGGTCAAAAAGCCGCCTCCTTTTTGATTGCAGCTGAAGAAAGAAATCAATGTGACAAAAAGAATAATAATTATCCGCATCTTGATGGTTTTATTTTAAAGAAAAGAAAAGTAAATTTGCATAGCAAATGAGCATATGTTTGAAGTTGCTAAAACTAGGAACGCTCTTTTTTAAGATATGTTCCATCAAACAAAGCTTTGGTTTTTTAATCATTACAATATTTAGACCCTTTTTAAAACAAGAAGTTACATCTTCGCATATTAAAACATTTTTATCATGAAAATTAAACTGTCATCCTTACTAATCCTTGTATTTGCATTTTCCATTGGATGTGGGGGGCCTGGTCAAGAACTAAAAAAGAAAATTTCTGAGCTAGAACAATCTGTAGAATCTTCGCCTAGTAAAGACAATATGATTGATCTGGAACGAAGTTATGTTAAATTTACAAAGGATTTTCCTGATGATAAGGAATGGTGTGGTCGTTTTTTATACCGTGCTGCGGGATTGAACTACCGTATTCAAAATTTCAACAAATCAGCTACCCAACTTGAAAAAGGAGTTGCAGAATATTCCTCTTCCTCTGCTACGGCGAATAGTGTGTTTTTGCTAGCGCAATTGTATGAAACCAATCTGCGTAACCCCAATAAAGCTAAGCAGTATTATCAAATGCTAATTGACAAATATCCTAGTCACCCTCAAATAACGGAGGCAGAATTATTCTTTAAACCAATAGGAGAAAAATTAAAATACAAAATAACGAAGCAGGAAAAATTGCTACGCGAATCTCCTGGCGAAACTGGCCTGAACCTGAAAGCAGCTTCTGAACTTAGACGATTGTACAACACCTTCATCAACCAGGTTTCCGATGATCCAAAAGGGCTCAACCAAATCAGAATGAGCAGTGCTAAACTAAATGCAGAGACCAACAATATCATGGGCGCAAAAACAAACCTTGAACAGATCATCAATGACCCGACTGATGGTGCTTCCAAAGCAGAAGCCCGTCTATTACTAGCAGATATCCTGGAAAACGATTTAAATCTTCCTGATGAAGCAAAGGTAATGGCAGAAGCATTCCTTTCTGAAAATCCAGGTCATGCGCAAGCAGAAGATGCCAAATACTACTTGAAACCAGCTAGAGAAAAGACCACTCTTAAAATTAAAAAGTTGGAAGACGATATTTATTCTAAAGAACAAAAAGGCAAATTAGATCGCCGAAAAGCAACCAGACTGATCAACAGCTACGAGTCTTTTGCAAAACAATTTCCAAAAGATCCAAAAGCTCCTGACCACTTATACAAAGCAGGTGAAGTAGCGAGATCCATTAACGATTTTAGCAAAGCGATGGATGTCTGGAAAATTGTTTATGAAAAGTACAATAGCTACGAGAAAGCACCACAAGCATTATTCCTACAAGGATTTATCCACGAAAATGACTTCCGCGATTTGGACAATGCAAAGAAAGTATACACAGAGTTTCTAAAGAAATATCCTAAACACGATTTAGCGGACGATGTTCAATTTTCTCTAACTCACTTGGGTAAACCAGCAGATGAGATCATCAAATCTTTTGGAGAGAAAGGGAAATAGTTTTTTGGTAGAAAGTACTGTTACATAGATTTAGTGGTTGTTCCCTTAGGGTACTTCACTTTATATATTTTACGTTGCTTTTTTGATGGAAGATGGTGATCGTATTGGTTGTTTAGCTGAAGCATTTGGTTGATCAGAGATTCATTTTTGGAGGATTTTGCATAATGCATGGCTGTCCAGCCGTATTCGTCTTGCAAATTCACTTCAGCATTGGCAACATTAAGGCATGCTTTCACTAGGTCTAAATTTTGAGTTTTAGCAGCAAAATGAAACAAGTTAAATCCTTTTTTGTCTTGAAGGAAAGGATTAAAACCTAGGTCAATCAATTCAATCAGACCGGCTTCTTCAGAGCTAGAGAGTTTGCTTTTGCTTTTAGATTTACCGAGGAGGGCATCTGTCAATTTGGAATCCTGCCATGAGATGGTTTTATGTTTTTGGAAGATATTGAGTTTGCTCAAGGCGGTTTTGGTTATATTAGGATTAAATCCTAATATCCTACCTATAATCAACTCTAACGGTTTAACTCCATTGTTTGTTTCTGCATCAGGATTTGCTCCTAATGTTAAGAATGCCTCCAATGTTGCATCTTCACCATATTCTGCTACTAGATGAATAGGTTGTTTTCCTTCTGTATCTTTTAGATTTATATCTGCCCCTTTTTTCACTAGGTGCATTGTCGCCTCTTTTGTGCCTCTTGTGGCGGCGAAATGCAAGGGCGTCCCCCAACTTCCATTGTTATCATTGATATTTGCACCTTGGTCCAGGAGCAAGTCTATTATCTCGATTGTGTTTCTTTTGTTTTGTGCTGCGTAATGTAGCGCAGTATGTCCCTGAGCACTGCGATGCATTGCATCCATTCCTGCATCAATGCATTTTTTGAGTAGTTCTATTCTTCCGCTGACCGTTGCAGTTTGCAAAAGAGAATGTTGGTCAGTACCACCAATCAATGTTATGTCGACTCCATTGTCCAGAAACAATTGGATGATTTTTTCCTGCCATGGATTTTCCCAGTAGGAATAACAATGACCAGGAAAAAATGGGCCATATGCTCCTAGATTAGGGTTGGCTCCTTTTTCAAGCAGTAATTTGGTGATCTTGTAGCTGTTTTCAGTTGCGCCATAAGCTTCTGAGGCTTCTTCTAGGGCATAACTGTCCCATTTGTTTCGTAGGGTATTGGGATCGACATTACCAGACAACAATTTTTCTACTTTGGCGAAATCGTGTTTTTCTATTGCTTTGAATATCTGTTCTGTATTTGGTGTGGTCTGCTCTTTCTTTTTTTGTTTTTTTGCTTTTATTTTTAACTCCGTTTCTATATTCCAATCCGTATTGAAATTTTGATAGATTAGTTCATATCCTTTTTTTAGTTTTTCATTTACTTTTGTATTGGCATATGCGGTGCTCATATATTGCGGTTGGTCAAATCTTCCCTTTGCCCCTTTTTTACCGTAGTTCAACATCCACCTTCCTTGAATGGTCTGAAATATTTTATAAAACTTTCCATTTTCTTCCGGAGTTTCTATGTGCCAATGTGGGCCTGTAAAATCGCAAGCTGTAGTCTCCCAGAATGCACCTACGGGGATATGCTCAATCCATTTTGGATCAGTTACCTCCAGTTCGTAAGTGGCTTGTGGTAGATGTTCTTGATAATGAAATTTGTCCGTTCCTTTTACAATGTAGTGCCAAGTATATTCTAAAAACTCGGGTTTAACTGGAAAGTTCTGAAAATCCGAAACTACCAACTTCTTTACATACCGTTGGCAAAGCTTAATGTGCCCCGAATCTTCGTAAATATCCTCTTTCTGGTTTTTTAAATCCTTTTCAAAAACCGTCTCCCCAAGTTTCCAATAATCCGTATAATCAGAAAAGAATAGTAGTGGAAATCCATGTGTTCTCGGCAAAGAACTCCAATCAGAATAAATAAGATAAGTTTTAAACGTAAGGTGGCAACCCTTCTTTGAGAGAATTCGGATGCCATGAATCATTGAGGACATAAGTGATATTGATTAAATTGCAGATATGTTTAAGTCGACTTATACCAATTCAATGAATCCACCAATTCACAAGTAAATTCAATTGATTCTACATTAAAAGCTTTTTAACTAAGTGTTCTAGGAAAGAATGGCATTGTGGTATACAAATAAGACATCTTCGTCTTCATCCAATTTGTCGAGCAGTTTATCAACATCAGCCATTTGGTCTTCAGAGAGGACTTTTGTGACATTTGGGATTCGTTCGAAACCAGAGGATAATATTTCTAATTTTTGATTTTCAAGGGCTTTCTGGACCATTCCAAAATTTTCGAAGGAACCATAGAGCATGATGTAATCCTCTTCGGCAAAAACCTCTTCTACCCCGTGATCGATCATCTCTAGTTCTAGTTCGTCCAAATCAATCTCGCCTTTTGGGATTTTGAAGTGGCAGTTTCGCTCAAACATAAACGAAACCGATCCTGAGGTCCCAAGACTACCATTGGTTTTGCTAAAATAGCTTCGCACGTTGGCTACCGTCCGATTATTGTTGTCAGTGGCTGTTTCTACGATGATGGCGATACCGTGCATGGCATACCCTTCAAACATCGTTTCTTTGTATTCGGAGGTGTCTTTGTCAGTAGCTTTTTTGATAGCGCGCTTTACATTTTCAAGCGGCATGTTGGCATCTTTCGCATTTTGAATAGCGGCACGAAGTGCGGAGTTTGCATCTTCATCAGGGCCTCCTTCTTTGATGGCAATGGCGATCTCTCTACCAATTCGGCTAAACGTTTTAGCCATTGCTGACCACCGTTTCATTTTTCTTGCCTTTCTATATTCAAATGCTCTTCCCATGATTTTGTTTTCTTAAATTTTGGACAAAACTAAGGAATTATACGCATTTTTCGAAAATCAATCGGATTTAGTCTATTTTTCGATGCATTTTTTAATCAATTTTATTGAACTGTTGGAGAAAGATGATTCCCAACTACTAGCTAGCTGTAGGTTAAAAATATAAAGGCCATATTCACATTAAAATAAAGGCCATATTCACACATTAATATTTCCCTAACAAACCTATTGGCAGCTTATTTGCATACTTTTTCGTACTATTAGGGCAAGAGATCAAACATCAACAACTAATTACATGCGAATAATCTGTTTCATTTTAATAACACTTTTTCTGGGAGATGCTTCCTACGCACAAAACGTGTTAGCATTGGTAAAGAAAAATGAGAAATTTGGATATATCAACCCAACCGGTAAGTACACCGTACCAGCCATTTATGAGGATGCTTACTCCTTCCATGACGGACTTGCCCCTGTAAAGTTGAATGGTAAGTGGGGCTACATTGATGAAACTGGAAAAACCATCATAAAACATGAATATGAGGAAGCTGCTTGGTTTTGGGAAGGTCTAGGCGCAGTAAAAAAGGGAGAATACTGGGGCTATCTTGATAAATCAGGTAAAGTGGTGATCCCTTTTATTTATGAATACACGTTCTCTTTTTCAGAAGGACTAGCAGCAGTTACGAAGGATGGACTTTCTGGCTATATAGATTTGACAGGAAAGGTGATTATTCCCTTGATGTATAGCGATACTTATGATTTCTACAAAGGCATTGGCCCCGTCACGGATACGCTAGGCCATATTCAATACATTGACAAAAATAATCAATCCATCAATAAACCCTACCTGAACCAATTGATTATCAAAAAATCAAAGTTCATCACGTTCTATAAAGACGATAAAATTGGAATCAAAAATCGACGCGGGAAAGTATTGATCGAACCCCGTTTTGATGCTATCAGTCGCTTCAAAAATGGAAAAGCGTTTTTCAAAATTGGAGACACCAAATATGGCGTCGTTAACAAACGTGGGGTTGTGAAATTCAAGCCCTTATACGACGATGCCGGAAGTTTTAATGAAGGATTGGCCCCTGTGAAAATCGACGGTCTCTGGGGATTTCTGCACCATAGAAAAGGAATCGCTATAGCTCCTAAGTTTGAACGCGCTGGTTCTTTCGCCAACGGTTTAGCTCCTGTCTCTAAAGATGGCAAATGGGGATACACTAACAAAGAAGGGAAATTGGTCATCAACTACCAATTTGAGGAACATGATGATATGGGGTTTTATGAAACGAAGTAGAGGGACTTTTTTGCTGGCGCAAAACTGAGGTAGAGGCTAGAAGAACAAAGGCATTTTTTACCAAAGCCTATTTGTTTCTAACGATCTAATCTCGACCAACAGCCAAATAATAAATAGCTATTTTGGAGTCTGAACTTATAGTGAGCTCCTTTTACTTCTAGGCTTGGGAAGCTTAGAGGGCAGTCAATTAGATAATCGTTGAATAACAATAATCCAATCGCATTTATCCCTAGACTCGCTACCAATTATGCACTAGCGAAAAAGTCTTTCAACTAACTTCCAGTGCCAAAGCCAATAGTACGGCGTTCATTTTCATGCTGCTCGATCAGCTTAAATTCAGAGATGTCTTCCAGTGTTACAGTTTTGATCTTGTCAGGTGTTCGTTCTGCTGCCGGAATGTCTGCCATTCTTAAGTTTTGATGTCGGATGGCTTCCTGGACAATTTTGCGGACAGTCCGTGCATTGCCGAAGTATTTGTGTTTATTGCTGTATAGTTTATTGATGTATTCAGACAGATGAGCTTCAGCGTCTTCATTGAGATACATCTCCTCATATTCTAACATGATTTTAGCAATTTTGAGCAATTCCTTTAAGGAATAGTCCTTGAAATCAAACTGCTTGTCGAATCTAGACATTAGGCCGGGATTAGCTTCCAAGAATCGTTGCATTTCTACTGGATATCCGGCTACAATGACCATAAATTCTCCACGGTGATCTTCCATTCTTTTGAGAAGTGTTTCCACTGCTTCAAGACCGAAATCGCTATGGCCTCCTTGCGTTAGCGAATAGGCCTCGTCAATAAACAGACAGCCACCCATCGCTTTATCAATCATCTCCCCTGTTTTGATGGCAGTTTGTCCAGTATAGCCAGCGACCAAATCTTTCCGGTCTGTCTCTACAATATGTCCACGCTCCAAAATCCCCAAAGATTTGTAGATCTGCACCAACAGTCTGGCAATCGTCGTTTTCCCAGTACCCGGATTTCCACGGAATACTGAATGCAGAGAAAATGAACGTTTGACATCTTTGCCGATTTCTCTGTAGTAGCGCACTAACTTACTCATCTCCGTCACTTCGCGCTTGATATTGTCCAGTCCGACCAAACCGTTAAGTTGCTTGAGCGCATCTTCCAATAATGGCTCGTCTATAGGCAGTTTTACAATATTGTCGGATGAATCTTTGAATATCTTTTCGACATCTGGCAACGCTACGTTTGACAAACTTTCGGAGTCCATTTCCTTCACTTTAGAAAGGTTGGACATTAGCCGTAAGGCCATGTTTTGTTTTGCTTCTTCTACGATCCCATTTACAAATCGAGCATTTCCAAATTTATTATCCCGGTTTCTATACTCCTCTACTACCTTTTTATAAACGAATGATTTTGCTTCTTCTGACAATTTAATGCCGTGATTGTTGGCACTAAAATCGGAGATCTCAATCAATTCGTCTGGAGAATAATCCGGAAAGAAAATGATGTTTCTCAAACGGGATGCCATACCTGGATTGACGTCTAAAAATTGCTCCATTTCCTTCGGGTAACCGGCAAAAATGATACTAATGTCCTTTTTACCGTCAGACAGCTCTTTCAATAATACTTCGACTACTTCACGACCAAAATCTTTTCCATCATCTCCCCTATTTGTGAGGCTGTAGGCTTCATCGATAAACAAAATTCCGCCTCTTGCCTTTTCGATGGCTTTTTTGACTTTAGGCGCAGTTTGACCGATAAACTCGCCGACTAAATCAGCGCGACCGACCTCGTGTACTTTACCATGTTCCAATAAATCAAGACTATGGTATATTTGTCCTAGTAATCTGGCAACAGTAGTTTTCCCTGTGCCCGGATTGCCGGTAAATACTGCATGCAAATTAAACTGTTTGTCCTCTTCAAATCCTTTCTCCCGTCTGATTTTCAAGAACTGGAGGTAGGTGGCCAATTCATTTATTTGGTCTTTGACGACTTTAAGTCCGATTAGGCCTTCCAATTCCTTTTTGGCTTCTTCGAAACTCATTTTTTGTGGAGCTGGCCCTTGTATCCCGTGTGGATTTTGGAAAGAAGCAAAGACCATATGTTCTCCAGCTTCCACTTCCTCTTTTCCAACTTCAAATGGTACCACAGCGATCAACTGATCCATAAAAATAATCTCCAGGGTGTATTTGTCTTCAAACCAATAGCCAGGAGCTTCAGTACCATAACCTGAGTCAAACTCAATGGTTTCTGGTTGATCTGTATAGTTTTTGAAATGAGAAGCATGCGCTTTCAATTGCCCAGCGTCGTTGTAAAAATTGAAAAATAATTCTAGGGGAAATTCAGGTTTGTCTTTCAGTTTATTTTCGAGCTCCATCTCAATATTCACATATCTGGTGGTTTTCGAGTTGAACGTGTCTAGGTATTGTCGATCCTCTTTTTTCTGGCCGCCTCGTTGGCTCTCAAACAGGCGAATTCCTTTGATCTCGAAGTATGGATTGAGTGCAAAATTGACTACGCCCACATTGGTCACGTAAAACAGGCTTTGGCCTACCAATTCATTATCGATAAAAACTTCCCAAACATATTCCCCCTCTTTCCACCAACCTGGATCGGGTGTTCCCCAGCCTTCACAGACACGGATGATATTCTTATCTTTTGTCACCTTCACCTCTTTCTTCAACTCACAAACTTCTGTATTTGTCTTTTTGTTGGTGCAGGTGAGGCGGACCTCCGTTTGCCAATCCAACTCATCAAACAGTTTGTTATAAAACGAAATTTCGGCATATATATACCTGGTTTCTATTAGATCAAATACCTTTCTATATTTTTTTTTGTTGTTATACAGGTTTTCTTTGGAAGTAAATGTTTTAATTCCCAACAATTTGTAGTTGCCACCGACGGCTTTGATTTTGTCCTCCATTATGTGTTTTTTACCATTTCCTTTGATCCTAACAGGGTGGTGTAGTCTTCTACTATAGTTACCCCTTTTGACTTCATTTCTTCAATTGCCAAATCTACGTCATTTTCCTTTAAATTCACACCTCTGCAAGCCTGAACAATCAAATTGGTGTCAAAGCCTTCTTCCTGCGCATGCAATGCGGTAAACTTGACACAAAAATCTGTCGCCAATCCGAGGACAAAAACCTCGGTTACTTGTTGCTCTTTCAAGTATTCCGCCATCCCTGTAGATTTTCGTTTTCCATTGTCGTAAAAACCGCTATAACTGTCTATTGTTTTATCTGTCCCTTTTGGGAATACTTTGGTGATTTTTTGAGTGTTCAGTTCTTTGACAAACTGAGCTCCGAAACTTTCTTGTACGCAATGAATTGGCCATAATACTTGTTCCAAACCATTTAAATCAATTACCTGATAGGGTTTTCTCCACATGTGATTTGCTGCAAAACTACCATGGTCGGCAGGATGCCAATCCTGAGTCGCTACGACCAATTCAAATTGTTCCATCAATTCATTTGCAATAGGTATCACCATATCCCCCTCCTTTACTGCGAGATGTCCTCCTGGACAAAAGTCATTTTGTAAATCAACTAAGATAAGTGCTTTCATTTTTTTAAAGTGATGTATTTATTAATGGTTAAATGGTTTGTTGATTGGTGAATAGTGGTTTGAAATACCTAGCATCACCAATCAGCACTCCCACCCTATCAAACTATGAACTGAGGCAACATCCAGCGGTTTTTTAGCTTTGAATGCTTTTGGAAAAATTATATTATTGTAATAATCAATCGCTGGATCTATCCAGGCAATGTTTGAATCTTGTTTATTTAGGATAAGCAATGCTAGTTTATATAAGTTAGTTAATTCGCCGGCTAAATATTTCCAGGTACTTTCCATGGTATCCTGTTCGTATGCACCTAATTGCTCAAATTCTCTCTTTATAAACGCAACTTTGTTTTGAATGTTGCTACTCAGTTCTTTATCTTCTATTTGGGATGCCTCTAGTATTTCCGACAACATTACTTCCAAACCTTTACTTTTGAAAGCGGCTCGTAGCATGTCCAGTGTCATAATATTTCCTGCCCCTTCCCAGATTGGCAACACCATCACATCGCGCATTATTTTAGGCATTACTGTATCTTCAATATACCCTAACCCGCCCATCAATTCCATACTTTCTCTTACTACATAAACTGAATTTGCAGCGGTGCATTTTTTTACCATAGGAGTTAGTATGCGTAGGATCTCTTTTTCTTTTTCTTCTCCATTATCAGCAGCATCTAAGGCTTTTATTGTTCTCCATAAAACATAAAAGTCGGCTACGAAAATGCTACCTAACTCATGAAGTTTTTCACGGACAAGCGCATGTTCAATTGTTCTTTTTTTGAAGGAAGTGCGATGGCATAAAAACTGATAGGCTTCAATAAGTCCGCGCCTAGCTCCGCTGAGGGCTGCCATTGAGTTGTACAGTCTTGAAAGATTGATCATTTCTGTCATGATCTGAAATCCTTTATATTCGTCACCGATTAGTTTTCCGATGGTGCCTTTCAACATACATTCTGCACTAGCCATAGATTTTACTCCTAGTTTATCTTTCAGTCGGATAATGTTCAATGGATTTTTACTGCCATCCGGCAGGTATTTTTCTACCATGAAAATGGAAAGGCCTTTTGTACCTTGTATTTGGTCATTTGTTCTGGCTAACACAAAAATGATATCCGCATTTACATTACTACAAAACCATTTTTCTCCCTGGAGTTCATATAAATTGTCTTTTATAGGAATGGCTTTTACTAAATTGGCCCCAACATCCGAACCACCAGCTTTTTCCGTAAGGAACATTGCTCCGGTAAAAAAATCTTTGGCATCGAGTGTAGCTATTTTGGGTATTAACCGTTTCTTATCTTCCGGATCACAAAAACGGTCGATCAGCCTTGCTACTCCATCTGTCATACAAAGTGGACAGTACTGCCCGAGTTCACCCATACCATATATATAGCCTGCACTAAACCCTAGCGTATGAATTTCTTCCTGAAATCTTGGTCGAGTAGATTCATCCCACTTAATGTGCATCATCCTTGATTCTACTGCAATTTTCATCAGTTCCCAGTAGTGGGGATGAAATTTGATTTCATCAATGTCTATTCCGAGTTTATTTCGTTTGGTTAATACAGGTGATTCTTTATCTGCATTCATTGAATATTCATCCATTACAGTAGCAGCTTTAGCGCCAACCGTATTGAGGAAGTCGTGCATGTATGCAAATCCAACCGCAGAAAGATTGCCTGACAGGTATTCTTGTAATATCAAATCGCTGCTAAAAAAATTAGTACTAGGCTGGTAGCTATCTTCAAGTACTTGGTTTTTGACCATCAAATAAAAAATTAAACATTAACAATAAATAGAAACAACAAATTAGATTTCAAAATTGAATCCACTCTTCATTAATTCTTCATACTTATCTTTATCGAAGGAGTACAGGACTGCAGGTCGATGCGCGACCTCTGTTTGCTGGCCTTCTTCCTTCAAAATTTTCATTTTATTAATTTTCGTTCTAAAGTTACGCTTATTAATTTCAACTCCAAGCACTGTTTCGTAAAGTTGTTGCAGTTGAGAAAAGGCAAATTTTTCTGGCAACAATTCAAAACCAAGCGGCTGATAGCGCACTTTACCCCTTAGACGTTCGATTGCCTTATCAAGGATCTCCTTATGATCAAATGCCAGTTTTGGGAGTTCTGTGAGTTTAAGCCATTGGGCATCCTTGGCATCTGAAGCTGGTTTTATCTTGATGTCTGCCAAATTGATGAGGGCAAAGTAGGCTACGGATATAACGTGTCCCCTAGGATCTCGCCCTGGTTTGCCGAAGGTATATAACTGTTCGACAAAAATTCCTTTCGCCCCTGTCTCCTCTTCCAATTCTCGATGTGCTGCCTCCTCCAGTTCTTCGTCTGGGTCAACGAACCCACCTGGCAGCGCCCACAAATCTTTGAACGGATCATTTGATCGTTGTATTAACAATACTTTTAAATCTTTCCCTTTCAAACCAAAGATAATTACATCTACGGTGACCGAAGGTCTTGGATACTTATAGGTATAAGGCATCTATCTGTGGCTTTTTATGATTTTATTTCGAATGTCGTTCAGTTTATTTTCGAGGCCTACCTTAAAGTTTTCCTGCTCGAAATCGGCTTCAGAAAAAGTTTGTAGCTGACTGATTGTTTTATTTCTAATGCTGTGAATGTCTGGAGAATTATAAACCAGTTTTCCTTTTCTAAAAATAGGCATTAATAAGTCCTCAAAAATTTCTTCTACCATTTCATCATCAATGCCTAATTTTTCGCAGAAGATAGTATCTTTCAAAGGGGATAAGTTGCCCATTTCATCTGATTCATAATAGCGTCGTACCTGCAATACTCCTGGGTTGGAAACTTTTATTTTTTGTTCTGAAAGTTTGACCTTATATTCAAATTCACCTGATTCGTTTTCAATACCTGCTAGTTTGTAAACTCCTCCTAAAGCAGGCTGGTCGTAGGCGGTAGATAATCTAGTACCAACACCCCAAATTGATATTTCGGCACCCTCTTCTTTCAGTTTTTTAATTCGATATTCGTCCAAATCATTACTTGCTATTATACTTGTATTGTGGAATCCTTCCTCATCCAACAATTCGCGAACCTTTATACTAAGGCTCGCTAAATCACCGCTATCAAGTCTGATTCCCAAGAGCTTATATCCCTTACGCTTTAATTCTTTTCCAACTTCAATAGCTTTCTTAGCTCCTTCTATAGTATTATAGGTATCGATTAGGAATACACAGTTGTTTGGCATTGCTTCAGCATAGGCTTTAAAGGAGTCAATTTCCTCTTCAAAGCACATTACCCAACTGTGTGCATGCGTACCTTTTACAGGTATACCGTGGACTTTACCCGCCAATACATTGCTAGTGGACTGGCACCCGCCAACGTAGGCTGCTCTTGATGCCGACAGCCCTCCATCCGGGCCCTGTGCTCTTCTAAGGCCAAATTCGAGGACTGGATCTCCTTCAGCTGCAGCAACAATCCTGCCTGCCTTTGTGGCTATTAAAGTTTGAAAATTGATTATGTTTAACAAGGTGGTTTCTATCAGTTGGCACTGCCAAAGTGGGCCTATTATTCTTAATAAAGGTTCATTTGGGAAAACTACCGTACCTTCCGGTATTGCGTCAACATCACACTTAAAATCAATGGTTTGTAAGAATTTTAGAAAGTCTTCAGAAAATAGTGGTTTTGAGTCATTTCCCTTAAGTGAACCTAAATATTCAATGTCACTTTCTGAAAATTCCAGATTGTTTAGATATCGAATAGCGTCTTCTAAACCGCAAACAATGGAAAAATTATTGTCAAAGGGATTTTTTCTAAAAAATAATTGAAATACCGAATGCCGATCATGCATATTGTTTTTCCAATATCCATTTATCATTGTCAACTGATATAAATCAGTAAGCATGGAAAGATTTAGTCCAACTGAATGGTCCATAATTAGATACTATTGAGGTTGTTATAGAGTAAATTTTAATACATTAAACATTTCACAATGAACTTAGTTTTAAATGCAAACTAAGTTATTTATTTTTATTGAAAAGGACAATGTTTTTGTCACAAAAATATTTTTTTTAAAAATTATTTTGCAAATAATAGACTTTTTTAAAATATTTGCGTCTTAAGAATACGAGAATAAACAAATTTAATTGTAACTTTCGTAAGCAAAATGCCGTTGAAGTAAAAAAGAAACAGTATTTTGCATTATAATTTCTTTAATAACATCTATTTCAAAATGAAATCAAAGTGTTACAACTTTAGTAAACGCCCAAACCTAAACACAGCGCTATCTAAGTGTACATTCTTTGCATTGGTCTTTTTTGCACTGATTTTCAACAGTTTATCTGTTTCAGCTCAAATTAGATTGTTAAATGCTGAAAGAATAGACAAAGCACCTAAAATAGATGCTGATCTAGATGAGGCTATGTGGCTTGACGCGATGGCTGGTTCTGAATTTACCGAATTTAGTCCTAACCCCAATACCCCGTCTGACCAAAAGACAATTGTCAAAGTACTGTATGATGACAAGGCGATCTATGTTTCTGCTAGATTGATAGACAATAGTGGGTCAGTAAAAAAAGAGCTAGGTGTTAGAGACGACGATGTTGTTAATGCCGATCGCTTCGAAATTTACCTTGATGCATTTATGAGTGGTCAAAATGCTTACAAGTTTGGAGTTACTGCCTCTGGTGTACAACTAGATTCTAGAATTACCCCAACTGGTGAAGAAATAGCATGGGATGCTGTTTGGGAAGTAGACACTAAGATTGATGAGGGTGGCTGGATCGCAGAATTCAGAATTCCATATTCTGCTTTTAGATTTCCTAGAAGAGATTTCCAAACATGGGGAATCAACTTCAAAAGAGTAATTCGATCAACTAGGGAACATTCATACTGGAATCCAGTCATGCCAGAAATTGATGGGTTTGTAAATCAATTTGGAGTAATACAAGGAATGGGCAAAATAAAACCGCCTGTTCGTTTTTCTTTAACTCCATTTTTTGTTTCTAGTTTTAAACATACTCCTCAAGATACAAGAGAAGCCAAAGCTTGGGACACAAAAGTATCTGGAGGACTTGATTGGAAATATGGGTTTAATGAGACTTATACTTTAGATATGACCATTATTCCTGATTTTGGTCAAGTACAGTTTGACGATGTAGTTCTGAACTTAAGTCCTTATGAACAACGATTTGATGAGAACAGACCATTTTTCACAGAAGGAATCGATTTGTTTCAAAGAGGCGGTGATTTATTCTACACTAGACGAGTAGGCGGAGAACCATTGCTCTATAATGCAATTGAAGCAGATGCTAAGTTACCCGACAGCGAACGTCAAATATTAGAAAGCCAAGAGGTTCTTGTTGACAATCCAATACGTTCAAGACTTCTTAATGCTTTTAAATTTTCAGGTAGAAATAGAAATGGACTGGGTGTAGGAATTTTTAATGGTATTTCTGGAGCGACTTACGCAAAAGTTGAAAAAGGCGTTGGTTCTGGAATATTCAGAGAAATTGTTTCTAATACACCGACCAACTACAATGTTATCGTAGTTGATCAGTTGTTTGCCAATAATTCTTATGTAAGTTTCATCAATACAAACGTTGTCAGAAAACAGTTTGAAGGAAATCCTGAGCAACTGAACCAATCAAAAGGCGATGCCAACGTTACTGGAACTGAATTTAGATACGCTACTAAAAACAATCAATACGCAGTGACAGGAAGAGGGTTGATTAGTCAATTATTCCTAACTGATGTGAATAATGATCCGACTGGTCGTAGTGGATTCGCTTATGGCCTTGGCTTCGGTAAAATCGGAGGCAACTTCAGATGGAATATTAACAGAGACACAAAAAGCGATACGTACGATCAAACAGATGCTGGTTTCCTAGCTGTCAATAATCTGACTACAAACTCAGCGACTGCAGAATATAAAGTATTCAAACCATTTGGTGCATTCAATGATCTAAACTCTTATGTCAGAGTAAATCATAATCAATTGTTTGAGCCAAATAGCTTTGCTTCATTTACAGTTGAAGGTGGTATCTACACTACCATGAAGAACTTCTTAACATTGGGTATCTCCACGATCTCTAGCCCACTTACATCGTATGACTATTTTGAGCCAAGAGTGGATGGTTATAAGTTTAATATCCCTTCAAATGCTAAAATTAGTGGATTCGCTTCTTCAGATTATAGAAAAGCAGTCGCATTGGATGTCAATGCTGGCTATCAAATCCATAGTGCATGGGGAAGAAAACAATTGGATCTAGTAATTTCTCCTAGATTCCGATTGAGTAATAGATTCTCCTTGATACCTAGAATAGAATATATTAAAATAAAGCAGGATCAAGGATTTGCAGCTTTCAGCCCAGGGACAACAGATGTTCCTGTTTTTGGGATCAGAGACAGAGATGAATTAATACCTTCTCTTACCGCAAACTTCTTGTTTAGCAAAAAGATGTCGATTAGCTTGAGAGGTAGATATTACCTAGCTAATGTAGATTATCAAGATACCTTCAAAGAATTAAATACTGATGGAACGCTAGGAAGAAATGTAGATGTCGGTGAGCAGGATAGATCATTTAAAGCCTTAAACCTTGATTTGATTTATAGATTCAGATTTGCTCCTGGTAGTGAAATCAACCTGATCTGGAAACAATCTGCACTAAACGAAAGAATAGGTACCGATCCATTTTCTGAGGATCCTGCAGACAACTTATTCTCAATTAAAATATTATACTACCTTGATTATTTGAAAATCAAACGTTCAAGTAGAGAGGAAGATCAATAAAATATACCTTATTATAGGGTAATAGGGAATAATCAATACGGTTATTCCCTATTTTTATTTAATATCAATAACAATCTATCTTTTTCTTCGTTAAGTTACATAGATGTCCATATATTGGTTGATTATCTGGCCATACAGAAAACGCCCCACATATGAATAAAAAGTTTCTCCTTTTATTAGTATTTCTTTGCAGCATATTTAAGGTTGTTAACGCAACAGAAATAACTGGTAGAATAACGAACAATCAAGGAGAACCGCTTTCATTCGCAAATGTCTACCAACTAGCAACAACGCTAGGTACCACTTCAAACATCGAGGGAATTTATACACTAGATCTGGCTCCAGGAAGCTATACCTTGGTTTTTCAGTATATTGGATATAAAGAACGTATTGAAAAATTGGTAGTTGGTGAGGAACCTATGGTTCTTGACATCACATTAGAAGCTGAAAGTGTGGAGCTTAGTGCAATTGTTGTAGCTGCTGATTCTGAAGATCCTGCCTATGCTGTAATAAGAAAAGCAATCAAAAAAAGGAAATACTTCAGAGATATGGTCAATGGTTTTAGTTGTGACGTATATATAAAGGGGAACCAGAAAGTACTTGCTGCTCCGGAGAAAATAATGGGCCAGGACCTAGGAGATTTAAGGGGCACTCTAGACTCAAACAGACAAGGTATCGTCTACTTGTCAGAATCAGTTTCTAAACTTTACTATCAGCGACCCAATAAGTACAAAGAAGAAATGATTTCTTCAAAAGTAAGCGGTGATGATATGGGATTTAGCTTTAATCAGGCTAGATTGATGAACATTTCTTTTTATGACAACACGTTGGACATGAATGGGATTGGCCGACCACTGATCTCCCCTATCTCCAACGCTGCACTGCTTTCTTACAATTATAAATTAATCGGTACTTTCTACGACAAGGAAGGCAGATTGGTGAACAAAATTGAAGTTATTCCTAAGCGCGAATTGGATCCAGTATTCAGAGGACATATTTATATTATCGAAGATTTATGGAACATACATAGCACGGATCTCTACATTACTAAGGATGCTACAAAGATTCCATTTATGGATACAGTCACCGTAAATCAATTGCATGTAAATGTGCAAGACAGTATATGGGTTCAGCTTTCTCAAACAATTGGTATGGGAGGCGCTTTTCTAGGATTCAGAATAAAAGGGTATTTCTCTGGTGTATTCAGTAATTATAACATCAACCCTGAATTTGACAACAATTTTTTCGATGGCGAAATCCTAAATGTATTTGACCTTGCAAACCTTAAGTCATTGGCGTATTGGGACAGCATCCGACCTGTGCCGCTTACAAAGGAGGAAACTGTCGATTACGTAAAGAAAGACAGCCTCCAAGTGGTCTGGAAATCAAAAAAGTACCTGGACTCCTTGGATAAAAAAGACAATAAGCTTAAGGTTTTTAATTTGCTCACTGGATACTCCTATAGGCGCAGTTACAAAAAAAGAGAATTTGAGATAGATCCACCATTAAACACTTTACAGTTTAATACAGTGCAGGGGTGGAATTTGGCTATTCACGCAAATTATAAGCAATGGTACGATGACGATTTCGCAAAATGGTATCGAATAGGCGGTTCAATAAACTACGGGTTTGCTGAAAAAAAGGTGCGAGGCACACTGAAAGCAGATTACAATTTTAACAGAATCAAATACTCCAGAATTAGCGTAAGTGGTGGGATAACTTTAAATCAGTTCAATCATAGTGAACCGATTACTCCGATGTTGAATAGTTTTTATTCTCTTTTTTATCGGGAAAACCACATGAAACTGTATCAGCGCACCTTCGGTAAAATCAGAGGACAACATGAAGTCATAAATGGCGTTTTCCTAATCGGAAGTATAGAATACGCTAACCGTCAACCGCTAACCAATCAGTCTGATTACTCATTTTATCATGAGGATGACCGAACATTCCAAACCAACGATCCTTTAGATCCAACCAATACAGGTGTGCTTTCTTTTCTGCCCAATAATGCACTTTTGATCGACATAGCGATAAGAATTAGACTCAATCAACAATATTTGAAGTACCCAAATCGCAAATATGTCGTAGGATCTAAATTTCCAGATATCTGGTTGAAATATAGAAAGGCAATTCCAATTTTGGGCGCATCTGCTAATTATGACATCGCTTCCATTGGAATTCAGGAAAAGATAAACATGAAGTTGGTTGGCAATAGTCAGTTTAATGTAGAGGCGGGAACATTCTTAAACAAAAAGGAGATCTCCTTTGTAGACTATCGCCACTTTTATGGTAATCAGACTGTTTTTTCAAATTATAATAAGTATTTGATGACTTATCAATTGATGCCCTACTATGCCTACAGTACCTCCTCTACTTATGTACAGGCACACTACGAGCATCACTTTGATGGATTTTTGCTTAATAAAATTCCCTTCGTCAAAAAGCTGGGATTTACTACTGTTGCCGGATTACATTATTTGTACACCAAAGAATCAGATAACTATATGGAATTGACCATTGGGTTGGACAAAATTGGTTGGAGTCTTTTCCGGTTTGTGCGGATAGATTATGTAGCAGAAATACTATCCGACAACAAGATACGGTCTGGATTTGTCATAGGATTGAAAATTCCTGCACCAAATTAAAATAAATATTGATTACTTGGTCGAGAAAGTAGAATGACTTTGTTGTTTTGCTTATTCAGTATTATATATATACAGCTAAAACTTGTCTTAATGTAGGCTACCAACCAAAAATACCCCAACGTTTAAAGGTTGAGGTATTGGTTTATCTTTCAATAACAAACTTCAATACTAATGATTAAATTAGAGGAAGTCGTTCAAGAATTTCATTGTTTTACTCTGCTGTTTCTACAGTAGCACGAATGTTCCAGTTGATGCTAACTGGAGTATATGAGCTAAGACCTCTCCAAAAACCTTGTGCGGGATCGAGAATCAAATCTCCATTCGCTACGGCTGGTCCAGCATCGCAGCCTAAGGCCTGCAGGTCTCCAGCATGACTGAAAGCTATAGAAACCCAAAGATCATCTCCGTTTACAGCGAGCGGAGTTCCTAAAGTGTGCGTATTCCAACTATTAGCAGAAACATTTCCAGTAACAACCGACGAATAAACTAATTCATCAGGAGCTGTGCCTGATACACTTCCTCTATATATTTTAACTTCCGTTGAATTAGGAACATTTTTAATATAAAAATCCACTTTTGTCAATAATGCGCCTGCATTTTGATCTACTAAAGTTACAGGAAATCGAACGGCACCTTCATAAGACGCACCAGGAAGCAAAGGAGCATCAATATTGGCGGTATCATAGCGTAATTCTACTGTTTTGTCATTTTTATCCTTTTTACAAGACATCATGGTTGTCAGTCCAAAAAACAAAACAAAAAGAGTGATGGATAGTGTGGGGAGTTTCAAATTTAATAAACGCATTTTCATTCTATTGAATTTTCAATTATGTATAAACTTATATTCATTATCAATTCTACAATTATCATACCTCAAAAAAAAGTGTTGCCATTTTTTTTGACAACACTTTCTATATTCTTGGTTTTATGCTGATTAGCGTAAAGTAAATTCTTTAGAGCCAATTAAATAATTGCTATTGTATATTTCAGCGGTGTATTTTCCTTTGTCGAAGCTGGCAGTTTGTTTCCAGTCCATACAAACGTTGACAGCTGAATTGTCATAATCGATAGTTTCTGAGGTAGTATATCGGATCGCTTGTCCAGATTTAGGATCATCAAAATATCCAGATCCCTGGCTTTCTATAGCGATGGTTTCCCCTCTTGGGTTGATCAATCTCATGAAAACAACGACAGGCCCAGCCTTTGTTATTTTGTTTTCTGCTACTTCAAAACACACCCTTATTTTGTCAGATTTTTTAGCGACGTCTGTTTCCAGATCGCCTTTTTTTCTTTGTTTAATACCGACGGCTTTTACAGAGTGTGCTTGTAAGACAGAACCTAGTCTTTCTAGTTTGTCCTTTTCTTCTGAAAGTTGTTCTTTTTCAACTTTTAGCGTTTCGGTGACTTTTATCTGCTCCTCCACTTTTTTTGTAGTTTCTACTACTTGAGTTTCTAGCTGTATTTTTGCAGTAGCCAGTGTGGAGTTTTCATTAGACAACACTTGGTTTTGAGCCTTAAGCGTATTGATTTCATTTAAATAGCCGTCTCGCTGTATTACAAAATCATCCACTAACCGACGGGCATCTGCCAACTCTTGGATGGAGGTGTTTTCTTTGTTGACCAACTCGTTGATTCTTGATTTTGCTCTACGGAGATCTCTTTCTAATTTTTTCTTTTGTTTTTCGACCTGATTTCTAAGGTCTTCATTTTCAGCTGCTGCCAGATCAAGTTGTTCGATGGCATCGTCGTACTGCACTTGCAGTTCTTCCTGGATTTTTTCTGCCTCAGAAAGTTCGTGCTGTTGTTTTTCTATTACTTTGGTCTGCTTTACTTTATTTGCCAGAAAAAAGGCATTAAGTCCTAGCAATGCGATGATGATTACCCCTAATATAATAGGCAATACATTTTTTGAATTTCCACTCATGGATACTAACATTTTTGTGGAGTCGTTTGAGAACTCCGGAGTTTAACTTTTTGGGAAAATGGTTCTAAATAGCAAAGGTATCAGAAAAATACCAATTATCACTAATTATGAATAGCTGAATTCTACAATTACTCGATAATTCCTTATTCTTTATGATAATAATAAGATGTATTTAACTGTAAGACACTCTTTGCTTTAGTTTCACCTAGTTGATTGTTAATTTTATATTATCATGGCAAACCAACTCAATTAGTCCTAATTTCTTCCTTTTGAATATTCATTTCAAGCGAAAACCTTTCCAAAATTCATGATCCGACTTTAGGCACACCCGACAATTTTGATTCTTATCATAGAATAAGGTCTAAACTTCCTTTTAGTTAAAAAGTATTGCTGTTATAAAAAAAATGCTATTATCAACCAATTCGATAAAAATCCGTATTGAAAATAAGTATCTTTGACCCTGAAGTTAAAATAGATAAAAATATGCCGAATTATAATCTTGGAAACATCCTTTTCCTTGACATAGAGACAGTTTCCGGGTTTGCAAATTTTGAGGAGCAAAGTGAGCGCATGCAATATCTCTGGCAGATAAAAGCAGGACAGATATACCGTAGAAGCGGAGAAATACCCGAACCTCAAGAATCCTATGAAGAAAAAGCAGGAATCTTTGCTGAATTTGGTAAAATTGTCTGCATCTCTGTTGGTATTCTGACACAAGACGACGACGATCAATATCAAATCCGTCTAAAATCTTTTTGTGACCACGATGAGAAAAAACTCCTCCTTGATTTCAAGCAACTTTTAGAGGACAATCCCCGTTTCAATAAGATGTGCGGACACAACCTCAAAGAGTTTGACATCCCCTACATTTGCAGGAGAATGATGGTCAATTTTATCGAACTCCCTAGAATCCTTAATATCAGTGGCAAAAAACCATGGGAACTCGATTATCTATTGGACACGATGCTCATGTGGAAATTTGGAGATTTCAAAAATTACACCTCCTTGTCATTGCTTACGGCCCTATTCGAGATCCCTACACCAAAGGATGATATCGATGGCAGTGAAGTTGGACGGGTATTTTGGAAAGAAGACGATCTAGAACGAATAGGCATTTATTGTGAAAAGGACGTCGTTGCTGTTGCACAACTGTTATTGCGATTTGAGCGACTCCCTCTTGTGCCGCCTGAAAACATTCATTCTTCCTATGAACCAACAACACCTAACTCTTAATTGATATGAAAAAGCACTTAATTGCGCCTTCTGTCCTGGCAGCAGATTTTACCAAACTAGGACAACAGATTGAATTGGTCAATAATAGTGAAGCAGATTGGTTTCACATTGATGTGATGGACGGTTCTTTCGTTCCTAATATTTCTTTTGGAATGTTCATCATTAAAGCCATAAAAAAAATAGCAACGAAGCCACTCGATGTTCATTTGATGATTGTGAATCCTGAAAAATATATTGAGGAGGTGCGGGAAGCAGGAGCGGATATCATCAGTGTACATTATGAGGCTTGCCCACACATTCACAGAACACTGCAACAAATCAAAGCTACTGGAGCAAAAGCTGGTGTTGCGCTAAACCCTGGTACTCCAGTATCGGTGTTGGATGATATATTGGAGGACATTGACCTTGTTGTGTTAATGTCTGTTAATCCTGGTTTTGGCGGACAAAAGTTTATCTACCGTACCATTGAAAAAACAAGAGCATTAAAAGAGCAAATTACCATAAGAAATACGAATACGATGATTGAAATCGATGGTGGAGTCGGCCTTCAAAATGCAGAAGTCATACTCAAAGCAGGCGCGGATGTACTGGTAGCTGGCAGTAGCGTCTACAAATCAGAAGATCCTGTAGATTCTATTTCAAGATTAAAAAATATCATTGCAGATACTATTATAACATAGATTTCGTTTTTCTAAGAACGAGTTTATTCTACCTATCTTAACTACTAAATGAACCGAAGGGCATGAAGCAATTCCTAGCAATTTTATTCCTCCTTTTTTTTATGACCACCATAGCATTCAGCCAAAAAAATGCAACTATTACCGGAAAGGTAACTGATGAGAATGGCGCGGCACTTGCTGGCGTTAGTGTAACTGTTCCTAAGTTAGTCGGTAGTGACCAACCCTTGGGGACTTATACTGACAACCGCGGAAAATACAAGCTGGAAGTTCCAGCCAATCAAAATATTACAATAGAATATAGTTATCTAGGGTATGAGGTAAAGCCCAAAAATGGCACGTATTCTCCAGGTGAGAAAAAAGTAATCGACATAAAGCTAAAACAAGGAGTTGATTTAATAGAAGCCACAGTCACCGCCACAAATGAGTCGGACCCCTCAGAGTCGACCGACAAAATTGACGTCAAACAATTGGATTATCTGGTAAATCCCAACATGAACCTCGACATCTCTAGTATTGCCATCGGTGTTTCTGGCAGTGCAGACGAATTGAGTTCTCAATATTCAGTTAGAGGTGGGAGTTATGATGAGAATTTGGTGTATGTCAACGATTTTGAGATTTACCGTCCCTTTTTAGTGCGCTCTGGTAGACAAGAAGGGCTGAGCTTTCCAAATACAGACATGATCAGCTCGCTGGCTTTTTCTTCTGGAGGATTCCAAGCCAAATATGGAGACAAACTATCTTCTGTATTAGATATAAAGTACAAACGCCCAGATTCCCTGCGAGGATCAGTTATGCTGAGTGCTCTAGGAGCATCTGCTCACCTAGAAGGAAGTATCAAGAAAAAAAGAGAAAATCAAAAGTTTAGTTACTTGATCGGGGCCCGCTACAAAACTACCCGCTACCTCCTTGGAAGCCTGGAAACTACAGGGGAATATTTACCCAATTTCTATGATATACAGTCTTATTTAAGCTATGATCTAGGAAGATCCTGGCAGCTTGGACTAATTGGGAACTACAATAAAAGTATCTACCAATTCACCCCAAAAACAAGAAGTACCACACTTGGATTAGTCAATCTTGCGCTGCAGTTTAATGCGTTTTTTGAAGGACAAGAAGTCGATGATTTCACTACTTATATGGCAGGCGTTTCGCTTAGTCACCTGCCAGCAGATGAAAATAAAAACTATTACTTTAAATGGCTGGCTTCGACTTTTGAAAGTCGGGAGAATGAGCGGATTGATATCATTGGTGCTTATCGTCTTGGGGTTTTAGAAACAGATTTAGGGTCGGAAGATGCAGGAGAAATTGTTGCTACCATTGGAGCAGGGACTCAACATACTTATGTTCGTAACTTCCTGACTGCCAAAGTATCCAATACAGAAATAAAAGGAGGCTGGGAAAAAACCAATCGAAAAGATTCTACCTCTTTAAACTATAACAGCAATCATCTCCGATATGGTGTCAAATTTCAACATGAGATTATTGATGATAATATTAATGAATGGGAGCGCTTAGATTCTGCAGGCTACTCACTACCCTACTCCGATTCGAATGTGAACTTGTGGGAAGCGGTGAAAACGCAAATTGACCTTAACTCCAATAGATACAGTGCTTATTTGCAAAACACCTGGCAAATCAACAGAGATTCAAGCCACGAAATGGGAATTACCGTCGGCCTCCGGACTTCGTATTGGGATTTGAACAGAGAGGCCATATTGACACCAAGAGCTCAGTTTTACTACAAACCCTACCGCGAAGAAGGCGAATTAACACTAAAAGCATCAGTAGGACTCTATTACCAGCCACCGTTCTATCGCGAGATGAGAGATTTACAAGGTAACGTTAATAAAAATTTGAAGTCTCAAAAATCAATACATTCCGTTTTGGGTTTAGTCTATGATTTTGAAATGTGGGGACGTAACTTCAAGTTTATCACAGAAGCCTATTATAAGCACTTGTTTGATATCGTTGCTTTTGATGTGGACAATGTAAGAATTCGCTACTATGGAGATAACAATGCCAATGGCTATGCAACAGGAATTGACTTCCGAATCAACGGTGAGTTTGCTGAAGGAGCAGAGTCGTGGGTCAATCTGTCCTTCTTGCGCGCAAGAGAACGATTTATTGGTGTCGAGCATATGAAGCGAGAAGCTGGAGACTCTACAGGAACGGTAGTGAGGGATGTTGCTCGGCCAACAGATCAGTTTGCTAGTATTTCTGTTTTCTTTCAAGACTATCTACCGAAATTGGACAATTTTAAAGTAAATCTAAATATGGTGGTCGGTACTGGGACTTCTTTTGGGATTCCTCGGAATAATGAGATTTATCGAAATACATATCGCTATTCCCCTTATTATCGAGTGGATATTGGGTTCAGTTATTTGATGTTTGATGCGCGAAAGAGTAAACGCTCGTCTGGTAATCCTTTCCGGAAATTCCGTCGTGCTTGGATTAGCGCCGAGGTCTTCAATTTATTGCAGGTGGCCAATGCCGCTTCAAACACCTGGATAAAAACCATTCAAAATCAGAATGTTGCAGTACCAAATTTCCTTACTTCTAGGAGAATTAATCTTAAACTTAAATTCAATTTTTAATCAATTGACATGAGGTTCTTCGTATTTACACTTGCTATTTGTCTTAGTTTTTCTGTTTTCGGACAAGATGATGCTGCTCCTGACTATCTGATGTCCCAAGACTTTCCTGATAGTGTAAAAACATTGCCATTGGTGCTCTTAGACCGTTCTGAAACTACTTTTGGAGAACTACTCGAGTCTCACAAAGGCAAAAAACTGGTCATTGATTTTTGGGCTTCCTGGTGCAAAGATTGCCTGGTAGGCTTGCCAAGCTTAAACAAACTCAAGAAGAAGACCGCAAAGAAAAACGTCGACTATGTTTTCATCTCCGTCGATAAAGAAGATAAAAAATGGAGATCTGCCATCTTTCGCCACGGTATGTTAGGAGAAAATTATCGCATTGAGGTGGGTTGGAAAAACACCCTTTGCAATTATATCGGCTTGGATTGGATCCCCAGATACATTGTGATCGATGAAGGAGGACGAATCATTCTTCCAAAGGCCATTACCGCAAGCGACAAGCAGCTTTTTAAACTACTTATGAAGTAGGCGGGTGTTCCTCACACCTGCAATCTCGCTTCCTTCTAGCCAAACCTTACAAAACATTTAAGTTAATAATTTGTAATAATGGCAAGTTGTAAGGATGTGGAGTTACTGGTGGAAACCACAAAATTTCGATTGCATTCTCAATATTCCGAAGACAAGAAAATTCAGTCTGAATTCTCGGATTAGTGAACATTTAAATTCAATACATATCTCTTTGTTTATGTGCGGATTAACGGTAAGTAAGCGCAATTTTACTTCGTCAAAAAAAGGCAGTGCATAATCAGTAAAATAGAAATTTGGATTAATATAATTAATGAAATAGTTATATAATTGTTTCAGTTTGTTACAACAACTCTTATTCAAAATTTAGAAAAGAAAGGTTAAGTACATTTATTCAATCCAATTTATAATTTTAAAATAATTTATTATGAAAACACAGATTTTTTATTTTATAACGATTGCAATAGCAATGTCTTTAAGTTTTACCGCATGTGATGAACCAACAAATCTGCTGGAAGAAGTGCAGCAAATATCAGACACCCCTACTGAAGACGCCCTGCTGTCAACAGAAATCGAGGATAAAAAAAGGTTGGTAGCTACCGTCCAAAAGGAAGGCCACGAACTTCAGTTTTATAGTGTCGGCCCAATAGATAATCGCAGCATATTAATGGTGGAGTCACTTTATGGAAAAGCGGCGGAAAATGAATCAGAGACGTTCTATATATCCGCTTTAAGTGCATCTTCTGATGAAGAGAGAAGAACACCATTAGAGGTCTTTATGGCAATGACAGATCCAGCGCAGAAAGTTCCTGAAGAAATTGCTTCAAATGCCACGAATGATCAATTAATTTTGTCTGGACGAGAAGTTTTGGACAATAGCCGTCCGTTGGAAATACTTGATAGAAACTATGTTGAACCATCAGTAGGCAGAAATTGCTATGCTAAAGACTTGGGCTGGACTGGTTTTAGAAATACTTATTGTTGGAATAATACAGTCGTTTCTAATCCTTCTGACATTAGAACTTGCGATTCAGGGAAAAGAACCAGCATCTTACAACGAAGAACCAAATTATATGGTACCTGGTATAAAACGGTAAGGGCAGCTGCTGCAATCAATACCGTCTGTGGCTACACAAAAACCAGATTTCATTATTGGGACAAGGGAAAATGGAACTTTATTACACAAGTAACTCTTGGTGGAGGTAAGAGAATAGCGGATATTAGAGCAGATAACGGTGTACCAAAACATTTGCATATAGAAATAACTCGTCCATACAATACCGGCTATTTTAGAGCGGCTACACGGTTTTATTAATTAAAAATAGTAGTCTTTGTCAGCGTTGAGTGCCTGGATTTTCGCTAACGAAAAAACTGGATGGACCAGCTTCTGGCAGACCATATAGAAACCTTATAACCAACAAAATCAATCGCCCTTTGGCGATTGATTTTGTTGGTTATAAGTTAATAGTCATTCGATAAAAAATCACTAGTACTTCCAGAAGCAGTAAGTTTTTCCTTAGAAGATGAACCCTGACTTTCTACTTTCTAACTGCTACAAAGCGATAAACAAAAAACAGGGCCCGACAAAAAAATCAGACCCTGCAAAACCACACTTAGGCACACAACAAACCTATACGTTTCGTCTTTTTAGTCAGTCAACACCACCTTTCCGGTTTCCATTCTGCCATTTTCAAAAAACACTTGCAGCAAATACATCCCTGAAGGAAATTCTTTGATGTTTAGTCTGATCGCGCCAGTTTCCTTTGGTACGTGCCTTTTTAGCAGCTTGCCGTTGTTGTCCAATACATGAATCCAGCCTATTTTTTCCTTAGAAGTTAAGGTAACGTGCCCGCTTGTTGGATTTGGGTAATAGGACCAGTCTATTTTATCTGGAGAAGTCTTTTTAGTGAGTTCCTCCGTTTCTATTTTTAGTGCAGCAACAAGCTCTTCCATATCTGGTTGACAGTCTTCAATCTTTGAGAAATTAGTGATTTGCCGTACTAGTATTTTATTCAATAAATCCTTGTTTATTTTGTCTGTAGTTGGTCTGCTGTGTGCTTTTCCTACGCCACTGTCATCCGTTAGATGGACATAAGAGCCATTTGTTGCTAAAGCGAAGGCGCGCATCAAATACTCCGTAGATTTGTCCGTCCCCGAGCAGCCAACTGGAATGATCCGAACGCCTTTTTCTGCTGCTTTTCGAATTGCGGTTTGAATGCGTTCAAAATGCCAAGGTTTATCATGTGGAGGAGCATCAAGGAACAAAAACAACAGTTTGGTCGATGCTTCCTCGCGCCAATTTAGGCGCATCGCTTTTTCGAGGGCTTGGTCTACTGCTTCTGGAGTTGTCCGACCACCCTTTGTTTTTTGCTTATTAATAAATTGATACATATCCAAGGCGTCAGAAGTAAAATCTTTAGCAAACATCAACTCTCCTGGCACATCAATATCGTAATAAAAGACACTCCCCAAGTTTATCGAATAATCAGGCAACGCTTTATTCGTTTGCCCAACAATCGACACCAATTCATCCTTGATATAGTTGATCTCATCCTTCATGGAAGCGGTCGCATCTACTACAAATGCGATATCTATTGATTTGTCAGCAAGCACACATTCGATTGGCAATTTGACTACATTGATTCCTTTTTCAAATGGTTTGATTCTTTTTCTCGTGAAAGACTCCCCTTCTACTTCAATTTTTATTTTTTGGACTTTGTTTTCTTGGCTATAAATGTTCGGCCACAATTCTGCTTTACCTGTATTATCTGTTCTGGCAGACCAGAGCACTTGATCATTTTTGTCTAGTATATGGACGTCTGCGCCTACGACGGGGCCATCATTTTCATTTTTCACAAGCACACAATACCGCTCTTTAAGCTCCATTTTCCAAACACGTTCATACTTACTAAGCTTATCTCTTGATACATCATCCCAAAGGTTCCATTTGCTGAAGTCATTGATTTCGGTGGCGCTTAGAGTGTTGGCCATGCTTGGTTTTTCGAATTGATACGTTGGGGTTTTTACGATTGGTTGAAAATCGGAAGAGGATAGATTTCCAACTGGTGGGTATGCTTGAGTTCTTGTGCTGGTTGAAGTTGATTTGGTTCTTGCTGATGCAGGAGTAACAAGACGTTTTACCGATCGAGTTCCATACTTTGCAGGGATTTCTATAGAACATGTGCTAGAACAACTAGTTACACGTTTTACAGTCCGAGTACCATATTTTGCAGGCACCTCTTCAGAATATGTCGTTGCAGGAGAAACAATGATTCTTTTAGTTATTGTTTTGTATACCGCTGGAACTTCTTCAGTTTTTATGAGTTCTCCATCCTTGTCTCGAAGCGGCGCCATACCGCAACCAGCCCTCTCCAAAACCTGTTCAGTAACGGTTTCATAGACTGCTGGTACGACTACTAATCTGGTAGATGCAGGTTCTATTTCATACTGTTCGATAGTTGTTTCATATTTTGGTGAGGCGACGATTAATCTGGTAGAAGCTGGCTCTATTTCGTACCTTTCTGTTACTAATTCGTAGCGTGGATCGATGTCTGTTATCGCTTTTGAATCTGCTTGCGGAGTGCCTTTTTTCCCAGTAAAAGTAACTTTAATTTTGTTCAATTCTTGCGGAGTTGCTGGTAGGCTATTAGTCAATACAACTTCTCTTGCTATGGTGAAGGGCCGTTTATTTCCCTGTATAGATATTTCTACTTCTTGCTCTTTCAAGTCTGGGGTTTGGAGTATTGGCCGTCCCTTGGTTTTGATGCTCAAAATGTAAGGAATCTGAGGCACTGACAATTCGAATTTGCCTTCCTGATTGGTGTATACGATATTGTTGGTTGCTGTTTCAGTAACCTGAGCATTGTTGATTGGGGTTTGTTTCTTATCTACTACAATGCCAGAAATTTTCTGCTGTGCGAAAGCGGAAAACGAGGATATAAGTAGAATAGTTAGTATTAACTTATTCATAATGTATTTTTTTTAATGTAATTTTAACTCGTTCACTCTTGATACAGACGTCAATGTACCCTTGTGTTAAAGCATTGGTATCTAGTCTTGTAAAAGAGTATTTCTACGCTTTACAAGTCTGATTGTGTGCAGTAAATTTTGCAGTTATGTTCAACTTCAATAACGACACTAAGTTGAATTTGGTTGGTAGGGAAACTATTGTTGAGAACTGATTTCTGTATAAGAGCATGATTCTCAGGATAAAGGGAGAAGAAAAAAACATTCATTTTCTAGAGGTTATTTTGACTCAGCAAAATCACCCCATCCATTCAAGCAATAAATGTTAATTCTTGCAATCACTCCTTCTCGCATAAAAAAGAAATACAAAAAAAATCCACCAAAATGGATCAGTCCCTCCTATCTTTAGTGGTCAATAGCAAGGCGAGTCGCTTTACTCAATACAAATACAACAAAAAAGCCGTTACAGATATTATCCATAACGACCATTCAATTTATTTTGACCTATCAAAAATATTGACAATATTATTCGGGAACAAAAATGTCTTTTACCGCCTCGCCCTTATCCTCACAATTACAATTGCAACCATTAAAGTTAAAGATAAATCCAGCACGCATCAAAACCGTCGTAGCGTTTGATTTAAAAACACCAGGACGAGGATTTTCGTTTCCAGTCATTTCCCCTTTATAACGTACATTAGAAGTCGTACCTGCCGTAATACCGAAGTCAAAAGTAATTGGAAAATTCTTAGGTTTCAGCATGATTCCTGTGCCAATTCCTCCTGCTACACCAAAACCATTAATATCCAAATTATAATTATGATAATCAATGTCGTCTTCCTTGATAATATTCAAACTAGCAAATGCTGCAGGTCCAAACCGCCCTTCCACATAAGGCATATATTGCTCACTATCCGTAAATTGATAGCGTAAAAACAGTTGGATAGTCTGATACAGATCAATTTCTCGTTGTTCTCCAATATAGTTTTCAAAACCTCTGGAGGTAAGGTCTACTTCAAACTTATTATTAGAATAGGAGTAGCTATTTACATCCACACCAAAAATGAAATTTGATTCATTCAGGTATTTAGAAACACTAAATCCGCCTCCATAAGGATTGCCTTCTATGTTTTCTTGGAATGTTCCCAAGGCATGCACATAGTCAAAATTCAAACCTACCCGAAGTTGAGCATTCGCTGAAAAAGTAAAAAAAAGGAGAGAGAGTAAAGACAAAGAATACGTAATTGTTTTCATGACTTTGTTTTGATTTTAGTTCATCATTGAAAAGTAATTGAAAGTTTTACCGTTCAAAAAAATAAACCAGTTAGATAAATACTACTTAAATTTAAAGGATTCCTAATAAATATACAATTCAAACAGGTTTTTACTTGGAATGTTCACATCATTTGTCGCAAGACTGACGTCAATACACAACATTCAGCTACTATTAAAATAAAAAGGACTTTAGAACTACACTAACGCGTAAGTAACTAAAGTCCTTTGATTGATATTTTACATTCTGAAAATATTCCAGAATTCTATTTTAATTAAGGTATTGTCTTCTATTATTCTGTAATTACAAATCGTTTTACAGCTTCTCCTTTAGATGTTCTCACAATGGCAAAATATGCGCCACCAGCTTCAGAAGAAAGATCTATTGGAATAGCAAACTCAGAACCTTCCAATTGCTGTACATAAAGTTCTTGTCCTAGTACATTGTAAATATGCAGGCTAGCTTTTTCGACATTCAAAAATTCCAAATCTACGGTAAAGACTCCATTAGAAGGATTCGGTCGTAGTTCAAAGTTGGTCAGATTCTCTAGCTCGACAACGCCACTATAAACACTTACCGTTACTGTAGCTTGAGTTATACATCCCTCAGCATCCGTTATTATTACAGTATATTCTCCAGGTGCAAGCCCAGTAGCAATTGGTCCAGTTTGACCATTATCCCATTGGAAAATGTAGGCAGGCACCCCACCATTTACATTCGCTCCAGCACTTCCATCATTTCCTGTTGACGGAGTGACGGTGAAAGTAACACTCATTTGAGCTGGCTCGGAAATTAATACGGTAGTAACACCAATACATCCATTTGCGTCAGTAACATTTACAGTATAGGCTCCTGCTGGCAGTCCAGCCTGATCTTCAAGTGGCACTCCATTACTCCAAGTGTAGGTGAATGGCGCAGTTCCTCCATTTACCGTCAAATCTATTGTTCCATCATTATCTCCAGAACAGCTGATATCTGTGTGTGTGGAGGATAAAACCGGACCATTCGCTTCACTAACCACATTACCTGATATAACTCTAGTACATCCAGCGGCATCCGTTATTGTGCAAGTATAGGTCCCTGTCATCAAACCACCAATACCAGGCATGGTCGAGTTCGTGTTCCATAAATACTGATAAGGAGGATTTCCTCCATTTACCGTTGCATTCGCAGAAGCACCACTTAAACTACACTGACTATCGTTGGTAATCACTGCTGCATTTATTGCTGGTGGCTCCGTCAAAAATACCGTTTCAACATCGACACAACTTCCCTGACTTACAGTAACTGTATATTGACCAGCTGGTAAATTATTGATAGAAGAAGTAGTTGCGCTATTGCTCCAAATGTAATTAAATGCTCCTGGATTGGTTACGGAAACCGCGCCAGATAAATCTCCATTACAAGCCAAATTATTACTAGTAATTGTTGCATTTAATACTCCAGAGTCATTCACGATAACTGTTCCATTTGTAGGACAACCATTTGCATCGGTAACGGTAACAGAATAAGCACCCGGAGTTAACCCATTGATAGACTGTGTTGTTGAGCTATTGCTCCAAATGTAAGTGATTGGCGCTGCTCCACCCACAGGATTAGCAGTTGCTGTTCCACTCGCTGCGCCACAGGTAGCAGTTGTTGCACTGACCGAAACACTAATCGCACATGTACAAGCATCGACAACCACAACTGTAGTAGAACTAGAACATCCATTCGAATCTGAATAAACAACACCATAGGTGCCAGGCACTAAATTTATTGCAGTCGCTGCAGTTTGGTTTCCAGTAGCAGCGTCCCATTGGAACGTGTAGGGTGCTGTACCACCACCAGGAACAATAGAAGCCGTACCATCACCTCCTGCACAAGTTACTCCTGTACTAGATGTGGAAGAAGTTAGAGCACAATTACAAGCATCAACAACTGTAACGGTAGTTGAATTGGAGCATCCATTCGAATCTGAATAGATAACACTATAGGTTCCAGGCGCTAGGTTTATTGCAGTTGCTACAGTTTGGTTTCCAGCTGCAGCGTCCCATTGGAACGAATAAGGCGCTGTACCACCTCCTGGAACAATAGAAGCTGTACCATCACCTCCTGCACAAGTCACCCCTGTACTTGAGGTGGAGGAAGTCAGCGCGCACGTGCAAGCATCTGGTACTACGACTGTCAAAACACCTGCACATCCAGTAGCATCTGAATAATTGACTACATAGGTAGCTGGGGGCAAGTTAATAGCAGTTTGTGTAATTTGATTTCCTGCCGCAGCATCCCACTGGAAGGAGTATGGTGCAGTTCCTCCGGTTGGATTTACTGTTGCGGTTCCGTCATTTCCAGCACAAGTTGCTCCTGTATTCATGGAGGTTGCAGAAACATTGCAAGCACATCCATCGGCTACAGTTACTGTAAGAATTTCCTCACATCCATTTGTATCTGATATAGAAACAGAATAAGTGCCAGCAGATAAATTGATTGCAGTTTGTGTTGTCTGATTCCCAGAAGCAGCATCCCATTGATAAGTGTAGATCCCTGTTCCTCCTGTTGGATTAGCAGATGCTGAACCATCATTTCCTGCACATGTTGTACTCGTCGATGTAGGAGTTGAACCCAATACTGTAGGTCCAAGAACAGATACTGTTGTGATAGAAACACACATTTGAGCATCCACTACCGTTACCGAATACGTTCCAGGACATAAATTAATTGCCGTCAGAGTTGTTTGGTTGGCTGCAGCGGCATCCCATAAAATATTAAAGGGTGCGGTACCATTGTTAGGATTCACATCAGCCATCCCATCACAAAATCCAGCGCACGTCTCGTCCACATTAGATCCAATAGCAGTTAGGGCGCAACCGGCGCAGTTGTCTGCTACGACTACTGAAATCTGATCAGAACATCCACTAGCATCAGTCACCACGACCACATAAGTTCCAGATCCTAAGTTGATGGCGGTCTGGGTAGTTTGGTTACCAGCATTAGCATCCCATTGATACATAAAAGGAGCTGTACCAATTGGATTTACGGTTGCTGTACCATCAGTCATCATGCAATTTGCCAAGGTAGCAGAAGAAGTAAGCGAAGGCCCAGCGGTTCCAAGAACAGTAACCGTTTCTACAGAAGTACAACCATTCGTGTCAGTAATAGTTACCAAGTAAGGCCCTGCAGCTAGTCCAGTCGCAGTTTGCGTTACTTGTCCAGCTGCTGCTAAATCCCATTGATAATTATATCCCGGCACTCCTCCTGAAGGATTGACAGTTGCTGTTCCATCCTTAGAAGCACAATTTTCTGGTGTTGAAGTATTCATGCTGACAATAGCAGGTGGCCCAGTCACGGTTCCTGTAGTTGTTGCTGTGCATCCGGTTCCGTCAGTAACGGAGACTACATAAGTACCAGGTGCTATGAAAAATGGACTTTGAACAGTAGATCCAAAATCCCATTCGTAATCGTAAGGCGGTATTCCTCCAGTTGCTACAATGTTTAATGCCCCGTCGCTGGTATTACTGCAAGAGGCAGCCGCATTTTGGCTAGCTACTGCGTTTATCACGTTTGGAGGTCCCGTTATTGTTGCATTGATTACTTGAATACATGAATTAGCATCTGTTACAGAAACTAAATAGGTATTTGGAAGAAGGCCCATTGCTGTTTGAGTATTCTGGTTGCCTGCATTCGCATCCCAAAGATAAGTGAATGGTGAAGCTCCCGCACCAGCAGTTACTGTTGCAGATCCAGTTGCAAAACCACATGTCGAATTCACTACAGATGTCGTAAGATTAAGATTACAAGCAGCATTCAAAAACTGACAAATCTCAATCGCCCATCCATTAAGGGATCCTCCGTTGGTATCTGCGCCATCACTTACCGTAAGTACCCAGTTTCCAACAGGATCTTCCCCATTGAATGCGGAAAGTGGGCTAGTTGGAATGTACATTGTTCCTCCCGTTGGAGGGCATGCAATCGTTGCTGTCGCTGCTTCATCGTCAAAACCTAGATCAAATAGATTGTTTGTACCACATTGCTGAGTCATTAGAGTGGCTGAAGTCCCTGATGGAGCCGTTAAAGTAAACGTCAAATCACCAACAAAACTATGCGTCCCATTCAAATTAACAATATTCACATCCACTATACTTCCTGCTGTCGGCACTCCTATTGTTGAAGTGATAGTGGGTGTACCTGAATTAGAAATAACGATAGGTACATCATTTGCTGTAAAAGTAACACAGGACGGGCAGTTTGCTCCGCTGACGACTTCAATATATCCGGTTATAGTTTCTGTATCTGTTCCATTTGCATTTGTAGCGGTTAAAGTAACATTGTAGATTCCATCTGCAGTATAAGTTACTACTGGATTTTGCATGGTAGAAGTTGCAGGCGTTGCTCCAGGAAAGGTCCAAGACCAACTTGTAGGATTGCCTACAGAAAGGTCAGTAAAGTTGACAACCCCACCATCATCAAGGCAAATGGCTGTCGCATCGGCTTCGAAGCTAACCACTGGTGGCGCATTGAGCGGAGGCAATGTGTAGCCACATCCAGTCAAAAGACTATGTATATTCGTTAAATCAGTAGCTGGATACCCTAAAGAAATAGCGGCTTGGTAAACCGCATTTGCTGCATCATTTTGACTAGCAGATCCACCAGTCATTCCTAAACCTAATAAGAAAATTTTATCCGTTTGTTGCTGACCAACGGCATCCCAAACTTTCATCATACAAGTTGACCAAATCTGCCCGTCTGTATGAATTTGTCCTACAAGACCAGCAGGATAGGCCGCAGTATAATCGGTAGTCCGTCCAGCCCAACAAACGTTGTGCCCATCCCAATTGAATACCCAATTGAATTGAGGGTCAGCAGCTGTCCAGAATCCTTTTCCTCTATTGTAAGATTGTGCCCAGTAGTCACCACAGCCTTCACTAAGGCCATCTACCTGAGATAGATTTCCGCTAGTGATCCAGTCATGAATACCATGTCCTAGTTCATGATGAATAACGTCAGTGTCCTCTGCATCATCCACACACCCTTCTCCAAATTCCAAAGATCCGGAACTACCTGAGTAGAAGGAATTGTCAGCATTGTTAGCGCCTTGGGGGTCAAATTGTACGCCTCCGGGATATTGAAAAGGTTCTACTGGACAGTTTAGCGTAATATTCATGTATCGCATAGAGAAATCAATGTGATAGTAAGTATTTACTGCCTCAAATGCGTCATCACCCCGATTGTAGTTGAAGGCACTTGAAGCCTGTGTAAAGAGACCTGTCATTGGAGCACCAGTATCTACTATTTCTGCCCAAGGTCCTTTGAGGGTATGAATACCACCAGTCAGGTCTATATCTAAAAGGGTAACCGGCACTAATTGGCTAGTAAGGTCTGGAGAGTCCAGGTCATTGTTGTCAGTATATCCTCCTGTTCCATAAGTGGTCATTGCAGAAGAAAGTGGGTCAGGATCGAAAACATTACCAGTACCATTGACTGGGATGCTCAATTGACTTTTGTCTTTATTATTAGAGCTGTGAGCATGATTTTCATGGTCATGGGGATGGTCGTGATCGTTTGCATTGCAGTAAAGCGCTGCATCGACGGCCTTAAATATTTCTTTTGTTTTGGCATCGATATAAACCTGCCAGTCTCCTAGTGGTTCATCTGCCATAATGATAACTTTGTAAGCTAGACGAGCATTTCCTTTATTAGAATAAACCATCAATTCTGATTTTTCTAATTTTAATCTACCGCTCATTCGGATGTGATCTTTTGCCATTTGGACGGCCTCTGACTTAGGAAAAGTAACAGTTATGTTATTGAGTGATACCTTTGGAATGTAATTGTTCATTACGAAAGTGACAACATTGTTATTATCAATGGTAATTGCAATTTCGGCTTTGTTGACAGGGAGTCCTTGGTGTTGTTGTCGGAATCTTACTGTGTGGCCGATTTCTGTTGTTCTGGTAGCGTGGTGTTTTAAGTCGCTAAGATCAGAAAACGCAAGGCCGTACAACGGGACATTCGCTAGCAGGTATTGTTTGGCCATTTCTTCGGGAGTGTCTTCCTGTAATTGGTAATTGGCATTGTAAACGGCTGCAGGTAAGCCTGTTTCCATGTTGATGTTCATATTGTCCACGAGGTGGGTACGAAATGATTCATCGGGAGCGATTTCGAAGCTATGTTTTTGAGGAGCTTTTTGACTATAACCTTTGGGAAAGGTGCAGTAGAAGAATAAAAGAAGCATAGAAAGATGACAGGTGAATTTATAGAAATTCATAAGCTTTCAGGATTTTGACAGGATAATAAATAATGTACTAAATATATATAAATAATGGGCAAAAAAGCTTGTTACATTACAAAAATGACTAATAATAGACAAAGCAAGCTAATCCTCCCAATATTCTTTACCTTTTTGATCGATGTACCCCCATTTCTCTCCACGTTTGACTTTTGCCAAACCATTTTGGAAGGAGTACGCACTAGAATAAATACATGGCACTACAATTCTTCCTCTTTTATTCATAAATCCCCAATACCCACCTAGTTTAACCATAGACAACCCTTCAGAAAAAGAGAGCGCATCGTCATATTTTCCACTGATAACGTTAGTTCCATTTTTATCAATGAATATGATTTTCTTTTTACTTCTTACTTTTGCCAGTTTTTCTGAAAATGGCAACGCGTCATAATATTGACACCTAATTGTCCAACTTCCCTCATCATCGATGAATCCGTATTTTTCATTTATTTCGACAAGAGCCAGACCGTTTTCAAAGTTGTGTGCTTCATTGTAGGCAAAGGGAATAACGACTTCGTTGTTTTTATTAATGTATCCCCATTTTCCACTTTCTTTTACCATTGCCAGTCCTTCTGAAAATTTTCTGGCGTTTTCATATTCGGGGATTACAATTCGCTGTTCTTTGGCGTTTATAAATCCCCATTTGTTTTCAATTTTTACGGCAGCCACTTCTTCTGAAAATGGATAAACCATTTCATATTCTAATTCAATCACTTCTTTGCCTTCCAGGTCTATAAACCCCCATTTTCCTTCGAGCTTCACTGGTATTAGCATTCTAGAATCAAAGGTACTTTTATCCAATTGAATGTTGCTATATTTTGGGTCGACTAGAATTTCTCCAATTGAGTTAATCACGCCCCATTTTTCATTTATTTTCACTCCTGCAATTCCCTTTACAAAGTGGGTCATGCGATCATATTTTGTAGGCAGAATTTCCTTCCCTTCTGAACTAATAAAGCCCCATTTTCCTCTATACTTGACTGCAACCATACTATCGGTAAACAACTCTACCCGCTGAAATTTCCAGGGAATAGTAATCTCACTTTTTTCATTACAGAACCCCCATTTATCCCCATTTCTATGAGGTATAAAGTCTGATTGTGCAATAGTAATATTAGGTACAATAAGAAAAAATAAATAAGATAGGGTAGAATATAAATTCATGATAAATGAACTAAAATATATAGCTTTGTCAATCAAAACGAGTTAACCATTCATGGTTAAAACGTATGTTACTTCAATTCGCTGCGTACGATCAAAAAATATTAGATATATTTAAATATTGTACATCTCAAGCGTTGGCTAAATTAAGGATATTAATTAATGAAAAAAAATATTACGCTAGAACTAATCGAAAGAGCAAGAAACTTTAACACTCGAACCGCCATTATTGATGGGAATGGCTCTTATTCCTTTCAACAGTTATTAAAAGACTCTTCTAAGGCAGCAAGTTTACTACTCAATGGAAAAAGTGATCTTGAGGAAGCCAGAATCGCTTTTCTGGTTCCTTCCTCCTATGAATATGTTGTTTGGCAATGGGGAATCTGGCAAGCTGGAGGCATCGCTGTTCCACTTTGTGTGTCTCACCCTAGTAAAGAATTAGAATATGTTATAAACGATACCGACTGCAAACAACTCATCTCGCACGTCAGTTTTTCTGAAAAAATCAACCCGCTTAGAGCAATCAATCACCTTAATATTGTTGATGTAAACAGTTTTAAGGGAATTCAGCCTGTGGCTCTTCCAGCCATAAACTTTGACAGAAGAGCAATGATCATTTATACCAGTGGCACGACAGGTAAACCTAAAGGGGTAGTGACTACACACCAAAACATTCATGCTCAAATAACCTCATTAATTGATGCTTGGGAATGGACAAAGGACGACTATATTCTAAATTGCCTTCCATTGCATCATGTACATGGCGTTATCAATGTTTTAAGTTGTTCGTTGTGGGCCGGAGCGAAGTGCCATATGATTCCAAAATTTAAAAGCGCTCTTGTTTGGTCATTGTTTTCAGAGGCCCACCCTACTCTATTTATGGCGGTGCCAACTATTTATCATAAATTAATTCAATATTTTGATCAAGCAGATTCCCAAACTCAGGAAAAACTCAAAACAGCCAGCAAAAAATTGAGATTGATGGTGTCAGGATCCGCTGCTCTTCCTGTATCTGTCCTCAAAAAATGGAAGACTATTAGTAGCCATACTTTATTAGAACGCTATGGAATGACAGAGATTGGTATGGCCTTGTCCAACAGTTATTCAAACGAAAGAATTCCTGGCCATGTTGGGAAACCGCTGCCGGGTGTATCTGTAAAAATAGTAAATGATGAAGGACAGAATGCGGCTAGTGAAGAATCTGGAGAACTTAGAATCAAAGGGTCTGGTGTTTTTTTGGAATATTGGCGAAAACCTGAAGCGACAAAACAAGCATTTATAGATGGCTGGTTTTGCACGGGAGATATTGTCACTATAAATGAAAACGGCATATTCAAAATAGTTGGCCGAAATTCTGTTGACATCATAAAAACAGGCGGATTTAAAGTTTCTGCTCTTGAGATCGAAGAAGAATTGCGAAGTCATAAGAAGATAAATGAATGTGCTGTAGTTGGTATTCCAGATGAAGAATGGGGGCAGCGAGTTGCATTGGCAGCTTGCCTTTTACCAGGAGAACAATTGGCAGTCGCCGATCTTAAATCATGGGCAAAGGACAGACTAGCCCCTTACAAAATCCCAAGCACCGTAAAAATTTTGGAAAAACTTCCACGCAATGCAATGGGTAAGGTAATGAAACCAAAAATAGTAGCACTTTTTAAGTAAAAAAATACCCAAATATATTTACCCCTGTTCATTTAGTTTTAGCCTAATGGAAGCGAATGACAAAAATCTAACGTTTAGTATAGGGAAGGCACTATATGGAAAAGTTATTTAAGCTAAAAAATGAACTACCCAAACTGGCATAGTGTGTTGTAAATCAATTTTTTAAACTAAAGGGTTGAATAAATGCCTACAATATATTTATAAACGACAAAGAAGATTGTATAAAATCTGTACTTTTGCCGTAATACAGGAGTTAAATTTGCTTAACAACCAGACAATGCTACTTTTTATTTTTGAGGCATAAAAAGTAAGGATCATTTTGCACATTTATCGCTCATATGAAAAACTAACAATTTCTAATGTTCGGACTTTCTTTCTTTTGAAAGGGGGGCAATGAATTTCTCTGGTGTCTTTTATACGATTCATTGATGACCGAAATACCAAATCTACTATTAGCATGTATAACCTGTCTGCAATTCTAAAATTGAAAATAATTTTCTTTTTTCTGGTAGGAAGCTACGCTTCTAATGCGCAACTGTTTGTTACAGACGCGACTGTCCCACCATTTAATCCTGTCAATCTGGTAGAAAATGTATTTCTAGGCTCCGGTGTGGATGTGATCAACATCAATTATACTGGAGCGCCGATGGCAATGGGATATTTTGATGGCAACTCCAGCAATATTAATTTGAATCGTGGAATTCTGATGACCTCGGGAGATGCAAACAATGCCGTTGGCCCAAACAATAATGCAGGCCTGGGCACACAAAATTCTGGAGTAAGTGATCCTGATTTAGTTGCAATAACGGGCAATACAATAGACGATGCATCTATAATTACCATAGACTTTATCCCTTATTCAGACACCCTTCGATTTAGATATGTGTTTGCCTCAGAAGAATACGACGAGTTTGTTTGTTCTGGAGTAAACGATGCCTTTGGCTTTTTTATAAGTGGACCAGGAATCAATGGACCATTTGCTAACAATTCTGCAAATATTGCCTTGATTCCAGGAACAACCACTCCAGTTACAATAGACAATGTCAACAATGGAGGTGGAGGCTGTATGCCAACAAATGTGGGCTATTACATCAACAACGACAATGGAATAACCGTACAATACGATGCCTTTACAACAGTACTAACTGCAACAGCGGTGGTGATGCCTTGCAACCAATACAAAATTAAACTAGCCATCGGAGACGCAGGAGATGATATATATGACTCTGGAGTTTTCCTCCAAGCCAATAGTTTTGGTACAAATGCCTTGAATGTTTCGGTACTCTCTGCAAGCCCTGATACTACAGTAGTCGAAGGCTGCCTAAGTGGAAGTATCGTTTTTGAATTGGACGAACCAACCACCTTCAATTATCCAATAACCTATAATGTGTGGGGCACAGCTGTAAATGGCGTCGACTATGAGCTTTTGCCAGGAACACTTATCATTCCTGCAGGAGAAGATTCCACAGCGCTGGTATTTAATCCGTTTGAAGATGGAATACCCGAGAGTTTAGAAACCATTGTAGTCGAAATAAATACCAATGCCTGCAAACAGGATACCATTTACATGTATATTCGGGATAATGAATTGGTCGCACCAATTGTAGATAATGTAAGTATCTGTCCAGGAGATCCGATCACTCTTGATGCAACACTCCCAACCATTTTGCCAACTAGCACTACTTTTACCAACAATACACCGCAACCTATACCGGACAACGACATTCAAAACCCCATCACCTCCGACATCAACCTTACCGGAGTAATACCTACAGTGATTACCGCAAATACTATTCTTTCTGTTTGTATTGACATCACTCATCCCTGGGATAGCGATCTGGATATTTATCTAATTTCACCAGATGGCCAGGTACTTGAATTGGCAACCGACCTTGGTCCGGCAGCTGGAAATTTTACAAACACCTGTTTTACGCTTGATGCTACGGATTTCATTAAAGATATTACCGCAGCTGGTGCTCCATTTACAGGCAATTTCCAACCAGAAGGTCCATGGTCGGATATCTTTGGTGGTGCGAGTAATGGGGCATGGACACTTCAGGTCAGTGATGATGCAAATGGATTTACAGGGACGCTAAATAGCTGGTCAATCACTGTTCCTCCTACTTATTCCGTCACCTATTCCTGGAGTCCTACTAATGATTTGACTTGCACAGATTGTCCGGTTACGATAGCGTCTCCGTCTGTAGAAACTACGTACTGGGTGACTGCAACAGATAGCTATGGTTGTTTCACGGAAGACTCTGTGCTGGTTTCGATGTTGGCAGATTTACCTGCGCCTGCGGTAACATGTACCGTATCTGGCACCTCTATTACTTTTAGCTGGATGCCAATATTGGGCGGAACGGGCTATGAAGTAAATGTAGACAACGGAGGATGGATACCTGCGAATGGCACCTTGATGCACACGGTAGCCGGAGCAATCGGACAAACAATTAGTATAGAAGTACGTGGATTAAGTGCTACTTGCAATGCGCTATCTGGAACAACATCATGTATGATACCGAACTGTAGTTTCAGTTCCGTCATCAACAGCACAGCAGACATTAATTGCAATGGGGGCAGTGATGGTAGTATTTCGATAACTGCTACCAGTGGTACAGCCCCCTATCAATATTCATTAAATTCAGGAACTCCACAAGCCAATGGTACGTTCTCCAATTTGACGGCAGGAATGTATACCATTGACATGACGGACGATTTGGGTTGTAGTACTTCTCAAACCATTACTCTTTTAGAACCTTTGGCACTTGGTATTTCTGTAACTGGCGCCGATATTTCGTGTTTTGGTGCCAATGATGGTTCTGCCACGATGGCGGTAACTGGAGGAGTTTTGCCTTATAATATTAACTGGGACAACTCTGCAACCACGTTTTCAATTAGTGGACTTTCTCCAAATACCTATACGGTTACAGTTACGGACAATAACGGATGTGCGATTGTAGATAATGTTATTATTAATGAACCACTTTCGTTGAATGTACTACTAGCCACTACAGACATTAGTTGTGCAGGAGCAAATGACGGTAGTCTTGTTGCTACTGTCAGTGGAGGAACAGCCAATTACGATTATTTATGGAGTACGAATGCGACTACCTCTTCTATCTCCGGACTGAATTCCGGTACTTATTTCTTATCGGTTACTGATGCCAATTCATGTTTGAGAACGGCTTCTGCTGTGGTAACTGAACCGTTACCGATTTTATTAAGCAGTACTTCTATTTCTGCTAGCTGTAATGGTGGCTCAGATGGGGCTGCAACAATTTCTGCTAGTGATGGAATTGGAATGTATACCTATACTTGGGATGCCGCCACTGGAAATCAAGCAACCGCTACGGCCAACAATTTACCATTCGGCAATTATACGGTAACGGTATCTGATGCCAATGGATGTCAGGCTACGGCCACTGTTGGTGTTGGGGAATTGTCTTCCGTCGTATTTTCACTATCTGCGACTGATGTCAATTGTTTTGGGGATACTGACGGAACAGCAACTGCGATGGTTACTGCAGGTACTGCACCACTTACTTATGTCTGGAGCACTACTCCACCGCAAAATATGCCTACTGCCACAGGGTTAGCTGCCGGAAACTATGTAATTACAATAACTGATGCTGGTGGCTGTAATGTGATTGACAATATTACTATAAATGGGCCAACTCAAATAATTAGCACCAGCCAAAGCACAGACATCACCTGTAATGGAGCAAACGACGGTTCTGCATCAATTAGTGCTAGCGGTGGAACACCAGGATATACTTATTTATGGAATGATGCCCTTTTGCAGACTACTTCCACCATATCCGGTCTTAGTCAGGGAACATTCATAGTAACAATAACAGATACCAATAATTGCACTTCTACTAATTCCGTCACTATTTCAGAGCCGTCCTTTTTAACCAATACAATTAGTGGAACGGATGTCTCTTGTAATGGAGGAAGTGATGGTGGAGCTGCTATAGTTGCTTCAGGAGGTACGCCAAATTACACCTATCTATGGAGCAACTTAGCAACAACAGCTAGTATTTCAAATTTAACTAGCGGAACCTATACCGTTACTGTTTTTGATAATAATGGGTGTGCTTCTACGAATACTATTACTATAAATCAACCAACGCCGATTTCAATTACGTCAACAATACCAAATCCGGTGTCTTGTTTTGGAGGAAGTAATGGTTCTATTGTAATCACCGCTTCTGGTGGTACTGCACCGCTTACTTATAGCGCTGACAATGGTGGGACTTTTCAATTGGGTAACACCTTTTCAGGTTTACCTGCAGGCACTTATACTATTGTAGTGCAGGACGCAAATTCTTGTCAAACGTCTAGTTCAACAACAATTTCAGAGCCTACTGCTTTAAGTGTTACTAGTATCACTTCCACTCCAGAAAGTTGCTTTGGGAATGATGGGACAGCAACAGTCGCAGTTACTGGAGGAACAGGTGCACTTGGAGCGTACACCTATCTTTGGACGCCTTCGGGACAATCAACTTCTACCGCTATTGGACTAGCTACTGCAAACTATACGGTTCTTGTAACTGATTTAAATGGATGTACTATAACTTCCACTGTAAATGTGGGTGGCCCTTCACCCATCCTATTAACCACCTCAGGCAATCCTGCTTCTTGTAGTGGGAGCAATGATGGAAGTGCGACCGTTACTGCCACCGGAGGAACAGGAGGCTTCACTTATCAGTGGGATGCTGCAGCTGGAAATCAAATAACAAGTACGGCAACGAATCTTGCAGCGGGAACCTATCAAGTCACCGTATCTGATATGAGCGGTTGTACGGAAACAGCTTCTGTAAATCTCAACCAACCCGATGCACTGCTAGTTTCAGCAACTAGTTCTGCGGTGACCTGTTTTGGAGAGCAGACTGGATCTGCAACCGCCTCAAGTTCAGGTGGAACTCCGCCCTATACTTATCTATGGGATGCTGCTGCAAATAGTCAGAATACCGTACTTGCAACTGGTTTAGGAGCCGGCACTTATACGGTATCTGTTTTTGATAATAATGGATGTTCAAGTACTACCTCCATTGTCGTAAATCAGCCAGGTAGTCCTGTTGGGGTTTTTAGTATAACGAATACCTCCGTTAATTGTAATGGAGGGAGTGATGGTACAGCCACAGTGATTGCCCAAGGAGGCACAATGCCTTATACCTATTTATGGAATGATACAAACAACCAAACGTTGTCCACTGCCATTGGTTTGGTGGCTGGAAACTATGTTATTACTATAACTGACGCAAATGGATGTCAGCAAACAGGTACCACTACGCTAACTGAACCTACACCTTTAGCTATCCAATTGAGCCAACAAAGTGCTAGTTGTAATGGAGGAATAGATGGAACTGCTACTGCATCGGCAAGTGGCGGAACAGGTTCTATAGTTTATACCTGGAGCAACAATCAGACGGGCCCTATTGCTAATGGACTTACTGGGGGCGCTACGTATTCTGTTACTGCAACAGATGCAAATAATTGTAGTATTTCTGGTTCAATTTTAATTGATAATCCTGCTCCAATAATTTTGGCTTCACTCGTAACAAATGCGGAATGTTTTGGAGGAGATGATGGTTCTATAGAAATAACTCCTAATGGTGGAACAATGCCATATTCCTATGTTTGGAGCTCAAACACTGGAAATCAAACCAATGCAATAGCGACACAACTGTCCTCCGGAGTTTATGCCGTTACTGTAACAGATGTAAATGGTTGTTCTGCACAAACAGCAGTACAATTGACACACCCTATTGAATTTTCCTGGGATTTCTCTTCAGAAGAGGTGACCTGTTTTGGAGATTCTACAGGAACAGCAAGTATTCAAGTGAATGGAGGAAGCCCCGGATATACTTATTTGTGGAGTGATAAAAATCAGCAAACTACTTCTACTGCTACTGGATTGATCGCTGGGAATTATCAAATTACTGTGACGGATGCTGTGGGTTGTACATTTACTGATGGAACAATTGTAGAGCAGCCAGCTTTGCCGTTGTCGGTGAATTTTGCACCGTTTTCTGTTAGCTGTAATGGAGGCCGGGATGGATCTATTGATGTGTTTGGCATTGGAGGAACTCCTCCTTATTCCTATAGTGTGGATGGCAATTATTACAATAGTGCAAACAATATTAATGCTTTAATGGCTGGTACTTATACGCTATATACAAAGGATTCGAGAGCTTGTATTTTTGAAACTACTGTTACGGTCCCAGAGCCACCATTATTCACAGTTGACGCTGGAAATGACACTTTAATTGAATTTGGAGAATCTGTTCAATTTCAAGCGATTGTCAATAACAATCCGCTAAACAATGACTATTTATGGACAACGCAATCTCCAGCAGGCTCTCTTTCTTGTACCGATTGCATAGATCCATTATCTACTCCAGAATATGATATCACTTATTTCTTGCAAGCGACAAATGCTGCAGGATGTATCGCCCAAGATGAAATTACGGTGCGCGTAGAGGAAGTCCGAAGAGTATTCTTAGCGACTGCATTTACTCCTAATGATGATACCAACAATGATTTCTTTTATGTCCAGGGTGGGTATGGAACGGAACGAGTTGTTTCACTGAGGGTTTATGATCGTTGGGGGGAGTTGGTATTTGAAAACCGGAATACGCCATTGAATGATGCAGCTTCTGGTTGGAATGGGACGTTTAAGGGAAAGGATATGAATAGCGGAGTGTTTGCCTGGACGGCGGAGATACTGTTTTATGATGAGGAGGTTATCCTGTATCATGGAGATGTTACGTTGCTTAGGTAGCATTTGTGAAGGCATAAAAAATTTTAAAACGCCAAAGCACAAAGACGCAAAGTATTCTATCGCAAAGGAGGCTCATCGAGTGCCTTGAAAGTATAGGAATGCAAAGAAATTTACTAAGCATTTTTGGGGTTTTAAATTTGAATTGAAACGGCCTTCTACTTGCTACTTTCTACTATCTATCTACTGGCATCCGTCAATGATTGCCTCGAAATTGCTGCCTGGTTTTGCTTGGAAGCCGGGGTTTAGGTCGATTTTCTCTCCAGCGTCGAATAGGGCGTCATTCCCGGAAGGGACAGCACCTGTAGAGTTTATAGTTTGACCAATTTCGTAGTGTCCGTTTAGGTTGGGGCTGTTTAGGTTTAGGTCACTACAAGCACAGGTTTGTAGGACAGCGCCATTCCAATATCTGTCTTTTGCTGGGATCGAATGTAAATTTGGAGCGTACTCAGGTCCTATAGGTGGAAAAGTATATCCTTGAAAATAAAAAGGTGGCTGTGTATAAATCAACGATGCGGGGATGCCTCCGGGGACAGGGTTTTGATGTGCGCCTTGTACCATATTACTCTTTCTCCAAGTATTATTGATGCCTGCCTGAATAATAATCGCGCCATTTAATATTTCATTGCCTACCAGGCTTTGATTGTGAGAATAATCCTCCACAGTCATATTGTACAGCTCTACCCTATTTCTATAGAATACATTGCCAGGGCCGGATGGGCCCCAATAGTCTGAGTTTCTAGCATATTCGACAATATTCCCCTCAAAAAGATTCATATTAGGGAAATGACCGTGAATTGCCATATCCGTCGCGGGAGTTGTTGGGAATTGCCATTTTTGATCACGGCTATAATTGTAAGCAAACACATGGCCTGTAGCTCCCTTTGAAATAATCATCGCGTGCCTAAGTGTATGGAATACATTGTTTTCGAATCGGCCAGAAGTTGTATGCCAGGTTGAAGAAATTCCGTACCCTCGACCACCTGCTCCATAATCATGAGAATGATGGAAATAGCTATCTCGCACCTCACAACCAAGGGTATTTGCCATATCAACATGTCCACTTGTGGTATAATCACTCTCTACATTTCTGACCCAACAAAACGCAGCATAATTCATATGTACACTATCATATCCAGCATCCAATTGTTCTATACGCAGATTCTCAATTCCAATAAACTCTCTCATGATGATAGGGCGCATCTTTGGATTTAGAGAAGGATTGTAGTTCATAAAAAGAGGCCTGTCGGTGGTAATATTGTTCCCTGAAATTGCTAAAATTTTGAAGTATTGGCCAACTGCATTTTGTGTGGAGGGTGTATTCCAGGCAGGATTTGTATACATTAAAGCAGCATCATTTTCCTGGAATATCTCACAATATTGTCCTGCGGTAAAACTAGAAGCATCGGCTACTTGAAAAACGGTGGTTCCCTTTGCAACAGAGCCGGTGACTGCTATTGGTGGTGGTGAATTACTTTTATAGATTTGAATGGCGTTTTGAGGATTTCCGTTGAAGCGAAAATTAAGTTTTGATGTGCCGTTACAATCTCCTCGTAAGGCCATTCTACTATTGTACATAAGTAGTCTGCCTTTTAGAAGATAGGTGCCTGCGGGCACAAAAACTGCAGTGTTTTCTGGAGCAGCGTTTACCGCAGCCTGAAAAGCTGCAAGATCATCCGTAACTCCATCCCCAACCGCGCCAAAATCTGTGACGCTAGAGGCTATTGGATAGTTCGGTATTCCCCCGGGTATTCCCGCAATCGTCCAGTCTATCTGCATATTGGCAGGCAATGCTGTAGTTTGCGCCTTCACCAAAAAAGGGAACCCTATTAGGAATACAAAAACGAGCTTATTCATAATGGATTATATTTCCAAATTAAAATACAAAAAATTATTAATAGCTATTGAATTGTTAGGCTGCTTCCAGTAGAATTGACGTTATTCCTGTATAGGAATCGTAAAAAAGAAAACGGAACCTACATTGACTTTAGATTCTACCCAGATTTTCCCACCGAAATAGTCAATTATTTTTTTGCAGGTAGCCAGTCCAATTCCGGAGCCTTGATATTCGGTTTGGTGATGTAGTCGGTTGAAAATGCTGAATACTCGTTCCTGATGTTCCTCAGGAATCCCAATACCGTTGTCGGAAATAGAGAATTGGTAGGAAGGTCCTATTTTTTTAGCTTTTATTTCTATAATTGGGGCCACCTCTTTTTTTCTAAACTTCAAAGCATTGGAAATAATGTTTTGAAACAACTGATTAAGCAGGGTTTCCTGGGTAAGGATTTCAGGGAGTTTGTTATAAATAATTTCTCCTTTGGTTTCTACTAAAATTAGGTGGAGGCTTGCTCTTATTTTTATTAATAATTCTTCCAGATTAACTAGCGTTGGTTTTTGTTGGCTGTAGCCTGCTTTTGCGTAGTTGAGCAGGTCTTCTAGCAAGACCATCATTCGTTTGGCGTTGGTCATTATAATTTCGAGATACTCTTTGCTATCTGGGTCGTCCCGGTCTTTTAATCTGCGTTCAAGTAAATTGGAGAAGCTGCTGATCATTCGAAGAGGTTCCCGCATATCATGAGAAGCGACGCTTGCAAACTGTTTTAGTTCGTCGTTGATTCTGCGGAGCAGTAATTGCTCTTGTTCCATTTGTAGGAGCGCTTGTTTGCTTTTTTCCATTTCGAAGGTCAGCTCCAGGTTTTTTATGGTATTCGCTTTTTCAAGACTAAACAATTCTACTTGCGAATCTTTATATAAGATGTGGTAATCTAGCGCTTTTTCGAAATCGCCGGATTCTTTATAGATTTCAAACAAATGCTTGTATGATTCCGCCAATGCATTTTTTGCTCCGCACTTTTTGTTGATTTTTTTTGCCTGGTGAGCGATTTCGAGTGCTCTGTCGAACCTTTTTAGTTTTCTCAAACAAACACTTTGATAATTGAGCACCACTCCTTTTTTATCAATGATTCCTAATTCGTCAAGCAGTAAAATAGATTTTTCGTAAGAGGCGAGCGCATATTCACTCTTGTCTTGTTTTACTTCAATTTGTGCGACATTGGCCAATGCATAGGCCAGGTATGCCTTGTCTTCAGATTTTGTAGCAAGTTGATATACCTTATTAAAATAAAGGAATGCCTCTTCGTTGTCATTTTTTTCAAAGTAGATATTCCCAATATTATTCAGAACTCTCATGATACTGGTTTCCAGTTGGAGATCTGTATAATATTGGAGTGTTTTCTGGTAGTATTCAAGGGCTTTGTCGAACTTTTTTTGATTTTTATAAAGCAATCCGATATTATTGAGGGTACTAGCGATTGCTTTTGGTTTCTTCAGTTCTTCCCTGAGATTTAATGCCTCGAAAAGGTTTTTTAATGCTTTTGGATAATTTCCCAATTCTATGTTGATAAAAGCATTGTTATTAAGGACCATAGCCTTAATGCCTTTGTCCTTTGATTCGCGGGTAAGCTCCACCAGTTTTTCAGAAACAATAAGTGCGCTTAAATAATCGCTTAATGTAACATGTATTTTTTCTTGTTCAAGAAGGGAGGATACCACAAGCGATTCCATTTCCAAATTGTCAGCATTGGATACGATGTCTTCGTAAGCAGCTAGAGCTTTTTCGTACTTTTTTTGTTCTTTTAAGGTATTTGCAAGCTCAAAAAAATGAAGAGCATTTTCATTTTCTGTCATCAAAATAGATAATTAAGTTGTTTTGGAAATCAATTTTCACAATGTCTATTTTTCGCTTGGGTGATGGTTGCATTTTGTTTTTCTAGTCAATTGCTATTTTTAAAGAAAAATAATACTCTTTGGATATCAATTCTTTTAGTATATTAATTCTTGTGCAATTTACAATAAAAAATTAAATGCATTGATGTTATTGGGCTTGGACCTAGCAAGAATCACCCATTTTTTCAATAAGATTTTATTTTTTTGACTGCCATTTATTAATAAACTGAAAGTCTGAGTAAATTTGTTAGAAACATTAAAAGAGTCATCGAAAACAAACTAAAAATCATGCCTGAATTTGCCTTTAATCATACAGTTACTGACCGTTTTTTACAATATGTGACTATTGATACCCAATCTGACCCCACCTCACCAACTTGTCCATCTACGCCTAAACAAAAGAATCTTGGAAAGGTTTTGGTCGCGGAACTAAAAGAAATGGGCATTGAAGATGCTCATATGGATGAGCACGGTTATGTGTATGCAACTATTCCAGAAAACAGCGATAAAAATGTTCCTGTTATTTGTTTTTGTTCGCACATGGATACTTCACCAGACAGCAGTGGGACAAATGTTGTGCCTATCGTGCATAAAAACTACGCCGGGCAGGATTTAGTCTTACCAGATGATCCTTCTCAAATAATTCAGATGAACGAACATCCTGACCTCAAACATCAAATTGGAAACGATGTAATCACTGCTAGTGGATTGACATTGCTAGGTGCCGACAACAAGTCTGGTCTGGCTGCAATTATGGATGCTGCGTATTTTTTTATGAGCAATCCAGATATAAAACATGGTAGAGTAAGAATATTGTTTACTCCAGACGAAGAAATCGGCCGCGGAGCAGATAAGGTTGATATCAAAAAACTAGCCGCTGATTTTGGATACACCATCGATGGAGAATCTTTAGGGACGGTAGAAGACGAAACCTTTTCGGCAGATGGCGTGACCATCAAAATCCAAGGAGTTAGTGCGCATCCAGGGTTTGCAAAGGGAAAAATGGAAAGTGCCATAAAAATTGCCTCAGCAATCATCGACCGACTGCCAAAAGACCGATTGTCTCCAGAAACAACAGAATTAAAACAAGGGTTTATTCACCCAACCAATATAGAAGGCAAGATAGAACAGGCAACCATCAATTTTATCATACGCGATTTTGAAGAATCAGGTCTTGAGGAGCACGAAGCTGCGCTAAAGGCCGTTATGAAAGAAGTACTAAAAGAGTACCCCAATTCCTCGGCTGAGTTTAGAATAACAAAGCAGTATCGTAACATGAAAAATGTGTTGGCTAAACAACCTGAGATTGTAGAATATGCCTTGGAGGCCGTCAAAGAAGCAGGAGTCACTCCTAGACTGAATAGTATACGTGGAGGCACAGATGGGTCACGTCTTTCCTATATGGGACTACCCTGCCCAAACATTTTTGCTGGGGAACATGCTTTTCATTCTAAGCACGAGTGGGTGTCTGTCCAAGATATGGAAAAAGCGGTGCAGACGATTATTAATTTGTGTGTGATTTGGGAAGCCCGATCTTAGATTTGTTATTAACTTACTAAGTATATTGAGTTAGTTGCTTGTCCATACACTTTAGAAGCGATTATTAGCTAGACTTTCTGTCGCTCCTAGTTGTCCAATAACTCAATTATCTATAAATTCTTCACTTAGGGAAATAAAAAAAGACGCAATAATTGCGTCTTTTTTTTGGGGTGGAAGACGGGATTCGAACCCGCGACCCTCGATACCACAAACCGATGCTCTAACCAACTGAGCTACAACCACCATTTATACAAAGCGATGCAAAGATAAAATAGTTCCTAAAAAACAAAAAGGATTATCCAATTTTCTTTAAATTTTCTCCAACCGCTTCCCAATTGATCACATTGAAAATGTTGGAAAGGTACTCCCCTCTTCTATTCTGATAGTTTAGGTAATAGGCATGTTCCCAGACATCTACGCCTAAAATTGGTGTTCCATTCTTTGCGACAAGCTTTGTCATCAATGGATTATCCTGATTGGGAGTGCTAGTAATAAATAATTTTTTCTTCTCGTCTACACAAAGCCAAGCCCATCCAGAGCCGAAAACAGATTTCCCTGCTTTTTGGAAAGCTTCTTTAAATTTTTCGAAAGATCCAAAGTCTCTGTTTATTGCATCCGCTATATCTCCTGATGGTTTGCCACCACCTGGCCCTAGAATTGACCAAAACAATGAATGATTGTAATGCCCACCTCCATTGTTTCTAATTCCTGCGTCTGATTTTGTAACATTGGCCAGAATAGACTCTATTGATTTTCCAACAAAATTTGATCCTTTGAGGGCTGCGTTCAGTTTTTTGACATAACCAGCATGATGTTTTCCATGATGGATCCCCATCGTCCGTGCATCTATGTTTGGTGCAAGAGCCTCAGGAGCGAAGTTCAGTGCTGGAAGAGAAAATTCAACAGCAGCAACATTGTTAGAAGGTTCGTTTGTTGTTGATTGGGAATTGTTACAACTTAATATTGGGGCGACCAATGATCCGGTGGCTACAATACTTGTTAATTTTAGGAAATGTCTTTTATCCATTTTGTGCAGGGTTATCCGATTTAATTTGTGAATGCATCAAAATTACGAATATTCATATCATAAACAAATCCATTATTTAAATGAATAATATTTTCCAACAAAAAGAAACAAATTGTGTAATTAATCATATTTTTTAAGTCAATGTTCTTACGTCTCAAATTGTTGGATAATCCAATTTATTTGATTTTTTAGGCTTGAAAAAGAAAAAAAAAGAAAAAAAAGGAGCTTTTATTAATTCATTTCTTACGCGTTCAAGAGTGATTTTCAAAAATTAATTAAAATACTTATAAACCAATTGATTGCATTAATAATTGTCACAAATATTACTATAAAAAATTGTAGAAAACCCCATTTCTTTAATACCGAACACAATTGACTATAAACCAGCTACTTGCACTTAAATTCGATTTAAATAAAAAACAAATAGGTATTTAAAGCATCTATTAAACCTTCTAAACACCAACATTAATTACATATTTATTGTAGAAAAAACACGCCTTTTTGACTACAGTTCTAACAGATATTAGTTTTTACCAATACTTTGAAAAAAGAATTTAAGTCACCATATTTAGAGCGTAGAACCGAACAAAAATCAACATTAGCTCATGAATCCTGACGAAAACCTAAGGTCGAATCTATTAGACGCCCTGAAGTTAGCACCTGACAATCCTCCTTTGCTCAAGCAAATCGCGGATATCGAATTTCATATGTGCTATTATAAGGAAGCGCTTGAAAAGTATAAAAAATCAATTGAACTAGGGATTGACTCCAATGAGGCGAAACTAGGATTAGCAAAATGTTACTTTGCCCTTGAAAAGCCTTCTGCAGCAATAGTCATCGCTGAAGAATTAGCAAAGGATGATGATGCCCCTACCGAAGTTTTCATGCTTCTCTGTAAATTACTAATCAACGAAAAACAGTTTAGCCTTGCCCGTGACCATTATAATATAGCGGTGTCGATGGATGAAAAATTTATTGATGAATCTATCGAGTACAAGTTGAGGAACAAAGCTTCCGAACCTAAACAAATTGAAGAAGACTGGGATGCCGTACCTCAAAAACAGGTCGAAGATGATTTTGATGAAGAGGATTACTTAGCGCAATTTGAACAACCTACTACTGATTTTTCGCATGTTGGGGGTTTAGAAAATGTAAAAGAAGAGATTAGTCTCAAGATTATATACCCTATAAAGCATCCAGACTTATTTGAAGAATATGGACAAACTGCTGGTGGGGGAATTCTTTTATACGGTCCTCCTGGTTGTGGCAAGACACACATCGCAAGAGCAGTAGCTGGTGAGGCGGAAGCCGCTTTTTTGTCAGTTGGCATACACGAAATACTAGATATGTGGATTGGCAACAGCGAAAAAAATCTAAACGAAATATTTGAGCTTGCCAGAAGACAACAACCTTGTGTTTTGTTTTTTGACGAAGTTGATGCTTTAGGTGCGAGTCGTGCAGATATGAAAAAAAGCAGCACACGACATATTGTCAATCAATTCTTATCTGAAATGGATGGCGTAGATAGTGATAATGACGGCGTACTTTCTTTGGCAGCGACCAATGCTCCATGGCATCTTGATTCTGCGTTTCGTCGTCCAGGACGGTTTGACAAGATTATTTTTGTTCCGCCACCTGATTTAAAAGCAAGGATTGAAATCCTTGACATTTTAATAAAAGACAAACCATGTGAGGAATTGGATTTGCAACAAATTGCTGAAAAGACAGAAGATTTTTCAGGAGCAGATCTAAAATCATTAATCACCAATGTGATTGAGCAATGTTTGAGAAATTCTATCCGCTCAGGGAATAAAGTGTTAATATCTCAGGATTTGATGCTAGAAGGACTGAAAACAGTGAAACCTACAACAAAGGAGTGGTTTAAAATTGCTCGGAATTATGCATTATATGCAAATGAAGGTGGGCTCTATGATGATATTTTGGAATATTTAAAAATAAAAAAATAAAATCTAATCTAGATTTTTATTAATATTAAGTCTGGTATTCTTTAAATGGGTAACGAAAATCAGATAATAGCAAACTTTTAGTTTTTTGTGCGATTAACTATTGTTTGCCAAGTTTGCAGCTCCAGCTATGAAGGAGAAAGCAGGCAAAAGGCTAAGTTTTAACCCATAATCCAAGGGTCATTGGTGAAGTTGTTTTTTGACGACTTCAATGATCATTTTTGTTAATTAAACAAAAACGAGATGGAAAAGGATTATGAAAATCTTAGCAAGCCTGAATTGCTAATTCAACACAAAAAATTTCACTTGGCAGAACGCCAACTGAGGGATACTATTGACCAAGGCAATGCCGATGAAGAGATTCATTCTTTATTGAGCACCATACTACTTAAAAAACAAAAATTTAAGGAGGCGCATTTTCAAGCAAATCGTGGATTGCAAATCAATCCTGAAAATGCTTATTGTTTCTTTGCCAAAAGTCTTATCCATTCTGAAGAGGGAGATTTGGAAGAAGCCATTTCAACCATTCGAGTGGCGCTAAAACTAAATCCTAACCATACGGACTATCTTTATCATTTAGCGAATCTCTTTTTTGACGGAAAACGAGAAGTCGAATTCATACAACTTATCCATAGGATACTTGGACTTGATCCTGAGCATATAGACACTAGAAATCTACAAGCCAAACACCTGATTGCCAACAACAACTATCAAAAAGCTAAAGATTTGCTTAAGGATACGTTGAAACTAGATCCACTGCAGGCAGAAAGTTTTTATCTATTGGGAAATTGTTATTTGAAACTGTCTAGTTTGGAAAAGGCGAAAGATTGTTTTCTACAAGCGCTTAGCTTTAATCCTATGCTTGAAAAAGCGGAGAATGGTTTGAAGGAGTGTTGTTAGTAGATAGACATTCTTGTAGCGGGACAAATGAAGGCTTCATTGCACGCGTAGCCAATCTACGAATGCAGATTTGACAAGGAGATCTGTGTCAATTTGACAAATAGCTAAACACACCAAACAACTTCGTAACTCAATACTTAAATAGTAATTGTTTTATAGTGCTTCAATTTCTTAGGTGTTTCTTTTTTGCTTCCTCTTGGCGGAGTTGGCAAGGGGTCTCCAGACTCAGACTCGTGTTGTTTGTTGTCAGGTACCGCCTCCTCTGGTGCTTGTTTTTGGTAGTTTGGGTTTTCGAAAGGAGATTGCATATCAAACTCGCCAAATAGTTCTCCAAAAATTTGTTCGAAATCACCATTTCTAAACATTTCAGCACTTTGCAGGAGTAAGTCCGGCAGCATTTCAGTCGTTTCCTCCAAACCGTCGAGGTGTTTGTCGGAAGGTCTCATACTTTTTGGTAAGCGTTGTAAGTTGTCGGTCATCATTTCGAACATTCTGGAGACGTTTACTGTATCTCCGTCGATTTGCATTTTGCCATTTCCAAGATCTTGCATCTGCATTTGATCCATTAGAATATGTGATTCACCGAGTGCCTGATTCAATTCTTCCATCAACCCATTCATCATTTGGTCCAATTGATTGAAATCAAACTCCATATTTTCTCGTTGGTTATTCTGAGAAAAGGCAGTGTTAGCGACAAAACTAAAAAACAAGGTAAAAAGTAAAATATTCTTCATGAAAATTATTTTCTAAATATTTATTTAATTCAAGTAAAAAAGCAATCCTTAACGGCTAATACTCCTGATTATTCCTCCCTACACCTCCATTTCACAACCATTAAAGTTAAGCACTATAATCTTTAGACGCAAATTCATCAAAAAGTATTCAAAATTCGAACCATTATTTACCGTCAAAAATATATCTTTGCAACTTCAAAAAAAAGTAAACACAATTATGGCTTTAAAATGTGGTATCGTAGGACTTCCAAATGTTGGCAAATCAACGCTTTTCAATGCACTGTCGTCAGCAAAAGCGCAGTCAGCAAATTTTCCGTTTTGCACGGTAGAACCCAATGTCGGTACGATTACCGTTCCGGACGCCAGATTGGAAAAACTGGAGTCTCTGGTCAACCCTCAACGCGTACTCCCTACAACAATTGAAATTGTTGACATTGCTGGCCTCATAAAAGGAGCTAGCAAAGGCGAAGGTCTCGGAAATCAATTCCTCGCAAACATCCGCGAAGTAGACGCCATTGTTCATGTCGTCCGTTGTTTTGAAGACGACAATGTCATCCACGTTGATGGAAAAGTCAATCCAGTATTAGATAAAGAAATAATCGATACCGAACTTCAACTTAAGGATTTGGACATGCTTGAAAGTCGCATCGACAAACTTAAGCGACAAGTTAAAAGTAACGACAAATCCCTTGTCAAACAACTCGAAATCTGCGAAAAAATAAAAGCACACGTCGAAGGTGGCAATTCTGCAAGAACAATGGAGATCGATAAGGAAGACCAAAAGTTTTTCTATGAATTGTACTTGTTGACTAGCAAACCTGTACTATATGTCTGCAATGTAGACGAAGGTTCTGTAATATCTGGCAACAAACATACTGAAGCGCTCACAGCAGCCATCGCTAACGAAAATGCAGAAATCATCCTAATCAGTGCTCAAATCGAATCTGAAATTGCGGAATTAGAATCCTATGAAGAACGCATAGAGTTTTTGGGGGAATTAGGATTGAAAGAATCTGGAGTCAATAAGTTAATCCGCGCTTGTTATGCATTATTGAAATTGATCACCTACTTTACTGCAGGTGAAAAGGAAGTGCGAGCCTGGACCATCCAAGTCGGTACCAAAGCCCCACAAGCAGCTGGGGTTATTCACACAGATTTCGAAAAAGGATTTATTCGTGCTGAAGTCATTAGCTACGAAAATTTCGTGGAGTTTGGATCCGAGTCCGGAGCAAGAAACGCCGGAAAACTATCCATCGAAGGAAAAGAATATACGGTTGGAGATGGAGATGTTATGCATTTCCTATTCAATGTTTAACTTTTATAGTAGGAACACTTTAAGTTAAAAAAGTGACCAAGCAAGTTAATTTTCCTGCATAAATTGTAAAAAAAATACATTTATTATTTCATGATTTAGGCAAGATTTTTGCTATATATTTTTTCATTAAACTACCCGTTCAAATGAAAAATTTCGCCTGCTTCTCCTTTTTTGTTTTGCTTGTATCTATAACTAGTTTAGCGATAGCTCAACCCTGCACTTCTGATCGGTATCAACAACAAGTATTCCCTACAATAAAAGTTACTAAAGATCTTACGTTTGCCAATTATCCTACGGGGATTTTTGGCTTAAATACCGAACTCAAACTTGATTTTTACGAACCTGCAGTAGCAGATGAATATCTGCCAGAACGGCCACTAGTTGTCCTATTTTTTGGTGGGGCATATATTCTTGGCGACAAGGGAGATGCTGATGTCACTGCTTGGTGCGATAGTTTGGCACATTATGGATATGCTTGCGCTTCGGTTAATTATCGACTTTCCAATGCAACAGATATGGCAGTCAACAGTGCCGCTGCAATTCGAGCATCCTATTCTGCTATTCAGGATGGACGTGCTGCGATAAGATATCTACTAGAAGACCCTGACAATCTCGGCTTTAATATTGACAGTGACTACATTTTCACAGGTGGGGAAAGCGCAGGGGCCATTACCGCTATCCACATTGCTTACCTAGAGGAGTCAGAACGTCCTCCGGAGACATTTGCCGGCTTCCTGCAATCAGATATGGGATGCCTGGATTGTTTTGGCAACAATTATGCGCAACCATTTGCCGTAAAAGGGGTTATTGACCTTTGGGGAGCGACGCTTTCCCCGGATATTATTGATGATTATCAGGATATACCAATGCTGATTATTCATGGTACCAGTGACTTTATCGTATTGATTGACACAGGCAAACCATTTTTAGATTTTTACCCTACTTTTCCTGTGATGTACGGGGCCATTCCGCTCAATGCAAAATTAGACAACAATGGCACCTACAATGAGTTTTACCCCTATGTTGGGTTAGGCCACCTTTTTTATGGGTTGCCAACCGGAATAATCACTTTTCCCAATCAATATTGGAATCCTGTTTTTGATCAGGGACAAAACTTTTTGTACACCCTGCTCCGTTATGACTCCCCTACTCCATTTGGACCAACGGGGATTTGTCTTGGATCAATAGAAACCTATTCCGTTAATCCAACACCAGGATCCAACTATTGCTGGGAAATTTCCGGAGGAACTATATTAAGTGATAATGGGACTTCTATCACCGTTATTTGGGAGGACGATACGGTCCCAACTACTATCAGTGTTACCGAAGAAAATAGAATTGATGTGATCGGTACTACGACTACGCTAAACGTCGATATTACACAAGCTTGCCTAAAAGTAGAAGTGCGTGCATTCCTTGAGGGGCCGTACAATGCAGCAACAGGATTGATGAGGGATAACCTTCGTCAAAATGGTTTGTTGCCTGTAGAGGAGCCTTATGCTGCTTTGGGGTACACCCATGTTTTACGAGGAGGTGGAGAAACTATTGATCCAGCAATTTTAGCCCTTACCGGGAATAACGCCATAGTAGATTGGATCGTGATGGAATTACGAGATGCCTCTGATTTTTCTCAAATTGTTGCTACAAAGTCTGTCTTGATTCAAGCGGATGGTGATGTAGTGGATATTGATGGTGTCTCTCCGGTTGCAATAGAAGGAGTACCTGTTGGCAATTATTACGTTGCGCTTCTTCATCGAAATCATATAGGAGTTATGACCCCAGGCACAATGAGTCTTACTCTTATTTCCAATCCATTTGATTTTACCAATGGGCAAGCCTATGGTAGTTTGCAAGGCGGTGCACAAAAAATCATCGGCCCTGTAACTTTTGGAATGTTTGAAGGAGACTTGGATTTCTCAGGTACCATTGACGCCGCTGATAGAAGTTCTGCTTGGAATACTCGAAACCAATCTGGCTACCTTCTTGAAGATTCAAATCTGGATGGTGTTTGCGACGCAGCCGAACGCAGTCAAACCTGGAATAACCGTAATTTAGAAGTTGGTTATTAAGTTATTAGGTGTACTAAGTTATTGAGTTCGTCATTCTAAACACTTATTTCCTGGTAGAATTCCCTAGTTCACCCCATCCACTTTAATAGCTATTAATTTTTAGCTACATTTGCCGCCGACCTAAATAACTTAATAACCAGTAACTCAATAACCAATGAAATGGAGGGGAGTAGAAGGTAATATCCCTAAGCTGTTTGCATTGCAAATGGCAAAATGGTTTATGCTGTATATGCCAATCATAGCTGTGTTTTACATGGAGAATGGGCTTACGGTTGGGGATATAATGTTGGTGCAAGGGGTTTATTCCATGACAATGGCCTTGGCAGAAATACCATCCGGCTATTTTTCAGACAGTCTGGGCCGCAGAAAATCGTTGATTGTAGGAATGTTGCTCAACTTCCTTGGGATAACCTTCCTGAGTCAGGCATTTGGGTTTTGGGCAATTCTTTCGAGTGCGATTGTTATTGGTTTGGGCTCGAGTTTTGTTTCTGGGACAAACTCCGCGTTGCTATATGATAGTTTGCTGTCTTTGAAGAAGGAAAGCACCTATTTAAAATTGCAAGGGCGGATATATTCAGCCGGGACTTTCTCGGAGGCGATTGCTGCTATTTTTGGTGGTTGGTTAGCCCAATTTGCAGGACTTCGGGCTACTGTTTATGGTAATATTGGAATTGCATTTATTGGGGTGCTAGTAGCCTTTTCCTTGATAGAGGTGACTATTGAAAAAGGGAAAAATAGTAAACAAGGTTGGGAACATATCGTACAAATACTTAGGTATTCCTTGTTTGAAAATAAAAAACTTCGGTGGTTTATCTTTTTGTCAGCGGCAATTGGCTCTGCTACACTTACTACTGCTTGGTTTGCTCAGCCTTTTCTTAAGGATCAAGGTGTCGAACCAGGTTGGATGGGACTTATCTGGTCAGCCCTCAACATTACCGTCGCCCTAGTTTCTTTTGAAGCGTATCGAGTATATCAGGTTGCCAAACCACGGGCGATTGCAATTGGTCTGACTGCAGGAATCGCCTTTAGTTTTGTAGGAGTGAGTATGGTTTATTCGATATGGGGAGTGGTCTTTATCTTTTTCATTTATGTGCTACGAGGGATTGCCACGCCTGTTTTGCTTGACTTTGTCAATAAAATAACGCCTTCGGATATGCGAGCTACTGTTTTGTCGCTTAGGGGGCTGATGATCAGAGTATTGTTTGCTATTGTCGCTCCATTTATGGGATGGGTCAGTGACGTCTATACTATACAACAAGCATTTTTGGTGGCTGGGGTTACATTTTTGCTGTTAGGAAGTATTGCGATTATTGCTTTATTTTATACTAGAGAAAGCGATCTACCCTCTTCAATTTAACAACCATCAATTAAACAACTTCACCAATTGGCTGTTTATTTAGGTAACAACAAAAAATCGAACATGGAATTCAAGTATAAAAAGACGGAAGAAGAATGGAAAAAACAACTCACCCCTGAAGAATATCGGGTGCTCCGTCAAGCTGGAACCGAACCTGCATTTGTAGGAGAATACACGAACACAGAGGACCAAGGCACCTATTCTTGCAATGGTTGTGGTTTCGAATTGTTTGCTTCGGAGAATAAATTTCATTCTGGCTGTGGGTGGCCAAGTTTCTGGGGAGAATTAGAAAGCGCCACAATCCTCCAGAAAGTAGACAACAGTCATGGGATGACTAGAACAGAACTGCTTTGTAGTAATTGCGGCAGCCATCTCGGGCATATTTTCAATGATGGCCCACCGCCAAGTTTCAAACGCTATTGCATCAACTCTGTGTGCTTGAAGTTTCATCCTAAATAGAAACTTTGCTACTTTCTACATAACGGCGAATTCATTCGCCTGCTACGATTAAACAATTTTATAGAACACACCCTTTCGGATTTGACCGTGCAATTCATTGCCACGTATGGCTCCAAATAAAAAACAGGCAACTGAATGAACAGTTGCCTGAATACCAGGAGTGATCTTTATTAAGATCTGATTATCTTTCTATGGATAAAGACTTTTTGGTGGCTTGCACTTTCGTGCGTTCTTTTACCAATTCTTTTTCCATTTCTTGCACTTTTATCTCTGCTTGTTTGATTCTGTCCATTTTGGCCTTCAATTCTGCGGAGTTTGGATTGGCTTTCAATTCCTTTTCCACTTTATCTTTAGCCGCTTTCACTTTATCTTTGTATTCGTTTACTGTGTTTGAAGAATTGGAGATACTGTTCTCTACTTTTTTAGCCTTAGACTTTGCCTTGAGGGCCGTTTCTTGTCCAAAAGCTTTTCCTTTTCCATCGCTTCCTAGTCCGACACCGTTAGGATTTTTTGCTGGTTTCCCTGTAGCTCTATCTAAATTTGGTTTCCCAGTAGATCCTTTTTTATCCAGATTAGGTATTTCACTGTTCGCTTTATCGTGACTGTGACCTTTATGGTCATGATCTCCTTTGCTGTGCAAATGGCCACTTTCAGCTTTATCCAGATTTTTGCCTTTGTGATCATGGTCTTTGTGTTTACCATCATGGCTGTGGTCATGTTTGTCATGGCCAAGGCCTTTTCCTTTACCATGTATTTGGTGCCCTTTACCTTTGAAATCTCCTTTATGATCAAGGTCGACTGATTTTGGGTCTACTTTAGGTTTTCCTTCTACAGATTTTGGGCGTGGGGCAGGTCGCATTTGCGCTTTGTCTTTCATTTCTTTTCCTTTCCCTTTGATTTCTTTCCCTTTTTCTAATTCTTTTACGGCTTTTTCTTCCGCTTTTAGCGCTTTATCCTGGGCCTTTTCAAGAGTTTTTTCTGTTTTATCCATCGCTTTTGCCTTTCCTGGCTGTGCCATGGCGGCTTGTACAAAAACAAGAGATAACACTGTTAATATGATTAAATTTAATTTTTTCATGATGTTTGATTGTTTTGTTTGAAAATGTTTCAGTTAATTGAAATATTTATCGATACTTAAATTGTAGGCAAATTAAAGGCCAACTTTTAAATCCCTTCTAATAACTTGTCCACATCTTCCTTCATTTTTACTGTTTTCTCCTCAATTTTATTGGAGGTTTTATCAAGTTCTACAGATAAAGAATCCATTCGTTGCAGCTCTGTTTTTTCTTGAGGAGTAGGCGTATTACTTGTAGAAGAATCTCCCCCACAACCAACTAATAGCAGGAGGAATCCTACAGCTAATATTAAGGTCGATAAGTTTTTAATTTTCATAGTGTATGTGTTTTAATATAAGTTTGGAATACTTACTTGAACTTAGTTGTCTAATTAACAATAAAGTACTATATAGTGATAATTTCATTAAGTAGACGAAAAAAACAAATTTAGTAACACTTTGACAACAAAATAATTTGAACAATTTTCCTAAATTAATCCTTAGAAACAAAAAAGAAGCCCCACTAAAAAGATTTCACCATTGGGTGTTTTCCGGCGCAGTAAAAAAGACGGAAGGCCATCCCGAAAACGGAGATGTGGTGGAAGTGTATTCCATTAGAAATGAATATCTGGGTACTGGGCATTATCATGATGGGAATATTTGTGTGCGCATATTTTCTTTCACAAAGGTCAACCCTGATCAGCAATTCTGGACAGAAAAACTTCAAAAAGCCTATAACCTCAGAAAGCTGGACCAACTTACAAGTAACAATTCGACGAATGCCTTCCGGTTAGTGCATGGCGAGGGAGATTTGCTGCCCGGTCTAATCATAGACTTCTACAATGGTACTTGTGTTATTCAGGCGCATTCTGTTGGGATACACAAGATTAGAGCTCAAATAACAGAGGGGCTGAAAACCGTTTTTGGCGATCAATTAAAAGCAGTTTACTATAAAAGCCAGCGAACAATACCTTCTGATTTTGATGGAGAAGTAGAAGACGGCTATCTATTCGGCACCCCTGAAACTGAAACCATTCTTGAAAACGACCACACCTTTTATGTCAACTGGGAAGAAGGCCAAAAAACAGGCTTTTTCCTTGATCAACGAGACAATAGAAAGCTGCTAGCCCGGTTTGTAAAAGGAAAATCAGTTTTGAATACGTTTTGCTACTCCGGAGGGTTTTCTATTTATGCGCTCAAGGCGGGGGCCAAATTGGTTCATTCTGTAGACTCTTCAGCCAAGGCGATTGAATGGACAAACAAGAATGTCGCCCTCAACGGTTTAGAAACAAACCATGAAGCCTACGTTGATGATGTACTTAAATTTTTGAAAGCCTCTAAACAGAAATATGAGGTAGTAATTCTTGATCCTCCAGCTTACGCTAAAAACATTCGTTCAAAACATAAAGCTATAATTGGCTACAAACGACTTAATATGGAAGGAATAGCACATATGCCTCCAAATAGCATATTGTTTACCTTCTCCTGCTCTCAGGTCATTAGTCAAGATATTTTTAAAAGCACGATTCTTGCTGCAGCAATTGAAGTAAAACGGAAAGTTAGAATCTTATATAGCCTTTCTCAGCCTGCTGATCATCCCATCAACATTTTTCACCCGGAAGTCTCTTATTTAAAGGGTTTGGTCTTGCATGTGGAATAAAAAGGCCAAAACGCTGTTCAAAAAGACCGCAACCAAAGTAACTGACAATCAATAAACTAAATTTTAGTTAATATTTTTGAATTTAGTGGGAACTTTTTTTGAATTAGAATTGTTTACCTGTTATAATCGCAAGCGGTCTATTCTTGAAAAAGGATAGATCGCTTTTTTGTGCCAATAAAAAAAACCTGACCAATAGGTATTGATCAGGTTTACAACAGAGTTGTGACTAGACGTCACTTGTTTCCTATATTTTTAATATTTCACAAATTTTCTGACTGCGATACCGTCATCGATTGTTACTCTTAGCGTATAGACACCACTAGCAAGTGCCGATACATTTATCAACCCAGTGTTTGAATTCTCTAGACTGGTAGGAGCAAACATCAATTTTCCAGCAGTATCAAAAACTTCTACTTGTTGTATCTCGTATTCATAGTTAGAAAATACAATTTGCAGTTCGTCTAACACTGGATTAGGATGTACTGTAAGTGCATCTTCAAATCGTTCACCAAAATTGACAGCAATAACTTCGCTATAATTAGAAGAATTATCAAAATCCACTTGTTTTAGTCTATAGTAGTTAATCCCTTCTATAGGATTTTCGTCTGGGAAGAGATAGTTATGAGGAACCGTTGTGGTGCCATTTCCATTTGTTTTACCAAGTGTTTCCCAGCGATCCGGGCCCATTTTTCTCTGGATTTCGAAGTGACTATTGTTGGATTCAGTTTCTGTTTTCCAGGTCAGGTCAATGTATTTGTTATCTACATTTTTACCTTCAAAGGATACCAATTCAACTGGTAAGCTTGTGCAATCCAAATCACATTCTAGCAATTGATCATAAGATCCTTCCTCTACCTCGTAGAGAATTCCTGTAAATTTCTCACCAATAAAAGTTGGCGGAAAATCTTCCGGAGCGTGTGTATGCCAGATCAACTCAAGGCACCCAGTAGCATTTGGCTTTATCTTGAAGGCCATTCTACCTACTTCATACCAACGAGCATCGTCTATCGGAAAGCCATCACCTCCAGCAAGTACAACATTATAAGATAGAATAGTGTCTAAAGATCCATTTAGATTATGTGGGGAATAAAAACTAGTGGTACCATCCACCATTACGATATCAGAAATTTCAAGTTCTTGAACAATCGTAACACTGTTAGTTTCTATTGGGTCAACAACATCTCGGTTATAAGAAAATCGAAAATTTTGTTCTGACATATTAAAAGCAGTTCCAGGATTCAATGCTTTTACCTCAATATCAACATAGAGGATTTTGTTTTGACAATCATAGTTGTCTTTGTGAAATCTAACATCGTATTTTCCTGCTTGGGAAAATAGGAGAAAGGGGAATATACAAAACACAAGAATAGTGTATATGAATTTCTTCATAATGGCAATTTTAGGTAAAGGAATAAAAGCAACTTACTTCAACGCATTAGTATTTATACTAATAATTAAAATAGTCATTTCAATATATAGACGTAGTTTATCGATAAAGAGTTGCAAATGAATAATTAATATTAAGAAAAAGGCTGTTTCCTAACCGATCAGTGGTACAAAATTGGAAGGTAAATTGGAAAAAATTAGGGGAAGCTCAATAAAATGAACTTCCCCTTGTCATCATCCAAAATAAAAATTCAATACAAATCTAACAGTGTGTACGTAAGTAAACGCAGAAAAGATTCATTATTTTTATAAAAAAAACAATACGATGTATTAACCACTAACAATCGGTGGATTAAGTCAAATTAATAAATGAAATGTAAAAATGAATTACCAGGTCGTATATTCCATATTAACTTCTCCTGTAATGGGTATTAGGAGGGATAATCGTATTCCGGTATTGTTAAATCGTTGTAGCAATTCATTAAATTGAACATCTGGGGTAGCGTTCATATTCGTCTCTAAATTTTTCAAATCTACCGGAAAATAAAAAAACTGATAAAAAGGGCGTAATCTTATAAGATAGGGTCTTTTATTTCGTCTCCATCTAACCTTGATGGCATAATCGACAAATAATTCGCTGCTCAGTGAATGGATTTTATTGGTAATATCGAAATCTCCACCAAAAGAATATCTGGTAACTAATTGACCAAGATTCAAACCTAGGCCTACGGTAAAATATCGTTTTTCGAATGGCCGATAACCGACACTAATATTTGCATAGTGATACCTCCAGGCTACTGATGCATTTTCAATGAAATTGCCCGGCACTTTGCTGTTATTACGTCGCCCCTCTCCTACCCACTTCAGTTCTACTAGCGTGTATCTGCTGTACCTCGCAAATCCCAGTTCATATCCAGGAGCAAATTTAAAAGAAGGAATTTCATGTTCGAAATCTTCATTAAATCGATCAACAACTCCGTTCAATACTTCCATAGAGTTATGAAAACCAATACCACCGCCTCCCAAAATATAGTTTTGAGCATTCAGACTAGCAATACCAATTAAAAGTGTAAAGGCGACAAGAAAGTGTCTCATTTAGTATTCATTAAGTTTTGGATTTCTCCTCCGCAATAATCATCTGCGGTGGACGGAATACTTAAACTTAAGTAATTTTTGAAATAATTCGCTAACAGACAACGAATAATCTTAAATATTTTTTATCATATTTCGAACAGTAAGAATTTCCTGGAGCTCTTTGATTTGAGCGACCTGCTCCGGAAAAACTTTTTTTACGGCCTCTTTCATAACAAAATAGCACCCTTTATCCATCAAATATTTATGCTTTCGTCTAAGCTGCAATGGCGATTCATTCTTCCCTAGTAAACTCTGAAGAGGTAATTCGAAACCATCTCCCCTTGTGGCATCCTCAAATGCCCAGGCTTTTACTAATTCACTAGAACGATGTATATCATCAAGTGGAATTAGTTCTTGTGCGACAAGCTTTATTCCTGTTTCCACTGCAAATTCTCTCTTTGCTACCGACAAGGAGTTTTCCTCTTCTTCTACATAGGCTTTTGGCATTTCCCAATTAGCTTCTTTGCCCTCACCTACTGTAGGTTTGACTAAAAAAACCTCCAAACCATCATTTCCATATCGATACATCAACAACCCTGCGCTTACTTTATTGGACATAACAATTAAATTTTAAGTGCAAATTTAGCATAAAAAAAATCTTATTCGCAAATGGCTTAACGAAAACGATAATAAACGTTTGCGAAAACCATCTTTCAAATTTTTCTGAAAGTTATGAATAATTAATCTTATTTGCAAATCAATTTCGCAGTTAATTGTTTTAGGGGTTCGTTATTCTCGTTGAGCACCTATCCTATAGCTAATGGAGTTGTTCTTCAATAATAAAGATTAGGATAACTATTTTCATAGTCAGATAATGATTGCGTACCTATTGTATGTTGATATTCCTCTTTTAGAACTTATTTCTAGGCCTCCTATTTATAATGAAAAATGGAAAGTTTTGCAAAAATAATTAACTTAGCAGCTGATAACCAATACCAAAATATACAGATTGAGACCTTATACGAAACATTCAATTGTTTTTCACTTTTGCTATTTGTTCCTTCTTACAATCCTTTTTTCTGGTTGTAAGAATAAGCAAGAGACAATGACGCCCACCGGCTACGACGACAAATTGACAAAAGAGCTAATGGCTGTTCAAGGTGAATTGCATCTGTTATTAGAAATAATGGGGAGCAAAAAAGGAGATCAAATCAATAAACAACTGACAAAAACAAAATCTACTATTGAACAGTCCATTCAAAAGGTAGAAGGTGTTTCCAGTTTTAGAAAGGACGATAGCTATAGGGAAACTACGCTCTTACTTTTCAAAACGTATCTTAATTCACTTAAAAAACATTATCCGGGTGTTATTCGACTATCGCTGCTTCGGGACCCTTCAGAAGCACAATCAGATGAGCTAGATGCTCTTTTTGAAAAGCTGGAAGATCAAGAAGAGCCTGTCGACGAAAAACTGACCTTGACCAGAAAAGCATTTTGCGAAAAATACAATATCCAATACCAGGAATATAAAAATGACTAAAACCGTCTAGTTTGGAAGATAGAACTGAGTTTGAACCGTCATTTTCTAAAATTGAATCTATTGTTCGCTACATTTCTAGTTTTATTTCCTGATCCGATCCTTAAAAATAAATTCTCCCATATGTACTTTCGTGCTGCCCACTTTCCGATTTTCAAAAAACCGTTTTAATGCAAATGCAGAAGAGTTAAAAGCTATTTCTTTCCAAGGAATTTCTTCTTCCGAAAACAATTGGACCTCCAAACTCTCTACTCCAATATCAAAAACGGGCTCCTTTAGTTCACTGACAAACAGGATATAGACTTGGTTGATATGTTTAATGCTGTAGACGACCAATAGGTAGTCGATTGTCACTTTAGCCATGGCTTCCTCCCAGACCTCTCTTGCTGCTCCTTCTTCCACTGTTTCGCCATTTTCGAGGTATCCTGCCGGTACATTCCAATACCCTCGCATTGGTTCAATTGCCCGCTTGCATAGTAGCACCTTGTCTTCCCATATTGGCAAACATCCCACAACAACCTTAGGGTTTTGATAATGAACTGAATCACATTTTTCGCAAAAATAACGAGGTAGGTGATCGTCTATAATCTCCTTTAATATCACCGGCCCACCACAAAAACTACAATAATTCATATCCATAAATTTATATCATATTATTGACAATTAATAAATACTGCGTAAAATGAATTGATTGGGTTTTATATAAAATCTGTATTATTGCAAAAAAGAAATACCATGTCTAAAATCAAAGACTTTCCAATTGTCCTCGAAATGCCAATACGCTGGGGAGATCAGGACGCATTCAATCATGTCAATAACACCATGTTTTTTCGATATTTTGAGTCTTCAAGAATTGCTTATTTTGAAAAAATCGGATTTACAGGCAATCTAGGAGATTATGGGCCGATACTGGCAGAAACAAAATGCAGATTCTGGAAACCACTCACCTATCCAGATACCATTCTCGTTGGCGTCCGTACTACAAAAATCGGAACCTCTAGTATTATAATGGAACATATCATCGAAAGCCCTAAATCTGGAGTGGCAGCAACTGGAGAAGGTGTGGTAGTGTCTTATGATTATAAAAACAATAAAAAGGTGCCAATACCTAAAGAAGTACGAGAAGCAATCGAACATTTAGAACAAAATTCTTTTTAGTACGTAATAAAGCATTATAAATCCTCGTTTTTTTTTCCCATCTTTGCACTTTCCCTAACAACTGTGACAGGCTTTGAAAAGATTATTTTTAGTAATTCCTATAGTATTGTTAATTGCAGGTCTTTCCTATTTTGGATGGCTGCAATACCAAAAAAAAGAGGAAATAATTGAAAAAATCACCACAGATCCATTCGAGTCCATCGACGTCGAAATCGACCAAAAAGTTGTAAAAAAAATAGATCGATATTTTACTAGAAGAAACAAAATAGGCCGATTTAATGGCGCTGTTCTATATGCAGATCATGGTAAAATTGTCTATAAAAATGCGTTTGGTTACAAAAACATGCGCACTAAGGAACCATTGAAAACTACCGATGCTTTTCAATTAGCTTCGGTTTCTAAGCCGCTTACCGCTCTAGGAGTTATTATGTTGCAGGAGAAAGGTCTTATTCAATACGACGATCCAATTCAAAAATACTTGCCAGAGGTACCTTATAAAGGAGTTACGATCAGACACTTGCTCATACATAAGTCAGGGGTTCCCAACTACATGTATTTTTCAGATGAACTTTGGGATAATCGTCGGGTACCAATTAGTAATGATGATGTGCTTTGCCTAATGGATTTGTATAAACCGAAAAGCTACTTGCCAGCAAATAGAAAATACAATTATAGCAACACCAACTATGCCCTGCTCGCTTCTGTCATCGAAAAAGTATCAGGAAAAACATTCGAAGCCTATATGCAGAAGTATGTCTTTGACAGGGTTGGAATGGACAATGCCTTCATCTACAACAGAAATGAAAATCATGACCTTCCCAAAACAGTAACTGGTTTTATAGGCAAACGAAAAAAAGCGCAAAATACTTATCTGAATGGTGTGGTTGGTGATAAAGGAATCTATGCAAGTGTTGAGGATCTATATAAACTTGATCGGGCACTATACACAGATGAACTCATTAGTCAGGAATCTCAAAATCTAGCCTTTTCCCCTGCACACAGACGACTGTATGCTCACGACAATTATGGTTTTGGATGGAGAGTCAACACCGATCGCCACGGACAAAGAACAGTATACCATAGTGGCTGGTGGAAAGGTTTTAAAACCTATTTCATTCGAGAACTGTATTCCAAAAAAACAATGATCGTCTTAACGAATACTACCCGTAATGGAAACCTTGGTATAAACGAACTAAGACGCTTATTCGAGGATGAAACCATACGTCCCTAACCCTCCTCTCCCTTATTCAAGTAGAACTTTACCTTAATTAGAAACCTACAGTTGGATTAGGTCTTACTCACTAACATCAAAGAATTTGCTCCCGTAACAGCGACTTTAGGCACCTAACACTCTATAGATCAATCTATACAAATAGACTGACCTAAGCGACTAAACAAGGCCACAAATTCTTTTCTATACTCTTTTTACTGATCGACTTCGTTTGTTCTTCCTAATCTGAAGGATTCAACTACCTTAAACCCAAAACAAGATCCTCTAAGAGATAAAGTTCCTTTTTGTGTAATGCTATGATAGGACGGGACACTAGTAAAAAAAGAGCTCCACGATTTCGCAGAGCTCTTTTCATATTTTATCTACTAGAATAAATCCAGCAAAATTTCATTCATTATTTCAAGAGTGTTACATCACCTTTGTATTGGATAACTTCTCCATCTACATACTCTACTTCTGCATAGTAAACAAAAACGGAAGGATTTAATTTCTTACCCTTGAATGTGCCATCCCATCCAAATACAGGATCATCTGGTTGGAAACCTTCTGCAGACCAAACCATTTCTCCCCAGCGATCATAAACTTTGAAAGCTTTGACCTGAGAAACTCCGATTCCTCCATATATCATAAAGACATCGTTAGTTCCGTCCTCGTTTGGTGTAAATGCATTCGGGATGTAAATGTTTCTGTTTTTATCTACAACAATTGTAATGTCATCAACAGCTGTACAACCTGAAAGTGTATCCGTCACCATAACCTGATAAGTAGCAGTCTCCAAAGGAGTGACCGTCGGAGAAGCACAGTCTAAACAGCTTAGATAATCTCCAGGAGTCCAACTATAAACTACACCAATATTTGAAGGAGTAACAATAGCGTCTAATACAACGCTATCACCCAATTCAACTACTAGATCTACACCGACATCAACTAGCAGCTCACTAGGCTCATCAACAAAGGCCTGACGGGTAATTAAGCAGTCATTCGCATCTTGGATATACAAGGTGTAAGTTCCTGCCGACAAACCACCAAATACGTTCGCCATTTGGAAATCTTCTCCATTCAAGGAGAAACTATATGGACCAACTCCACCTGTAATGGTAGTATCAACAATTATTATTGTTCCATTCTCTTCTCCATAACAGATAGTTGGAGTGGTACTGAAATCAACAAGGATTGGTGTCGGTTGATCAACATTTCCGCTGATCACATTTATACATCCATTAGCATCCGTTACTGTTACCGTATAAGTTCCTGCAGTCAATTCAAAAGCAGTAGGTCCAGTTGCGCCATTATTCCACTCATATGAGTAGCTAGGAGTACCTCCTGATGCAGTTACAGAAATTGAACCATCATTCCCTCCAAAACAACTAGCATCTGTAGGAGTGAGTGCTAAATCAATCATGGCTGGTGCATCGGCTACAGTTACAGTCACGTTTAGTGTACATCCATTTGCATCGGTTACATCAATTGTAAAACTACCAGAAGCTAATCCAGTCGCAGTCGATCCAAATTGCGGAGGAACAGTATTCCAAACAAAATTATAAGGTGCAGTACCGCCTATTGCAGTCGCAGTTCCTGTACCATTATTTAATCCAAAACAAGTTGGAGGTGTCGTAACGACACTTGGTAATAGTAAATCAGGAGATCCTACAGTTACAGTTTCAACCAGTGGACAGCCATTTGCATCAGTTATTGTCACCGTGTGCAGACCACTTGTTAATGTGATCGCAGGATTGGTTACTTCACCATTATCCCAGGCATATAAATAAGGAGCAGTTCCACCAGCTGGGAATAAAGTAGCTCGTCCATCAGCATCTCCAAAACATGTTACTTGTATAGAGGTAGAGGTCGTCGTCAATGCTGCAGGTTCCGTTATTGTAACGCTTGCCATTGCAGAACATCCTAATGCGTCAGTAACAGTGACCGTGTAGTTCCCAGGAGTTAATGGACCAGCAGTTTGTCCAACATTTGAATTGCTCCAATTGTAGATATAACCACTGTTACCTCCAACAGCCGTAGCCGTAGCCGTGCCATCTCCATCTCCATTACAAGAAATACCCACAGAGGTAATCGTCACTACTAGTAGTGCAGGCTCTGTCATATTGATATTGCCTACAGAACTACATCCATTTGCATCCGTAACGGTTACTGCATGAGGACCGGCATCCAACTGTGTAGCTGTTGCACCTGTCTCCATATTATCCCATAGATAAGTATATGGTGCTGTACCACCTTGTGCAGTAAGAGTCGCTGAACCATTAGCTTCTCCAAAGCAAACAACATCAGTTACAACAGATGTTACTATACTAAGAATATTAGGTTGTGTTATAGTTATTGTATTTACATCCGTGCATCCATTTGCATCTGTAATAGTTACTGTATGAATACCAGCACATAATCCACTAACTGATGGAGTTACTTGCCCGCCAGCACTTGCTGACCATAGGAAAGAATAAGTTCCTGTTCCTCCAGTTGCTGTTACAGTGGCAGTACCATTGCAAACTCCGGCACAATTAGCATTTGTAGAAGTAAATGTACTAGTTAACTCAGCTGGTTCTGTAAGTGTTGCAGAAGCTGTAGTTGTGCAACCACCTGCATCTGTTATAGTTACATCGTAAGTTCCTGCGCCAAGTCCAGTAGGATCTTCAACTGGTGAAGCACCTCCTGTCCAAGTGTAAGTGAACGGCGCTGTACCTCCAACAACTGTTAAATCTAGACTTCCATTTGTATCTCCAAAGCAGTTTAACAGACCTCCTGTTGCACTTGCAGTAAGCGCCCCTGGTTCAGTGATGATAGACTGTGAAGTAATCGTACATCCATTCGCATCTGTAACTAGCAGATCATAAGTTCCTGCACCAAGTCCTGACAAATTGCTTGTAGCATATGGTCCACCAGGCCCAGTCCATAAGAAGGTATAAGTTGTTGTCCCTCCTGATATCGTAGTAGTCACTACCCCATCAGTATCACCGAAACAATCTAAAACATCATTTGTAGTTGAAAGCGCTAATTGTGTTGGTTCAGTTACTGAAGTACTAGTCTGTACAGTACATCCATTTCCATCTGTAATCGTTACGTTGTAGGTTCCTACTCCTAGGGAAGAAGGATCTTCTACAACATAGGGTCCACCAGGTCCAGTCCAATTATAAGTATATGGTAAAGTTCCTCCCGTTGGTGTCAGATTTATCATTCCATCTGTATCTCCAAAGCAATCTAGCGCATCGCCAATAACTGAAGCAGATAATAATGCTGGTTCAGTTATAATTGCACTTGCTGTGGCAGAACATCCATTTGAATCTGTAATTACTACATCATAGGTTCCTTCTGAAAGTCCAGTTGGGTCTTCCACCGGTAAAGCACCTCCTGTCCACACATATGTGTAAGGCATCGTACCTCCACTGACAGTTAAGTCAATTGAACCATCTGTGTCTCCAAAGCAATTCAGAGCATCCCCGATAGCCGAAGCAGATAATAGTGAAGGTTCAGTAATTGCAGTAGAACCAGTAACTATACATCCGTTTTGGTCAGTAACAGTAACATCATAAGTTCCAACAGCCAAATTACTTATGGTAGCAGTCGTAGCCATGTTACTCCAAACAAATGTATAAGGTGTTGTTCCTCCTGAAGGCGTCGCAGTTGCTGTACCGTCTGTATCACCAAAGCAGCTAACACTTCCAGAAGAAGCAAATCCAGCGAGTAAGTCTAAAGGTTCGGTAATTGTAATATCCTCTGCAACCAAGCATCCATCGATATCAACAATTGTTACGAAGTAGGTACCTGCACATAACCCAGTAGCAGTTGGTGTCATTTGCCCTCCGGCATTTGCATCCCACTGATAAGTATAGGGCATTTGCCCTCCAGTAACAGAGATGGTAGCTTGTCCATCACAAAGTCCGAAACAACTCACATTTGCATCAATTGTTTCACTATCCACTCCTAGCGTTGAAGTATTACTAATATTAACTATCTCAACCAGTTCACATCCATTTGCATCTGTAATAGTAATCATGTTGATTCCCTGACATAAGTCAATTGGATCTTCTGTAGTATTACCATTAGACCAGATGTAAGTATATGGTGGTGTTGCTCCTGTTATTGTAATACTTGCTGTTCCGTCGCAAGAAGTACAATTTGAGGTCGTTTGATTGTCAAGTGTATAAGAAAGTCCGGTTGCTGGTTGAGTAATGGTTGCACTTGAAATACTGGTACAACCATTCCCGTCAGTCACTGTTACAGATTCCACACCTGCCGACAATCCTGTTGAAGTACTCGTAATGCTGCCATTCGTCCAAACATATGTATATGGAAGTGTACCTCCTGTTACTGTTACAGAAGCAGCACCATCAGTTCCATTAAAACAAGTAACAGGCATCGTCTCCATAGCTGCTCCAGTCAATAAATCAGGTTCGGTTATAGTGACCATATCTACAGAAATACATCCGTCGACATCACTAACCGTTACGGTAAACACCCCAGCACAAAGGCCAGTAGCAGTTTGCCCAGTCTGTCCTGTTTGCCAGTTGAAAGTATAAGGTGTTTGACCACCAGTCACAGATACAGTAGCCTGCCCATCGCAAACTCCGTTACAAGATACATTTGCATCGATGCTGATGCCAGTTATATTCAACGTTGAAATATTCCCAACAGTTGCTGTAGCAACAGCAGTACATCCATTTACATCTGTTACAGTAACATCAGTAAGTCCGGTACATAAGTCAATTGGGCTATCAGTAGTACTACCGTTACCCCACAGATAAGTGTAAGGCATAGAACCTCCAGCTACAGTAATTGTTGCAGTACCATCACATGAACTGCAGTTAGCAGGTGTAGTCGCATCAACTGCTACTGAGAATATTGGTGGTTCTGGAATATTTATCGTTGCAGAAGTCATACATCCGTTTTGGTCGGTTACCATTACAGAATGAACTCCTCCTGTCAGATTTGTTGCAGTTGTGGAAGCTTCAGCATTGTCCCATACAATTGTATAAGGCGTCGTTCCTCCAGTAAGAGTCACTGTAGCAGATCCGTCAGATTCACCAAAACAACTTACACCATTATTAACCGCTATGCTTGAATTTAATGTTAATGGTTCTGTAATTAATACAGAAGCAACAAAATCACAGCCTACTGCATCAGTTATCGTTACATTGTGCATTCCTGCTGCCAGTGATGACGCAGTTGCTGTTATTTCACTATTATCCCATAGATAGTCATATCCAGGTGTTCCTCCAGTTCCTGTTGCTGTTGCTACACCGTTACTCTCGCCATTACAAGCAACACCCGTTACTTGTACAGCAGTCCCGCCAACTAGAGTTGGTTCAGAAATAGTAACAGCAGCATTCGTAATACATCCATTTGCATCTACAATCGATACGGAATGCATTCCACCAGGTAAATTAGATACTGAACTTGTATTGCCACCATTTGACCAATCAAATACATATGGCATTGTTCCACCAGTTACCGTAACAGTGGCAACTCCGTTACTTTCTCCATTACAGATAACACCACTTATTTCTACAGCTGTAGAATTTAAGCTGGCAGGTTCTGTAATTACTAAAGTAGTTGCATCAACACAACCATTGAAGTCGGTAATTGTAACATCATAACTTGCAGCACATAAACCAGTGATCGAAGAAGTTGTTGCTCCATTACTCCAAACAAAAACATAGGGAGTTTGACCACCTGTAACTGTTACAGAAGCTTCTCCATCACATACTCCATTACAACTTACGTTTGCATCAACTGTCGCTGAACTAATTGCAAAATCAGTAGAATTACCAATACTAACACCAGCGGTAGCTGAACATCCACTTGCATCGGTAACAGTAACAGTGTTAAGGACAGAACATAAATCTGTCGGATCCTGAACTGTATTGCCATTAGACCAGATATAAGTAAATGGTGCCACACCGCCTGTTATTTCCAGATCGGCAGTTCCAATACAAGCAACACAGCTTGATGGAGTATTTGCTATTATTTGAGCAGTTAAAGCCCCCGGTTCAGTAATCAACACCATAGTAGTTGCCATACATCCATTTTGGTCGGTTATAGAAACAGATTGCATTCCAGCTGCTAATGCAGAGGCGGTGCTTGTTGTTTCACCATTTGACCAAGTATAAATATATGCTGGCGTTCCTCCTGAGACGGAAACTGTGGCTACTCCATCACTTTCACCATTACAGCTTACAGGAGTATCTTGAATTGCAGAGGCAACTAACAATCCAGGTTCTGATAAGGTAACTGTTCCAAAGTCTAAGCATCCGTTAACATCTGAAACTGTAATACTATAAGTTCCGGTACACAATCCAGTCGCAGTTGAAGTTGTTTGATTTCCAGCCGCTGCTTCCCATTGATAAGTATAAGGCATTTGTCCACCAGTCACTGTTGCAGTAACAATACCGTCACAATCTCCAGAGCAACTTAATGAAGCATCAATTGTGATTGTTGAAATTGCGAAATCAGTCGCATTTCCTATAGAGACATCAGCGGTAGCAGTACATCCATTAGCGTCTGTAACGGTTATTGAGTTGATGGCGGTACACAAGTCTGTTGGGTCTTGTATAGTACTTCCATTACTCCACATATAGGTATAAGGTCCTACTCCACCGACAACATCAAGATCAGCAGTTCCAATACATGCAGTACAACTAGCATCTGTGCTCGACAATATCGTAGCCACTAATAAAGGTGGCTCATTGATCATTACAGAAGCAGAAGCAGTACAACCATTCATATCCGTAATTTGTACGGTATGTGGTCCGCTGGTTAAGGTTGTTGCAGAAGCATCCGTTTCTGCGTTATCCCAAAGTATTGTATAATTTGTTGTTCCTCCATTTATGGTAACTGTTGCAGCACCATCTGATCCACCATTACAACTAACAGGCGCGTCTTCAGCTGCTGCTGCGGTTAGTAACATCGGCTCTGTAATAGTAACACTCGATGCATCAACACATCCATTGACATCTGTAACCGTTACACCATAAGTCCCCGCGCATAATCCAGTAATTGTAGCAGTAGATTGACCGCCAGCTGTAGCATCCCAAACAAATGTATAAGGTGTTTGTCCGCCACTTGCTGTTACTGTTGCTTCTCCATCACATATTCCAAAGCAACTCACATTCGCTCCAGCTACAATATTGCTGATTGCAAAATCGGTAGAATTCCCAATATTAACATTTGTAACAGCAGTACATCCATTCACATCTGTAACCGTTACACTATTCAAAATAGAACATAAATCCGTAGGATCTTGAACAGTACTGCCATTCGTCCACAAGTATGTATAAGGAGCTATTCCTCCCATTACATCTAAATCAGCAGTTCCTATACAAGCTACACAACTAGCGTCGGTACTTGACAATATTGTTGCTGTGAATGCTGATGGTTCAGTAATTAATACAGAAGTACTAGTAGTACAACCATTCGCATCAGTAATAGTTACACCTTGTTGTCCAGCAGTTAAATTAGTTGCAGTAGCATTTGTTTCTGAATTATCCCAAATGTAGGTATATGGCATTGTTCCACCAGTTGCAGTAACGGTAGCTTGACCATCGCTGAATCCAAAACAGCTGACCGGTGCATCTTGAACTGCACTTGAAGAAAGTAAGCCAGGTTCTGAAATCGTTATTGTTACTATTTCTATACAGCCATTAAAGTCAGTAACTGTTGCGGAATGTAATCCGCCAGATAAGTTATTGACAGTTGCAGAATTGCCACCATTATCCCAAGCATAACTATAACCTGGTGTTCCTCCTGATGCCGTTATTGTAGCACTACCGTCTGATTCTCCATTACAACTAACTCCGTTGTTTTCCATAATAGAAACTTGAAGCGCTGTTGGTTCTGAAATATTAACAGAAGCAGACGTCGTGCATCCATTCACATCAGTAATCTGCACCGTATGTATTCCTCCAGACAAATTAACTGCGGAAGTATTCGTTTCTGAGTTATCCCATACTATTGTATAAGGTGTTGTTCCTCCATTAATGGTAACTGTGGCTCCTCCATCAGATCCGCCGTTACAACTTACTCCATTATCTTCTGAAGCAGCGGAGGTCAACAACATAGGTTCTGTGATAGTTACACTTGATGCATCAACACACCCATTCACGTCTGTTATTGTAAACCCATATGTACCTGCACAAAGTCCAGTTACAGTCGAAGTTGATTGACCTACTGCAGCATCCCAAGCAAAAGTATAAGGAGTTTGTCCGCCACTTGCTGTTACTGTTGCCTCTCCATCACATACTCCAAAGCAACTCACATTTGCATCTACTGTAATATTGCTAATTGCAAAATCCGTTGAATTTCCAATATTAACATTAGCAGTTGCAATACATCCGTTGGCATCTGTTACGGTAACACTATTTAGTATAGAACATAGGTCTGTTGGGTCTTGAGTTGTGTTGCCATTTGTCCATAAGTAAGTGTATGGTCCAACGCCTCCTGTTATATCGAGATCTGCAGTTCCGATACAAGCTACACAACTTGCATCAGTGCTGGTTAAAACAGCAGCAGTAAAGGACGCAGGTTCTGTGATTGTAACAGAGGTAGTTGTTATACATCCATTTGCATCAGTTATTGTTGCGTCATGAACTCCTGCATTAAGATTTGTTGCAGTGGCCACTGTTTCTGTATTATCCCAAACGTAGGTATAAGGTAAAGTTCCACCAGTTGTAGTAATTGTAGCCTGTCCATCATCAAACCCAAAACAACTGACTGGAACATCTTCCACTGCCGTTGAGGAAAGAAGATCTGGCTCTGAGATTGTAATCATGACGACTTCTACACAACCGTTAAAGTCGGTGACAGTAGCACTGTGCAATCCTCCAAACAGGTTATTAACTGTAGCAGAATTCCCACCATTATCCCAAGCAAACATATATCCAGGCGTTCCTCCAGAAACAGTAATTGTAGCACTACCATCTGAATCACCATTACAAGTAACGCCGTTGTTTTCAACTATTGAAACTTGTAGTGCGGTAGGTTCAGTTATTGTTACAGAAGCAGATGCAGTACATCCATTCATATCGGTAATTTGGACGGTATGTGGTCCACTAGTTAATGTAGTAGCAGAGGCATCTGTTTCAGCATTATCCCAAAGTATCGTATAATTTGTTGTTCCACCATTTATAGTAACCGTTGCACCTCCATCTGATCCACCATTACAACTTACTGGAGAATCCTCAGAAGCACTTGCAGTTAAAAGAGCTGGTTCTACAATTGTTACACTTGAAGCATCTATACAACCATTAAAGTCTGTTACTGTTACTGTGAATGTCCCGGCACAGAGCCCGGTAACTGATGCGGTGGTTTGCCCACCAGCAGCGGCATCCCAAAGAAACACATATGGTGCTTGACCTCCAGTAGCTGTAACTGTTGCAGCACCATCACATACACTAAAGCAACTCACTGAGGCATCAACGACTACACTTTCTATGGCAAAATCTGTTGAATTACCAATGTTGACATTAGCTGTGGCAATACAACCATTTGCATCGGTTACTGTAACAGTATTTAATATTGAACATAAATCTGAAGGATCTTGAGTTGTATTTCCATTTGTCCACATATATGTATATGGACTTACTCCACCAATAACATCTAAATCAGCAGTTCCAATACAAGCAGTGCAACTTGCATCTGTGTTCGCGATAACTGTTGCTACAAATGCCGGTGGTTCAGTAATTAAGACCGTTGTACTTGTTGCACATCCATTAGCATCTGTGATTGTTACCCCTTGCATTCCTGCAGTTAAATTTGTTGCAGTCGCAGTGGTTTCATTGCTATCCCATACATATATATATGGGATCGTTCCTCCAGTGACTGTAACTGTCGCTTCCCCATCATCAAATCCAAAACAACTAACTGGAGAATCTTCTACAGCAACACCTGACAGAATATCTGGTTCTGAAATAGTTACACTAACAACCACAGTACATCCGTTATCATCGGTTACTGTAGCAGAATTTAATCCCCCTGGAAGATTGTTTACTGTTGCGTTATTTCCCCCATTGTCCCAAACAAAAGTGTATCCTGGAGTTCCTCCGGACACTGTGATTGTAGCACTACCATCTGAATCACCATTGCAACTTACACCATTATTTTCTACAATAGCAGCTTGAAGTAAAGTAGGCTCATTTATAGTAACAGAAGCTGAAGTCATACAACCGTTCATATCTGTAACTTGGACCGTGTGAGGTCCGCTTGTTAATGTAGTTGCGGAAGCATTTGTTTCAGCATTATCCCAAAGTATCGTATAATTTGTTGTTCCTCCATTTATGGTAACTGTTGCAGCTCCATCGGATCCACCATTACAACTAACAGGAGAATCTTCAATAGCAGAAGCAACTAGTAGCATTGGTTCTGTGATGGTAACATTTGCCGTAACTATACATCCATTAGCGTCAGTAACCACGACATCGTGAGACCCAGCGGCTAAATTAGTTGCTGTAACGGTTACTTCTCCGTTATCCCAACTGTAGGTATATCCGGGGGTTCCATCTCCTGCTGTTACTGTAGCAACTCCATTACTTTCTCCATTACAGACCACTGGGCTATCTTGAAAAGCTGATGCTGTCAATACTAGTGGTTCTGTAATTGTTACATTTGCAGTTTCAGAACATCCATTAGTATCAGTAACTACTACATCATGCGGGCCAGCTGCTAAGCCAGTCGCTGTAGCCGTCATTTCTCCATTATCCCAACTGTAAGTATACCCTGGAGTTCCGTCTCCTGCTGTTACTGTTGCAACACCATTGCTTTCTCCATTACATAATACGCCGGAATCCTGAACTGCTACTGCGGTTAAAGCAAGAGGCTCGGTGATTGTTACATTTGCAGTTTCAGAGCATCCGTTGGCATCAGTAACTACTACATCATGCGGACCAGCTGCTAGGCCAGTTGCTGTAGCTGTCACTTCTCCGTTATCCCAAGTGTAAGTATATCCTGGAGTTCCGTCTCCTGCAGTTACTGTTGCAACACCATTGCTTTCTCCATTACATACTACAGGACTATCCTGAACCGCAGCGGCTGTTAATGCCAGAGGTTCTGAAATTGTCACGTTGGCGGTTTCTGCGCATCCGTTGGCGTCAGTAACTACTACATCATGTGGACCGGCCGCTAGGCCAGTTGCTGTAGCTGTTACTTCTCCGTTATCCCAAGTGTAAGTATATCCTGGAGTTCCGTCTCCTGCTGTTACTGTTGCAACACCATTGCTTTCTCCATTACATACTACAGGACTATCCTGAACCGCAGCGGCTGTTAATGCCAGAGGTTCTGACATTGTCACGTTGGCGGTTTCTGCGCATCCGTTGGCGTCAGTAACTACTACATCATGTGGACCGGCTGCTAGGCCAGTTGCTGTAGCTGTTACTTCTCCGTTATC
>CALLWB010000091.1 GCA_938016265.1 uncultured Saprospiraceae bacterium
AATAGTATTTCTGAACCAACAGCAATTGGCGCTACGTCCACAGAGACTTCCGCTATAAATTGTTTTATGGGTAGCGATGGTACTGCAACAGTGATTGCAAATGGAGGAACTTCTCCATATACATATATCTGGTCAAATGGACAGACAGCAACTCTTGCTACTGGTTTGTCGGAAGGGACTTATATTGTAACGGCCACAGATGCACACGGATGTGCAATAACAAGTTCAGTAAGCTTGCAGCATCCAACTTTGATCGTACTAAGTACCTCCTTTGTGGATGTAACTTGTAATGGGTTTAATGATGGTATGGCTAGTGTTGCTGTAACTGGTGGGACATTGCCATACAGTTATTCCTGGCCTTCTGGTGGAATGTCAGATACAGAGTCTAATTTAAGTCCTGGATCATATACAGTAACTGTTACCGATGCAAATTTATGTGTGAGTATGGCCCAAGTTACGATAACAGAGCCTAATCCATTAAGCTCTTCTGTTGCAGAAACAGGAGCAATAACTTGTCCTGGTGGATCTGATGGAATAGGTGTGGTCACAGCATTAGGAGGAACAGCACCATATGCTTATTTATGGACGAATGGAACAACAACAAGTACTTCAAATACTTTAACAGCAGGGCTTCATACTATAACAATTACCGATGCTAACAATTGTGAGATAACGGATGTATTATTGATCGCGGATCCTGATCCGATTGTCATTACTCCGGTGATTGTAGAGCCTGTGAGTTGTAGTGGGATGTCTGATGGATCAGCTACTGCAAATGTAGTTGGTGGCACACCTCCTTATCTGTATGTATGGGATAACGGAGAATTGACGCAAACTGCGGCTGCTTTAGATGTTGGAAATCATAGTGTTACAGTAATTGATGGTAACGGTTGTCCACAAGTTGGAAGTATCAATGTTCCTGCAAATCAAGTAATGACTATTGATATTACCAATGATAATACGATACCTTGTTTTGGAGAATCAACTGGAATTGCAACGGCTAGCGTATTAGGAGGAACACCACCATATATTTATGCATGGTCAACTGGTGGTTCTGCGCCTACAGAATCTGGTTTGGCTGCAGGTGTTACGACACTTACAGTAACTGATACAAGAGGATGTTTTGTGATTGGAACAGTGACCTTTACCACACCAGACGAGCTGGTCGGATTGGCAAATGTAAACAACCCACTTTGTTTTGGAGACATAAACGGAACAATAACACTGTCAGGAAGTGGCGGAGTTACTCCTTATGTATATTCCATTAATGATGATAATTTCTCAACAAATGCTGTGTTTACAGATTTGACAGCTGGAGTCTATGACCTTACGATTCTTGATGCTAATGGTTGTGAATGGACGGAAACTGTATCCATATCAGACCCACAAGAATTAGTAATTGATGCAACACCAGACTATTCAGAAATATTTATTGGAGAATCAGTGCCGATCACTGTTTCCGTCAATACAAACGATAGCTTGTCTTACCAATGGACGCCTACTGACTATTTGAGTTGTATCGATTGTCCTGATCCAATTGCGACGCCATTCCTTAATATAACTTATGAGGTAGTAGTAACCGATACTAATGGATGTACGGATACTGATGAAGTGGTTTTTGTAGTAGATACAGAAGAACATGTCTTTGTACCTAATGGATTTACTCCGAATGGAGACCAAGTCAATGACTTTCTATATCTGTTTGCGAGTCAAGGTGTAGCAAAAGTGCAATACTTTAGAATCTTTGATCGTTGGGGGGAAGTGGTATTTGAAGCAAGAGATTTCCAACCTAATGATCCATCATTCGGTTGGGATGGGAACTTCAAAGGTAAGAAGATGAATCCTGCAGTATTTGTCTATCACGCTCGAGTGGAATTTGTGGATGGACACAAGTCTAACTACAAAGGAGATGTAACATTATTACGATAAGAAAATAAGACTAAGATTATATTTATTGGCCAGGCAATTATTGTCTGGCCATTTTTGTTTTATATCAAGAAGGATTTTTCTATCCTTAAAGCTGTGGATTGAATTGTTTCCCAGGCCTCTATAACGTGCCTTTGTTCTACGTTGGTTTGCCCGATGCACCATCTTATAGTATACTTGCCTTCAAGCTTAGTATGGGTAAGGTATAGCTCTCCTGAATTATTAAGGTCATTTATTATTAATTCATTGAGGGTGTTGAGTTGGTCATTCGTGAGCAGGTGGGTTGTTGGGTTGTATCTGAAACAAACCATGTTGAAATATCTTGGGGCAAGCTGCTCAAACTCTTTGTGGTGTTGTACTTTTTCTTCCAAATCTTTTGCAAGATGGATATGGTTTCTAAGTTTATTCCGAATTCCTTCTACCCCAAAATTGCGAATTACAAACCATAGTTTTAAAGCCCTGAATCTCCTGCCCAATTGTATGCCCCAATCTTTATAGTTAATGACTTTTTCGTCTTCTTGAGTTTTCAAGTATTCTGGTAGAATGGAGAACGCTTGTAGCATTATGTTTTTATCCTTCACAAAGTAGGCAGAGCAATCAAAATTAGTAAACATCCATTTGTGTGGATTGAACACTAGGCTGTCGGCAAGATTTACCCCTTCTAAATGATGTCTGTGCTCAGGCAGAATCATAGCGGTGCCAGCATAAGCAGCATCGATATGAAGCCAAACGTCATACTTCCTGCAGATCGCAGCAATTTCGTTGATTGGATCTACTGCTGTCGAGCTTGTTGTACCTAGTGCGACTACTACACAAATCGGTTTTTTCCCATTTTCGATGTCCTTTACAATTGCCTGTTCAAGTGCTTGCGGTTTCATGGCGAACTGCTGGTCGGCTTCTATTTGTACATAGCTGTCAGAGCCTAGCCCTGCGATTCTGACAGCTTTTTCTATAGACGAATGGATATGTGTGGAGCTATAGACTCTTAGACCGTCAGAAGGGGAGACTCCATTCTTGTTGGTTTTGTAGTTAGTGTATTTTTCTCTTGCGGATATGATTGCTACTAGGGTAGAAGAGGAAGCGCTTGTTTGAATACAGCCGTCCCAGTCTTTGGGTAGCTGCAGCATTTGGATGAGCCAGTTCATTACTAATTCTTCGACTTCAGTTGCAGCAGGAGAGGTTTCCCAAAGCATACATTGTGCTCCCATTGTTGCTGTTAGCATTTCTGCTAGTAGGGAAGGGTAGCTGGAGTTTGCCGGGAAATAGGCGAAAAATTTAGGGTGTTGCCAATGTGTCATTCCTGGAAGGAGAATTTCCTGGAAATCTTTGAATATTTGATCCATTGACTCCGGTTGTTCAGGAGGGGCAGTGGGCAGTGCATTGAAAATTTCTCCAGGAGCTACTTGAGCGCGAACCGGATATTGTTCAATATTTTCTAAATAATCTGCCATCCAGTCAACAAACTGGTGGGCTGTTTTCCGAAATTGATCTGGTGTCATGTGCAAAAAGATTAAGGACCAAAGCTATTAATTAATATTAATGTATCCAGAAAATCACTATTAAATAATCACTTTGGAGGGAATTCTGTATAAGCAAGGATGCTTGTTATTTCCTCCTCTGTAAGGTTCGGAAATGAAGTCATAGGCGTTTTATTATATTCTAGATAAATTGCAACCGCACGAGGATGTTCCTTTTCAATAAGTAAGCTTGAGTTTCTAATCCATGCATAAAGGTCTTCCTCGGGATAGTCTTTCCATTTGCTACGGACATTTCGGAGGGCGGGGCCGGTTAGTTTAGTTCTCATGTTTGTAGCATGACAGCTGGCGCAATTGGATTTGAAAAGCAGTTTCCCCTTGCGTACAATTGGAGAAAGTTTGACAGAATTCTCTGTACCGAGCGAGATATTTTTATCATTTAATTGAGCATGATTTTTTGGAAGTCCAAACTGTGTAAAAAGGAGAATTCCTAACCATAACATCAAGCCAATAAATGAAAGATTGCTGATAATAGGAAATAAATTTTTCATGTTCCGTTTTCATCAAGTTGGCTCAATTTGGCAATTTATTCAATGCATTTGAGTTGAATAAATTGTTTTGAATTTATCTAAATTGCAGTCTGGTTCGACTTTTCTTTCAGCCAGGGAACTATTGTGTATCGGTAATAGGTCAATTGGGTGTTTCCTTCAGCATTTACTAATGCTTCTTCGATTTTGAGCAGACTTTTAGTAGCGATTTTTTGGATCTTCTTCTTGTCTTGTAAGCGATTTACTTTTTTTAGAAAATTGATAAGCACTCTGTCTGCTTGTAAAATACTTTCTTTTGATTTTAAGTTTCGATACGTACTTGCGATAAGAGAGTCTAGCAATTTTTGGTTGTTGAGCTCATAATGAAGGATCAATTCTGCCAGTTTAATCTGTGCATTGATGTGTTTGTATTTTTTTAATTGGTCATGTTTCTTTATCCAGTTGAGGTGTTTTCTTGCTTTTTCCCAGCTTTGAGTTAACATTTGCAGATGGGCAATACCCGTAATAATACTTAGTGTGTAACTGGTAAAGAACTTTGAATGGTGCTTATAGAAATAAGTCGACCTGTCTTCAAAATAGGAGATACCAAGCTCTGGCCGACCAGATTTAAGGTAGATGAAAATGGTAAAGAACATCGCCAGGCCAAAAATATGTTGCTTTTCTCTAAGATCAAGGTTTTTGTTGTTAAGTAATTGTTCCATGCGCGCAATAGTCTTTTGAGTATCACTAAAGTAGTTTAGCGAATATTGGACATGGCATAATCTCCAAATTCCGACAAGGTATAGTTTTGTATTCTCAACAGAGTTAAGGGCAATCAGGTCGCAGATGGCAAGTGCTTGGTTGATATGGTCTACTGCTTTCAAGGGTTGATTGATTCCTACATAGTAGTCACTCAACATTGTCAAACAATTTATTTGAGATCGGGTGTTCATTTTTGGCCAGCTACTTAGAAGGGCTATATCTTTCTGATCAAAGTTTAATTGTTCGATAGATTTCGAACGATCAAAAATGTGCTGGTACTTTATTAGTCGCTGTTTTGTATGCAGTTGTGCAATTCTCAAGTCTTTTTTATAGTGCAACCAGATTTGGTTTTCCATTTCTAAATCACTTGTCAGGAATTCCTCCATTTGATTTACTTCTAAGTTGCTGACTCCTATGTCATTTTTGAGGAATCTAATCTTCAATTGCCATAGAAAATCTGATTGTTCCTCTGCTTTTTTTTCTGCTTTTTCTAATAACTTTAAACTGGCTTCTGGCAAATTTCTTTCAAACAATATTTTAGATTGTTCGACAAGACTAAATATTTGAAAATCAACAGACCGTTCAGATTTAAACAACATCAAACTTTTTAAGATTTTCTGATACAAATAGGACTTCAGCTCAGAAAATCGCTTAGATACACCTGAATCCTTGAATTGTTCCTTTAATGCTTGTTCGTCATATGTTTTTTGAGAAACAATAGCATTAAACAAAAGTAAATAGTCAGATTCAGCTTTACTTGAGTGGATGGTGATGTATTTTTTGAAGTACCATTTCTCTGCCTTATTCATCGAATGTATTAGATCAAAGAGTATTGTTGTTGACTTTTTCAATTTCCTATTTAGTTGTCTTGTAATGCCTAAAAATAAAAGAAAATTTTAGAAAATCATAATTTGAATTTCCTGTTTATTGAATAAAATTTACATTGTTTACTAGTGTAAAGAAAATTATTTTTGTCGGGTAAATTATTGCTTCTTGTTGTAAAGCAGCACGGTAGTATGCATAGGAATTTAAATTTCGATCTAATTTCCTCAATTTGTTCCAAGATATCCCAAACAGGTTTGTTTGGATTACCTCAAGATTTTTTCTTGTTTGTCAACTCAGCTATCCTTACTGGAGGAAGGGCACCAAAAGTAAAAATAGTAGATTTCATTCTTAATGACAGTTAAAAGGGAAAGAGAATGAACTTCATAGCATTAAAGGTTTAAGGCCGCTCTGCACTTTTTAAAGTGCAGAGTTTTTTTTTGTCTTTTTTCACCCTCTTTTCCTTGTGTTTAAGAAGCAAAAAAGGCTGCCCGAAAAATCGGACAGCCTATTATTATCATAGAGTTGTGAGGTCGTCTTTATCTCATCAAATACATCTTGCCAAACCCACTTTTAAAATACTGATTGGTATTGGTTTGATAGCGTTCGATTTCCTGTTGGTTCAATTGGCTTAGTACTCGATACAAGTAGACTCCATTAGCCAGTTTAGATCCAAATTCATCAGTTCCATCCCAAGCATATTCTGTACGATTATTACCAATATGCAAAGGTCCTAATTCGTCCATAGAAATTTCACGAACTACTTTACCGGTTACTGTCATGATCTGTATTTTCATGAAATCCGGCAGCTCGCTACCAGTAAGAGTAAAGACGAACTGAGTGGACGAAGTAAATGGATTCGGGTAATTCAGAATATTAGAAATGGACGCTTTGTTTATCACGTTAAAGGAAACTTTATAGTTTAATGCTCCAGATTCATTCTTAGAAGGATCTCTTGCCAAAACAAACAGATTGTAAGTACCATCTTCCAAAAAGGTAGGATTGAATTCTACATATGCCTTGTTTTCAGAAGACAGATTTGCTGGATTGGCAGGGAAAAATTGCATTTCTCCGCTGTTGAAGTATACCGGTTTTGCAGGGAGCGATTCTCCAGGTTTCAATAACCTTACCTCTATTAGGGAGGTGTCTCCTAGTTCCAAATATTTGTTTTCGTCATTTAGCGAGATAAGAATACCAGGTTTTGCAGAAACAATATCTCCATCCATTATATGTTGGCCATCAAAAGTTACATCAAGTATAGGATTTCTGATATCCTTTTCTACAAAAAACTTAGTAACACCGATATTATTGAAGAAGTATTTTTCCGGCTGATCACTGCTCGGGTTCGCTTCCAAAATCAATTTGTTCGTCCCGGTTAGATTTCTTGTGTTTATTGTGAAATCGCCAGTAATCGTGCTTCCGACTGGAAGGGCGGGAAGCCTTTCCTGAGCAACTATCTGTTGATTGTTTTCATCTACAATCGTATACTGGAAGAGTAGGGGAGTCATCCCTTCATTAGAGACATTCTGTATGGCGATTTGTAAGTTTTGTGCTTCTCCTTGTTGTATGGTATCCTTCAAAACAAAATGAACATCTGGACGCAACGCACAATCTGGCATTTCCTTAAAGATCACTCTCCAATAGTCCAGTTGGGCGGTCGTTTTAGTCATAACATCTTCAGAGTTGAAAACCAGTCGAATGTATGGGAATTGCTGTGCATTGATAGTGGTCAATTGCTCATTGAAATTAGTGATTCCGACCATTACAGGTGTTTCGTTTCCAAGTGGATCGATACCAATAACATCTACAGAGAATTCATCATTGTTGTCTCCTGTTGCTTCCCATTCTAGTGATTGCCACTCTTGAGCAGGGCCAATTGCTGTTGAAACAAGATTCCCGCTGTCCCAGCTTCCTTGCAACTGAAATCGGTGACTTAGGATGGCGTTTGTACTGTCTCCCAAAACTTCTTCAGGCGTAAACGATAAATCTCTTTTTTTATACAATCCGGTAAAGGGCACAAGGTTGTTTGCTGTTGATTGAAATGCTACAGACCCTAGTTCCTCGTTCATTGCAGTAAACAAATCGTCTCCATATATAGCGTTATCTCCAGCCCATTCTGACGGTTGATAGTCATATAAGGTATATACCATGACGTAATGGCCATTCGGGATAATACTAGGATCCCTTAAGAAGTTTACAGCATCTCGGCGACCTGTAGAATCTGTAGTTCTGTACCTGAATACTTGTAATTCTGGCTTACAGTTGATACTGTTGTAATCACCAAAGGTACCACTTCCTTGTTGTCCGGGATTAGCGGTTGGTTCTGCATCTGCTGGGTCAAGAACTACAAAATAGATTCCATTATTGTTGGAAGTACATCCAGAAACACTATGAACTATACTATTGTTGATTGCATAATTTAATTGTCCAAACCCAAGTAGATTAGAATAAATTGCGGTATTAACTTTTATCTCTTTAAAGTCGTCAATAAACTTAAACTCTCGATTTGCTGGGAGTTGCATATTAACGAATCGATCTTTTAGAAACTGGTAGTAGTGAGATTGATTCCAACCCGGATATTCACTATCCAAATAAATGAAAGAACTCGCTTTCCAACCGCTAGAGTTTGGTGCCTGAACAGGGTCGATCTGCACTCTCCAGTAATATACCCTGTTGTTTACATAAGGAATTGAAGGTTTCCATTCCATCATTCCACCACTTAACTGTGCTGTTGTTGATTGTTTGATAGGACTGTTAAACAACTCCGTCGTATCAATTTCCATGTAATAGGTAAATTCTTCTGAAAATGCATTCGAAATTGACGCTCTAAGCACTGGGCTAGGGTCAGGTACTATGCTAAACTCGTATGGGTATACAGGAATAATATCGTCTGTAAAAATAAATTGGTTGATAGTATAGGTGTTGTTGTTTTCACCAGCAGGGGCGGGACCTTCCACAATCAAATCATCTGCATCAACGGTGATTGTAAATTTATTTTGTCCGACAGCACCTGCAACAGCAGGAATGTTGAAGGAATAATTTTTAGTAAATTTTGGTGTTGGCAACCATTCTTTTGCCACTTCAATCTCAATTCCATTAGGCAATGTCCGAACGACTTTCAAGAAAAAGGAATCAGCAATTGAGCGACCAATATTTGTCACATCAAAAGACAATTCGATATCGTCAGTAACCAATATTTCTTCTGGAGTAAAATTTACTGTAGGTCCATTCACCAGATAATCCGGGTCACTATGAATATTAAATCGTACCGCTGGATCACCATTAATTGTCATTTGTTGTTGGATGAGTGCCGAGGCATTATTTGTACCAATTGCATACTTCATAATATCTCCAATCCCCGTATCATAACCATTTCCTGAAAGGTCTTTGTAAAAATCACGTGCTAGACTATTCAAGGAGCTTAGGGTTGAAAGGGAGACAGAGGCCATAAATGCAATAGCTCCTTTGTCTTCAGCAAAGACAAATGTTTCTCCTAGATTCCTGTCTGTTTGGTGAATATGACCAGTAAAGCAACCAAGGGATAAAATTACTGGGTATTTTTCATAATTATTGTAGTTTTCAGGAGAGTCAATGCTAAAATCAAATGACTCAGTAGAGGCATGTCCAAAAAAGGTGATTAAAGATACTCCTGTATCTATCAAAGAATCCAAAAATTCTGATTGTGAAATTTGGATGGGATCTGTACTAGTTTTAAAAAAGGAAGTTACTTCGGCACCAAATTGATCTTCTTCAATAATGGTTTTATACGAATTCAGATTGTTTTGTATCGAATTTTGAATGCCTGGATCTCCTCCACCAAGATGAAGCATTCGTTTCATCCAAACTTTATCATCAAGAGTCTGAGATAGGGAAGCATTATTCCCTTCATAGGCTTTCATTTTTCTCAAATAAATTTCTATCTCATCGTTATATTTTACAGGTATTCTTCCTATTGGAATACGTGGTGTGTTGCTATCTAAGGTGGCCACTAATAGATTGTCTGATGGTGGTTGACCAAATGTTGGGACATACATTGGTTGCCCTACAAGATTACTTCTTACACTTTGATAGTTTCTTCCTTTTCCAATGATGAAAATGTATTTCGGATTATTCCAAAATTCAGTGATGTACCCTGTAAAATTTCGAATCGAAAGTGGATTACGATGAATACCGAATGAAAATTGATCATATAGCTCTTGAATATCGACAGTGATTGCAGAAAACCCCGTCGATTGTCTATACGCTCTATATTGCTCAACATAGTTTGGGCTAGCACTCATAAACACATCATTAGAAATTATGATGTAGTCTCCCTGATTTGCAACATCAGAAAAGTCGGTAAAATTACGTTCTTCCAAGGAAGCAACTTCTGTATGTCCATTTCCCGCCTGATTTACTAGTAGTAGTTCTCGCTTTTGAGCGGATGGAGGAATTACGACTCTGACCATTCCATTGCTATTGACTTCTGTTACAATTCGAAGTTTGTTGGTGATGTCATAGAGCACTGGAGGTACATTGTCATGCGAAAAGTTGGATATAACAATAAATTTGTCGGTGGTACTTGCTTCCGCTGAAAACTCGAAGAAGGATCTATTGAGAAAGTTGAATGTTCTAGCATAGTTAAGATTTACTGAGGCAGGAGCTATTTTGTCATTTGAAGTGGTTAGTCCTTTAAAGATGAAATTCGTGCTATTTGCTAAATAGGACTTATCGAATGACACCGTTTCTTTTTTTACTTTATAGTCGAAAAAAGTATCCCTATGTATAATGTTACTACTTACTTCTACTGAAGTTTGGTGGCTACCCTCATTAGTGCAATAGACAAATGATACTTCTGGATTTGGGCCATTTAAATATCTGTTGCTTGTACTGACTGCGATATTCCTTGTTGTAGCAAAACTGTGCGCGTATCCTTCTGCAACATTCCATTTAGAGTTGTATAGTGTAGAACTATAAGGTTTGCCTTTATGGTATTTGTTTGTTTTTATTCCTATTACATTGTGTAGGTAATAAGGCTCTGCAGCAGGTGGGTTTGTAAGGTTATTTTGTACATCAGTGAACCTGTTATTGCCGCCGGCCAAGTCCCAAGTAATAAAAACAGAAGAAGAATCGGTAAACATACTCGTGTATTGAGACATATGTTCTGTTTCTGGGCTTTCATACAAGTGTTCGTCAAGTTCTCCACGATTTCGCTTTGCATAAAACTCGATATAGTCACTATTCCCAAGGGTCCCTGAAGTAGAAACATAAATAGGAAGTTCTTCTCCATTTTGGAAAACTTTTAAACTTTCTCCAGGTGCAGTATTTATTGGAACGCCAGCGGAGGCAAGAGTTTGTTTTGAAACTCGATACATTCCATCAGTTTGTACTAGAAATTTGTAATGTGCGTTGTCGTAATCAATCCACTCGTTTCCATAAACCGTATTTCCGTTTATAGTCATTTGGGCGTTGACAAATGCAGTAAAGAATACAAGACTGCTCAAAATTAAAATCAGCTTTTTCATAGGATTTGATTTTTAGTCAATTTGCTCTATAATAATCTTTGGTGGCTTTGGCCTATTCGGATTACTGTTAGTTTTTACTTTTTCTTTTTTATTTATTTTTAAATCCATCACAATAGAAAATACATGCGAGTATAAAACTTGTGATATATTTCCAATATCAGTATAAGCGTAATCTAAGCGAAAACCTTTTAACTTAATACCGATACCAGCATTTGGTTGAAAAGTTGTTGTTGTGATTGACGGATCTATTACATCTTCAATCTTTTGAATATTACCAATGCCTCCTCTCAAAAAGATAAACTCCTTGTACACAATTTCCAGCCCCGCATGTGGATCAATATTTATGCTTGGTGTACTGATCAATACGTTCCGTTGTCCATCCGTGTTAAAATCAAGATCCAGTTCAAACAGCACTCGCAGTCGTTCCCTAATGGTAGTTTGGTAAGCAATACCAAGACTGAATTTTGGTTTGGTAATTTCAACAGAACTGGTAGGAACATCATTATTCGTTAAATTAAGAATGTTTTTCTCTTCTTCTGTAAAGCTAAATGACCAAGCATTGAAGGAAGTGGATACATCTTTTGCCATCAATCCAAATTGCCAATGTCTCTTTAGTTTATAGAGAATTCCAAGATCCAGTCCGAAACCCCATGCCGTTGCAAAAGGGCCAGCTTTTCGATGGAGTACTTTAAAACTACCACCGATTTGCAGATTTTTAGACGGCAATCGTTGCGCGTAAGTCAACATGCCAGCATAGTCTGCCGCAGAAAAAGGGGTGACATTGTCATAGTTGACACTCCCATCGGAGTCAATCAAATTGAATGTATTCGGTATGTTATCTACCCCAAATCGTATCAAAGAAATACCGAGAACACTTCTGTTCTCTTTGTTTGAAAGTGGTTTGCCAATCGCGATATAGTCGTACTTTCCAATTCCAGCAAACCATTCAGCGTGCATAGCAGAAACTTGCAAACCCGAGTTTATGCTCGCCATCCCTGCAGGATTCCAAAATCCTGAGGTTACATCATTTGATGAAGCAGTTACCGATCCAGCCATTGCCTGGCCTCTTGCCCCAACGCCAATAGACAAGTATTCGTTACTAAACTTCGGGGCTTGGGCAAAACAACAACTACAATAAATCAAACAACAAAAAAGGGTTACAATAACAGGTTTTTGGTTAAACATTTAACCAGCATTTTTTATTTGCTCGCTGAAAAACTTAAAGTCAATATTTATTAATAAGGAGACTACATGCGAATATAATTTTTGCTGTTGGTCTCCGAGATTGCTAAAGGTATAATCTAAACGTACATTCCAAAGTTTAACTCCTAGGCCAGCACTTGGCTGTATGGCCCAAAACTCTTTACCTTCAAGTGTGCTTGATTGTTGAAAGTTGCTCATTCCTCCTCTTAAGAAGATTAATTCTGCATAGTCCATCTCCAGTCCGACCATTGGATTAATACTTATGGGGTTGGAAGAGATCAACACATTTCTTTTTCCATCAGTAGTAATGTCAAGGTCAATTTCTCCTGTAATACCAAAACTATTGTTAAATCTGGAAGTATTGTTGCCTACTTTTTTATTACCTAATGGAAACCGTTTGCTATAGGCTGCTCCAAAAATTATTCTTGGTTTAGTGATCTCTACACTACTTTCAGGAAGTTCGTTGCCAGTAGCTAGTAGGACTTTCTTTTCTTGATCAGTAAAATTGAAGGACCAGGCATTGAAGGTGCTTGTCAGATCTTTAATGGTAAGTCCTAGAGTAAACTCTTGATTTACACGGTATTTTGCACCCAAATCCAATCCGAATCCCCAGGCGCTACCAAAAAGACCAACTTTATGATGTATAATTTTGAAATTTGCTCCGATATCGAGTTTGTCATTAACTCCTTGCGCATAGCTTAATATAAGGGCATAGTCGGCAGCAGAGAAGCTTGAAATATTGTCATAATTTATGGTGCCATCATCCTCGTACAAACTTAAGGTGTTTGGGATGTTGTCAATGCCAAATCGAATAAGCGTGCCGCCCAACGCTCTTTTTACATCGTCTCCTTCTACTTTTGAATTGAATGGGCCTGCTGCTCCGATATAATCGTACTTTCCAATTCCAGTAAACCATTCAGAATGCATGTAAGAAAACTGAAGATTATCTTTAATTCCTAAAAGTCCAGCAGGATTGAAAAAAGAAGAGGTGACATCATTGACGGAAGCAACTTGTGCATTCCCCATTCCCTGGCCTTTTGCAGATACTCCAATAGCTAAAAACTCATTCGAATACTTCCTTCCTTTTGTTTGCGAAAACGCGGAAATACTACAAATCATAACAAACACTAGAATGATAGCTCTTTGCATTAAACTCAATTTTTTCTTGTTATTTAGAATTTTCACAAGAACGTTAATTTTATCTTAAAAAAGTATTATAGAAAAATTAATTTCAATCAAAAATCGTTCCTAGAAATCCCTGTAAAATCTTGTAATTGTAAAGTTTTTGCTATATATCGAGTTTTTTGAAAACATTTGCTCTTATCTTAATTCAAGGGCAAAATGTAATGGTTTTTTTATGATAAAATACGTATTGTAAGTATAATTATTCTTATTCATTATTTTCAAAGTACCATCAATAGATATATTGACCTAAACTACAATCTATTGAACTAAACGAAAAAGGAATAATATAGTTTCTCCGCTTACAACAAATTTAATAAACAAACGCTTAATTTTGCAGGATTTTTGATATTTAGTCAATTATCCGACAAGCACACAATCAGTTAAGTTCAATTAATTGTTGGGTAGAGTAAATCTATCCTTATTATTATTAATAATTTGGTTGAAATAATGAGGGGGCAAGCCCAAAGGTAATTGTTGAATCGATAGGTATGTTTTTGGTTTCATAGTATGTATAACTTAGATTTTTTGTTGTTAGTGTGTCAAAAGAATCTAAACCATCTGAACGTGTTGTAAAATCATTTAAGCGTGCATCGAAGCTTTATTGCGATTTTAATACTTTCTTAACGAACTCTTTCCTTCTGTATTGTGTTTCGTTAACAAAATTTTAAGATTTCTTTTTATCCAATAAAAACAACCCTATTATTTTGAATTAGAGTCCCGCTTCTATTGAAAACTGTAATCTTATATTAAATTTGCACCTGCTTTTATAATTTTTAAATAGATACCTATGAATTTTATTGAGGAATTGGAATGGAGAGGATTGATACACAATTTTACCCCTGATTTGAAAGAAGAACTAGAAAAAGGGATGATTGCTGGGTATGTAGGTTTTGATCCTACCGCTTCCTCTTTGCATATTGGCAATTTGATTCCAATCATGTTGCTCGTTCACCTCCAACGAGCCGGCCATAAACCAATCGCACTTGTCGGTGGCGCCACCGGTAGAATCGGAGACCCATCAGGCAAAGACAAAGAACGTAGCCTTTTACCCCTAGAAGTACTGCAGGCAAACGTAGAATGCTTCGAAAAACAACTCGGCAAACTGCTCGACTTCAAAAATGGAGACAACAAAGCCCAGTTGGTCAATAACAATGATTTTTACAAGGATATGAATGCCCTTGTCTTCTTAAGAGACGTCGGTAAACACATGACGATTAGCTATATGATGGCAAAAGATTCTGTGAAAAACAGAATCGAAACAGGCATCTCCTTCACCGAATTCAGCTACCAGCTTATACAAGGATACGATCATAAATGCTTGTACGAACAATACAACTGCCAATTGCAAATGGGCGGCTCTGACCAGTGGGGAAACATCACCACCGGCGTAGAGTTCGTACGAAAAATGCTAGGAAAGAAAGCCCATGCACTTACTACTCCGCTACTTACAAAACCCGATGGCTCAAAATACGGCAAATCGGAAGGGGGGAATATTTGGCTGGACGCAACACTCACCTCACCCTACCAGTTTTACCAGTTTTTCCTAAATGCAAATGATGATATGCTCGATCGGTTACTAAAAACCTTTTCTTTGAAAACTAAAGAAGAAATCGAGGCCATACTAGCAAAACACGAAGAAGCACCTCACTTGCGAATTGCCCAAAAAGCCATCGCTGAAGAGTTGACCATCAGAATCCATGATCAGGAATCTTGTGACCTGGCAATCAAAGCTTCCACCTTTTTCTTTAATAAAAAAATGAAAAAAGAAGAGCTTTTCGAAACACCTGCAGAAGTCCTGGACATTGTAGGTAACGAAATTCCCAACTTCAAAATAAACAAGGACCAACTTTCTGGCCATCTAAATCTGATTGATTTCCTTACAGGAAGCATTATTGAAGACGTCAAAGTGCTCGCATCAAAAGGAGACGCCCGCCGCGCCATGAAACAAAATGCCCTCTCTGTAAACAAAGAAAAAACAAGCAGCATAGATGCAGAAATCAGTATGGCTGACTTCATCCACGGCAAATACCTGATGGTCGAAAACGGTAAAAAGAATAAATTTTTGATTATTGCTGAGTAAGGTTGGTTAATAGGAAATTGGTTAATAGTTCGTTCGCGCTCTTAACCAATAACCAATTTCCTTTTATACCATTTCCAATCCCGATTATACCATTAGTTAACTCCACGTATAGCTCGGGTCATTTCTCGCTTGCCAGGTGGTCCCTTGATCGCTTCAATCGTGAAACCTAGCGACTTAAGCGTGCGCTTGACGACTCCTTTTGCGCAATAGGTGACTAATATCCCTCCCGGACGCAATGCTCGATACATACTTCCTAGCAGGTCTTCCTCCCACAATTCGGGTTGAGAGGTAGGGCAAAAGGCGTCAAAATAAACAAGATCAAACGCCTGATCATAGTCTAGTTCTTCGAAGTGGGTCTGTTTTCTGATGTAGGAGAAATTTGGATTTAGTTTGTTGGAGACGTCAGATTCGCAGTCATGCAGGTTAACAAAAGTGGCGGCAAACTGTGGAGCTTTCAATAACTCTGCATAATTTAGATCTGCCACGATTTCCATACTGAGAGGGTAGGCTTCGACACCGACATAGTGAATAGATAAGTTTCTTCGGTCAGCCTCTAGTAGCGTCATAAATGCATTCAATCCTGTACCAAAACCCATGTCCAGAATATCTATATGATGCAATGTAAGCGCCTTAGGGCGAAGACCTGCATCAATAAATACATGCTGAGTCTCCTGGATAGCTCCATACTTAGAATGATAACTAACCCCAAATTTGTTAGAAAAAATAGAAGGCGATCCATCTCCCGTCTCAAATAGTTGAAGATTATCCATTGTTATTGGGTTTGCTTGCAAGTAGGGAAGAGGAGTTACCTTTCATTAATTAAAAAGTCTTTGAAATCCTGGAAAGAAATTTCCTGATGATCGGCTATATAGGTGCAGAAGCCATCTTTGATGTGCAGGAGTTGCGGCGTCTCATGGTGTTCCATGAAATGGTCCGAAACCTCCTTAGAAATTTTTGGATATTGAATGACATCCAGAAAGTAAAGATAAATCTCCTTTTCAGGAATATCCCAATCTTTTTCTAGTGTCAATCTGCTCATCTCGCTTAGGTCACAACGTGAACTATGTTTGAATATTACACAAGGTGTTTTAGCAGATAGGTCGGCCAATTTGTGCACCTGTTCAACCGAATTTAAGGGTATCCAATTAATCATGTGCAATTAGGTATTAAATACTACTATTCTAAAACCTCCGTAGGTGAATCAATTGAAAAGTTGTTTGGACAACCCAATCCACGATTACAGGAAGAAATAGCAGTTATAAAAGCTGCAACAAGCACAATAGCAGCTACGTTCTTTAAAAAATTCGATTTCATCTTTAGCTTTTTGTAAGGAATGAGCGATGCATAGTGAAACTATATTTCTCTTCATCCTAAGAGTTAGTTTGTAAAATTAATGAAAATTCGGCACAATATGTTCGGTGATTACACAATATTAACGAATCACAGCCTTTTTTTATTATCCTGAATACGTCTTGTGAAAATTTTAACACATCATTAAGAGTAACGGACAAAAGGCTAAATTGTTCCATGCAATTTTTAAACCAAAATTAAAGAAAGAACTTACAGGGGCTCGGTTCTGGGCAATTCACGTAGTGTTTTGACAGGCACTTAATGGCTGGTTATTAAACCATTTCTTACTAATGGAGCTATTAGTTTATGGAGTTATTGACTATATTCGGCGTTTTAGGAGTTGTTTAAAGGAAAAACCGAATCACTAAAAATGAGAATCCACTTAATTGCAGTAGGGGGTAGCGCAATGCACAATATGGCTTTGGCGCTTCACGAAATTGGCCACGAGGTTTCAGGGTCAGATGATGAAATTTACGATCCAGCACGTGGTCGACTAAGCAAAAAGGGGCTTCTCCCCGAAAATATGGGCTGGGATCCAGCAAGAATTATTTCCGATATCGATGCGATTATACTAGGAATGCATGCCCGACTCGACAATCCTGAATTGAAAAGAGCACAGGAACTAAAGATCCCCATTTATTCCTACCCGGAATATGTATACAAAGAGTCAATTAACAAAAAACGAATAGTAGTAGCCGGTAGCCATGGGAAAACGACTACGACTGCAATGATTCTTCATGTTCTAAACCATCATCAGATTAACGCTGACTATTTGGTTGGGGCTCAACTAAAAGGTTTTGATACGATGGTACGCCTGTCCGATGCTCCCATCATTATACTGGAAGGGGATGAATACTTGAGTTCTCCCCTTGACCGTGTCCCCAAAATCCATTTTTACAAACCCCATGTGACCATTATCACCGGAATTGCCTGGGATCATATTAATGTATTCCCAACTTTCGAAAATTACCTCGAACAATTTGAGCTATATATAGATATGATTGAAAAAGGCGGGACGCTAATCTATTATACAAAAGACAAGCATTTGCAAAAAATGGCCAAAGCCACCACCAATCCCATAAACATAATAGACTACGATGTACCGAAATACGTGGTAGAAAACTATCAAACCCAATTACTGCTCACCGATGGTAAATTCCCCATCAAAATATTTGGTGTCCATAATTTGGAGAATATGACGGCTGCCCGACTCGCTTGCGCAGAGGTTGGTGTATCTGAAAATCAATTCTACGAAGCCATTCAAAGTTTTGAGGGAGCAGACAAACGGTTGCAGTGCCTTTCTATCAATGATCAAACGGCAGTGTACCTGGATTTTGCCCACGCTCCTTCCAAAGTCGAAGCAACTATAAAAGCTTTCCGACAACAATTTCAAGACCGCAAACTTATCGCTTGCTTCGAACTGCACACCTTTAGTAGTTTGAACAAAAATTTCCTAAAACACTACAAGGACACCATGGTACTAGCAGACGAAGCTGTAATCTATTATAGCGAGCATACCTTAAAAATGAAAAAATTGCCCCCAATCTCTAGAGAAGAAGTAGCGGAAGCTTTTGCGCACCATAATATAAAGGTATTCACCAACAAGGAAGATCTGCTTGAATTATTAACCAACAAAAGCTGGAAGGACCAAAATCTACTACTAATGACCTCTGGCAAATTTGGAGGAATCAACACGCAAGAATTAGCAAATCAAGTCGCCCCTAAAAAGGGGAATTGAATGGTAATAAAGCGTACATCTAAGAAAACTACAAAAGATATTAAGTACTAACTTGGTGCTTAATATCTAATCCTCTATATTTGCGCATCTTTTTAAAACAATACTCACTAATTGTCAGATAGCCTTGTTATAATACCCACGTACAACGAAAAGGAAAATGTAGCTAAAATCATACATGCTGTATTTTCTTTGGATAAGGAATTTGATATCCTTATTGTAGATGACGGTTCCCCTGATGGAACTGCAGATATCGTCAAGGAGTTGATGACTCGTTTTCCTAAACGATTGTTCATTCGGGAACGAACTGGAAAGCTAGGGCTTGGTACCGCTTATATTCTTGGTTTTAGGTACGCTCTGGAACATCGATATGAGTATATATTTGAAATGGATGCCGACTTTTCTCACAATCCTAAGGATTTGCTTCGCCTTTATGAAGCTTGCATCCAGCCAGATGTCGATATGACTGTTGGCTCTAGATATATTAAAGGTGGAAAATTGGAAAACTGGCCATTTAGTCGGGTGTTTATCTCATTTGGGGCTTCTATTTATACTAGAATGATTACCTGGATGCCTGTCAAGGATCCGACTGCTGGATTTGTTTGTTATTCACGAAAAGTACTGGAAAAATTAGACCTAGAAAAAATCCGTTTCGTAGGCTATGCATTTCAGATCGAAATGAAATTTGCGACCCGATCCTTGGGTTTCAAAATCAAAGAAGTACCCATTACTTTTACCGATAGGGTAGAGGGAGTCTCCAAAATGAGTGGCAGCATTGTAAAAGAAGCGGTCATGGGCGTCATCAAAATGAAATGGCAAAGCTTCTTTAACTCTTATACCAAATAAGATCGTCCAAATATCCTTTTAAGGAGTCAAAACCAACACCTCAAGACTCCAAATCTCCATTCTGTACAAAATAGTCTAATAAATTAGCTGTTTTTTAGCTTTTTATCTTGTTTTCCCACAAAACCACCCAAAACTGACACTTTTTCCCACCTTTTGATAAAAAATCAAAATTTCATCAAATTTTTAGTCCATTTTTGTTCTTTTTAGAACTGAATTTTATGTTTGCAACGCTCAGATTATTGATAAGTGCAATATGTAAGCCGTTATAAACTGAAAATGGGTAAAAATTTTTATACCCAATAACAATGCTTTTTGTAAATAATTAGTTTACAAAATAGCTTAGTGTAAACTATTTGACTTTATAATTAAATAAATTTGTTTCTAATTGTGCATTAATTTGTTTTAATCGAAAAATGTGGAAAACTTTTTTCAAAAAAAGGTGGGAAAAAGTGGCAAGAAGTGGAAATTTCCTTTACATTTGAACCATAGTTATTAGCAATAAAGCAATATGCAACAGTTTTTAGGCGAATTTGAATGTAAAGTGGACGCGAAAGGCCGCTTCAAGCTCCCCGCTGTCTTAGTAAAGCAGCTAGGCGCCGCCGAATATGCATTTGTTGTGAATCGTGGCTTTGAAGAGTGTTTAGTGTTGTATCCCAAAACTGCTTGGGATTCTATCTCGAAAGAGATCAATTCATTAAACATGTATGTGAAGAAGAATCGGGATTTTGCCCGTTACTTTTATAGAGGCGCAACAGAATTAGTGCTTGATAACTCTGAAAGAATCAACATACCCAAACGATTACTTCAATATGCTGGAGTAGAAAAAGAAATTATCGTATTCGCTTATCATAATCGAATCGAGCTTTGGTCGAAAGGAAAATATGACCAATTGTTGGATGATGAACCTACAGACTTTGCTGATTTAGCAGAAGACGTAATGGGGAATGTAAATGCGGCCGACGGTAATGAGTTATCATGATCCAGTATTGCTTCACGAAAGCGTGGAAGCATTGAATTTGAAAATTGACGGTATCTATGTAGATGCTACTTTTGGAGGGGGAGGTCACTCCCGTTTGATTCTCGAAAAATTGGGGCCTGATGGGAAGTTATTTTCCTTCGACCAGGACCTCGACGCACAATCAAACTTGATAGATGACAGTCGCTTTACCTTCCTCCCGGCAAATTTTAGATACCTCAAACGATTTTTAAAACTTAATGGCGTAAAACAAGTAGACGGCATTTTGGCAGATTTAGGAGTTTCATCTCACCAACTAAATCAACCAGAACGCGGATTCTCCTACCGATTTGAAGCAGACCTGGACATGAGAATGGACAAGGAAGGGGAAAAAACGGCAGCGCATGTTATCAATAAGTATAGTGAAAAAGACCTGGTTCAGGTTTTTAGTGAATACGGAGAAGTAAGGAATTCAAAAACGTTGGCAAAGGCTATCGTTGATGCTAGAAAAGTAAAGGAGGTGAAATCAATCAACCAGTTCCTTGTAGCAATTGAAGATGTAGTCAGAGGGAGCCGACCTAGATATCTCGCCCAGGTTTTTCAAGCACTTCGAATAGAAGTAAATGAAGAGCTGGAAGCGCTAAAAGACTTTTTAAAAGAAAGCCTTGAAGTGCTAAGGCCCGGAGGCAGACTTTCCGTGATCTCTTACCATTCTCTCGAAGACAGATTGGTGAAGAACTTTATGAAGAAGGGAGGTTTTGGAAATGAATTTATTCAAGATGATTTTGGGAATATTTATCGTCCTTTTAAGCTCATTACTAAGAAAGCACTAGAGCCAGGAAAGGAAGAAATTAAAATGAACTCAAGAGCCAGAAGCGCAAGATTTAGAGTCGCAGAAAAAAAGTAAATGTCAGAAGAAGAAAAAAATATCGAAGAGGTAAAGAAGCCAGCATTAAAGCCTGCAAAAAATACAAAATTTGCTAGTGCTTATTTGCTGATTAAGAATTTGCCCTACATTTTTTTCGTCGGATTTCTGGCAACTATTTATATAGCTAATGCGCATTTTGCAGAGAAAAAAGTAAGAGACATACAAGTACTCCAAAAGGAAATGAAAGAAAACCGATGGAAGTACATGTCACTCAAATCTCAGCTAATGTTCAACAGCAAACAGGTAGAAGTGGCTAAGCAAGTAGCTCCACTCGGCCTCAAAGAATTGACAACAAAACCAAAGAAAATAGTAGCGGCAAAAGGTCGCTAATAAGATGCTCGTAATATTTTTGACTCTGTATTAATGTAGTCTGCATTCCGTCTACTGTGCTCAGAGATGATTGAATTGGATGTGATAACTAAACGCACGCAAACGGAATGCAGATATTTTTTGAATTACTCAGAATAAGAAATAAAGAACATTGGAAATCAGATCATGGACGTTAAAAATGAAATACTGTGGAGGATTTATCTGGTATTCCTGTTCTTGGTAATGTGCGGAGCAATGGTCTTCATGAAAGCTGTAAAAGTGCAGGTTTGGGAAGGAGATCGTTGGAGATCAATGGCGGACAGTCTTTATTATGACTACCGCTCGGTCAAAGCAGAGAGAGGTAATATTTATTCCGCAGACGGAAGTTTATTAGCCACCTCAATTCCCAATTTTGAAATACGAATGGACTTGAAAGCCCCAGGACTCAAGGACGAGACGTTTGTGAAATATAGAGACACATTAGCTTTCTGCCTTTCAAACATGCGTACCGGGCAATATACTCCTGGAGGATACAGCAATCTGTTGAACAAATCTAAGGAGAAAGGCAACAGATACGCTCTTTTACTGAAAGACGTCACTTATCCTGAATTGCAGAAAATTAAGAGTTTTCCAATTTTCAACAAAGGAAGATACGCTGGCGGACTGATTGTAGAGCGAAAGAGCCAACGATCAAAACCCTTCAAAATGCTGCTTCACAGAAGCCTTGGATATGTAAGGGAGAATTCGAAACCAGTAGGATTGGAAGGTTCTTTTGATGAAATACTAGCAGGCGAACAAGGAATGAGGTTGATGCAAAGAATCTCAGGTAGCACTTGGATTCCGGTTAACGATTTGACAGAAATCGAACCGCAAAATGGTAAAGACATCGTAACAACAATTGATGTAAATATACAAGACGTAACAGAGAACGCTCTGTTAAAAGCGATCAAAAAACATAACGCAAAACACGGTTGCGCAATCGTGATGGAAGTAAAAACAGGCAAGATCAGAGCCATTGCCAATATAGGGAGAACGGAGGAAGATGATTTGTGGGAAACCTACAATTATGCAGTAGGAGCCAGCACTCAACCTGGCTCTACTTTTAAACTTCCTGCAATGATGGCGCTGCTTGAAGACGGTTATGTGGATCTGGAAGATTCGATCTTTATAAACAAAGGTCAAATGGAATTTGCCGGAGAAATGATGGAAGATGCCTCTAAACACAACCTCGAAAAGGCAACGGTTAGAAACATCTTTGAAATGTCTTCCAACGTAGGGATCGCAAGTTTGATTTATAAGCATTATAAGGAAGCCGGACGTTCAGAACGATTTATTAATCACCTGAAAAATTTCCGACTACACCAGCAAACTGGAATCGAGATAAACGGAGAAGGTGAACCTTATATAAAGAATGCGTTTGAAGGCGATTGGAGCCAGATCACACTCCCTTGGATGTCGATCGGCTACGAACTTCGACAAACGCCGCTGCAAACATTGACATTTTATAACGCTGTGGCAAACGACGGCAGAATGATGAAGCCTTATCTGGTAACAGACATTCAGGAGTACGGCAAAACCATCGAAAGCATCGGGCCAACAGTATTAAAGCGAAGTATCGCTAGACATAAGACCATCGCAAAGGCGAAGGAACTACTTGAAGGGGTAATAGAAACAGGAACAGCAGACAACATAAAATCTGATTCCTACAAGATTGCTGGTAAAACAGGAACCGCCATCCTCAATTATCAAAGGAATATGGCAGACAGCAGAAAAAGATATCAATCTTCTTTCGTTGGTTACTTTCCTGCGGATGATCCGGTTTATTCTTGTATCGTTTTGGTGAGCACACCAAGACAAGGAGGATTTTATGGTGGAACAGTCGCTGCACCGGTATTTAAAGAAATTGCGGATAAGTGTTACGCTACAAATGTAGAAATGCACGACCCAATTAATGGAGGAAAAAAACCTGAGCTAATCGCTCAACAGCTTCCAAATGCCAGAGCAGGATTTACCATGGATGTAACAAATGTGCTTGACTATTTGGAGTTGCCAAAGAAAGTAAAGGCTTCTACCAATTGGACATACATGACGACACAGGAAGACACTTTGGCAGTTTTAAATAAGGTGATCAAAGAAAATATAGTGCCGGATGTACGAGGGATGGGATTAAGAGATGCCATGTTTCTATTAGAAAACGAAGGATTGAAAGTTAAATCGAAAGGACTGGGGAAGGTGGTAAAACAATCCATTAAACCCGGAACAACTTGCAAAGGACAAACGGTTTATCTCAATTTATACTAAAGACTTGAAAACTTTAAACGAAATATTAACCGGAGTACAGATCAAAGATGCTGTTGGGATAACGAAGAATCCGGTTGCTACGATAACATTTGATTCCCGAAACGTCGGGAATGACGCCATGTTTGTGGCATTGAAGGGCACAAAAACAGATGGACATCAATACATCCAAAAAGCAATTGACAGCGGGGCAACCTCTGTTGTTTGTGAAGAGTTGCCAAAGTCTCTGAATTCGAGTGTTACTTACATAGTAGTTAAGTCTACTTATGAAGCGCTTGGCCAAATGGCTTCCAACTACTTCGACAATCCTTCCGAGCAAATTTCCCTAATAGGAATAACCGGAACGAATGGCAAAACGACGACAGCCACCTTGCTTCACAACCTGTTTACCGAGTTGGGATATAAAGTAGGATTACTTTCTACTGTAGAAAACAAGATAGGAGATCAAGCGATCCCCTCCAACTTTACTACACCGTATCCGATGGAACTTAACGAGTTGCTAGCTAAAATGGTAGATGAAGGATGCGAATTTGCTTTCATGGAAGTTAGCTCCCACGCGGTGGATCAACGAAGAATCGCTGGGTTGAAGTTTTCTGGTGGCGTTTTCACCAATCTGACTTTAGATCATCTAGATTATCATAAAACCTTTAAGGAATATATTAACGCGAAAAAACGGTTTTTTGATGACCTCCCGACGGATGCCTTTGCATTGATAAATGTAGATGATCGAAAAGGAAAGGTAATGGTACAAAACACCAAAGCAACCGTAAAAAGTTACGCCATGAAAAGCATGGCAGACTTCAAAGTCAGAATCATTGAAAACAGATTGTCCGGGTTAATTCTTCAATTGGATAACACTGAGTTTTACGCAAGATTGATTGGCGAGTTCAATGCTTACAATCTACTTGCTGTTTATGCTACAGCGATTTTATTGGAAGAAGAAACAACGGATATCCTAGTAGCATTGAGCAGCATCGACTCGGTAGAAGGCAGATTCGACTATATCGTCAACGAAAAAAGAAACATTGTCGGTATCGTGGATTATGCACATACACCGGATGCTCTAGAAAAAGTACTGACTACGATTGATGTACTTCGAACAAAGAAAGAAAAAGTCATCACGCTTGTCGGATGTGGAGGAGACCGGGATCGCACAAAGCGCCCTGAAATGGCAAAAGTTGCTTGTAGATACAGCAATCAAGTCATCTTAACCTCAGACAATCCAAGAAGTGAAGACCCAGAGGCGATTATTGACGAAATGGAAACAGGAGTGCCACAAAATGCCCAGGGAAAAGTGATCTCGATCACCAACAGAAAGCAAGCAATTAAAGCAGCTTGCCAGATGGCAAACAATGGAGATATCATTTTAATAGCTGGCAAAGGCCACGAAAAATATCAAGAAATAAAAGGGATTAAATATCCTTTTGATGATAAGGAATTACTAGCAGAGAATTTATTATAACACAAAGAGAACAAGAAACAATTGCTGTACTATTTATTTAAATATTTGGAAGAACTAGGAGGACCGGCGTTGTTCAACTTCCTTTCCTTCCGTGCACTTGCAGCGATGATTTTGTCTTTGTTGATCTCTGTTATTATCGGTGAAAAGATCATCGGTAAATTGCAAAAACACCAGGTAGGGGAGACGATTAGAGATTTAGACCTGGCTGGGCAAATGGCAAAAAAAGGAACGCCGACGATGGGTGGAATTATCATCATCATGGCCATTTTAGTTCCTTGTATCCTGTTTGCGAAGATTGCGAATATTTATATCATTTTGATGATTGTCGCCACCGTTTGGATGGGACTAATCGGATTCTTAGACGATTACATCAAAGTGTTCAAAAAGAATAAAGAGGGACTTAAAGGTAAGTTCAAAGTGATAGGACAAGTGGTCCTTGGATTATTGGTGGGAATAGTGATGTTTTTTCATGAAGATGTGGTTGTTAGAATGGAGCCGGCAGAAGCAGCATTATATGGATATGATGTAGTAGAAACGGTGGAAGCACCAGATCGATTCAATCCAGGGAAAACCAAACAATGGGTTTATGTGAAATCCACCTTGACAAATGTGCCTTTTTTGAAGGACAATGAACTAGACTACGCGAAGTTCTTGCCTTTCTTAGGAGATAATGCCAAAAAGATGGCATGGATAGTATTTATTCCGCTGGTTATTTTGATAGTTACAGCAGTGTCCAATGCGGCCAACCTGACAGACGGTTTGGATGGTTTAGCGACAGGGGTTTCTGCGATTATCGGTGCAACGCTTGGCTTGTTTGCCTACTTATCAGGGAACGCCATTTTTGCCGACTATCTAAACATCATGTACCTCCCGCATACTGGAGAGTTGCTGATTTTTACCGCCTGTTTCCTAGGAGCGTGTATCGGATTTTTATGGTACAACGCATACCCTGCCCAAGTTTTTATGGGAGATACAGGCAGCTTGACACTAGGAGGAATTATCGCAGTATTAGCAGTAATACTGAGAAAGGAATTATTGATACCTGTTTTATGTGGAATTTTCGTAGTAGAAAATTTATCCGTGATGATTCAGGTGGGATACTTCAAATATAGTAGGAAAAAATATGGTGAAGGACGACGAGTCTTTTTAATGTCTCCACTCCATCACCATTATCAAAAGAAAAATATCCCAGAGCCAAAAATAGTAGCTCGGTTCTGGATTGTAGGAATTTTGTTGGCTGCATTGGCAGTCATCACCCTGAAAATCAGGTAAACGTTCTTTGAAATATGAGAAAGCCATCCGCTAACCAATCCACATCAACACCACAACGACTAGTTGTGCTTGGTGGAGGTGAGAGTGGAGTAGGAGCCGCGATGCTCGGCATCCAGAAAGGCTGGACGGTATTTGTTTCTGACTACGGAGCAATCAAATCAGAATACAAAGCTGACTTACGTCGAATGGACATTCCCTTCGAAGAAAACCAGCACACCGAAACCAGCATACTGAATGCAGACATCATCGTAAAAAGTCCCGGCATTCCCGACAAGGCACCCATTATCAAAAAGATAATCGCCAAAGGAATACCCGTCATCTCTGAAATAGAGTGGGCATATCGGTTCCTAGAAAAAGGTACAGTGATCGCCATCACAGGAAGCAACGGTAAAACAACCACCGCCTCCTTGATTTATCACTTACTTAACGAAGCAGGATTGGAGGTAGCACTAGGAGGAAATATTGGATATAGTTTTGCTAAAATACTCGCTGAAGGCACACATGACTATTATGTGTTGGAAATCAGCAGTTTTCAGCTAGACGGCATCCAGGACTTCAAGCCGGATATTTCAATACTTCTAAACATCACGCCAGATCACTTAGATCGGTATGATTACAAAGTTGAAAACTACGCGAAAGCGAAATTCAGAATAATAGAAAACCAAGCTCCCGGAGATCACTTCATCCTAAACGAGGATGATAAAACCATGACGGAGATGTTAAAAGCTATGAATGTGAAGCCGAGATTGCATCGGGTATCTACTGGAAATTATCTAGATGGATTCGCACTCAATGATTTAGAATTTTCAGAGGAAGATCTGACAATCAAAGGGCCGCACAACTTTTTTAACGCTTCTTGCGCTGCCATCGCAGCAACACTAGTCGGTATTCGAGGAACGAGTATCAAAAAGGCTTTGAAAACATTTAAAAATGTTCCTCACCGGCTGGAGCTGGTGGACAAGATAAAAGGCGTCGCTTATGTCAATGATAGCAAAGCGACCAATGTAGATGCCGTCTTTCACGCTTTGAAAGCAATGAAAACTCCGACAGTTTGGATCGTAGGAGGGACAGACAAAGGAAATGAATACGAACCAGTTTTTGATCTGGTAGAAGAAAAAGTGAAAGCCATTGTTTGCTTAGGCGTAGACAACTCAAAAATTTTGGAGGCTTTCTCAACAAAAATTAAAATAATTGAAGAAACAAATAGCGCACAGGAAGCTGTGCGTGTAGCAGCAAAATATGCTGAACCAGGCGATACGGTGCTTTTGTCACCAGCCTGCGCAAGTTTCGATCTTTTCAAAAATTATGAAGATCGAGGTGATCAGTTCAAAAATGCTGTATTAAGATTAAGGGATTGATATATAGAAGAGTTGGCCTGTTTAGCCACCCGTATTTTAGCCAACTCTTCTTTTTTTGTCATCCAAGAATGTAAAAGGAAATGTCAGCAGTAATAAGTAAAATGTTAGGAAAGTTAGAAGGTGATCGTGTCATTTGGTTGGTGGTCGCACTCCTTTCTCTTGGCTCACTGCTCGCTATTTATAGTTCAACAGGTGCGCTTGCATATAGAGTGAAAGAAGGAGATACTGCGCATTACCTGTTCAAAAGGTTCTTTTATTTATTGTTAGGATTAGGTACGATGTTTTTTTGTTACAAAATGCATTATACGAAATATTCTAAAATGGCACCGTTAGCCCTTGTTATTGCCGTGTTTTTGCTAATGTGGACGCTCGTTTTTGGAGCCACCTACAACAGCGCAACCCGGTGGTTGGAGATACCAATAATAGGCGTCACCTTCCAGACTTCAGATTTTGCCAAAGTAGCGTTGATCGCTTATATCGCACGCGCTATTTCTGCAAAACAGGAGTACATCAAGGATTTTAATAGTGCTTTTGTACCGATTATCGCACCGATACTAATTGTGTGTGGGCTGATCGCACCGGCAGATTTATCTTCTGCATGTCTGCTAATGGTCACCTGTGTACTGATGATGTTTATCGGTCGAGTCGATCTTAAGTTTATCGGACTTTTGATTTTGTTAAGTCTGGTTTTATTCTCCATGTTAATCATTCTAGGAGAATTCGCACCAGGTACAGTTAGAGTAGAAACATGGGTCAACCGGATCAAAGATTTCTTTGGAAATGCGGACGGCTCAGAACAAATACAACGGGCAAAAATGGCCATCGCCGATGGAGGAATCTTCGGCACAGGTCCTGGGAACAGTGTTCACAGAAACTTTTTGCCACATGCATATTCAGATGTGATTTATGCATTCATAATTGAAGAATATGGTCTTTTTGGTGGATTGGTAATGCTTGGACTTTACCTCACCCTACTGTTCAGATGTGTTCGTCTGGTCACTTTAAGCCCTAAGGCTTTTGGAGCGATGATGGCACTTGGCCTCGGCTTGCTGATCGTGATACAAGCCTTATTAAACATGGCGGTATCTGTGCACTTGGTTCCAGTCACTGGATTGCCGTTGCCGATGATGAGCCTTGGAGGAACATCACTGTTGTTTACTTGTATGATGATCGGGATGATATTAAGCGTAAGCAAATACATCGAAAAACAAGTAGCCGCATGAAAGTGATCATCAGTGGAGGAGGAACTGGCGGCCATGTTTACCCAGCATTAGCAATTGCAAATGCGTTGAAAGAAATTGATACGAAAACGGAGATCCTTTTTGTAGGAGCAAAAGGCAAGCTGGAGATGGAAAAAGTCCCCAAAGCTGGCTACCCGATAAAAGGATTATGGATAAGTGGGTTTCAAAGGAAACTCTCGATTAGGAATTTATCATTCCCATTTAAATTATTAAGCAGCCTGATCAAGTGTATCGGGATCGTCGGTAAATTTAAGCCGGATGTAGTAGTTGGAGTAGGCGGTTATGCAAGTGGCCCGTTATTGAAAATTGCTACAATGAAAGGCGTTCCGGCATTGATACAAGAGCAAAACTCCTTCGCTGGAGTTACCAATCGTCTACTGGCGAAAAGTGTGCAAAAAATCTGTGTTGCTTATGATGGTATGGAAAAGGTATTTCCTAAAGAACGAATTGAAATCACTGGAAATCCGGTACGAACAGACATCATGAATGTGTCAGGAAAAAAAGCAGAAGCACTCAAACACTTCGGCCTTGATCCTGAAAAGAAAACCATTTTTGTGATGGGAGGCAGCCTGGGAGCAAGATCAATCAATAATGCGATTGCTGCCCAATTGGACTTGCTGAAGAGAGAGGATGTTCAAGTTTTGTGGCAAGCTGGCCGATTATACATCGAGGAGTTTACCCCAAAAGTAGCCGAATTTTCAAATGTGAAAATCACCGCGTTTATTGACAGAATGGATTTAGCTTATGCGATGGCGGATGTAGTAGTTTCCAGGGCTGGCGCGCTTTCGATCTCTGAACTTTGTTTGGTAGGAAGCCCCACAATTCTGGTGCCTTCACCTAATGTTTCCGAGGATCATCAAACACACAATGCGATGGCCCTTGTAAAAGAGAAGGCAGCAATACTAGTGAAAGATGCAGATGCCAAAGAGTTTTTGGTAAAAAAAGCCTTGAAACTTACAGAAGACAAAGAAATGCAATCTTCTCTAAGCAAAAACATCAAGCAGCTAGGAAAACCGAAAGCAGCCATCGAAATAGCAAAGGCAGTTTTTGATCTTGGAACACAAAAGCAAAAGTAGCAATGAGAGTTCAAGAGCTAGCGGATATAAAGAAGGTATACTTTGTAGGAATAGGAGGGATTGGAATGAGCGCAATTGCAAGGTATATGAATAATCAGGGGATGGAAGTTTATGGGTACGACCTAACTAAAACCCCGCTGACAGAAAAGCTGTCAGTAGAAGGAATGAAGATTCATTATGAAGAAGATATAAAGAGGATTCCAAAGGGAATCGATCTGGTGGTTTACACCCCGGCTGTTCCAAGTGAACACAAGGAATTGACATATTTTAGAACCAATAACTACCCTGTCTTGAAGCGGGCTGAAGTACTAGGAATTATCAGTCGTTCAAAGAAAACAATCGGAGTTGCAGGTACTCATGGAAAGACGACAACGACCTCGATCCTTACCCATATTTTGAAGGTAGGTGGTGTCGATTGCACGGCGTTTCTAGGAGGAATAGCTGGCAACTTTGAGTCGAACTACGTAGCAGGCGGAAGTGACTGGGTGGTGGTAGAAGCGGATGAATTTGATCGCTCGTTTTTGCACCTTCATCCGAAGCTGGCGATTGTCACTTCGATGGACGCGGATCACCTTGATATTTATGGGACGGCAGACTCGGTGACAGAAGGCTTTAATTTGTTCGCTCAGAATTGTGAGGAGAAACTATTCCATAAGAATGGCCTCCCGATAAAACCGAACTGTGAACAAGAAAGTTACGGAGTAGATGACGGGAACTATCGAGCTGAAAATTTGCATGTCGAAGAAGGATTTATGGTCTTCGATTTGGTCAGTCCGAAGGAAAATATCGGTGAATTACGGTTTACCCATCCTGGTAAACATAATGTTGAAAATGCAGTAGGAGCAATAGCTGTAGCTCAAGAGCTTGGCGTTTCTGCAGAAAGTATAAAAAAAGCACTGGCTTCATTCAAAGGAATAAAGCGACGTTTTGAAATTGTAGCAAAAAATGATCGAATCACCTATGTAGATGATTACGCACATCATCCAGAAGAATTGAAAGCGGCGATTGCAGCGGCTAAGATTTTATTTCCTGGAAAAAAGATAACGGGGATTTTTCAACCGCATCTTTTTACGAGAACACGGGATTTTGTGGATGGGTTTGCGTCGGCTTTAGACGAATTGGATTTTCCGGTTTTGATACCGATTTATCCAGCACGTGAATTGCCAATAGCGGGAGTGACCTCAACGTTGATTTTGGATAAGATGAAAAACAGCAATAAACGATTGCTCACCAAGGAAGAAGCGACTGAAGAATTTGCCACCAAAAAGGCACTGGATTCAATAGAAGTTTTATTGACGCTTGGAGCTGGAAACATCGATCATTTAGTGCCAATTATCAAGGAAGCAATTGACAGATATTAAATAAAAATACCATTTACCATACGGGTAAATTTGTAAGGAAATAAAAGAAAGACAGCTTATTAAAATTAAAAGCTGAAGTTGAAAAGAAATAATTAGATAAAATATATGAAAATAAACTCACAGAATATTAAAAATGCTTTAACGCAAATGATGACAGTAGTCGGTTTGTTCCTTTTTATGGGACTGCTCCTCTCTGCCATTGAGCGAAAAGAAAATTTGGATTCTGTGGATTTGATCATTGAAATTGATGGAGAAAAAGGAAAGACCTTTATTACCAAAGAAGATGTAAAAAATACGGTAAAACGAAGATACGGCCATATTCTCAACGGTGTACCATTAGGAAGCCTGGATGTACAGGAAGTAGAAGTGATCCTAGAGAAAGATGCGTTTGTGAAAAATGCTGATGTATATATCGGTGCTCAAAATACCGTGTACATAAGAATTGAGGAACGCCGACCAATGGTACGAGTAATCGATGCAGACGGCGCAAGTTTTTATCTGGATGACGAAGGCAATTTTTTACCACCATCCACCAATTTTACTGCCAGAGTGCTGGTAGCAACTGGAAACATACCGACTTATACGGATAGTTTCTTACAGGAAAAAAAGAACACATTAAATGGAATGTATCATTTAGTCACTTATATCAACAACGACAAATTTCTGAAACCATTAGTAGAACAGATTTATGTTAACAAGAAAGGAGAGTTCGTCCTCGTGCCCAAAGTTGGCGAACACACAATCATGGTTGGAAAAGCTAATCGACTTGATGAAAAATTCGATAATCTGAAAATCTTCTACAAGGAAGGAATTCCGTACGAAGGTTGGAGGAAGTATAAATCCATCAATCTAAAATTTAAAGGGCAGGTAGTCTGCAAAAAAAAGTAAAATTATGAACGAAGATTCACAAGTTGTTGTCGCATTAGACATCGGAACAACCAAGGTGTGCGCCATTGCAGGCCGCAAGAATGAGTTCGGGAAATTAGAAATTCTCGGAGTAGGTAAAGTTGACTCTGTTGGAGTACTAAGAGGTGTCGTATCCAATATCGAAAAAACGGTAAAAGCGATCAGTGATGCTGTTTTAGAAGCGGAAAGACGCTCCGGTACAAAAATATCAGTAGTCAATGTTGGGATCGCAGGTCAACACATCAAAAGCCTTCAACACAGAGGGATTTTGACTAGAGACAACATCCACAACGAAATTGGAAAAGCAGATATCAAACGCCTGGTACGCGACATGCACAAGTTAGTGCTGCCTCCAGGAGATAAGATTATACACGTTATCCCACAAGAATATATTGTTGATAACGAACAAGGAATACTTGATCCTATCGGGATGTCAGGTATCCGTTTGGAAGCCAACTTCCACATCATCACCGGACAAATCACCGCTTCGAAGAATATCTTCAAATGTGTTGAGAAATCTGGATTGGATGTGGCAAGTCTTACCCTAGAGCCCATTGCTTCTTCAGCAGCGGTACTTAGCGAAGAGGAAAAAGAGGCAGGTGTCGCACTAGTAGACATTGGAGGCGGAACAACTGACCTGGCTATTTTCCACGAAGGAATCATTCGTCACACTTGCGTTATTCCATTTGGAGGAAACGTGATCACGAAGGATATCAAAGAAGGCTGCACCGTAATGCAGCATCAAGCAGAACAACTGAAAGTAAAATTCGGAGCCGCATTGGCAGAAGAAGTTTTCGATAATAGAATTATTACCATCCCCGGACTAAAAGGACGCGACCCTAAGGAAATCTCGGAGAAGAACCTGGCTAGAATTATCCAGGCACGGGTGGAAGAGATCTTTGATCATGTTTTCTGGGAAATCCGAAGGTCGGGTTTCGAAAGAAAACTGATCGGAGGTATCGTGTTAACTGGTGGCGGTTCACTACTTAGATATATTGACAAGTTGGTTGAATTGCACACCGGTATGAACACTAGAATAGGAATTCCGATCGAGCAATTAGCACACGGCTATGCAGAAGAAGTCTGCAGCCCGATTTACTCAACAGCTATCGGTCTATTACTAAAAGGATTTGAAGTAGAACAACCAGCTCCTAAAGTAATAAAAGAAGCTGTCGCAGTGAAAGAAGAAGGAACACCAGAAGAAGTACCAAATGCGATGGTTGCAGAACCAGTATTAGCAGATGGATCAGACAAATGGTATGAATCTTTATTCAAAAAGACAAAAGAATGGTTTGAAGCAGAGCCAGACGCAGAATTTTAATAATAAGTAATGATTCAATCATTACCTAAATCAATAAGAATAATAAACTATTTAGGAGTACGGTTCGCACTTAAAACTTTCTGACTTCCAACTTCAGATAACCCCGTTTCCTGGATTTTTAATCATCTAAAAGAACAATCATGATTAAATTTAACATGAAAGAAGAAAAGTCCTCGATCATAAAAGTCATCGGAGTCGGTGGTGGAGGAAGCAACGCAGTTGCACACATGTACGACGAAGGAATCATCGGAGTAAACTTTGCCATCTGTAATACAGATAATCAGGCAATGGAAACTAGTCCGGTAAGAACAAAGATTCAACTAGGACCTGGTCTAACAGAAGGCCGAGGTGCAGGATCGAAACCGAATATCGGTAAAGAAGCTTGTATTGAATCTATTGACGACATAAAGAAATTTTTAGGAGAAGAAACTAAAATGGTCTTTATCACTGCAGGAATGGGTGGTGGTACAGGAACTGGAGCGGCGCCTGTAATTGCAAAAGCTGCCCAGGAGATGGACATCCTTACTGTAGGAATCATTACGATACCATTTACTTTCGAAGGACGCCGTAGAAAATCGCAAGCGATGGACGGCCTGGAAGAACTGAAGAAAAATGTAGATACGCTCATTGTTATCTCTAATGATAAACTACGGCAAATGCATGGTAATCTGGTGCTTTCTCAAGCGTTTTCTAATGCGGATGATGTATTAACCATCGCAGCACGAGGAATTGCAGAGATCATTACCGTACCAGGATACATCAACGTGGATTTTGAAGATGTCAATACCGTCATGCGAGGAAGTGGAGTAGCCATCATGGGTACTGCAGCCGCTGAAGGGGACAACCGAGCAAGACGCGCCATTGAAGAAGCATTGAACTCTCCATTATTGGAAGACAATGACATTCGAGGAGCACAACATATACTATTGAATATTACTTCCGGGACCAAGGAAGTAACGATGGACGAAATTTTTGAAATTACAGAATTCGTTCAGGAAGAAGCAGGTCACGGAACAGATTTGATTTGGGGTAACTGTTATGATGAATCTCTAGGAGAGAAAATCAGCGTTACACTGATCGCCACAGGCTTTGAGAAAGGCAGGGAGCAGATCCACCAATATCAAAAGCAAAAGAAGGTACGGATTCCTTTAAACAGTGAGCCAGAAGTGGCGGTAGATCCGATCAATCCTTTTTTAAACGACACCAAACACGAAGACTCTATCGTCTATGAATTCGACAACATTCCTTCTGTAAAGAAAGATCCGTTTGCGAAGTACAATTCATTCGATGAGCCTTACGTAAAAGATACTTCTACAAGCAAAAACAGCGCTGATCGCAAGCCTGTAAATCAAAAAGTCAACCGAGCACAACCAAATGTGAAGTTGAACAACCCACACACTTTGATCGAGTTGGAGAACGAACCAGCTTACCTCCGACGCAAGGTGAATTTGGATGACCTGCCGCACTCTGCGGACAACGGGATGTCTAAGTGGACGATTACAGGAGATGAAGGCACACAGCCGGAGTTGAACAGTACTAACTCCTTTTTGCACGACAATGTAGATTAAGACGTTCTTTATTAGATGAGTTGGATTGCGGTCTCCTGGATAAAGTTCCAGGAGGCCTCTTGTTTTTTAGGTGGAGACTGAACTTCTAGAAAACAGTTGTTCCAAAACAAAAAAAGGTAATACCACCAACATCCCTCCTCCAAAAGACATTTGATCGTATTACCTTATACACTACCTATGAAAAGTTTCTTAACTCATAAAAGTAACTCGCTTTCGAACTACACCTATAAAACTGTAGATTTTGCATTTTCGTGCCCTAAGAATCGGATATAACAATTGTTTAACTGGTGTTAAGTATTTTAAGATATTTAGGATTGATTTCTAGAAGAATTGGCATTGCTTATTAGTCGGTATTCAAAACAAAAAAAGGTAATACAATCCACATCCCTCCTCCAAAAGACATTTGATCGTATTACCTTATACACTACCTATGAAAAGTTTCTTAACTCATAAAAGTAACTCGCTTTCGAACTACACCTATAAAACTGTAGTTTTTGAGTTTTCGTGCCTCAAAAAACAGATATAACAATTGTTTAACTGGTGTTAAGAATTTTAATACTTAAGAAATGAAATCAAGCTGCAGGTCTACACCTTTGCAATACAGGTATAGTCTTCCGCCAAAGAATCTAACTACTGCAATCTGCCAGGTGTTTTCAGCCAACCTGCTTGAAGGACTACTGTCCAGACCCGCAACTCAATTTCTATCATACAACTAAGTCGGTAATGATCAGAAGAGTCGGTACTTTAGACCGAGGTTTCCTCCAATCAACGTATATTTTTGTACTACTGGGTAATTGTCTACTGTGATATCTGACGGCATAAAACGGACAAATGGAGAAAGTTCCATGCTCCATCTTGAGTTCAGCTTGTGTTCGAGGGAAGCTCCCAGATAATAAATTAGTCCAATAGACGGTTTGAAAAAATTCTGTTGGTCGACTTCAATGTTTTGGAAACCTTCCTCAAGGATAAACCCTTTCGTTTTCAACGATAAGTTGGCAAAAACACCTCCCTGTACTCCGAGACTCCATTTGCGCCCTAAGTCATGATTATAACCAAGTAAGAGTGGTATTTCCAGTAGGGTGTAACTATTGTATGCTTTGCGATATTCCGTAGTTGTTGACGTTTTTATTAGTGGCCCATAGATCATAGTACTATCACCATTTAGATTGACCTGGATAGCCTGCAGTCCCCAAATAGAATCTTCATTCACAGAAATATGTGTGTACTCCATTTTCTCTTTTATTGAGGTGCGGTGCAGGCCTGTTGTAAAATTGAACCCGCTTCTATGTTGAAGTTGCAGATTGATCCCTAAACATTGAGTTTCCAATGATTTTTCAAGAGAGTCTCTGCCTGCTGTACGAGCTACGCCTGATGAATCAGGAGCATCAGTCAGGTGCTTAATTGGAAAGGCAATTCCTCCCTGAAGACCAATTGCAAAAGAAAAAGGTCTTTGTGGGGTTTCGAAGTCTTCTTTTTTTGAATTTTCATCCTGTCTAGTCGGCAGTAAAACTACAGGCAGAAGGGACAAAGAAGGCGTTTTGCCGACTAGCAAATTTGTTAGTGAAGGCAGCTTTTTTAAGTCTTCAAGTACACTAAATTCTATTTTTTCTGTGGCTGCCTTATTTTGCTTTCCTTGTAAGGTAAGCGTATTTTGGAAGGACTGATTTCCTAAAACGTCTGGAAGTTTTTTTGTCGCTTCAATTGTTGATTTGGGGGGTGCGATTATAGAAGTTACTTGCTTCTGGTACGTTTTAGGAACTCCCAATATGCCTGTTTGGGTAGGTGGGGAGATGGTCGTCAGTCCTTGAGTCAAACTTGTTCTTTTTACTGTTTTTTCATTGTTTTGTGTAGGAATAATTGATGTAGAAGTATTGTTTTTAGTACTGGTAGAGCTATGGAATGTTTCGTTGTTGTTGTTGTTGTTGTTGTTGTTGTTGTTGTTGACTTCTTTTTTTGAGTTTGAAAGTGGGGTAGAAGTCTTTTTATTAGTTAGTTTTTCTGTTGATGGAGCTTCTGTTTTGTTTTGATTGTTGAGATCTATTGAATTATTATGAAGTACGGGCGAGGCAGGCTGAACGGTTTTGTCACTTGATTCAGCGGTGTCTTTTATATTGGAAACTGCTGTCTTATCATCATTGTCTTCCATGGTATAGGAAAGCATAAATAGTCCAACCCCCACCACCAACAGTCCTGAGAAAAACAACCAATAAAACCCAAATCGCCTTTTCTTATTTTTTTGGTTGATTTCGTCTACCTGAGGCTCGATATTTTTCCAAATGACATCAATATCCACAGGCACTTCGTGAGAAGTCAACTCGTCATTCAGCTTTTTATTAAATTTTGACCAGCTCATATCGAATTACTTTTTTTTACTTGATTCAAACTAATTAAGTGTTTTTGAAGCGCCTTTTTTGCTCTCGAAAATTGAGACCTTGAGGAGCCTTCTGTGGTGTTCAGCATTTCGCCAATTTCCTTATGGGAATAGCCTTCTATTGCAAACAAATTGAATACCGATCGGTAACCTACAGGCAGCTTCTGAATCAGTTCCATGATATCATCTGCTCCTAGTTGGCCGTAGATCTTGGGATCAAAGGAGATCACAGATTCTACCGCTGTCGGGTCTACAACGTTAAGATTCTTAGAGTTTTTCCGCAACCAAGATAAAGCACACCGTACCGTTATCGTCCGCATCCAGCCTTCAAAAGAGCCGATGGGTTTGTACTTGCCGATGTTTCCAAAAATTAAGATCAAACTATCCTGCAAAATATCCTTTGCAGTTTGTTCGTCCCGCACATACCGACGGCAGACTGCCATAAGCATTCCAGAGTACCGCTTCACCAGTTCATACTGGCTGGCTTTGTCCCCTTTCTGGCAGTTTTTGATTAATTGTTTTTCAGTTTGCAAACTACTTGTTTTTAGAAGTATGATATTCAAAGTTATGAAATTAGAAGGAGGCATGTTGCGCTACCTGCTTCCAATTGATTTTTTCGTTGGTTTATTAGGGTACAATATGGAAATAACAATCTACCTGGTGGGTGGTAGTTGGCGATATATAAGTATTTTCCATAGTTCCTGAAAAAGATCCTTCAACTTTGCTTGGATTTAGTTCTGTTAATATAAACGTGTCGAACGGACTTGCTCCACTGATAGACTCTGTGAATTGCCATTGGTTTACAAAATCCCACACTGTAAAATTTGTTCCTATGGTCATGCTGTAATCTCCAGCAGTTGTCCCGGGTATATTGATGGACAAGGAGTCGCTAGTACCTGTATAACTGATGTCTGTGAAAGTAGAAATGAAAGAGGCAAATGGCATTACATACTCTTGAGTGACCCCATCTACGGTCAAGGAGATATAGCTCTGTATCGCTGTGTCGCAAGCTTCAATTACACCAAGATTAGTCGAAATCCCGCCCTGTACCTGATGGACAGGACCTTCCATGCCACTTGCCAGGTCATATGCTTTAACCTCCACATTACTAGCCGTCAAACAATCAAGGTAGCTAAATTGAAATTGAGCATTATTGGTGTAGTAGTAGTCTATTGCTCCATTTCTTGAAGCAGTGATTACTGCATCATTTAGCAAACCTCCATTACAATTTACGGTGCCAAGTATTGTTGTGGTTATAATATTACTACCAGCTACACTAATGTCGCCATAAGAGATATCTGAAGAATAGGGCCCAATCTGCTTGCTAAATATTACACCGCAGTTGTTATTGTCATGTACCTCTAAAGTCAGTGTTTCTCCTGCGGGGATAAGACCGCCTACTGTCCCATCAATGGCAGAGTTAGAATATCCAGTACCTATATTTTGGCTATTTATGCTTACTCCAAGTCCAGTAACTGGATTTCCATTGACGTCTACTAATCTTGCATCGAAATAAACTGCTTCATAAGGCCAATCGTAATTCCAAAATGAAAAATGACTTACTTCTCCTACATAACTGCCATTTGTAAGGCTTGCACTCGATTCTTCCTGCCACAATCCGTAGGATTCATTGTACGACCAAAGTGGGATTTGTGCTGGCGCGGTTCCTAGAAGGCTAACGGGAACAGGTACGGTCATCGTTGCCGTTTTGTCATCTGCAAGATTAAGCGGTTCGCCGTTGTTGTCTTCAAGTTCTACTACCACCATTCCGTAAGTCCCCAATGCAACTTCTTGATTATTTGTGTTTACTCCCTGCAAATTTCCTGGCATTTGATTTAACGTTTGTTGTGCGCTTGGATCAAGCCATTTGGCGGCTACGTTTACTGTACCAGTATATAAATTTCCGTTTGCATCGACAATACTATTACTTTCGAAATCTAATGAACCTCCTCCTGATAGGAAGATGGAGTCACTGCCTAGACTGCTATTAAAGGACTGGTTGAAATTTTTGTCCAATAGTTCTACGGTAAGTCTGTTTTCAGTATTTGCGGTCGGAAAAAATCGACGCGAACCAGGAAAATAGCCAGGGGATTCTACCGTGACCAATTGTCCTTTGGAGTTCATTGTCGTGTTGTTGAAGAAAAAATGACCAAATTTGTTGGTCGTCGTCGTCAGGGTACCCATTTTTACTAATGCTCCTTCTACTGCTTGTTGGTTTTCGTCTTGTACTAAACCCCGGAGGCTTGTGGTAACATTGAGTACTGTTGGCTCATAACCTTCTATGATATATGGTTCTGGTATGTGCTCTGTGGTGGTTGTGGTGTTGACATCTTTCCTGCATCCTGCAAGTACAAGCACTAAAAAGAGCCAAATTATTCCTATATTTTTCATCATTTTACTTTTAATCTCATTCATTATTGCTGTCGGTCATCGCGGAGGGAAATCAAGGTGTTAGTTTCTTTCTTCCCGTCTCTAAATACTAAAGTAGATTTATTGTCAATTCGCTGCATGGAGGATGAAATTTATTTTATTTAAATAATTGTTTTGTCTTTTAAGTGCCATTCTAGTACTATGTACTAACGGTCGATTAGCAAGTAAATCGCAGGGAAGCGTGCTTGTTTTACTTAGAAGGGCAACACCGGTTGTATTGCCCTTCATAGATTGTTTTTCTCTTATTGTACTACGTGGAAATATCCAGTAATTGGTACATTAGTAACTGTATTGTTGTAGTAGTTATCAACTGTTCCTGTAAATGATCCTTCTACTTTAATACTGGAGTGTTCAGTGACAAAAAATGTATTGAATTTTTGTATTGTCGACAAGGAATCAGATTGGATATACCAGTTTTCTGGTTGGTATTCTACAAAAATATTGTTTTCAGGGTTATTAGAATAATCTCCTGCTGTAATTCCTGGGAAATATAAACCAAGACTTCCATTGTTGATAAGGTCGGTAGCCCAGATTGATGTATAGCTGACGGAGGTATTGCTTGTTGGGAAGAAAAAACGTTTAGTGGTGCCATCCACATTTATATTAACATAGCTTTGAAGTGAATTATCACACGCTTCAATTTGACCAAGATTTGAGATAACACCTCCCTGAACGTTAACGGCTGGCCCCTGAGAGCCACCAACTATATCAAAAGCGCTCACTTCTACAGGAAGAGAGTTGGTACAATCTATAAATTGAAACTCAAATTGACCATCAAAGGTGTAGTAATACTGTACTTGTCCATCTCGGTTTGCCTTGATAACAGCCTCGTTCAACAAATTCCCATTACAAACAACTTCACCAAGAATTGTTGTCGTACTAAAGCTAAGTGATGAAACAACAACATCTCCATAGCTTAAATCTTGGGTAGCTGGACCAAATTGAGCCAAAGATACCAATGTGTTGCAAGTCCACACTTCTAAGGATAGCAATTCTCCAGCTGGAATAATCCCGCTTACTGTTCCATCAAGAGCAGTGATACCACTCCGAGTCCCAAAAGTTGGACTGACAATTTTAACCTCCATTCCAGCTAAAGGAATGTCGTCCTCGTTTACGGCTCTCGCATCAAAGTAGACATATTCAGAAGGAATATCACAGTTCCAAAATGAAAAATGACTTACTTCTCCGACATACATTCCATTGATCAAGTTGGCAACAGATTCTTGTTTCCAAACGCCATAAGATTCGTTGTATGACCATAAAGGTATTTGTGTTGGTGCGGAGGCTAGCATACTAGATGGAACAGGCATTGTGATTGTTGCTGTTTTATTTTCTGCGATGTTTAACGGTTGTCCATTGTTGTCTTCCAATTCTACTGCTATCATACCATAAGTAGCTAGTACTACTTCGTCACTGTCTGTATTTACGCCTTGTAAATTTCCTGGCATTTGGTCTAGTGTACTAGGAGCTGATGGATCCATCCATTTGGCTGCGGCATTTACATTGCCTACATACGTATTACCGTTGGCGTCCTCAATACTTTTGTCCTCAAAGACGATTGATCCAGAGTTTGGTAGGTAAAGAACACCTCCAGTTACTGCGTCAAATGACTGGTCGAATACCTTTGATAGTAGCTCGACAGTGATTCTATTTTCTGTATTCGGAGTAGGGAAGAATCTCCTAGAGCCGGGGAAGTAACCAGGGACGTCTATTTTTATCAACTGGCCGCGAGAATTCATCGTTTTGTTCTTAAAAAAGAAATGACCAAATTGGTTAGTAGTAGTGGTTAGGTTGCCTAGTTTTACTGTTGCTCCTTCTACGGGTTGTTGATTTTCGTCTTGTACTTGGCCACGCAGACTGGTGGTGACATTCTCAACGACTGGTTCATAGTTTTCTATTAGATCTTCTTCTGGAATCGGATCGATGATGTCAATCGGTGGTTCCGGTTTACAAGCGGCTAAAAAGAGAATTAAAATAAGGGAGATTATTCCTAGATGTTTCATGATTTAGAATTTAGAATTTTTTAATGAATTTTACTTTCGGTAATAGCGGGATACTTCGAGAACATGATGTTTTTTCTCGTTGTCCGTTTAGGATTACCTTTTTTCTATATACAATGTTGCGGTGGTTATTTTAGAATTGAATAGCTAATCGAAATGTTCAGGTATGTTGGCTATCAATCTAGTAAAGTCGGTTAATTGCAATTTCGTTGCATCGATGTTTAACCTTTTTTTTATTGAAATAGTCCAAAATACTTGGTCAGAAAACCAAAAACTAATAACCAATTAACGCTCCATTATACCTGAATAAAAATCAAAATTTGCTTGAGAAGGAAAAGCCTTTGCAATCCCTTCTCAAGCTTGTTTTTGATTTATTATTGCAATACGTGGAAGTAACAGTTTACAGATACATCTGTAGGAGGATTAGTTGCCAAATTGGACATAGTACCTGAAAAGGATCCTTCTATTTTTGTGCTCGAATGTTCTGTAACAAAAAATGTATCAAAGCTTTGCGCTGCATTAAGAGAATCAGAGCTAATATTCCAACCTTCAATTTGCGAAAAGACATTAACGTAGGTTCCCGGATCGTTGGAATAATCACCAGTTGCCTGTCCATCGAAACCGAAGTAGGAATAGGTGTCATTTAGGGAGTTGCCGCTGATGTAGGTTCTATTGTTGGACAATGAGGTATAGGGCAACCAAAGTACTTGTGAAACACCATCAACATCGAGATTGATATAACTTTGAATGGTATTGTCACATGCTTCTATTTGACCTACGTTTGTGAGAACCCCTCCTGGGACAGTCAGTGTTGGGCCTTCTAGTCCATTGTTAAGATCATACGCTGTTATCTCTACTGGGAAGGAGGTCCCGCAATAGCTACGGGAAAATTGAAATTGCGCATTACTTGTATAAAGATAGTCGGTAATCCCATTATGAGTAGCAGTCACCACTGCATCCGTTAATAAATTGCCATTGCAGATTACCTCTCCTTGAATAGTAGTCGTAATAACACCAACGCCGGCGGGCGATACAACAAGATCTCCGTAGTTCGTATCTTGAGTGTATGGTCCTACTTGCGTGGCGAGTGCTAGACCACTGCAAACTCCGTTCTTATAAACTTCTAAGTCAAGCATTTCGCCTTGGGGAATAAGTCCACTTGCAGTCCCATCAGAAGCTGTATAACCAAAGGAGCTACCATAAGTCTGACTAATCATTGTCAATCCCCAACCAGCGAGTGGATTACCATCAGTATCTACTAGTCTTAGTTCAAAGTATAGAGACGCAAACGGATCATCACAATTCCAAAAGGAGAAATGACTGACTTCTCCGACATATTTGCCATTGGTCAACGTTGCAACAGATTCCTCTACCCAAATACCGTAGGACTCATTGTAAGACCAAAGTGGGATTTGAGCAGGAGCTGTTGATAATAAATCTGAAGGGACAGGCATAGAAATTGTCGCCGTTTTGTCCGGTCCAAGATTTAAAGGATTGCCGTTGTCATCTTGCAGTTCTACTGCGATCATCCCATAGGTTGCAAGGCCAACTTCTTCACTATCCGTATTAACTCCTTGTAAGTTGCCAGGCATTTGGTCAACGGTGTTTGGTGCAGTTGGATCCATCCACTTAGCAGCGGCGTTTACATTGCCAGTATACGCATTCCCATTTGCGTCAGCAATGCTATTGTCTGGAAAGTCAACAGATCCTCCACTTGGCAAGGTCAAAACCCCGCCATTTGACGCATCAAAAGACTGGTCGAAAACCATAGGAAGAAGTTCTATCGACAACCTGTTTTCTGTATTCGGAGTAGGGAAGAACCTTCTGGATCCTGGGAAGTAGCCATCTACGGCTACCTTCACCAATTGTCCCTTAGAGTTCATGGTTTTATTCTTGAAGAAGAAATGGCCAAATTGGTTGGTGGTAGTCGTTAAGTTGCCCATTTTTACGACGGCACCTTCTACGGGTTCTTGATTTTCGTCTATTACTTGGCCGCGGAGACTAGTGGTTATATTCTCAATGATTGGGTCATAGTTTTCTAGTAGATCGGCTTCTGGAATCGGGTCGATAATATCAATCGGTGGTTCCGGTTTACAAGCGGCTAAAAAGAGAATTAAAATGAGGGAGATTATTCCTAGATTTTTCATGATTTAGAAGTTTAAATTTTTTAATGAATTTTACTTTTGGCCATAGTTGTCCACTCCGAGAAAAAATAATAGTTCTCATTGATTGGAATGGGAGGCCCTGATTGGTTTTTTACTGCGAATTCGCTAAAGGAAACATCGTTAACAATCGAATCCGCTAAAAGGAGTTTTTTGTATAAAGTTTTAATTGAAATTTAGGTAATAGATTTCTATATCTTGAAACGATAATTTTCATTTCAAAATCAAAATAAGAACGCTAAATACAATGTTGCGGGTGTAGCTTTTAAACTTGATTTACTAATTGTACTAATCTAGTTTTTCATGCTATCTATTTACTAAAGTCTATAAAGTGCAAAAACGTTGCACGGGGTTTTATTTTTTTTGAAAAAAATAGGTGGTGTCCTGAAATACCATTGTATAACAAAAGTGTATGGATCACATTCTGGGTACTAGTAAGGTTAGTGGAAGCTAGTTATTAGCAGCCTTAGAAAAATAAACAACAGACTTAAGCAGTAGCTGCGAGATTTCCTGTAAGGATTCCAAATTGATTTTTTCCCAATCATCATCTGTCTTATGATAGTCGCTATGTGTACCAGTAAATAGAAAAATAGCAGGCACTTTTTTTTCAAGGAAATAATGTTGATCTGACCTGCTTTTAAATTGGTGAATGTCTGTTTCAGGATTATTGTAGGCCAGATTGATTCTAAGATTTTTATGATGTGTTTGTGCGATAGCCGTCGTAACCTCTACTACTTTTGGAGAGCCAATCAAATACAATTCAGCCCCATGCTTGTCCTTTTTTGCTCTTCCAACCATGTCCATATTAAAAACGGCTTTCGTCTTTGCTAACGGGAAAATAGGATGATCTACATAATGTTTTGATCCGAGCAGCCCTATTTCTTCTGCTCCAAATCCAATAAATACAATCGACCGATCGAGCTGAAATCCACTTTCCTTAAGTTTTTGAATGGCTCTGGCAACTTCAAGTAAAACAGAGATCCCTGAAGCATTGTCATCAGCACCATTGTAAATCCGTCTACCAATTTTTCCCAGGTGGTCATAGTGCCCACAGACAATCAGGTATTCCTTGTCAGCGCCCTTTCCCTCCAGTATTCCAATGACATTGTTTGAGATGATCAGGTTAGTTTTTAAAAGTTTTAACTTGATCGGTAGGGTGAACTTATCTTTTTGCATCAGTCTATTAGAAATTATCCCAGCGCTTGCAAACGTATGAAGTACCAAAAAACGCAGATTCGATGTTCCATCTTTCTTAAGAATTTTGTAGGTGTCATTTTTACGCTTTTGGTAATCTTTCCTTTTTTCATAAACAAACAATACCCCCTGGGCTCCATTGTCGGCAAACTCTTGTAATATTGTTGGCAAATTGCTTAACGAATCATTCACATAAATCACTATCAGGTTGTTGCGAATCAAAGATTTGTTTTGGTAGTCTTCCTGGTTGCTGGAATAAATCAAATCCAGTTTTGACTGAAAACGATAGTTAAAACTGCTCCTGGCAAAACTGGTTGGGCTATGAAAAGAAAAATTGCCAAACGTCAACTTTTCTTCTCCTTCATCTAGATAGGAAGATCTAATAATAAATTCTTGAAGAAAGCCATTCTCCAAGGTCGGTTTTAGTCCTAACTCCTTATACTTGTTCACCAGATAATCCGTGGTCAATTTTTCTCCCTGCTGCCCAGTGCCTCTGCCTTCAAACTCATCGCTAGACAATATTTTGATATGATTTAATAGAGAATCAACAGCAATAGTTGGAAGTAGTGTTCCAGATACATCCTGACCGTAGGCTGTATATGAGCTAAATAGGATAATCCAACAAAATAATTTCAAGTAAGTCTTCAAGCGGCAGGTTTTTAAAATTTATAGGCGATACCCAAGTTTTAGAAGCGTATGTTTATCTAACATACCTGAAGGGGTTAAATCTTGGTCTTTCTGGAAATTCATCAATGCTTCTTTAAAGGTTGAGCAACTAGTTCCTTCACATTTATGCGCTTCTATGTATCCCGCTTCCTCTAAAATAGATTCTAATTTCTTGACAACAGTGGGGGTTACGAAACTAGGGCATAAAATTTTGAACCATTCTCCAGTGCCCTCCATTACAACACTTTTTATATAGGGTATTGTTTGCATTTCATAGTCGATCGTTTGGTTTTTATCCTTTACCTTAACGATCTTGTGAAACAAGGTATCAATTTCCTCCTCCGAATAATTTTTTGCAATTACCTTAAACTTTTTAGGATAACGCAAGTGCTCCTTCTCCTTCAGAAAATAAAGAGAATCAAGTTTAACCGGTTCTTGGTAATTACCAGTATACACGGGAACCTTCATTTCTCCTTTGTTGTAATTCGGCACCTGACACCTCGCATAGCAATTTCCTGGTTCGGCATTAGGCGGATAATCTTGTGCCTTAACAACACAAAGCAGGCTAATTATCCCAAACAAAGTAATCAGAAATTTCATTTTTTTAATGTTTATCAGCAAAAGCAACTTCCAATAAGTGCGGTTTCCTCCTTTAAACCAAGGAGTTTTAAAGGCAGTTTCTACATACGCATACAAGATGCCATTAAGTTTTTAAAACTAATAATATTTTTGATGTTAATGCTGTGAAAGAATACTAGTCCGCCCACTTTGGTCGTTCCGTACGTCCAATCGTCTCCTCCAGCCAGGAAGCTTTGGTCAGCGGTTTGGTAGACTGAATTTCTTCGGCAAGCTTTTGCATAGAGATCCGTTTCCCAAGGCGGAGGTTGGTCAGTTTGCGCACTAGTTTGATGAAGTTGGCGTAGGCCAGTTTGATGTCATCAGGGATCACCTTGTTCCTCGACAGGTATAAGCGAAACGATTCCAAATTGGACAGCAGCACCTCCGTCTCATCCAATTCAAAAGAAGTCTGAATCAACAACGTCTTATAATACATATGGTAGTAAAAATCAATAAACTCCACGTCAGAAAACTGAATGGCACGCAAATAATCTAGTGCGTCTTCAAATTGATTTTTGGCAAAAAGCAGTGCCGCCATATTAAAAGAAAACACATTTTCACGGACACCAGGGATGACCAATGGTTTGTAATTTTTTATGAACAGCTCTGCCCAGTCATATTCCTCCACCTGCACTGCCACATTGACAATATTCCGAAAGTGGTGATAGGAGATGGTTTTTCCGACGATGATGACTTTTTCTTCTAGCAGCAATTTGTACACCTCAAAGCTTTCTTGAGAATATTCAGGTTTGCCTGCGTAGATTTTCCATCGGGCATAATTCAGCATCAATGTATACAAAAATCGGATTTCTCCCTTTGGTATTTCGGATTTAAACTTTGCGAGATCTATTTTGAATTTTCTAAAATGTTCTTCATTTTCAAACTCCTTGAGCATTAATACTACTCGATGATACAATCGGATGAAAGGAACCTGCCGATGGGTTTTGTCCATCTTCAAGTGATACAAAATTTCATCCACCAATTTCAGCTCGTATTTAGAACCTACTATGTTTTGGCGATTGAGGACTAAGGCGGTATACTTGAGTTTTGCTGCCAGATAATACAAGTCTAGGTTGTTGACCACCTCTTGCAAACTACTAGTTGTTGCTCGATTGTTGGTAACGGTGGTAAACCGGTAAGACTCTCGTTCTATTAAAAACTTGTAGTAATAAAACTCTGCATCTTTGTCTGGTTCTTCTTCAATTTGTTGCAATGTTTTTTTCAATCTGTTTTCAAAATGATCATACATTCCTTTCATCAACATTCCTTCTAGTAGATTGTTGTTGTTCAATCGGGTTTGATTTTCGTAAACAGTCTGTGAAATATAATTTTCTACCAGTTTGGTTAAGTCGGCAACTAACGCTCTCAATAGACCGTCATGGTACTCTTTTTTTTCTGGGAATACTTTTTGGAATATTTTTTCCTTGTACAGTCGTTTGTAAGCAGGATGTTGTTTTTTTAACTGTAAAAAAAGCTGGATTATTTTCTGATTTTTGTTGAAGAATGGGCTACTTAAATATTCATCCAGCCTACGGAGTTCCCTTGTGTCCATTGGTCTTAAAAGCTCCAGTATTTTACTTTTGAAGGGTTTTTTTTCGCCCATTTCATTTTATTTGACAATAAAAGTACTCAAAAAAAAGGAGAATTTTACTACTTTTTGTTTATGTTCTATTTGGTTGTAAGTTATTGTAATTTAGGTTGTTGTGGCTTAATGTTATGCAAATTGGTTTATTTTTAATGGCCTAAAATTACTGCAATTTGCAAATAATGTACTTTTAGACATCTTGTATATCTATTTACCTTGCTGATGCAATGAACGATTAACCAACAAAATTGTACGAAATATGAACTCCTTAGCCCTCCAATTTGAAGACAGCCCTGATAACACCAGAAAACCAATAGTTATTGACTTGGCCAACCATCAGGGAAAGCAGGCAGAAGATTCTATTTTAAACAGACAATCTGCTTTTGACATTTTAAATTACAAAATATCCCTTCCTACTTCTGACGGATTGAGTATGGTAAGAATCCGAACAATCCTCTACTTCCAGGCCGAAGGCAACTACACTTTTGTGCACTTAGACAATGGCAAAAAGATTTTAGTATCCAAAACACTAAAGGAATTCGAAGCAAAACTAAATTCAGCCACATTTTGTAGAATCCATCGTTCTACTCTTGTCAATTTGACAAAAGTTTCTAAGTATATTAAGGGACGCGGGGGATTAGTGGTTTTAGACAACGGAACTCAACTCGCTGTCAGCACCAGAAAAAAAGAAGAGATTATAGATGTTTTTAACCAATTTTTTATTTAGCAAATACTACCCAAAAGAATACAGAAACTATATACAAAAGACCACTATTATCAACTATATTGAGAGTAACTTGTTGATAATTAATAAATTAATGATTTATATAACTTTTGACCAAGGTATAAATTGTTTTAAAACAACGACCAATTGACCAACACAAAAAACAGTAAACATTCCCTATTATGAAAATTCCATTAAGAAATTTAATATTAATGGTCTTCTGTTTACATTCCTTCTTAGGATACAGCCAAAACGGAGAATTCGATGTTCGGCTTGTCCAGATTGATTATTCATTTGACCCCTGCCTTCAGCTCGGAAAAACTTCTGTAGATGTAGAAATCAAAGCGAATGCGAGTGCTACAAACTTCAGCCTCGCTGATCAAAATTACAGGATGACCATAGACACCAATGTGCTCAGAAACCCCATTATAAAACAAGAACATGTGTTGTCCGGTATCGTCAACGGCCCCGGATATTCAGCAACTTTCAATCCGCACACACTTACTGGATCCCTTGGTGATATAGTTAGTTACAACGTAGCAATGGGAGGAGGATCAGGGTATCCTTTAGACCATATAAACTACATAAAAGTCGGCCAGTTAGAATTCGACGTGCTCCTTGATCAATCAACATCCATTAATTGGATATCTACGGGATTCCCTGTAACAGTTATCAATGAATTCATATCAATAGACAGCCTTAAGGAAACTGTCGGAATACAGTTTGACAGTGTGCTGGTAGATTCGCTTATTGGCGCACCAATTCCTCAAAGGATTTCTCAAAATGGACATATATGTATCGGACAATTAGGGGATCCTATGGAATACTCGGTCGCCAATGGTTCCTTTTACGATTTTAGAATAATTCCACCGTCCGCAGGTTCTTTTCTGCCTGACGCCAATAATAATACCAATTCAAATGTAAATGTAGCTTTTATCGAATTTTCAGATGCAACCCTCGATTCAGCAAAAGTTCAGGCAGGAAAGACTTTCGGATGTGGATTTTATCCGCATAGGGAATGGACGGTTTATTTTGATAAGGAAGGCACGCACCCAGGAGATATTGATAACGATGGTATTGTCAACTGGTCATCAGATGCCACGGCACAATTGTACGCACTTGCAACCATGTTTGAAGAACAACAAGCGAATCCAACCTCGGCAGGTACACAAAGAGTCAATGACCGCGTAAATAACAATGCACCCTATCAAGTCTCCAATGAAAACTATGACTTCAATTGCCAGTACGCTGATGATTGGAAAGACGCAAACGGCAATGACCTGACATTCAACCTCAACGGCCAGGCGATCAACATGAAACATGCCGACAGCAACGGGGATGGCGTATTGGTGACAACGACAGCAACAGACGGATATGAAATCGCATTGGATGATCTGTCTACCATTTCGGGAGGCCCATTAGATGCAGATATTATTGGACGATATCATTTTGAAGGAGTTTCATCAGGGGCTCCAAACGCTCCCGCTACCACTGGTGGAGGTATCTTGCATATCCAATCCCTGGATTCGGTGATGGCAGAAAACAAAGATCTTCGATTGAAAGTAGATCTCGGAGAAGCAAATGTGCCCGTTTCGGATGTACAGAGCATTGGTTTTCGTGCAGAATTCACCTACGGCAGATTTGTAAATCCAGGACTTAGGTTAGATAGCACTTATATGGGAAATCCTACTGATCTTTTGGTTTCTGATTATGCAATATTGCCTGATACTTCTACGCAGGAAGCTCCTAGTTGGTATGTGGCTATTGGAAGGCCAGATCTTACTGGTGTTGAATTTAGAGGAGAAGAAGTCTGCCGGATTATTTGTGAGGTAACAATTGCAGGAGTAATGGGAGATGACGAAAATGCTAGTGCGTTTCGGGCTCCGCCACCTGCGCCTGATAGTGTAACGATCTATCTTAGGGATGTAGTCATTATTACCAAAAACGGAGTAGCGCTTACTTATCCCGGAGATTCAATCACGCTCGACTATGTGCCAATAAGCGCACCTGTTGGACTTTCAGAGTTTACTGCTACCCGTACAGAGGAACAAATTGATTTGTTCTGGCGCACAGAAACGGAAGTCGATTTTGATAAATTTGAATTGGAACGCTCTACCAACAATATTGATTTTGAAAAGATTCATACCCAGCGAGGAAAAGGAGTAGATGGCAATGGTGCCTCGTATTTTTTCTACGATTTGAATATTCAATTTAACACCAACATGTATTATCGATTAAAAATGATTGATCATGATGGCACGGTTCATTATTCCAATGTAGAGGTAGTTAAGTTTATTAAAAAGAATTTCTCAAATCTGGAAATTCGCCCTAATCCAATACAGGGAAACACCACGTTGATTTTTGAAGCCTTATCGATCGATGAGTCACTTAATATTAGGTTGTTTAATTCGCTGGGACAACAAGTCTACAGGACGCAAGTCCCGGTAAAACAAGGAGTAAATAACATTCCATTGCAATTGGAAAATTATCCAGATGGAATTTATCAACTCCACGTATCACAAGGAAATTACAAAGTAACCAGAAAGCTGGTGAAAGTAAATTAGATACCTTTTCGAAGGAATGTGTTGGTCATTGGCTCCTATGCCGGTCAAACATAGGGGCCAATTTTTAAAAAATGTGTCTAATTAAAGAAGTTGAAGTTAAAGTACTTCAAAGAATCCTTTTCGAAGGAATGTGTTGGTCATTGGCTCCTGTGTCAGGTCAAAACATAGGAGCCAACTTTTTAAAAAAGTATAAAAGGTTTACCCCTATTGGGGCAATTATATATCAAAGAAGAATCCTTTTCGGAGGAATGTGTTGGTCATTGGCTCCCGCGAGGTCAAACGTGGGAGTCAATTTTTTAGAAAAATTCGCGCTTAAGGCGCATAAAGATAGGTTTGGGCAATTGCATAGTCGATAATCTCCATTATTAACTAATGTAATTGAACGTAAAGCTTTCGGCAAAATGTCGAAAGCTTTTTTATTTTTGTGATAAATTAACTCCACATGATGAATGCTGTCCTATTAAAAAATCCTGGCCAACCACTGGCATTTTCTGAAGTCGCTAAGCCTTTGCCAGGCCCTGATGAAGTATGCGTAAAAGTGAAGGCGGCCGCCTTAAACCATAGAGACGTTTGGATTACCAAAGGTCAATATCCCGGTATCGTACCAGATTTGATCCTAGGTTCAGATGGTGCAGGACTAGTAGAAGCGGTCGGCGAAAATGTCCCAGATTCATTGATTGGCAAAGCCGTCATTATTAATCCTAGTCACGGATGGACGGACAATCCCAGCCATCAACCTGACGACTATCAGATTCTAGGACTTCCAAAATCAGGAACGTTCGCCGAGTATGTGATTGTTGAAGCGCAATACCTGATAGAAAAACCTGCGCACTTGAGTTTTGAAGAAGCCGCTGCCTTACCACTGGCGGGGCTTACTGCTTATCGGGCGTTGTTTTCGCGAGCTGATCTGCGGGCAGGGGAGCGGGTGCTGATATCTGGAGTCGGAGGAGGAGTCGCTTTGTTTGCCTTCCAGTTTGCATTGGCGGCGGATGCTGTCGTGTTTGCTACCTCGGGTTCGGAAGAAAAACTAAACCGTGTCCTAAAAATGGGTGCTACAGGTATCGCCAACTATAAAGAAGAAGGGTGGGCAAAATCCCTAGGCAAATCCACACCAGGGTTTGACGTGATAATTGACAGCGCTGGAGGGGAAGGTTTCAACAGCCTAATCAATCTTGCAGCTCCTGGAGGTCGAATTGCCTTTTATGGAGGTACCCGCGGAAATATTCCCAAGTTAAACCCACAAAAAATATTCTGGAAACAGTTGTCGCTCCTAGGGTCCACCATGGGCAATGCCCTTGAATTTAAGAAAATGATTGAGTTTGTTGATGCTCAAAAAATCCATCCTGTTATTGATGAGGTATTCCCGTTAGAACAAGCACAGCAAGCTTTTGATCGAATGGATCAAGGCAAACAGTTTGGGAAAATTATTCTTCAAGTGGGGTAAGGGGCGTTGGAGAGAGGATGGAAGTTCTTTTTGTTATCCGGCCTCTTCATTTGTGTTGGCACTGTCTTTTTGTCTCATCACACTGTAATGGTTATAAACGGTATTGATAAAACTCAATATTATTCCTATGCCTATCAAAATGTAAAAGATGGTAAACAACTTTCCGGCATCAGTCTGTGGCGAAAAATCTCCGTATCCTATCGTTGTTAAAGTTATTATTGAAAAATAGATGGAATCTATCCAACTCCATCCCTCTAAATAATGGTACATCGTTCCGCCCAACGCTATAATTATTGAGGTGGTAATTAACAAATCCCTATAGTCATCATCTTTTAGAAATGAAATTAAAGTTCTGAATAGTAACATTTTGTGTTTCAATTTTATGAACGTAAGCAGGTGGTTTTGAATTTGAACGCCCCATTTAAACGTTATCTCTTCCTGGGAAACTTAGGAGCGGGATCTCTGTAGAGTAGCACATCGATCTGGTATGGCTTTCCAAAAACAGTTTTTTGAATATCCCTTTATCCCCTCTGACCATGCAGATTAAATCAATGGATTTGTCTTTTACGAACTGTTCCAATGTTTTATTGGTATTGCCAGCTCGTTTGAGAATGACTACTTCAAACGCTATTTGAGGGATTTTACTCATCGTCAGAATTTCTTCCAATAAGTCCTCTGTTATGTTTTGATCTTCCTCGGTATTGGTGCTTACATGGACAAAATGGAGCGTTGCGTTAAGCTGTTCTGCGATGTCGATCATTGAGTTGACAGATGTTGTTGTTATAGAGTTATAATCAATAGCAAATAATATGTTGTCGATGTCTTTATATCTAGCTTTTTCCGGGACGGTTAAGACAGGACAATCCGCAGTGGCAATAACACTAGTTGTTACCCCACCAAATAGCTTTTCACCGATTGAATTTTCTCCTTTTTTTCCCATTATGATATAGTCATAATCTTTGCTGCGTGCTCTGATTTCGGGGGCGGCAAAGCCGGTGCCTAATTCAAAACCGATAGGGTTGGATTCTGGAGCACCGAGTGCTTTCGAATCGATTGCGCGCTTAACAAAATTAGTGAGCTTGGAAGTAGGAAGTTGATCCGTGCTTAATTCGGAGATTGGCGTTTTCAGGTTGGAAAGTGAATCAAATGGAGGATTGCTCGCGACATTAAAAATATTAACGGAAGCTCCAATTTCTTTTGCAAAATTGAGGGCATATGCCAGCGCGTTTACTGCATTGGATGAATAGTCTGTTGGAAGAAGTAAATTTTTCATGAGTTTTGGTTTAAAAGGTGATTATTTATGATGATTAATGCCTAATGCTTCATAAACAGGGCACCAGCCTAAAATACCAGTAAAGAAAAAGGGGAACGCGAGTAACATTAATAAAGGGGCATGAAGCACTCCAGCTAGAATTCCCATACCCATCATCATATAATGGCGCATGACAATCTCGGTAAAGCTTAGATTCGGAGCAAATGGCTCTTTTTGTATCGTTTTCATAGTTGAAAATATTTATTGGTTTACAATTAATTTCAATCCAAAAGTATAGGACTTAATCCTTGGTAGGAATGATCTTCGTCATTTGGTGGGGTGATTGTAATCAATTGACAAACAGATTTTAACGCCGGACTAAAATCATTGATGAGGATGACCAAGATCATTTCGGCAAGGGACGGAATGCCCTAATTTTGAATAAAACTTACAACAATGAACACGATAATATTCCCAACAGACTTTTCAGAAACAGCAAGCAATGCCTTAGAATATGCTATTGCTTTAGCGAAAGCAACTAAGCAAGGTATTCATTTAGTACATACTTATGAGTTACCACAAAAGACAGCGATGCTTCCCTCCATTGAACGCCATTTAATGGAACATGCCAATCAGAATATGATGGACTTACTCTTGGAAATGAGTAATAGGCATCCTGGGGTTAAACTAAATTACAGTATTCACAAGACCACCGTTGAACAAGGTGTTGCATTGCAAGGCAGAAAAAATAACAGTGAGCTGGTGGTAATGGGCACGCATGGTACAACAAATGCCTTTAAGGAGATTTTTATGGGCAGTAACGCGCTTGACGTCATGAATAATTCAAAGATGCCAGTATTACTAATTCCGAATACAATGACTTATGGTCGTATCCAAAAGATATTATTAACGATGGATGAGGTAAAAGATGCTACCATTGAAAACCTTAAAGTACTCAAACAATTTGCTGAAACTACAAATGCCGAAGTTGTTGCCTTGCATATAGAGACCAATCCTGATTTCCCTTCTTCTCCTCCCTACCGACAACTATTAGAAGAGGTGTTTGGCCCAGACACCGTTTCCTTCTACGAAATCGTAGGCGATAATGTCGAACAGATCATAGACAATTTTGCCTATCAGTATCGTGTGGATGTCATTTGCACTTTAAAAAGAAAAAAGGGATTTCTGAGTAGTCTACTGACAAAAAGTACTTCCAATCAATTAGTTGACCTCAATTGGTATCCATTGCTTGTGCTTAACGAAAATGTCAAGACCACTAATCCGAAATCTGAAACTAAAAAAACAGTTGTTAATCAATAAACGGATACCATGGTTGCAGACCTTTTCTGAGCTGAATAGTACTTCCAATTAACCTTATACATCCTTTAATCATTATCAAAAAAAATAACATGAAAGAGCTTAAAATATTATTTCCTACAGATTTTTCTAATCCTTCATCTCAAGCTTTACGTTATGTTTTGCAATTTGCAGACAGTGCCTATTCCTCCATGGAGTTGATCCATATGATGTCCAATCCGGTCTACGGTTATGGCTATGAAGCGTCCTCCGTTATTGTAGAAGCGACAAAATCACAGGTGGAATATGCTGAAAAACAAATTCGCAAACAGTTTGACGAGGCCATGATTCAGGTGGAGACCAAGGGGATGCTAGACCACATCCCTAACATACAATATACAATTGAGTATGGAGAACCAAAGGGATATATCTCACTTTATCAAAAAATAAATGACTTCGATTTGGTAGCGATTGGTACAAGCGGGGCAGGCAAAAAACGGCTTGGATCATTTACCTCCAATCTGCTACAACGAGTTAAATGTAATGTATTAGTGATCCCGGAGGAGACAAGGTATAAGGAAGTTCGAACCATCGTATTTGCTACAGATTTCAACGATAGCGATCCCTATTATTTGGCGGAAATGCTACGTGTTATAGAACCTTTTGAACCAACGATACATTGTGTGCACATTAAAAAACCAGGAGAGGTACAAAAGGGAATCGGGAAAGCGGGGTTACTAAAATTTGTAAAGGAAAATTTTCATTCGGTGAATATCCAGATTCATGAATTGCCAGATGATGATGTTGAAAAAGCACTCCTCGAATTTGCAGATGGTGTTAATGCTGAATTGTTGACCATGGTTGCTCCCAAATACGGCTTTATCAAGACGTTATTCCATAAAAGCAAAACCAAAAAAATGGCTGGTATTACAGACTTACCACTTTTAGTGCTGAAAGAAAAATAAAGCCTAATTAAGATCATTGACACCAGTGACTTGTATCATTTCTAAAAGACAAAAAAAATCGGAGATTGCACATAAATCAATAAACACAAAGTTATGAAACTTACCACATTTATACTGTTAATCACGATGCTTCAGACGCAAGTTTGTAATCCTGAAGAATTTTTCCCAGAAAACTCGGTACTGTTCAATCAGACAATGGTTCCGGTATGGAGTTCCTTAAAACTTCAGGAGTACGAAGCTGCAAGAGAATACAGTAGAGAGATCCACTACAATTTTGATCAGTTGCTTGGCGACGCCTCTATTTATAAAGCAACTTGGGTGGAATTTGTACACGCTGATTTGAACCTATTGGAATATTCTCTTGAGAAAGGAGAATACGAAAATGCGATGGAGCTGGCGAACTGTATCATGGACGAATTGCATGATTGGCATACCTTGAATGAGCGCAATTATTACTTCGATAAAATATGGGATTTTGAACAAAGTTACCGGAATTTAAAAGTTGTAATCAATGACTACAAATTGAAAAATTATGAATGGAGGGAGGTTGAAAATCTTGTCGAGGAATTTAATAGCAGTTGGGAGATTGTCCGCAATACACCCGCAGACTTTAGAGGATATTATTTCATTCAATCTCCAGGAATGATAGAGTTTGTCGCAAGTAAAAATGCCATAAGTCAATGCATACAGGATTTCAATAATCAACTAGAAGATGCTGACAGAGGGTACCTTGCGGAGATATGCAATGAAGTAGAACCCAATTTAGTCAATCTTGTCAAAGTATTTGGCAATCATCAATTAATCCAGGCAACAGCAAGCATTGATTAACCGATTTATAACCCACGAAAATCATCAGACATGAATACGAATACCATCACTATCGGCTTTGACAACTCGGATATTGACAGTTATACCATGCAGGCTGCTAATACATTGGACAAGGCATTCTCCGTAAAAAAAATAATCTGCGCTCATGTGGAGCCAAAGTTTGATTTATGGGATGCGTTATACCACAAAGATGTATCTAAGCTAGCTTCTGAGCAAGACGAAGTATCCACCATCAAAGAGCAGTTGGAAAAGACGCAGCAGTTTTGTCTGGATACCAAGGTAAAGGAGCATGTAGAAGTGGTTGTGAAGCACGGGAAAGTAATGAAGGAGCTCATCAATGTGCTCGAGGAAAACAATTCCAACTTATTGGTTCTGGGACAACAGCCAACACACACAGGACATGGTACCCTACTTAGGAATTTAATTAGACGCTCAAGTACCAATGTTCTACTAGTGCCAAGGGTCTCTATGCGAAAACTAAAAACGATTTTGGTAGCGCTGGATTTCTCCGAATGCTCCAACAAAGTAGTAGAATCGATCAGTGAAATTGCGAAAACAATGCAGGACCCTTTACAAGTAAAGTTTGTCCATGTAAACGCCTTGCCTTTTGATAAGGAGAAAAAAAGTCGGGAAAAGTTTAAAGAATACAGAAGAGGCTTCGCCAATGCTCTAAACAGAGCCTTCAAAAATTTAACTGAAAAATTCGAATTCCCCGAACGATGTCAGATGGATTTTTTAGAATTAACAGCCAATTCGTCCAATTTTCACGAATCTATTATCAATGCTGCATTAGAAGAAAATGCCGATATGATCATTGTAGGTAACCTGGGGCATTCGCCCTATAAACAGTACTATTTGGGCAGTGTTGCAGAAAAATTGACGCTGTCTGACCTGCCCTGTGCTACCTTATTTGTGAAGTGTAATCAGTAATACGGGTTCTTGATCAAAACTAATTTAACAGTTGATTTTGGGTAGAATGCTTCTTTTGGGGAGAGGCATACGTGAGTGGGCAGTCCGACTATTATGGACTGCCTTGTTTTATGACTTTGTGTAAAGAAATGTTAGTCTTTTTGGGTTTTTTATAGTCAGCAGGCAGTTCTCAGGGAAGGGAGGAACTGTCTGCATTTTTTTTACTCTCCAACAACAATGATCTAAATCAAGCGATGACATGATCAGGCTCATTGGCAGGCAGGCTTACTTTCCCTAGATTGCAGCTATTATTAAAAATTAAAACAAAAATAAAATGGACATTAAAATAGAAGCCATACAACATCCAAACCAAGAACAATTAAAAAATTACTATTCGGATATCCTTCAAAGCAAGTATGGCAATTACGAGTTTGTCAAAAGCATTGACGTCAAGGTTAGTGAAGTACTCCATGGAAAAAGAAGGGTTGCTCTTCAAATCAAACCAGAAAAAGGAACGATGCTTTACACCCAGCACGAAGATCAAAACGAGAATAAAGCATTAACAACCGCTATTCGAAAAATGAATACCCGAATTGAAAAATACAAAGAACTACACTACAGTAGTAGCCACAAGAGCAAGTCGAACAATCAAATTGATTAATTATTAAATCCATCTTTTATGAAAATTTTAGTCCCAACCGATTTTTCCGTATTTGCTGACGCGGCATTAGATGCAGCAATACTGTTTGCCCAAAAACTCAATGGAGAACTTCACTTATACCACAGTGCTAACATTCCAGATGACTGGGAAGACTTGAAAGCAGACATCCGTTACCAAGATGCCGAGAATAAAGAGGTAGCGATAAAGGTCAGAAATAAGTTTGAAAAACTTAAACAGAAAGTAGAAGCAGAAGGTGTGAAATGCGCCTATCATTATACAGGAGGGAAATTCATTGAAAATATCACAGAAATTACTGATAAAATCGACTTTGATCTTATTATCATGGGGTCTCACGGAGCCTCTGGAAATCAGGAATGGATTATTGGATCCAATACACAAAAGGTCGTTCGGCTATTACATAAAAATGTTTTGGTGCTTAAAGATAGCTTAAGAAATCTGTCATTTACAGACGTACTGTTTGTTACTGGCCTTGAGCCGGAAGACAAACAAGCTTTCTGGAAGTTTCTAAAATTTATGGAACCATTCAATGTGAAAAATATTCATGTAATGACGGTGAATACGAATGGCTTTTTTACTCCACCTTCCGAAAAGGCAGAAAAACGATTAAGCGAGTTTAAAAAAATTTCTAAAGAAGGTAATGTGCAAACCCACTTTTACCCAGATTATACGATCGATGCAGGTGTTCGCCATTTTACAGAAGAGTTTGGAATTGATCTGGTGGCGATATCCAATTACGTAAGACATCCTTTTAAGCGAATATTCATAGGAAGCAATGTGGAAATGCTAGTGAATCGACTAAACGCTCCTGTGTTAACTATTGACTGGGTAAAACAAAAATAGATAAGCCTTTTGAGGACTATACATCAATTTAAATAAACAACAATGCCTACTAAAAACTATACTATTCTAAATTTGAAATGTGGTGGATGTCCCAACCATAATCATCCTGTTCAAGAGTTAAAATGTGGAGGCTGTTCTAGCCAGATAGAAGACAAGCTAGCTAGGATAAAAGGTGTTTCTAATGTTAAGGTAGACAAGAAGAACAGCATAGTGCAATTTGATTATTCGGAGGACCGCCAGTTGGAGACCGTTGCCGATTCATTGCAGAAGATGGGATATCCCTTAGTTACTACAAAAGAAACAGATACATGGCACTTTGGGTAAGGAAAATGCCTATTGAGGCATGTCCTTGAGTGCTTCTTTTTCAAGCACAATAATCTTACCCTTTTCAATTTGGACAAACCCTTCACTCTTAAAACCGGAAAGGGTTCTGATCAGGGTTTCTTTGGCTGTTCCTGCAGCAGAAGCGAGTTCTTCTCTGCTTGCACTGATTTCGTTGTTCTCATTCATCAACATTAGGAGTGCTCGCGCGACTTTGCGCCTTACAGAACTATAGGCAAATTCGATCAATTGTTGTTCTACTTCATTGGTTTTGTTGGCCATGATCTTTATAAAATGGGCAGCTACTTCCCGATTGTTAAACAACAACAGCTTGAAGTCATCCTTAGGGATCAGACGCACCTCTGAAGGTTCCAGGCAAACTGCATTGTCAACATATTTGTAGTCCGTCAACAGTGGGAAGTAGCCCAAAAACTGGCCTGGTTCATAAATTGTTGTGGTCAATTCCTTTCCAAATTCATTAGTTTGAGTGGATTTTATTTTGCCGGATACCAGGTAGAATAACCAACGTGGATTTTGTCCTTCTTCATAAACCATATCTTTTGTAGAGAAGGATCTAAGCTCTCTGTCCAACGTTAAATTTTCGAGTCCTTGGTTGGCTTTTGCTTCGGAGAAAAAGTGCTGGAGTCCTTGCTCGGTATTGTCGTAAGAGTGCTTGAGCTGCTCACTTTTGGCCAGCCGAATTTGGATAGATTCTAGCAATTCTGTATCGTCAAACGGTTTGGTGATGTAGTCATCTGCTCCTAGTCCCATTCCTTTTCTGAAATCGGTTTTTTCTGCTTTGGCAGTAAGGAAAATGAATGGAATATCTCTAGACGCTGGATGCTGATTCAGGATTTTCAAGGTCCCAAAACCGTCTAATTCTGGCATCATGACATCACACAATATAAGGTCTGGTCGATGTTCTAGTGCCTTTTTTACACCTTCCTTGCCATTGGGCGCCTGAAATACTTCGTATTGGGCCAATTGCAGAATTTCACAAAGGTTATCTCTAACCTCAAAGTTGTCTTCAATGACTAATATCTTTTTCATAATGCGTGGGGAGATTTACAAAAAATGTAGTGCCTTTATTGACTTCACTCTCAAAGTGGATGCTGCCATTCAGCAGTTCTGTATATTGTTTTACTATGTTTAATCCTAAGCCAGTTCCCTGTATCGTTTCCACATTTGAGGCTCTGAAAAATCGGTCAAACATATAAATTTGCTCTTCTTTGGGAATACCCATTCCTTGATCTGTAATTTGAAATTCAACTAGATCATTGACTAACTTTATTTTGCAGATAATCAACTTTTCTGAATACTTTACAGCATTAGAAAGTAGATTAAATAGAATGTTTTTTAAAATATTCTTGTCAGTATGAATAAACTCGATATTCGGATCGATTTGCTTTTGGATAGCCTGATTAGGTTTTAATAACCCTGCTAATTCATCAATAACCAAATCTACTAAATTTGCGATATTAATTGGGTCTTTTACAACATTTACCTTGCCTTCTTCAAGTTTACCCAAGGACAAAAAATCATTTAAAATCCCAGTGAGATTTCCTACTGCAGATTTAATTCTATTGACGTGTTTTTCTCGTTTTTCGTTCTGGTCTTCCTTGGTATACTTTCCTATTAAGCTAGCGGAAGATAAAATGGTACTCAAGGGCGTTCGGAATTCATGGGATGCCATGGAGACAAATCTGGATTTCAATTCACCTAGGTCTTTTTCTTTTTGGAGTGCAATAGAAAGCTCTTCTTCGTTTTCTACTAGTTTTTTGTTGGTGGATAGTAGTTCGTTGACAACTTCCTCCAATTCGTTTGTTCTTTGTTCGACAGTTTCTTCTAGCGTTTCATTCAACTTCAATAGGCGTTTTTCCGCTTCTTTTACATCAGTCAAGTCATGAACAATTCCTGTATAAACGACTCTATTGTTAAGAATTACCTCACTAACTGAGAGTCTGAAAGGAAAGTGTGTGCCATTTTTTTTTCTGCCTGGTACTTCCCTGCCAGTACCGATGATCTTTGGTTTTCTTGTTTCATGATAATTTCTAAGATATCCATCATGTTCTGAATGATACGGATCTGGCATCAGCATCTTAACATTTTTTCCCAGTACTTCTTCCTGAGAATATTGGAATAAGTCGGCAGCCGATTTATTCATTTGCTCAATAATGCCTTTATCATTGATGGTAATAATTCCATCAATTGCAGTGTCAATTATCGACTTCAGCAATAAAGCCATGTTGTCATTGTCCCGAGGTTTCATCAACTGATTTTTATCATTTTATCTGATGACTGTTGTCATCGATAAAGGTAAGCCTTTGACTTAACTTTGAGAGAACAATTAAAATAATTTATTATGAACTTATTAGCACCTGTTTCTACAATTATGACTGAAAACCTGATCACTGTTGGTCCTGAAGACAATATGAAAAAGGTTCAGGAAGTTTTCGAGTCAGAAAATATCCATCACCTCCCTGTCCTTGACAAAGGGCGTTTAGTTGGGATGGTTAGTAAATCTGATTATCTATTTTATCGTCGCGGATTTGTAAAGGATCAAGCGGCAAACCACCTTGACCAACTAAGGTTGAAAACCGGCAAAGTCAAAGAAATCATGACTAAAGGCATGGGAAAACTAGAACCTTCAGATCGAATTCAGGCAGCTGTCGAGGTATTTAAAGAAAACTTGTTTCATGCTATTCCTATAGTAGAAGACGGATTTCTAAAAGGGATCGTCACCACCTTAGACATCATCAATCATCTATCGAAAGATATTTCAAATTCCGAACAAATTGCTTAATTATGAAAATTCAACTATACGGACAGCCCACCTGGAACTATGAGTACCTGAGGATAAATCTTCTAAACAAAGCAAAAAAGTCAGGAGTCTCTTTGAAAATTGAGGAGATTAATAAATGGAGTACGATTCTAGAAGATGCTGTTGAGACGATTCCAACAGTCAAAATTGATGACAACAACTTCGTTAGTAAATCAAGTGGGGAAAGCATCAATCATTTCGCAAAAAAGGTGTTCACTGCGATTCTGGAGAAAGAGAACTATGGTGAAATGCCTGTTTTGGTCGTCCCCGTTGATTTTTCTGAAGCCTCAAAAAATGCGTTTATCTATGCTGTCCAGCTCGCAGAAAAAATAAATGCCAGCATAAAAGTAGTACATGTATACCATCCCAAAGCAAGGGATCAAGACGAGATGATCCTAAACGGGAAATCGGTAGAGATGGAAAAGCGAAAGAGGCTACAAGAATTCCTAGAACATAATTCTAGCCATTGGCTGAATGAATCCATTGATTCTCCTTTGATAATGAATGAATTCCTTTATGGGATGCCTACAAAGAGTATTCTTGATTTTAGCAAAAAGTTTCAGAATTCTATAATCGTAATGGGGACTACAGGGCAAGGCAATAAGATGAAAAAACGCTATGGCTCTATTTCTACAGATGTCGCTCAATTGGCCGAATGCCCTGTATTGTTGATTCCTCCTAGCACGAAAGGTTTTAAGGTAGACCATATCTGCTATGCGCTTGACAAGGTTACTGTTGATACAAAAGCTGCGGTATATTTAGCACCGTTGGCCAAGCAATTTGATGCCTTCGTCAGTCTTACCCATGTTTCGGATCAGAAAAATGATAAATGGCACGACTTGGTTCAGTACTGGAAACTGATTTATCCTAAACACAAAATCGCATTACATCGATACAGCGATGTAGACATTAGTTTAGGGTTACAAGATTTTTGCGCTAGCAATGAGGTAGATTTACTAGTGATGTCTGCCCGAAATCACAGTTTTTTTGATTCGTTTTTCCATAAAAGTAATACGCAAACTAGTGCGGTATATACACAATTGCCATTACTAATTCTTCACGAAAAAAAATAAGACCATGGACCACTTAATGATGTTTTTAAAAAGATATGCTGAACAGATAAAACAAAATTTCACAATAATAGATATGGGGCTTCTTAAAGTCATTGGAGCGCTCTTTGGAATTTTGCTGGGACTATTTTTTCCAGAATTTTTTCGCTCTTTTCTAGTCCCTATTGTATTGCTTATGGCAATTCTTGCAGGGCATTTCATCCTATTAATCACCTTTAAAAATAACTAATTATGCTGACCACTAACCAGACAACATTAGTCTCCGATGTCATGACAAAGAATGTTATAACAGCTAAAGAAAATACAACTATTGAGGAAGTATTCGAAAAACTAAAAGACAACCATATACACCATATTCCGATCGTCAATGAACAGGAGGAAATCGTAGGACTGATAAGTTATCAGGATGTTGTAAAATTGTTTCACCCTTCTACTACCTACAATCATCCACAAGGCTGGTTAAAGACAAAAGGGTTTCTGCAATCCTTGCTCGCAAAGGAAATTATGACCAAAAACATATACAGTCTAAATCCTGACAGTCAATTGAGTGATGCGATAGAACTGCTTTTGGAAAACCAATTTCATTGCATTCCGATTATTAGCAACAAAAAGATACTTGGTATGTTAACGCCATTCGATATCATAAAAAGATTTAAAGAGGGCTGAGTTAGGCGTCGTTCTTGGCCATTTTTATTCCTCCAGCAAATCAGGCCTCCTCTCCTTTGTCCGCTGGTAAGCTTGTTCAGCACGCCACTCCTCTATCTTTCGCTGATGACCAGACAACAAAATCTCAGGGACCTTCCAGCCGCCATAGTCCGCCGGTCGTGTATAGACAGGCGGAGCAAGCAAGTTATCCTGAAAGGAATCAAATAGGGCAGAAGTCTCATCATTTAATACTCCAGGCAACAACCTGCCAAGCGAATCGACAAGCACCGCAGCCGCCAGTTCACCGCCAGAAAGTACATAGTCGCCAATAGAAATCTCTAGTGTCACGTAGTGCTCTCGTATTCGCTCGTCAATACCTTTGTAGTGGCCACAAATGATAAGAAGGTTCTTGTACAAGGAAAGTCGGTTGCAGGTCTGCTGATTAAGCCGATGGCCATCAGGTGTCATGTAGATAATCTCATCATAAGCGCGTTCCGCTTTCAGGTGCTCAATACAATCGGCAAGCGGTTGTATCAGCATCACCATTCCAGCACCGCCACCAAACTGATAGTCGTCTATCTGTCGGGACTTGCTCTTGGCGAAATTCCTTGGATTGTGTAAGTGAACTTCCAGCAACCCTTTGTCCTTCGCACGCTGCATAATGGAGTGGTTCAATGGACTTTCCAATAACTCTGGTACCGCAGTAATAATATCAATTCTCATAACCAGATTCGTTTTTATAGTTCAACAATTCCCTCAGGTAACTCCATTAAAACTAATTTTTTGACCTCATCAATGCTAAGGATAAAAGAATCATTCAAAGGAATAAAAATTTCCTTATCCTCCAGTTCGATAACGGCCATTTCTTGCTGTGGAAACTCAAGTATTTCTACAATGGTGCCCACTTTGCCAATCGATTTGTCGTTGATCTCAAATCCTTTTAGAAAGCCGTAGTGAAGGTCGTTGTCTTCCACTTGATCAGGATCAAAGGACAAATCGGACTTTCGGACAAATAGATCTTTGGAGCCAATTTTACGCGCATCTTCCCGCGTGTTGACGTCTTCTAATTTGAAATTGGGTAGATTGCCAAACGTCAGCGACTCTACAAAGTAGGGGATAGGTTTAGCGCCTACTTTTATAAATAGAACCTCAAAGGAGCTTAACTCATCAAGGAAAATATCCTCCACAACAACCCGAATTTCTCCGGTTAGCCCATGAGGTTTTTGTGTTTTTCCAATTTTAAATAACTCCATAAGATTCGATTAATGAATTCTGCAAGACCAGCATAAAAAAAGCCCACAATATTGTTAAAATACGGTGGGCTTCAGGATAATCCTAATAATTTTTAAGAGGCTTATTAAGCGTCAGGAGCATCCGTTTTTTCTTCAGTTGCATCAGCAGCTGGAGTTTCATCAGCTTTAGGCGCTTCTTCAACAGCCGGAGTTTCTTCAGCCTTTGGCGCTTCCGCTTTAGGTGTTTCTTCAACAGCTGGAGTTTCTTCTGCCTTTGGCGCTTCCTCAACTTTAGGTGCTTCTTCAACCACCTCAGCTGCAGCTTCCTCAACTACTTCTGCAGTTTCAGCAGCGGCTTCTACAACAGCTTCTGTTGTTTCAGCAGCGGCTTCAGTTGCTTCTTCAACAACCTCTTCAACTACGGTTTCAATTGGTTTTGCTACACCAGAAATTTTTGCCAATTCAGCTAGGTTAGCCTTAGCTGTTTCCTCAAAACGAGCAGCGATTTTCTCGTCTTTAGCAGAAATGAATTCTTTGTACTTTTCATCTGCTTGTTCTTGAGTCATAGCTCCTTTTTTTACTCCTCTCATCAAATGTTTCAAGTATAAAACACCTTTAAATCGAAGTATTGCTCTTGCAGTGTCTGTAGGTTGTGCACCTTTAACCATCCACTCATAAGCTTTTTCCCGGTCAACTTCAATAGTTGCTGGGCTTGTCATAGGGTTGTAATAGCCTAATTTCTCAATGAAACGACCATCTCTTGGGGCCCTTGCGTCAGCTACCACAATGTGGTAAAACGGTCTTTTACGACGACCATGTCTTTGCAATCTAATTTTTACTGCCATGATTTTAGTACTAAATTTTATGAATTAATCACGCCCGGCTACTTCGAATAAACAAACTACGGGCTTTAGCGGCTGCAAAGATAAGAATAATTCTGTTTATTTTAAAATAGAATTGCAATTGAATCTGCATTTCTTGACTTTAGGTGAATGTAGTGTTTGTCTGTCCTACGATACAATACAAAATTTAGTATTTTAGAGGTATTATTCCCAAACAAAGTAAAACTCAAATTATGAAAAAAATCTACCCCCTAACACTAATTCTCCTATTCTGCACTATTGTCGACAGTTTCGGCCAGACAATGGTAGGCACACAAGATTTAACAATTACAGATCCTACCCGACAAGATTGTGGTCTTTTTGGATGTAGTGATCGTCAGATTGGTTTTGATATTTATTATCCTTCAAGCAATGGCGGTACTAATGGCGCGATTATTCCTGGAGAATATCCATTTATATCTTTTGGTCATGGGTTTAATATGGCCACCTCTGAGTTTAGTATTTGGTACAACGCTTTAGCTTCCTCAGGGTATATCATTGCCCTTCCAAGGACGGAAGGAGGCCTTACTCCAAGCCACGAGGATTTTGCTATTGATTTGGCCCTACTCGTCCGTTGGTTTGGGCAAACTTCTAGCGATCCAACTTCTTTTTTCTTCGACACTTACAATACGAAGTCTGCAATAATGGGCCATTCCATGGGGGGAGGTTGCACATTTACCGCAGGAACGCTTGGAGTACCGCCAACCACATTGGTCACTTTGGCAGCAGTTGAAACAAATGGTGTATCTGCTATTGCTAGCGCTGCCTTACTTAAAATACCGACACTTACCATTGCTGGTTCTGCCGATTGTGTAGCTACTTCTGGGCAATCCGCAGGAGCACCAATTGATATCTTTAACAACCATGCACCAGAACCCTATCATGCTTATGTAGAAATATATGGTGCTAGCCATTGCCAATTTGGCATTGCCAGCTTCGGATCGATTTGTACATTAGGGGAGATTGGATGCGCTGGCTTCATGCCAATTGCTGAACAACATGCACAGATGTTTCGATCTGCCCTTCCATGGCTTGATTTTTACCTGAGAGACAATTGCCAGTCTTGGTTAGATTTTAGAGCCCATGCTGTTGGAGGAGACACGGAAAGCCATGATTTTCTAGAAGGAGGAGAATTACCAAAAACGATTGTCTTGGAAGCAAAAGTAATTTTTGAAGGTCCTTACGACGAGGCAGCAGGTGTTATGAATACCGATTTGGTTACTGCAAATCTACTTCCTTCTACGGAGCCATTTACTGGTCTTGGTTTTACTCATTATGGACTTGGGGGCGGAGAGATGGTCGATTTTACTACCATTACAACTCCCACTGAACAAATAGTGGATTGGATATTGGTAGAGTTGCGTGATAAAACGGATCCTTCCATTATTATTGCCACGAAGTCGGCATTGCTTCAAAGCGACGGTGATATTGTTGATCTTGATGGTACCTCTCCACTTGCTCTATTTTGTATTGATGCCGATAGTTATCATGTAGCGATTCGCCACCGTAATCACTTAGGTATTATGACTATGAACGCTATACCCCTTTCGGGGAATTCGACACCCCTTGACTTTACAGGAACTGCAATTCCATTATTTGGTACACCCGTATTAAAAGATTTTAATGGGGTCAAAGCATTGTGGATGGGCGATACTGATCAGTCAGGTACTGTCGATGCCGCCGACCGAAGCGCTACCTGGAATGACAGAAATCTAGGGGGCTATCTATCCAGTGACGTAAACCTGGACGGACAAGCAGACGCCGCCGACCGCAGCGCTACCTGGAACAACAGAAACCTAGTGGAAAATTTACCATAGAGAAGTATTGAATTATTGCAAAAAAAAATGGCAAGGATAGGGGCTACATCCACTTTAGCCCCTATCTAAACTGCCAATTGCCGTTTCTATTTAAAAAAACGTAGGCAGCAACAATTATATAAAGCCATAATTTCTGGAAAATACCTCTTTTGCCAAGGAGAGCCCGCACAGGACTCAATACCTAAATAACCAAATACCCCAATAATAATGACCAAGGGAGAATGCCACTTCTGGTGTCAATAAAATGTACAACAAGCTATTCCAAGTAAAAATACTAGCTATTAGTGAAGGAAATTCATCAAAAACTAGTATCTTCTTGTTTGTTTTGGCTAATATTTTTAGGACAAATATGTTTGATTTACAACTAATTATAACTCAGATTTCAATAATTTTTAGAACTCTTCTAATGAAAATAATTTACACTACCCTTGTTTTCTTTTTCTGTTTTTTTACCACAAACACCAAAGCGCAAACTCTCTGTTCTGGAGGATCCGCAGCAGGATATCCATGCAGCAATGTTGATCTGATGGCTGTGATGAGCAATAACGCATTGGGAGGAGGAAACTCCAATGATATTTGGGGATGGACAGACCCTACAAGTGGCAACGAGTACGCTATCTTAGGAAAAACAACAGGGACGGTTTTCGTCGATGTCACCAACCCCTCAAATCCCGTTTATCTTGGTAGACTGCCTACACATACTAGCAACTCCAGTTGGAGAGATATCAAAGTTTATAACAATCACGCCTATATAGTTAGTGAAGCAGGAGGCCATGGCATTCAGGTTTTTGATCTTACCCAACTAGCAAACGTAACCAACCCACCCCAAACCTTTTCAAACAGCGGGCACTATGGAAGTCTTGGTAATGGAAATTCTCATAATATTGCAATCAACGAATCTACAGGTTATGCCTATTCAATAGGTACAAACAGCCAGTGCAGCGGTGGGCCCGTTTTCTTTGACTTATCCGATCCAACCAATCTAAGTTTTGATGGTTGTTTTTCTAGTGATGGTTATACCCACGATGCTGTTATTTTTACGTACCTGGGGCCAGACACCGATTATACTGGTAAAGAAATTTGTATCGCTTCCAACGAGGACACACAAACAATTATTGATGTTACTGATAAAGCAAATCCATCCCAAATTTCAAGAACTGCTTATTCTGGAAGCCGATATTCTCACCAAGGCTGGATAACTGATGACCATATATATTTGTTATTTGATGACGAACTGGACGAATCAAACAATGGGCACAATACCAGAACACATATTTGGGATATTTCAGACCTCGATAATCCAGTAAATCTGGGATTTCACGACGCAAGCGTGGCAGCCATTGACCACAACCAATACGTAAAAGGAAGATACACCTATCAGGCCAACTATCGAGCTGGTTTACGAATTCTTGATGTAGACGATGTCGCAAACGGCAATCTAAATGAAGTAGCCTATTTTGATGTTTATCCTTCTGGTAATAGCGCCAATTTTAATGGAGCATGGAGCGTTTATCCCTATTTCAAAAGTGGGACGGTGATTGTTAGTAGCATTGAGGGCGGACTGTTTGTTTTGAGACCGAATGTCGCTCATTTTGTGATGGAATCCAATGACTTAATGCAAATTGCCTGTGAAGGAGATCCTGTAATTTTTGATATCGACTTAACTGCCTATTCTGGTTTTTCAGATCTGGTTAATTTATCGGTGTCTGGTTTGCCTAACGGAGCAACTGCCAGTTTTACTGCAGATCCTGTGAGCCCAGGAAGTAGTTCAATACTTACTATTTCAGGGACAGCAGGGAATGTTGGGACCTATAGTCTCTTATTAAGAGGCGAAAATCTAAGTGGTACTACAACACACGATTTGAGTATCGCCTATAGAGTAGAACCGGTGCCAATTGCAGCTGGATTGAATACTCCAGCCAATAACTCGGTAGCAATACCAACCACTTCCACTGTCTTTTCCTGGTCGCCTTTTCCAAGTGCAGTAACTCATACTATCCAAATTGCTACGGATCCAGCATTCTCTAATATTGTGCAAAGTAGCGCCAACATTAGCGGTACAAGCTATGTGGTTATGGCACCTTTAGCAGAAGGCGTTCAACACTATTGGCGGGTTATTGGAGTCAATTCGTGTGGACAAACCAATTCTAGTACGTTTACCTTTGAGACGGTAGGAGTAGCGGCTGTTCTTATTCAACCCAAAGTATTTCTTGGGGGCAATCTAAATCCTTTTATTGGCCTGATGAAAGATAATCTCCGATCTCAATTTATATTGCCGACTAACCATCCTTATGGTGGTGCTCCTTGGTTTCACACTGGGACAGAGTCGGTTCCTTCCTCTATATTTATGACGACAGGCAATGATGCGATAATTGATTGGGTGCTAGTGGATATTCGGACGGCTGGTAATCAATCTACAGTGTTTTCTACTCGAGCTTGTTTGTTGCAGGCTGATGGCGATGTGGTGGATTTGGATGGCATTTCTCCTGTAGCCTTTGAGGCGCCAGCAGACGAATATTATGTCACCATTCAACATAGAAATCATCTTGCTGTCAATTCTCAAAATACATTTGGTTTGAGCAGTACCCCAAATTATGATGCAGATTTTACAAGCATTCCCACCCTTGGTGTCGATGCGCAGGAATTACTTTTTGGAGTGGCCGCTATGTGGTCAGGGGATACGAATTCTGATTCCTTTATTGATGCTTCCGACCGAAGTTCTGTTTGGAATGGTAGAAATGTGAATGGATACTTGACTAATGATGTCGATATGAATGGGACGGTGGATGCTGCAGACCGGAGTACTTGTTGGAATCATCGAAATCTTTCTGCTAATACCCCTTAGGGAGTAGAAGAGGGTTGAAGGGAGTTAGTAAACCTGGGCCGCTTCCGGTAAAAGATATAGGACTTAATTTTTTACAAAATTATTGTTGTTTGAGAATGATTTGCGTTGGTGGCGATTTTTTTAACTAAAAACGCTATCCATGAACAAATATCTGATGGTATGAAACAACTTTAAATATGAATTTGCGTAGACATTTCAGAAAACAAACGTCAAACTCTATATTAGCCTTTTAATATATTGACAATAAGCAGGGAATGGCCAAGCAATATCTGGTAACTAAAGTTGGGGATCAAAACGTAAAACTCAGTAACCTATCTAAGGTATTGTATCCGGCAAGTGGCATCATAAAAGCCGAAATCATTGAATATTATGCAAAAATTGCCCCTACGATCTTAAAATACATCGGTGGCAGACCTTTGTCACTGGTAAGGTATCCTGATGGGATCGAGCAACACCAGTTTTACACAAAAGACAAACCAAGTTGGGCCCCTGATTGGATAAAGAGTGTCGTTCTTGGCAAAAATATAAAAGAAGGAAAGGAAGGAAAAGACTACATTATTCCCTTTAAGGAAGCGGATGTCGTTTGGTTGGCCAATTTGGCTTGTCTAGATATTCATCCCATGCAAGTAAAGACGCCTAATTTTGATAAACCAGATCTATTTGTATTTGACCTTGATCCGCCGCAAAATGCAGTATTCGGAAGTATCAAAGCACTTGCGTTCGAACTCCGAGAGTTTCTGGAAGGATATGGATATCACGCCTTTGTAAAAACAAGCGGCGGCAAAGGGCTACATGTCTGCGTACCGATCCGCCCTAAATGGACACACGAAGAGGTCATCAAATCGGTAAAAGCCCTGGCAGAAGCCTTCCGAAAAGAACATCCAGACATGTGTACGTTGTCCATCAAAAAGACCAACAGAGAAACAAAAGTGCTGCTGGATATCTATCGAAATCACGAAGGACAAACTACGGTAGCTCCTTATTCTACTAGAGGCAGACCGTTAGCAACCGTCTCTATGCCAGTGACGTGGGAAAGACTAAAAACGGTGAAGCATCCAAGTGACTTTACCATAAAAAATGTACCCGACGTCCTAGCAACCGAAGGAGATGCCTGGAGTGGCTTTTACAGTTACGAAGTAGATCTGCATGATCATAGGAAGGAGCATTCACCAAAAAAAACTACTCCGAAAACAGAAGAACCGGTTACTCCAAAACTAGCAGAATATTCCGCCAAAAGAGACTTTACAAAGACGAACGAACCACCACCTACCAAGGAAGAAACCGTGGGCAATCGTTTTGTTGTGCAGATTCATCATGCTACAAATTTGCATTATGATTTGAGATTGGAGATGGAAGGAGTATTAAGGTCCTGGGCAATTCCAAAAGGACTGCCCTCTGAACCAGGAACAAAAAGACTAGCTATAGAAACCGAGCCACATCCGTTGAAATACCTAGATTTTGAAGGCGTCATCCCCAAGGAAGAGTATGGTGGAGGGAAGATGTGGGTATTTGCCCGCGGCAAGTTTGAAATGATCAAAAAGGAGAAAAAACGCCTGCATTTCAGATTGATTAGCCCAGAGATCGAGGCGGAATGGCTGCTCTACAACATGAAAAACGACGAATGGCTAATCGAACGAAAAGATACACCGAAAACCGACTGGCTTGAAAAGACACTAGGGCCAATGCTGGCCATTCCTAGTAAAGAAATTCCCTCAAATGAAGAGTATAGTTTTGAGATAAAATGGGATGGTATTCGTGCGATGATATCGATAGACGACAAGAAAATAATAATACGAAGTAGAAGTGGGCAGGACATTACCGCTAAATTTCCTGAAATTGCTAATCCGAAAAATTGTAGGGCATCTACCGCGATCCTTGATGGTGAATTGGTGTGTCTTGATGAAGCAGGGCGGCCTGTTTTTACGGATGTAATTAGTAGATTGCATACTTCTGGTGGGGCAAAGATAGAAGCCCTTTCCAAAAGGAAAAAAGCCTACTTTTATGCCTTTGATTGTTTGTACCTAGGCGGTAGAAGTCTCCTGAGAGATCCGCTGGAAAAACGACAGGAATGGCTACAAACTATCCTCCGAAAAGGGGGGCACTTCAGAATGAGTGAGCCAATGGCAGACGGTGCATCCTTATTTGAAGCAGCAAAACTCCATAATCTGGAGGGAATCATTGCCAAGAAAAAAGGTAGTTTATACTATCCAGGGAATCGGTCTGTAGATTGGTTGAAGATCAAATTTAGATCTACCGCTGAATGTGTGATTTTGGGCTATACTAAGGGGCAGGGAGAACGGGCACCTTATTTCGGCGCTTTACATTTAGGTGAATTCGTAGAAAATGCGTTAATTTACAAAGGAAAGGTAGGTACAGGGTTTGATATTCCAAAAATGGAAAAGATACTAGAAGAATTGAAATCCTTGAATAGATCCCCAAAATTATTCAAGCAAACTACCTCCGACGATAAAACCTCTGTTTGGTTTGAACCATTGATGTACTGCGAGATAGAGTATGCATCATTAACCAATAAAAAGACATATAGAGAGCCAGTTTTTATGCGACTTCGCCCGGATCTGTTTAAAAAATGAAACTAATCAGGTGGGAAGGAGTATACTGTTTTTTATAGATTTTTGAAACTAAAAACATTGTGCAGTTTTGCCTTTTGAACAACTAAATAAAAAAAAATGAGAGCCATTTGGAAAGGACATATTCAGTTTTCACTTGTGACCATCCCGGTGCAGGTTTATACAGCGGTAGAAAAAAAGAACGCTATTAGCTTCAAGCAATTGCACAATGAAGATCATGGTGCCGTTGGATATGATAAGGTTTGTAGAAGCTGCAATAAAAAGGTGGCCCACGCTGATATTGTAAAAGGATATGAGTACGAACCAGACCAGTTTGTCATTGTCGAAAAGGAAGACCTCGAAAAAATAAAACTCAAAAGTAGTAGAGTCATTGAAGTAGAAGCATTTGTAAATATCAATGAAGTGCACCCAACCCGATTTGAAGCCATTTATTACCTTGGCCCAAATGGAGACGTCGCTCAAAAGACCTATAGCTTGTTTTGCAATACCTTGAAAAACTCTGGGAAGGCTGGTGTCGGACGAATTATCCTCAGAGATCGGGAGGATGTTGTGCTATTGACCGCACACAAAGATGCACTAATCATGTACAAATTGAGGTACCCCTACGAACTAAGGGACATCGAAGAAGTACCAGAATTGGAGAACGTTGATCCTGATGTTACTCAATTGAAACTAGCAGAAACCTTGGTAGATTCTATGACCGCTAATTTTACGGAAATAAATTTCGAGGATCGGTTTAGAGATTCTTTGTTAGAATTGGTCGAAAAGAAAGTAGCCGGAAAAGAGATTGTCGCTATAAGCGACGAAGAAGAAAAGCCAGTAGTAGATATCATGTCGGCATTAAAAGCAAGCATCGAACAAGCCAAAAATCTGAAAAAAGGAGCATGATGGTAGTTGTCAAGTAAAAAACTGAATGAAGCAAGAATCTTGATAACTGAATAGCCCTAATAACTTAATACACCTTATAACTAAACAAAATGTTTAAGATTTTATCCTGGAATATCTTACAGGGGGGCGGAAAAAGGTGCTTGAGCATTATTAAAATGGTGAAAGAGGTGAACCCTGATGTTTTGGTGTTTAATGAGTTTCATAACAATCAAAATGGACTGGTGTTGAGAACGAAGTTACTGGCGGCTGGATATCTATATCAAGTGGCAACTGGGGCACCATCTTCTGAAAACTCGGTGTTGATTGCTTCGAAATTTCCGTGTGATGGCAAGTTGTTTCCAGATGCGCCTGATTTTCCACATGGTATTGCAATGGCAGGCTTCCCGGCGTTTAACTTGTATGGCTTGTATTTGCCACACAAGAAAAAGCATACCCTATTTGATTTGATCCTAGACGAAATCGAAAAGGGTACGCCATCCATATTTGTAGGAGATTACAACTCGGGTAAAAACTACATAGATCAAAAAGGAAACTCCTTTTGGTACTCAGATAAACTGGAAAAAATGGAAGGAGCTGGTTATATCGATGCGTTCAGGCATTTACACGGGGACGTCCGCGAATATTCCTGGTACAGCCATCAGGGGAATGGTTTTCGATACGATCATACCTATATACATGAATCAATTGCTCCTTTGGTGAAGTCTTGCGAATATTTGCATGAATATAGAGAAAATAAGCTTTCTGACCATTCTCCGATGATTTTGGAGCTGGGATAAAACATAGAAGTTTTATTTATTTGATGATTCTTTTAATATTTAAAGGAAAAAATGTATTTTTGTATGATATTTATAGGAAATATTTGAAACTTAAGGAAATATTTCACCTAAATATATTTCCATTTACGAACCACCCCATATAAACTCACCCCAAAGCTTAAAACATATTTAGCAGAATTAAAACGTAAAAGGAAAAAAAAGTAAGTTTTTTTTATTCTACGAAATTGCCAGATAAAATGCAATGCATCGAATTAATTAATGGAGATTACGAAATTTTATACTGTTAAATATTGAATTGTTGTTCAAACTCAAGGAAAAATTTTCCGGGTTTGGAGAATCAATTGTCATACTAAGGAAAACGACTACTACATTTTTATTTTTTATTAATACTAATAAGTGACCATTTAACAAGCGCTCGTCAAATTATTAGTTATCACATTTTTTCTTTCACATTAGTTAAACGCTAAATATTCAATTATGTCTTTAAATTTATTAGATCTTCTTAAAGGTCAAATCGGAAGCCAGGTTATCAAGCAAGCAAGTGGTTTCTTAGGAGAGAGTGAGTCAAAAACTCAATCCGCAATGGACAGCATCCTTCCATCTTTATTAGGTGGACTTATGTCAAACGCATCTTCTAAGAGTGGTGCAGGAGCAATTTTCGATATGCTCGGAAGTGGTGGCCATGACGGAAGTGTTTTCTCCAATCTTTCTGGTTTAATGGGTGGTGGTGATGCTACTACCAACATGGTTAAATCTGGTGGGGGTATCTTAAGCTCTCTTTTTGGTGACAAAGTAGGAGGTCTTGTAAGCCTTATCTCTAAAGTTAGTGGTATCGGCAATAGCTCTTCCTCTTCTTTACTAAGTATGGCAGCTCCTTTAGTATTAGGAATGCTAGGAAAGCAGAAAAAATCAATGGGTCTTGATGCTGGCGGTCTTGCTAGCTTATTGATGGGCCAAAAAAATCACATCAAAGATTTCCTTCCTGCAGGTTTCGGTGATGCTTTAGGAATTGGTAGTCTTGACAATGTGGTTGGATCAGCTGAGAAAGAATGGGGTGGAGCACTAACAAGTGTTACTGACTTAGGCAAAAAAGTAGTTGGTACAACTTCTGAAACAGTATCAAAAGCTGCAGGTGCAACTGTTAATACTGGTAAGAAAGTAGTTTCAGGTGCTGCTGATGTGGCAACAGACGCTGCAAATACAGGCGGTTCTATCTTAAGATGGTTACTTCCTTTATTATTGCTTTTAGCTGTTGGAGCATGGTTGCTTTCTAAAGCTGGTTGCGATAATAGCGCAATTGATAAAGTAAATAGCACAACTTCTGGTGTTATCGATAAAACAGCAGGTGCTGCTGGTTCTGTAGCTGGCGCTGCTGGTGATGTTGTAGGTGGTGTAGCTGGAGCTGCTGGTGATGTAGCAAAAGGTGCTGCTGATCTTGCAAAAGAAGGAATCGGCAAAGTAACACTTGCAGGTGGTGAAGCAATTGACTTCGTGAAAGGTTCTTTCGGCGAAAAATTTGCGAGCTATGTGGTAGGAAGTGACAAGTCTGTTGGTAAAGTATTTACCTTTGATAATGTGACTTTCCAAACTGGATCTGCTACGCTTGCTGCTACTTCAAATGGCGAGTTAGACAACTTGACAAAAGTTTTAAAAGCTTACCCTAACGTTCATATCAGACTAGAAGGTCACACGGACAACACTGGGAACGCTGCTAATAACTTGAAACTTTCTCAGTCTCGTGCAGATGCAGTAAAACAGTACTTAATGAACAAAGGAATCGCAGGAGCTAGATTAACTTCTAAAGGTTTCGGTTCAACTAAGCCTGTTGCTAAAAATGACACAGATGCTGGAAGACAACAAAACAGAAGAACAGATGCTGTGATTACTAAAAAGTAATTCCGCATTCTAGATAATTTCGCTTATGCGAATCAAACAGCCCTTAGAGTATTCTCTAGGGGCTGTTTTTGTTTTATTAAATAGTGGTTAGAGGACTTCCTCAAAAAGTGATTTACTGAAGTAACTTAACAAATTACTTCGTCGTTGATTTAGTTTTGTAATATATTTTTTATTAACGCTCACCAACATTGTCCAGTTCAATTTTTAGTAGATGGGAATCAAATAAAATAGTCCAATCAACCATTTTTTCCAGGCAAAATATTATTACTAAAAGTTTTTATATTTAAAGTAATAAACTAATTTTAAAGCATTTCCCAAAAAGGTTGCTTCAAAGAACCTAAATCAACAACTTTTTTTGAAAACTTTACAATCAAATTAAATTGATATGAAACCTATTAACTTCCTAATCACCCTATTTGTGGTATTGAGTTGTTTGAGTAATTTGTTAGCCAACAACCTACAAATTACCAATGTAAATCTACCCAATGATTCCACACTAAATTTCAACATTAGTTGGGAAAATAGTTGGAGAGTCGGGGTGGCTCCTAATAACCATGACGCTGCATGGATCTTTATTAAACGAAGGGACTGTGCATCTGGTCAATGGTCTCATGTAGATTTAAGTAGCACGCCTGCCGATCATTCTGCCGCTGCTCCTTTAGAAGTTTACATCGATGGCAAGGATGCCAGTCCAGAGGCCAAAGGTCTTTTTCTTAGAAGAGCTGCTGTAGGCGTTGGCAATATAACCAATGCCGCAATTTCTATTCGGCTCAAAGGCCTTGAAATTGGAGAATTTGATTTTAGAGTATTTGGAATTGAAATGGTACAAATTCCAGAGGAGAGTTTTTATTTAGGAGATGGTACTGGCGGGTCGACCGTTTATAGAGATGGGAACACATTTAATCCGTTTCTAGTTTCTTCAGAAGATTCAATAAATGTAGGTTCTAGTGTCGGGAGTTTAAGTACAGCATCTACTAGTTATCTTCCTCTCCCGCTCCCTGCAGCCTTTCCGAAGGGCTATGCCCAAATATACTGTATGAAGTATGAAATCACGCACCGCCAATATGTAGATTTTATGAATTTATTGGCCTCGGATCAAATTATACCACGTAATATATCTGTTACTGTTTCTCGACACAATATTACTGGTGCTTGGCCTAATAAAGCAACCCTTGTACCTCATAGAGCAATGGGGTACCTCGGTTGGGCGGATCTATTGGCATACCTTGATTGGAGCGCTCTAAGGCCAATGACAGACTTGGAGTTTGAAAAAATATGTAGGGGCCCTGTAACTCCTATTGCTAATGAGTATGCTTGGGGAACTAATTTAGTATCTAATGCGACTGTAGTAGTTAATGATGGAACGCCAACCGAAGGTTCAAGTTCTCCGATCACTCCTGGGGCGGGTTTAGCTAAATTAGGTACTGCTGGTATTGCTGGTCCTTTACGTGTCGGATTTGCAGCAAAAACCGCAACCTCTAGATTAGAAGCTGGAGCTACTTTCTATGGGGTAATGGAAATGACTGGAAATATTCATGAGTCTGTTATTGGAACAAGAGCTCCCCTTGGAGTCGCATTTACTGGAGATCTAGGAGATGGTGAAGTTACTAAATCTCCAGTCCCTGGATTTGCTGATGTTTCTAGTTGGCCAAGTAAAAATGCTCCATTAAGCACTAGCTCCTCTAGTGCACCAGGTAAGTGCATAAAAGGAGGAGCATGGACTTCCACCCTTGCAGGTGAAGGTAAAATATCTGACAGAATATATGCTAATTATCCATATGGACAACGTTATAATTCTCAAGGAGGAAGAGGGGTCAGATAATTCATCCACAAAACGAACAATTATGAGATTCATAACTATATTGATAGCTATGTTCTGTGGTCATTTGTCGATTGCTCAAGGTCCCTTTTTTGGTGGGCCTGGATCTGGAGCCGATGTCGGTATCCTAACAGGGGCAGATACGTGTGTCTATTTTTTTGGTGGTGGTTTCGGCTCTGGTGCTGCAGTTGCTACCTTTACTGGAGCGGATACTTGCATTAATTTTTATGGTGGAGGTATCGCCTCTGGAGCAAGTGTTGGGATTTTTTCCAACCCCTATTCTTGTACAACATTCTATGGGGACTCCCTTTCTGGCGCAACCAGCAACTATTACGATAATCCAGCTTCGTGTTCTTCTTATTTTGCATCAAGTAGTGGAGGTAGTGGGTATGATAATTCATCTACATTCGAAATAGCGACAACAGTTAATAGTGGTGCTCTATGTAACGGTGAAAGTAACGGTACAGTTACCGCCACTATAACGGGCGGAACTCCTCCTTATATGTATGAATGGGATAATGGAGAGACCACAGCCACTGCAACAATGCTAGCAGCGGGAACCCACCAACTTACCGTAGTGGACGCAACCGGATGTACCCATGTTGTGACGGTGATAGCAATAGAACCCAGTGAGTTGCTAGTAAGTGCTGTACAAATCAGTGGCAATGTATGCAACGACGAAAGTAATGGTGTCGCTACTGTAAATGCAAATGGAATTTCTCCATATACATATGTTTGGGACAATGCAGAGACGATGGCAACAGCAAGTGGGCTGGGCCCAGGTGCTCACACCGTAACCGTATTAGACGCCACTGGCTGTCAAAAAACAGCTTCTGTAATCATATCTAGTCCACCTAACCTTGGTATTACGGCAGTAGAAAATAGCAGCGTAACATGTAACGGCGAAAGTAACGGAGTAGCCATAGCTGTAGTAACTGGTGGCATAACACCTTACACGTACAACTGGAATAATGCACAAACGACTGCCACTGCGGTCGACCTAAGTGCAGGCATCTATTCCGTAACCGCCACAGATGCCAATGGATGTGAGACCGCAACAACCGTTGCCATCACCGAAGCGTCAATGTTTGAATTCGTTTCAGCAGTGGAAGACAATGGTGTATTGTGCTTTGGAGGAAATACCGGAGCAGCAACAATTACAGTAAGTGGAGGTGCTACCCCATATATATACAGTTGGAGTAATTCAGAAGTAACCGCAACAGCAATAAGCTTATCTGCGGGAATCAACTCAGTAACTGCTACAGACGCCAACGGTTGTCAACTATCAGCCACAGTATTCATCACAGAATCAACAGAATTCGTAGTAACTTCTATAGTAGAAGATAGCGGTTTATTATGTAATGGGGATGATAACGGGGTAGCAACAATATCAGTAAGTGGAGGAGCAATTCCATACAGCTATAGTTGGGACAATACAGAAACAACCAGAACTACAACAGGATTAGACGGGGGCATGCATAGCGCAACAGTAATAGATGCTAACGGCTGTACAGTCGTGGGAGCAGTAACGATTGCTGAACCCGCAGCATTCCAAACAACAATAGTAGAGACTTCAGGCGTCCTATGCAATGGGGAAAGCAACGGATCTGCAACAGCAACAATAACAGGAGGTGCAACTCCATATACCTACGAATGGGATAATGGAGAGTCCACAGCTGTTGCAGTTATGTTAGCAGCTGGCTCCCACCAGCTTACGGTTGAGGATACAAACGGATGTACACAGGTTGGCCTTGTAACAATAACAGAACCTAATGTCCTGCTCGTAAGTACCACTCAGAATACAGATGTACTATGTAATGGAGAAAGTAATGGAGCTGCTACCGCTAATGTAAACGGAGGAACATCCCCATTTACCTATACTTGGGACAATTCAGAAACAACAACAACAGCAATTGGACTAGATGCAGGCGTACACATTGTATCCGTAGTTGATGCAAATGGATGCGAAGGAACCGCTTCTGTAACAATATCTAATCCAGCTTTACTAGGAATATCCGCCATAGAAAGTAGTGGCGTAACCTGCAATGGGGAAAGTAATGGCGTAGCCATAGCAACAGCAAGTGGTGGAACAATGCCGTATACCTACACTTGGGATAATGCTGAAATGACAGCCACAGCGGTAGGCTTAGATGTGGGAGTCCATTCTGTATCTGCTACAGACGCCAATGGTTGTGAGACGACAACAACGGTTGTTATTACAGAGTCAGCTATACTTGCACTAACCTCTGTGATAGAAGATAGTGGGGTATTGTGCCACGGAGAAAGCAACGGGGTAGCTACAATTTCTGTAAGTGGTGGAACAACACCATACACCTACGCTTGGGATAACGCAGAAACGACCGTCACAGCGGTTGGCTTAGATGCAGGCGTCCACACGGTAACTGCGACAGATGCAAACGGTTGTCAATTATCAACAACAATAGTTATTACAGAGCCAACAGAATTTGCGATGACTTCAATAATAGAAGATAGTGGCTTGTTGTGTAATGGGGATGGTAACGGAGTAGCTACAATTTCTGTAAGTGGTGGAACAACACCATACACTTACGCTTGGGATAACGCAGAAGCGACCTCAACAACAACAGGACTCAATGGAGGAACTCATACGGCAACAGTAACCGATGCCAATGGCTGTGTAGTTGTAGGAACATTAATGATTGAGGAGCCTGCTGCATTTGGAATAGCAATAGTAGAAGATAGCGGGGTACTTTGCAATGGAGAGAATAGCGGATCCGCAAGCGCAGCAGTAACAGGAGGTACCACGCCATACACCTACATTTGGGATAATGGAGAATCTACCTCTACCGCAACTATGCTTTCAGCCGGAGCCCACCAACTCACCATAACAGATGTGAATGGGTGTAAACAGATATCATCCGTAACAACAACAGAACCAAGTAATTTACTAGCAAATGTAGTCGAAGATAGCGGAGTAATTTGTAATGGAGAAAGTAATGGAATAGCTACTGTAACTGCAGGTGGAGGAACATCTCCATATACTTACAGCTGGGACAATTCTGAAATAACAGCAACAGCTACAGGTCTAGTTGCCGGAATCCATACGGTCACCACTACGGACAACAATAATTGTGCGATTGTAGAAACAGTATTGATAACAGAACTAGGACAATTATCCGCAACAGCAGCTGAAGATTCGGGTATACTTTGTATAGGAGAGAGCAATGGAGTTGCAACAGCCACCGGAACTGGTGGAACCTCTCCATACACCTATGAATGGGATAATGGAGAATCTTCTGCAACTGCTACAATGCTAGGTTCTGGAATGCATATTCTTTCAATAACCGATGCGGAAGGGTGTGTAGAGACGGCTTCAGTAATTATCACAGAACAGAATGGTTTATTAATAAATACTGCTCAAGATAGCGGTGTTCTATGTGATGGAGAAAGTAATGGCGTGTCAACGATAAGTGTTAGTGGAGGAACAAGCCCTTATACCTATATTTGGGATAATTCAGAAACTACTCAAACTGCGACAGGTCTGACAGAAGGAGTCCATCTAATAACGGTGTCAGATATTAATGGATGTACATCTACATCGGAGGTGGTTATTAGTGGACCGCCTGCATTTACATCTGCACTTACCGCAACAAACCCTGACTGTTTCTTTGAGGATATTGGCGCACTTAGTGCAATGGTTTCAGGAGGGGTGTCTCCTTATACCTACAACTGGTCAAATGGAGCTACTACCTCAACAATTACAGGTTTGGCAGCTGATAGTTATCAAGTATCCATAACGGATGCCAATAACTGCATGCAAATCGAGTCCGAGACATTAGTACTTACCAATGTAGATTGTGGTGCAAGGGTGTCGATCAAAGTATTGCTTCAAGGGCCTTATGATCCGACAACGGGTTTGATGACGGACAATCTAAGATCTTCCTCACTATTGCCCTTGGAAGAGCCATATACGGCACTGGGTTACCAGCATTATGGTTTGGGAGGAGGAGAAGTTGTTGATCCTTCAGTGTTTAATGTAACAGGGCCTAATGCAATTGTTGATTGGATTTTCATTGAGTTGAAAGATGCTACGGACTTTAGTGTTGTGGTAGCCACCAGGTCACTTTTGTTGCAAGCAGATGGAGACGTCGTCGATCTAGATGGTACATCAGACCTAACGTTTTACAATGTACCGGATGACAATTACTACATCGTAGCCCGTCATCGAAATCATTTAGATATTATGACCCCCGGCTCGCTTCCAATGACTCAGATTCTTAATTTCGGCCATGACTTTTCAACAGGTTCTGCCCATGGTAATTTAACTTATGCTGTTCAGATGAATCTAGGTGGCGGAAAATTTGGAATGTATGAAGCAGATTTTAATCACGATGGAATAATAAATGCAGCGGATAGAAGCCTTGCCTGGAATAATAGAAATATAACGGGGTATATCTCCGAAGATTCTAATTTCTCTGGTGTTTGTGATGCCGCTGAAAGAAGTCGATGCTGGAACAATAGGAATTTACTTTCGCAAGTTCCATAGGTAGATTTAATACAAATAATTTCGCTTTTTTGCGAATCAAACAGCCCATAACAGCGTTTTCTTTGTGGGCTGTTTTTTATTGTAGAGATCTACTTCCGAATAAACCGAAGACAAACCCCATCCAGCTCTAAGAAATACAAACCTCGTATCAATCGGTCTACAGTGAATCCTTCTTCCCGGCCTGGCAGTTCCACCGTCTGCATCAACCGCCCATTAACATCATAAATATAACCAAGTTCTGCTGATGTATTCCTAACAAACATCCGATCAGAAACCGGATTAGGGAAGAGCGCTGGAACAAAAGAAGTCAAGGGCTCTTCCATACTAGTTGTCATAACAGGAGCGCCATATTTTTGAAAAAATCGCCAAATAGTTTCAGAATAAAAGATATCATTGTCCGTAGTAGTCCACTCGTGATCCAGGCCGTTTACTTTATAAAAATCAACCTCCGTTTGCTGGTCGCAAGTAGGGTAGTAGGTGCGATCTACCGTCAATCCATCAGGGTAAGTGTCAGGCAAGGTAGAAACCACAGGAGCACCACTACAGTTGTTATGATCTACCCAAAAATCTACGAGATCCTGAGCAGAAATTAGACCTAGAATAAAATTTCCGTTTATGTTGACATTATTGTCGGAAGTGCCGTGGCAGTGTAGTGCAGGCATCGGTTTGCTTGGACTGCAATTATTGCGAACGGAAGTATGCATGGTACCAGCAACAGAAGCAATCGCTGCGATTTGCTCAGGAATCTCACAAGCCAGGCGATTTGTCAAAAATCCTCCTTGAGAAAATCCAACAATATAAATTCGATCCAGATCAACATTGAGCAAGTTATCCATTTTTGCAATCAATGCAGAGATAAACCCTACATCATCAGCAGACTGCGTGGGGTCCGTCCCCGAATTCCAGCTAGTCCCAATGATACTGCTTAGCGCAGCTGGGTAAACGGGAATAAATTGTGCGGTATCCGCCACCACATTGAAATCCGTCCGGGGCATAAAATCTACTGGCGGATTATTCAGCCCATGCAAAGCAATAACTACCGGGTAAGGAGTCGATCCATCATAACCTGTGGGTTGATAATAAATGAACTCTCTGGTTTCTCCATCATGAGGCAAAATGGCATTAAATACTTGTGCATCTGCAACATAACCAAGAAGGAACAAGGGAAACAATAGTAGGATTCGATTCATAAGGAATATTCACTTTATACAATTCTCAATAGATTAAAGTTAGTGAATAACCTTTTATTATTATACTTGGATAGATAATATTAGGCCCAATGCATAAATCGCATTAGAAAGGAATAAGAACGATACCTATAGAAAGAGGGTGCAATTCAGGAGATTCTCCCTTTTCAAACAATGTATTTAAGGACCAGGAGAAATACAGATTTAAGTTGCTGTACCCAACTTCCCCACGCAAACCATATCTAAACTGATTTAAATTGAAGTTATCGACGATTCTAACTCGATCTGTTTCCTTACTGTTTCGCTTGGTTTTGGCGTACAATAAGATACTTGCATACCCACCTGCACTAAATCGAAAGGATCGTCTTGTGTTGCCTGGGTTCGATTCAAAATTAAGCAGCACGGGCAACATGACAAAAGATGTCTTCAGGCTATTTACCCGAAAATTAGTAACCGTATCCTGAGTGTAAGTGACATTTGGCTCTCCCGGCCACAACTTCGTTCCATATTTGAAGTGGTACTTATGAAAATCATAAGCCAATCCGTGCACAAGATTCAATTTGTGCTTATGTAGATTGATGCGTTGTCGATACAAATGGATATTGATGTTGAAGGACTGTGCGACTTTGATGGCAAATGCATCGTCTCCTGTACCTGGAGTGCCATTATTGGCTAGCTTAAACCCATTTTTCCCAGCGTAAAAAGTATTTCCGACACCAAACAAACCCCACCTTGTTTTTATATTAGTTGTTGTATCAACACTTAGATTCGCCCTCCGTTTCTTAAATATTCTTACTTCTACAGAATCGGTCTTGACCTGTCCGAAGCTTGTCAAGCAATAGGTGATAAATAGAAAGATGATTGCAATTTTCTTCATACTAGTTTTCTTGGCTCAATTTATCAAATTTTTCGAATAGGTACGACATTCATCATTTTATTTTGCGGTTACTGCTTCCGGGAAGAAGGCCATTTTTATTTTTTCCTTAGAAATCCCTTTTCTGATTTTTGGAAATAGGGATACTTTTATCTGTCTTTTTTTAGACGTAGATGGGCTGCTAGCCATGGCAATCGGTTCCTGATTGTTGGCATTTTCATTGATTTGGGGAGGTAGAGGAGACTCCTTTTTTTCTTCAATGGCAATTGCTGTTTCGGGGGCTGTATTTTCTTGTGTACTAGTTGGTTTAGTTGGATGTTGAGGGACAATTGCTATTGCTTCTTTGGGAACAGGAATTTTTTGCGCTACTTTCGGTTGGGCAGTTTGTTTTATTGGTGTTTGTTTAGGAAGGGTGGGGGTTGCTTTATTGTTCACTGGTGTTTGATAGGTAATTGAGGTGTTTTTCACCAAACTTTCTTTTTGTTTTTTGAAGGTATTGGGAATGGAGATTTGCTTTTTTTGAGTGTTCAAAACTACTTGTTTTTGTAGGTCTTGATTTTTGGTAGTGGCTACTATTGGTTGTATTGGTGTCTGAAGCTTTGGTGTTGCCTTGTGTGCAGGAGGCGTTTGATTTTCTGGTAGTTCATTTTTAGGAGTTGCGGGTTGTTCCGTTGCCTCCTCGTTTACTATGTTTGGGTAGGAAGCTGGCTGACTAATAGTAGTTGGCAGGAGGACTTTCATCAAACAGACGACACCAATCAACATAGCTGCTGCCAGAATCAGCCATTTTTTCTGAAAACCCAAAAACGGAATCACTTTAGTTGATTCTTTGCGCTTAAGGGAAGCTTTGTCTTTGAAAACGATGCTAGGGTCAGGTTCCAACACAAGCGATTGCAATCCTTCGAGTTCCATCAAAATGGCAGGATGCTTTTTTAGAAATTGCTTCATGGCCAAATTGTCAGAAGCAGACAAGCTGCCCTCCAGATAGTCCAGTGCATATTCTTCGTAATTAGCTGTATTTATATTCATAATAAAATTATTCAAAATCGTTTAAAGCGCCCGGTCTACACTAACCAAAATTTCCTGCAATTTCTTTCGAGCTCTAAAAATATAAACCTTTACCTGTGACTCTGTGAGTTGGGTGATTTTCGCAATCTCTTTGTACGAATACCCTTCATAATCCCGCAGTAAAACCAAGGAGCGATGAAGGTCATTTAGTTGATTAATACTGTTGTTTAATAATTCTTTTAATGCGAAATTGTCCATTCCTGAAGGACCTGATTTCTCAGGTATTCGTTCTACGTAGTCCATTCTTTTTACCTTACGGAGAATGTCGATCATATTATTATGGCCAACCGTAAAAAGAAAGGACCGTGCTTTTTCAGGTGTAATTCCCTCCCTTTTTTTCCACAAAATTTCAAAGGCATTTTGCACCACATCACGCGCATCCGCTTCATTCTTCATGTTTTTGAGAATAAACCGAAATAGCCGATCGCTATATAACTCCACACAGGTATTATAGTCTTTTGGTGTCATGCAGTGGTAAGACGATTGAGGACGCCCATTTGTTACAGATAAACAAAATTATTACCATCAAGATACAAATTCCCCCCTCCAAAATCACCCATCAGCAAAATTCAACGATCTATCCGCTCCAATCCTAGCGACGCAAAAACTCCAAGATCTGCCGACTGACCTCCTTCGGATTTTCTTCCTGTATAAAATGACTGACATCCAGTAGATGAACATCCTCCTGCTTGATTTTCAGATCGGTAGTTACCTCGTTTTGCTGAGGTTCCCATTGCAACATACTATCCTCAGCTCCCCAAACAACAATGGCCGGAACACTAAGATTTTGCAACAGATCACGATAGTCAGGAAACGGGCTTTTTGTTTGAGTAAAAAAGTAATACATTCCCCTTGTTTTTCCTTCTCTTAGCGGTTTTTTGTAGCCTTCTACGCCTCCTTTTGTCATATTGTTTTCTGACAACCCTACTTTGAATAATTGCTTCAGCAAAAAATTGGTGGTCACTCCATTTCTATACATCCACATACTAGTTTTGGCAATAAATCCGGGCTTCATGCGGACTGGCGGATGGAATCCTTCTTCATAAATTAGCGTATTAAGAATCACGAGATGGCTAACTCGTTCTGGTGCGATTTTCAACAGTTCCCACGTCCAAAAACCACCAGCATCGTGTAGGACATGCGCCCAATTTGGTATTTGAAGATGGTCCATGAGTTCGAGGAGGCGTTTTGCATGTGCTGGTGCAGAATACACGTCATATCCCTTAGGACTATCGCTATTTCCAAATCCCAGCATATCCGGCGCAATAACACGATGACCACCTGCGACCAAGTCATCCACCATTTTCCGATACAACCAGGAAGAAGTAGGGACTCCATGCAACAACAGCACCACTGAACCTTCCCCCTTGTCAAGGTAACTCAATTTGCCATCTGAAGATGAAAAATTTGATTGATCTGCGCGGTGTTTCTGGTAGGACCAACCTTCCTCTTGCAATGATTTGTTATGCACCGCGCATCCCGATAACAAAAAAAGTAAAACCACGATAGTCAGTAAAATAGGTATTGGAAAAAGGGCAGTCATAAGGTAATAGCGTTTGATAAGTGATGGCTTCAAATGTACAAATATCAAAGGCAAAACTACCTCAATGCACAATCAAACCGCATATAAGTTCCTTCTACGACAAACCTCAAGAAATGATACACACCAAAATGGAAAGAACCCGCATCTAAATAAGTAGAGATAAAGTGGTTATTAGGTTCATAGGACAATTTAGTTATTAAGAAAAAGAAGACATGTTAAATCGTCTCCCGTGGTAATGTTACTTAATAACTGAATACACTCAATAACTTAATAACTATTAATAAAGTATGTACATTTTCCCTTATATTGATTTCGGGAATAAGAATTGCTATACCATTAAATGTAACTGCACCAAATCAGAGAAATCTAATAAATCGCAGTTAATTTCTACATTTGGGAACAAATATCAA
>CALLWB010000092.1 GCA_938016265.1 uncultured Saprospiraceae bacterium
ATACAAGCTTCTACAATGTTCCTATGTGTGTCTGTATATTGCAATGTTAAGGTGTGTGTTTGGTAGTAAGGACAAGGGAGTTTTCGAAGGGTTGCAATTTTCGAATTTTATTTTTTATTTTTTTGTGAATTCGTTAAATATAATACCCAATTCAGGACAAAATACGACTTCTATTTTGTTTTGCCGTTGAGTATTTATGTCAGTTGGCAGTTTGGAGTCTCTTGTACTTTGATTATTGGTTTTAGTTAATGGTTGATAAGCCAAGGGGCTGTATTCGTCTGATATCTTTTACATTCTACCAGTCCAGAACATTTTTTTGTCCTTAAAATTACTATTTAACATCTTTTAACATTATGAAATTAACAATTTGAGAAAAAAGGCGTTATTTGCATATAATACTCCAATAATAAATTAGGAACCATGAGAAATATTCAAAAAACAACAGTAATTGCAAGATGGTGTATAGTAGTATTCTGCCTTGGGATATTGTCCTGCAACAATACAAAGACCACAGATACCTCAACGAGTCAAGCGATAGAAGTGATTGACAAAATCGAACCGCCTGCCAAGCAAGTACCAACTTCCGTTTCCCTAGAAACCGAGCAAAAAAAAATGAAACCGCTCGAGAAAAAAACAATTCCGTCTAAAGGAGCTAAACCGACAACCACTTCGGATAAAACGCCTCAGACCAAACCCGCTTCACAAAAACCAGCACCCCAAAAACCAAAATCAACTACCAGCGCACCTCTTTCAAAACCACAAAAACCAGTCGCGACTCCCCCACCATCGTCTACAACACCACCGACCGCAACCAACAGTTCTCCGCCAAAGGCAACGCTGACGACCTCTCCAACAACGCAACCGTCTATCAATATGCCAGTCATATTGCCTCCTGAGCCGGATCCGGTAGTGAATACATCTCCACCACCAGCACCTAAAAAACCAACACTTAGCCATGCCAAATGGGATCAACTAGCAGGAAAATACATTTCTAGCAGAGGGAAAGTTGATTATGCCGGAATCAAGCAAAACAAAGTCTTGCTGAATCAATACATTGCAGTACTGCAAAACAATCCACCACAAAGTAACTGGAGCAGAAATAAAACTATGGCTTTCTGGATAAATGCCTATAATGCTTTCACTGTAAAACTGATCGTTGACAACTATCCGACAACGAGTATCACCAAATTGGAAGGCGGCGATCCATGGAAAAAGAATTGGATCAAAATAGGAATATCTACTTATTCTTTAAACCAAATTGAAAAGGATCTACTGATCAAAAAATTTAATGAACCGCGCGTTCATTTTGCGGTAAACTGCGCAGCGAAGTCTTGTCCGCCGATCCTAAACAAAGCCTGGACCGCAGACAATTTGGAAGCTAATTTTGAGCGAAGCACCAAAAACTTCATCAATGACCCTAGTTTTAATGACATTTCCAATCCAAAGAAAATTCAAATCTCCAAAATTTTTGAGTGGTATGCCGCTGACTTTGGAAACAACGTGATTGGATTTATCAATAAATATGCAACTGTTCCTGTAAAGGAGAATGCGAATGTATCTTATCAGGATTACAATTGGGCGTTGAATAACTGATCTACAAAAAAAGGGTTACCAACTGAATGGCAACCCTTTTATTCTTAAGAACAGTATTTTGTTTATGCATCCAGTGGTGGAATACGCAACACCTGACCAGGATAAATACGATCAGGGTTTTCCAACATTGGCTTGTTTGCTTCAAAAATAACTGGATATTTCATTGCATTGCCATAGTGTGCTTTTGCAATTTTCCCTAGTGTGTCGCCTTTCACTACTGTGTAAAAGGTAGCTGCTACAGTAGCAATGTCTTCTTCATCAGGAGCAATGACTTCGATGTTATCTTCTACTTCAGCGATTCCATCAATATTACCCAAAGCAAGAATTACTTTTTCTCTTGCAGGGTGTGATTTTGTAGTACCAGAAACCAAAACACGATCTCTATCCACCTTTACATCAAGATAATCAATAGCAAGTCCTAGATTTTCGATCATTGACTTCATCAAATCAGCTTTCTGTTGGTTTAAGATTGCATCGCTTGCTGCGGCATCTGCAGCTTTTTCAGCATCTGTTTTACGGCCAGTAAGTTTAGCACCAGCATTTTTCAAAAATGAAAATAATCCCATTGTTCAAATTAAGTTTTATTATAAAAAATTGAAATACTCTTGTTTGACGGATATCCTATAATTTTGTCACCCAAGTGTGCAAAGGTACAAAATTATGTATTTATAAACCATATTATATATTTGATGTTATTAAGTTTTCAATAAGCACAACAAAACAATTATAAGATGGTTACGTTATCCTAACTAAGCGGTACTACGTTTTAAGTATTTACTATGCAACGAAAGTTAATACAAAATGTTACCTTTACACTTAATCCAAAAGCTTACTTCATGTTAAAATATACTGCAGATTTAAAATCCCTCTTCTACATGTTTGTCACCACAGCCATGTTTATCTACTTATGGCAATTCGGTGCAGGCAATGCACTAGTTTACATTTGGTATTTGTTTATGGCTGTTTCTGTGTCAGTTATGGCTCATAACCACAACCATTTGCCAATGTGGAAATCTAATTTCATGAATGTAGTTACTGATCTTTGGATTACTATTTTTTATGGTTTTCCAATATTTGCCTGGACACCAACCCACAATCAGAACCACCATAAGTTTGTCAATAAACAACCAGATTATACCAAAACATACCGATATTCAGAGAAGAATAATATTTTCACCCTCTTGTCGTATCCAACAATTTCTGGTTATTTCCAGCAAAGTGCTCTAGGAGTTTACCTGAAAGACAGATACAAGAAAAACCGTAAAACATTCTGGCTTTGTATGTTACAAATAACTGCATTGGTCATCTGGGTTGCTACTTTCTTATTCCTGGATTGGTATAAAACATTACTCTATATTATCATTCCACAGCAAGTATCCGTTTTTAGTGTGCTGATTTTCAACTACGTCCAGCACGTTCATGCCGACGAAGAATCTGCCTACAACCACTCTAGAAACATCATGGGCGGTCTAAACTTTATGCTGTTCAACAACGGACTACACACGGTACATCACCTAAATGCCAATATGCACTGGAGCCTCTTACCAGAAGCCCACGCCAAAGTAGATCACCTAATCGACGATTCTCTAAAAGAACAAAGTTTTTGGTGGTACATTTTGAGAGTATATATACTGGGTATCTTTTCTAGTAAAGCTCGTACAAAATCCATGCGCCTTGCTAGAATGGGGAAAGTGGAGTCCTAGTGGATTATTGGGTAATCGGGTAGAGGGATTTATTTTGCTCACGCAAAAAAGATATGGTAGGGGGTAGAAAGACTAAAACACCGGTCTCATATCCAGAAGAGATGAACCATTAATAACTCCCAAACCGACAATCGTAAAAGAACCTGAAGGGTTGAAATAAACAGCAAACGGAGATTTAATTTCCGTGCATTTTATCTTGGCTCTCCCTACTGCGGATTCAAACCTGCCAATATCCCCAACTTCACGCTCAATTCATAATCAGAATAAAAACGAACTGACTCCTGACCGCCATCCAGCGTAGTAAAAGCAGTTTTCAACATCAAGTATTCCGCCTCCGCCTTCAGTCTCGTAAATCGATCTTCAGGAATCTCAAAATCTGTAGTTTTTTTGTTGATTTCTATCGAACGGCCATCTGCATCTACTGGAGCAGCAGCAAGGACGTTATTCCCAGAAAAATCATTGGTTATAGAATCAATAGCCACATTGTTGGCATTGAGGAAATAAAGCTGCATAAAGACATCTACTGGAAATCCATTTTCTGTAGTAACACGAAGGCTTGCATGCCGAAGTTCCTCATATTCAGAAAATTTAAGGGCAAAGGTATCCTGCACGGTAAAGTTGGTAGCGCGACCGTACAACGGCAATTCTACTAGAAAATCCAGGTACACCGAACTACTGTCAGTCAGAAAACCAACGGCAGTGGTGTCGTTGTCAGGATTGGCCAATGGCTCAATCTCATAATCGAAAAATTTGATTGGCTGGCCTATGATATTGGAGATATCGGAGTTGGTTTGATCAACAACAAAAGACGTCTGCTTGGTTTGACCGACTTCACTGAAAGAGGGATAATCTATATTGAAAGCACTATTTAAGGCAGTATTCCCAATAGGCAAAATCGTCCCATCTTCCTTCTCTGCTTGCAATACATTAAATCTCGCCCGAAATGGGAAACCAAAACTATTGTTGATCGTGATGGTGATGGAAGGTTCTTCAAAAAAGACTTCCCCACCTGAAAAATAGTCAAAAAAGTCAATCGGTACAGTATCTCTTGGCAACGGGATAGACCCTGTTCCTAAAAACCCTTCTGCATAATCATATTGCATGGAATCAAGCGCCACAAGCGGATCAAAATCATACAGCGTGACAAAAGAGTCGGATGCAATCAGTCGTGCACTATAATAAAAATTGAGCGAATCCTCTGTGGGGCTGAGGGTATACCCTTTGACATCATGGGTACTAATCGTTGGAATAACTCCAGGGTTCAAAATAATACTTTTTTCAAAGGGCTGATTATTCAAGGTAATTTCTGGAATAGTCAAGATAAACTCTAGCGGTTCTGCGTGGTAGTTTTTTGTCAATGTAGAGATGTACCCTCGTTTTATTGAAACAAAATTGACGTAGGTATTGTTTGGCAAATTGTAGGGTAATCCAAAAAAGGTATCTACCATTGGAAAACTAAAATTGGGAATTAATTGAGTAATTTCTTCACTAGCAATTCCAAATCCACTCCCTTCGTAGACAAACGTCAACCGCTGAAGGTTGTCTTCTTCTAGGTAAGTATTCCCACCAAAATTATCAAGCAGGTCACCGATAGTTACCTTAGCATTGACAAGGGGCAGTGCTACATCTGGTTTCCAATCCTGAAAACTTACTCCTTCAATAGAAGTAACCTTTCGACAAGAAACGGCAAATAGTAGAAGGCATAGAAAAGTTAATACAGCAGTCAGCAGCTTTTTCATCTTGGGAATTCGTTTAATTTGGGTCTTTGTAAAAGTAAACTCGCAAAAACTTAGCCGATTTTAAACTCTTGGTACAGTTGAGGGATTTCAACTTTGTCCAACCCCTTCGTACCCAGATAGCTTTTAAACGCTGTCTGTCTATCAAGATCTCCATGGACTAAAAACAGACTTTTCAAGGAGCGTTGGTTGGCTAGAAAATCAGCCATTTCCTTTCGATCGGCATGCGCACTGAAAGAATCCATCAGTTCTACACTCGCATTGACATCCAGTTCCTCTCCAAACATTCTCAGTTTTTTGTCTCCACGTCTCAGCGCGCCACCTGGAGTTCTTGGCGAACAATAACCAACGATGAGTACCGTGTTATTGGCATCCTCAATGCCATGATATACATGATGTTTTATCCTTCCAGCATTGATCATTCCTGAAGAAGCAATAATGATACATGGTTCTTTCGAGGCATTCAGTTCCTTTGATTTCTCCCGCTTATGTACATAATTTAGGTTGTTAAAGCCAAACGGATTGTCATCGATAAGCAGGTATTCACTTAGGTCTTCGTCATAACATTCTGGGTGCGCACCGAATACTTTGGTCGTATTTATGGCGAGCGGACTATCCACATAAACAGGAATTCTAGGCAAATAGCCAGCAGATTCCATCTGATCCAGCATGTAGACAATCTCCTGCGTTCTTCCTACACTAAAGGCAGGAATCAATAATTTCCCTTTGTTCTCAATACAGGTTCTCTTTATGATTTCCAAAAACCGCTTACTTTCATTTGGAGCGCCTTCATGCTCCTTGTCTCCATAGGTAGATTCGCAAATCATATAATCAACTTGCGGCATTTGGATCGGATCTCTCAAAATTGGTCGATTCGGACGTCCGATATCTCCAGTAAACCCAATGCGGATTTTCGGAAGCCCCTTTTCACGGACAGATAGCGTTACATTGGCACTGCCAAGGATGTGGCCAGCGTCTCTAAACTTTATTCTGACCCCTTTTTTCAGGCGCATCCATTGATTATAACCTGCTCCGACAAACTGTGTCATTGTTTGTTGAACATCATGGGTTTTGTAAAGTGGCTCTTTTCGATTATCGGGATTTTTTTTATTATGGTAATGGGCCTCCCGTTCTTGAATTCGAGCACTGTCCAGAAGCATCAAACCGCACAAACTTCTAGTCGCGTGGGTACAAATGATTCTTCCTGCAAATCCATCCTTCACTAGCTTCGGCAGCCTCCCCGCATGATCTATGTGCGCATGAGACAGCACCACACAGTCAATTTCCTTTGGATCAAAAGCCCAGTTTTCATTAAAGGATTCCATTTCTTTTTTCCTTCCTTGGTACAGGCCACAATCAAGCAAAATCTTATACCCACTTTTAAGGGTAATCAAATGACAACTTCCAGTTACTTCTCTAGCTGCTCCACAAAATTTGATGTTCATAAAAAGGTATTTTTTTATAGGCTTACGACAAAATCGCTGTAAATTTAACAAAATAGAACTAGCTTATATTATAGGAATAAACCAGATCAAAAAATGGCTCGTCAAATTTCAAAGGAGATCCTGATAAATTCTTCTGAAGACCAGGTATTTCAAGCATTGATAACACCAAGTAAAATTCGAAGCTGGTGGCAAGCAGATCGGGCCATTATCCTCCCAAAAAAAAATGGTATTTATGTAATCGCTTGGGGTGAAAAAGAAGACCAACCTGATTTTATCACTGCTGGTACCATCAAGGAATATAGCCCCAACAAGCGACTATTGTTGGCTGATTTTGATTATTTTTCCAGTGCTGGCCCCTTGCCGTTTGAGGCGAAGTTTGAAATTCTTTTTACCCTTACGGGAAATGGGACGACTTCCAACCTGACCGTTCTGCAAACTGGTATTCCTGACTTGGCAGCGGCGGATGAATATTTTGAAGGTTGTTTAAAAGGTTGGACGGACACCTTGAATTCTCTAAAGAAAGTAGTAGAACATTCCTAGTAAATTATGATAAAACAATACACCATTGCCCTACCAGCCTTTCCTAGAGGCTTCCATCTGATCACTGACCAAATTGTGCAGGCGATACCAGACCTTCCAGTATCTGGTCTAGTAAATATTTTCATAAAACATACATCGGCAGGCCTTACCATCAATGAAAATGCAGATCCTACCGTGAGAGTCGACTATGAGACGATCTTCAACAAGCTAGTACCAGAAAATGATCCTGCCTACAAGCACACCATAGAAGGCCCTGACGATATGCCTGCTCATGTCAAATCAAGCCTTGTTGGTTCAGACGTGACCATTCCAATCACCAACCACCGTTTAAATCTGGGGACCTGGCAAGGAGTTTATCTTTGTGAGTTTAGAAACTATGGCGGACGACGTAATGTGGTGATTACTATTTACTCATAAAGAACCGACTAGATTGTTGTCACTATTGAGTAAGTAAGAAGCAGCAATTTTATCCTTTTCCTTTTGTCACAAAAGAAGGGTATTGTTTTTTAGTCAGACAATTTTTGTTTTTATTTATATTGCCAAACAGATACGCTAAATGCACATCTGTTAAAACCTAATAAAAAGTACTAGATGGCACACTTTTTGTCAACTTCTACTTGCGAATATAAGATTACAAAATACTGTCCAACTAGTTCAAATTCCCAAACCTGATGTATCTGATTAATAACAAAATTTTTCCAATACTTTTCTTTGTCTTTATTCTATTCCTATCTTCTTGTTCAAAACAAGAGGTGCCTGATCAAAGCACGTTTGCCATTGAAGATCAGATTAGCCTAGGAGAAAAGGTAAAGGAAGTCATTACCTCTAATACTTGGGATTTCCCACTAGTAGATATAAATGCCCTACCCGGCGCTAAACAATATATCACAGGAAGACTAAATTCCGCTCTCCGCTCCGCTAATGTAGTACACAAGGAGAATTTTGAATGGGAATTAAATTTAATCCAGGATGATACTAAAGCAACAGCAATTACCTTACCTGGTGGAATCATTTATATTACAACTGGTTTACTAAAAAACAATGTAGCCAATGGTGCTGAATTTGTGAGCATCCTTGCACACGAAGTCAGTTACGCTGACAAGGACTTAGTCATTGAAATGCTAAAAGCAGAATACAGCTCTTCCTTGTTATTAGATGTTGCCTTAGGCAATAATCCGCAAACCGCTCACGAAATTTCCAGACTGTTGTTGACAAATCCATTTAGCAACGAAGCCGTTGATAAAGCAGATATTCATGGCTCTCAATTGGTCTGTGATACCGACTACGATCCTTCCGCATTCATCACTTTTCTAGAACGAAATGTAGCTGATGCTCCTTCTATTGGCTGGTTGACAACCAGACCGAATAATGATTTTAGGGTAACTAATATTCAAACCAACATCAACAACCTAAACTGCCCTGGTGCGAATTTAGAAGAATCCGACTACGATGTCTTTCTTTCCCTATTACCTTAACAATAACTCATCTTTATCTTCATTTTCTATAGGAAGTTGTCCTATATAACTTCTGTTCCACGACAAAGTCAATTGACAATTTTGAACTAAATACACTACTTTGTGTCAAGTCTGGCATATTTTTAGGTTATTCAATTATATTGAACCCAATTCATGCAATAGAAAATTCATTTTATGCTGAAACCTCTGCAAAACTGCGCACGTCCGTCAATTTTGATTCTCCCCGTAATCTTACTACGTCTGCGAGTCAAAATCACCGTAGAGCGCAAATTTTTATTGAGTTTT
>CALLWB010000093.1 GCA_938016265.1 uncultured Saprospiraceae bacterium
AAAACTCAATAAAAATTTGCGCTCTACGGTGATTTTGACTCGCAGACGTAGTAAGATTACGGGGAGAATCAAAATTGACGGACGTGCGCAGTTTTGCAGAGGTTTCAGCATAAAATGAATTTTCTATTGCATGAATTGGGTAATAATAAATCATTTAAGCATTTTCCCTCAACTAAGGAGTCAAATATCGTCTATTATCCCAAATTTTATCCTCAAGAATGGGTTGTAGGGACTCTGCGGCAAGCAGCAACATATCTCTATCTGTAGGAAAAGGCTCCGGCCGATTGTTTAGTTTGCGAATAGAATCACTGCTCAACGCTTCCCGATCCCCATCGAAAGTAGCAAACAAATTTTCAAACACTGCTCTGGCAGTTACAGGCGTATAATAAATCAGTTTTCCACCTTCTCTCAAATCATAAAACTCAAGTTGACCACCTACCAGAACTTCCTTTAGTTGGCGGGTCTCCCGGACGTTTGCTAGATAATCCACATAGTTAGGCACCTGCACCCTGCCACCAAGACTGTCTAACACATAATTGCCATTCCCATCTCTCAAATCAGTAAATCCATCCTGTTCTCTATTTCTTTCCTGATAGTTTCTTGAGTCTTGCACTTGCGGACTCGCCTCTACATCCCGTAAGTTGAGCAATATTTCATAATCAAAGTCAGAAGCATCATCTTCATCCATATAGACATCAATCCATTCGTCTGCCAGATCATCAAAATCCATCCTAGCCAACTCATACTCAAAATTCAATGGTAAAATGGAAAAAGAATTATTCTCCAATCGAAACAATACCTTATTGATCCCGATTGCTCTTGCTTCCTCTTTCAAGGCAACATAATCCTTGTATTGGTAAAAATAATTCTCAATTTTGTAAAACTGTTCATAGGCATTTCTGGCTGCAAACTTATCGCCATTCCTCCCTTTTTCCAGTGATTGCAAACCAGAAGCATACAAAAATGCAGCTGCCTTCTCCTTAGATTCCAAAATTAACTCCTCCACATTGACAAATTTGAAAGCGGCCATCCGATTTCCTTCGCTCTCTATATATAAAGGTAGGAGCGGTTTCATTTTTTCTTGGCGGTGGGCTATCTTTTTGCTTAGGCGATTGATCTCTTCCCAATTTTCTGGTTGTCCTTCCTTTTTTAGAAACACAATCTGATCCATATCTCGCTTAGTTGCTTTTTGAAATGCTCGCTCCAAAACAATTACATCTTTATCTTTCTTCTTTTTTTTCTTTAGTTTTCTCAACGATACATCAATTGCCTGATCATAGTCTCCAGATGCCACCAATTTTTCACTAGAAGCGCAGGAACTAAGTAGAAGAATTGCCGTAAAAAGAAAAATCGTGCAGTTATATATTAGGTGGTTCTTATTCATTGATACGAAATTTACGTAATGTAATCATATTATACTATTATCGAATCTTATGCCAAAGCATTTTTTTATTAGGGAATACTTCCAAAAAAATCCATGTTTTCAAGGAATAAAAAAAAAGTAATTTCTTAAAATTTTTTTAAAAAAATAAAATTGTCATTCTATTGTAAAGAAAAAAGTCGCAATTATAATTTGAATACCAGCGCATATCTAGTTTAATGTTTGGCGGTTAGCGCAAAATTGAATGAGATAATTAGTCGCTGTTAAGGAATTGTTAAGGGTAGGTGTTTATTTAGAACCGATCTAAATACTTTTTGAGACCTATTTATTATTGGTAAACATGATTCCAAATTGTATTTTTGACCTGATTTTTAAGAAATATTTTTGAGACATAAATAAAGTCTTTTCAAATGAATTATAATCGCCTGATCTCTAGGCTCCTATCTTTGGCCTTTCTTTTTTCTCTTTCCTTTACGGTTTATGCGGAAGGTGATGCTGCAAACGGAAAAACGCTGTTTAAATCAAACTGCGCGAGCTGCCACGCTAAAAACATGAAGTCCAAGCTTACTGGACCGGCTCTTGGAGGTACCCTCGAAAGATGGGCAGAATATCCAAAAGAGGATTTGTATAGTTGGGTGAGAAATGCTCCGAAAATGATCGAAAGCGGACACCCCAGAGCAAAAACACTTTGGTCTGAATGGGCACCAACTGCAATGAACTTGTTCCCCAATCTTAAAGATCAAGAAATTGATGACATTTTCGCTTACGTAGATGCAATCTATGTGAATGGTTGTCTGAATCCTCCTTGTACTACCGCTACTGAAGTATCCACTGCAGCAGCCGGACAAGGAAGTGGAGTTAGCAAATGGTTGTATTGGTTATTGTTTGGTGTGCTGGGTGCACTAGCAATCATTCTGACAAGAATCGTTTCCAACCTAAATTACATGGCTCAAGTAAAAGACGGAGCCACCAATGTTCAAAGAAAAACACTAGTTGATATTCTTACAAGTAGAGGCGTGGTTACTTTCGTAATGTTTGCCCTTATCGTACTTGGAGGTTACACTACCGTAAATAATGCGATCGCATTCGGCCGACAACAAGGATACCAACCAGAACAACCAATCAACTTTTCTCATAAAGTTCACGCAGGAGTCAATAAGATTGATTGCCAGTACTGCCATGACGGTGCAAGAAGATCTAAACATGCAGTAATTCCTGCAGCCAATACTTGTGTTAACTGCCACTCCGCAATCAAATTTGGATCTGCAGATGGCCATGATGAGCTTTCTAAGATTTTTGTTTCTGCAGGTTTCGACCCTAAAGCAGGAAAATACATCGACGGTTACGAAAATATGAACCTCGAACAAAAGAGAAAACTATTCACCGACTGGATGAAAGAGTCTACCATCGAAAACGATGACAGATTCACAGAAGCTTCAGCAGAATTAGATAAGTTAGTAGATAAACAGTGGGGAGAAGTCGTCAAGTCTCTTGACTTACAGGAAGACGGGAAAGGAGGACTAGAATGGATAAGAATTCACAATTTACCTGACCACGTTTACTTCAACCACTCTCAGCACGTTACTGCAGGAAAAGTCGCTTGTCAAACTTGCCACGGTAAAGTAGAAGAAATGGACGTTGTAGAACAATACGCTCCTTTATCAATGGGCTGGTGTGTAAACTGTCACAGAGAAACCGAAGTAGATTTTGATGATAATGAATACTATCAGGTCTGGGAACAGTACCACAAGGACAAAAAAGACAAAGTTACCGTAGAAGACATCGGAGGCCTCGAATGCCAAAAATGTCACTACTAATATTATAGATAAGAAATTTTAGAGAATACTAATAAAATATCCACGTAGCTCCCTCGGAATTATGGAAAATAACAAAAAAGTATGGGTCAATGTCGAAGACAAAAATAACGACCCTGAGTTCTTAAGATCTTCTCAACAAGAATTTTTCGAATTACCAATCGTAGAAGGTCTTGCTGATGAAGAAGGTTTGAAAGAAGCAAAATCCACAAGACGTGACTTCCTAAAATATTTAGGATTTAGTCTTGGTGCTGCTACTATTGCAGCGGGTTGCGAAATCCCTGTTCGTAAAGCAATTCCTTATGTGGTAAAACCAGATACCATTGTACCAGGAGTCGCCAACTACTATGCATCAAGTATAGTAAATGGAGGAGACTACTGCTCTGTTTTGGTAAAAACAAGGGAAGGACGTCCTATCAAAATTGAAGGGAATCATCTTTCTCAAGTGACTAAAGGTGGCACCAGTGCAAGAACACAGGCTAGCGTTCTTAGTCTCTACGACAACAATAGAATCAAAGATCCGGGAGCAATCACGGACGGTGCTGTTGCAAAATCTGGAGACTGGGCAAAATTTGACGCTACTGTTAAAGGTGCTTTAAATGCAGGCTCTAAAATTAGAATCGTTTCTAACACCTTGATGAGTCCTACAACGCTAGGTGCAATCGAGGAGTTCAAAGCAAAATATCCAAATACTAAATTGGTGCAGTACGATCCAATTTCTGTTTCTGGATTGCTTGATGCGAATGAGGCATCTTTCGGAGCTAGAGTAGTCCCAACTTATCGATTTGATCAGGCAATGACGATCGTTAGTTTTGGTGCCGACTTCCTCGGTACATGGATTTCTCCAACTGAATATGCAGCAGGATATGTTCAAAATAGAAAGATAAAAGACCCTAAGCACCCTGTACTTTCTAAGCACTACCAGTTTGAAAGTAATATGTCCATGACTGGCTCTAATGCCGATCAACGTATCTTAGTCAAACCTTCTGAGCAAAGTGCTGCAGTTGCTGAGTTATTGAATGCCCTTGGAGGCGGAGTATCTGTACCAAGCGGACTAAATGCAAAAGCTAAAACAGCAATTAAACAAGTGGCCAAAGATCTACAAGCTACAAAAGGACAATCCATCGTAGTAAGTGGTTCAAATGATGTAAACGAACAAATACTTGTAAATGCCATCAATAATCAATTAGGCAATTACGGTAGCACAATAGATATCGCAAATTACAGCAATCAACGTCAGGGAAATGACAAAGAGATGCAAGCCTTAATTTCAGAATTGGGAAGCGTTGATGCTATTTTTATACTAGATGCCAATCCAGTCTACGATCTTCCAAACGGAGAAAAATTCGCAGCAGCATTAAAATCAGCAAAATTATCAGTTACGTTCAACTCGATAATGGATGAAACTTCTGCTTGTTGCAAATATGCTGCCCCTGCACACCACAACCTGGAGTCTTGGGGAGATGTAAACCCTAAAGTCGATCACTACTCCTTGATTCAACCAACCATCGCACCATTGTTTAATACACGTGCGGTAGGGGAGTCATTGCTAGTTTGGGGAGAAAGCGGAAAATTAAATACACAGTCAGACCAAGCTTACATGGACTATGTAAAAGTGTTCTGGCAGGATAATATGTTTGGACAACAAACTCAATTTGCAAGATTCCAGAATTTCTGGGACAACGCCTTGCATGATGGTGTTTTCCATACCCCAAATAGAAGAGCTTACACAGGTGGTTTCACAGGTGATACTGCTACAGCTGCAGCTAATATTACTAAACCTGTTGCGGGTGGAGATGGCCAACTAGAAGTGACATTCACAGAATCTGTTGCTATTGGCGACGGAAGATACGCAAATAACCCTTGGCTTCAGGAGATGCCTGATCCAGTAACTCGTGTAGTATGGGACAACGTCCTGACTATTCCAGTAACTTATGTAGAAGGCGGTGCTTACACTGCAATGAATAATCTGGAAGATGGAGATTTGGTTGACTTAACTGTCAATGGAAAAACCTATAAACTTTCTGTAGTTCGTCAGTTCGGGCAGATGCCAGGAACGGTTTCAGTTGCGCTTGGTTACGGTCGTACAATGGCCGGCCCAACAGGCACAGGAGTTGGAACAAACATGTATCCAGCACTTTCCAATAAAGGAGGAACAACACAACTATTTGCAACCAATGCTAGTGTAACTGGTAAAGTAGGAAAAGACAAAAACTTCGCTTGTGTGCAAATGCACCATACTTATGGATTGAACAAAAGAGGGGAAGATGGAAAAATCAAAATTGATGAAGGAACTGGCCGACCATACAACGTTGATGAAAGAGTAGTCGTGCCAAATGGTTATCAAGGTTCTATCACAGAGCGTTCCGTAGTATATTATTCAAACATCAATGATCTGGAAACTAACATTGATTGGTTGAAAGAGAGAAGATACCACGCTGAACACCTAAATCAAGAAACACTATATCCTTACGAAGAATTTAGCGCAACAAAATACAGCCAAGGCCACCACTGGGGAATGTCTGTAGATTTGAACGCTTGTATCGGTTGCGGAGCTTGTTCAGTTGCTTGTATGGCAGAAAACAATGTTCCTGTTGTAGGAAAAAGAGAGGTAGGAAGAGTCCACGAAATGAGTTGGATCAGAATCGACCGTTATTACTACGGTGATGAAGCTTCTCCAAACGTTATTTACCAACCAATGATGTGTCAGCACTGTGACAACGCTCCTTGTGAAAACGTTTGTCCAGTAGCTGCGACCAACCACAGTTCTGAAGGTCTTAATCAGATGACTTACAACAGATGTATCGGAACAAGATATTGTGCAAACAACTGTCCTTATAAAGTTAGAAGATTCAACTGGTACGATTACAACTCTGCAGATTTGTTCCCATACAATGAGGCAGATATGAATAGAGGAGAAGACAAAGAGGAATATGTATACATGAAGGACAACCTTACCAGAATGGTATTAAATCCTGATGTAACAGTTCGAACAAGAGGGGTAATCGAAAAATGTAGCTTCTGTGTTCAACGTATCCAGGAAGGAAAACTTTCAGCGAAAGCAGAAGGTAGAAGACTGAGAGACGGAGATGTGAAAACTGCTTGTCAGTCTGCTTGTCCAACAGGAGCAATTGTATTTGGAGATACCAATGATAAGAAGGCCCAAATCAACGAAGAATGGTCATCCGATCTTAATTACTTTGTTTTGGAAGAGGTAAACACTAGATCTTCTGTCGGTTACAAAATGAAAGTAATCAATAGAGCAGATGGAGTGGGTAGCGCACCAAAATACCACAGAAAGAAAAAACGTCACGACGATCACGGCCACGGTAAAGGACACGGAGAAGGACATGCAAAAGGCCACGGTGAAGGACATGATTCACATGGCGGACATGAAACACACAAAACTTCAGGCCACGATGCACACGACAAGACGCATGCAAAAGAAAGTCATGACGGGCATGGGCACGATACGCATACAAAAACAGATCACGCTAAAGATCACGACGGACATAATCACTAGTCCCACGAGAGATCGATTTTGAAGGAATACTATTTATTGAGAAATAATATAAACGAAAGAATATGGCACATACGGTAATAGCAACGATTCGCGAACCGTTAGTGGAGGGGCACAAGTCCTACCATCAAATAACTGAGGATATATGCTCGCCAACGGAACGGGCACCAGGTCCATTATGGATTTTTGGATTTATTCTCTCCATCACTACACTAGGATTTGGATTGGCATGTATCTTCTTGACTATCTGGAATGGTATCGGTGAATGGAATCTAAACAGAACCATTGGATGGGGTTGGGATATCACCAATTTCGTTTGGTGGATTGGTATTGGACATGCTGGAACGCTTATTTCTGCGATTTTGCTATTGTTCCGCCAGAAATGGAGAACAGGGGTAAACCGAGCAGCAGAAGCGATGACCATTTTTGCCGTAATGTGCGCGGGGCTCTTCCCGGTTATTCACATGGGGCGGGTTTGGTTAGCTATTTTCATCTTCCCATATCCAAATACACGTGGACCATTATGGGTGAATTTTAACTCCCCGCTGTTATGGGATGTATTTGCAATTAGTACCTACTTTACCGTATCGTTATTGTTCTGGTATACAGGTTTGGTACCTGATTTGGCTACTGTAAGGGATCGTGCTAAAGGACTTAGAAAAAAGATTTACTCCTTCGTTTCTTTCGGTTGGACTGGATCTGCTAAACACTGGCAAAGATGGGAGTCTTTATCTCTCGTACTAGCAGGATTATCTACACCACTTGTACTCTCTGTACATACTATTGTAAGTTTCGATTTCGCCACTTCAGTTATTCCTGGATGGCACACCACGATTTTCCCTCCATACTTTGTTGCTGGAGCGGTATTCTCTGGTTTTGCAATGGTATTAACACTGATGCTTATTACTAGAAAAATATTCAACTTACAAGAATATATTACGATTGCCCACATTGAGTCAATGAACAAAATTATTTTGTTGACTGGTTCTATTGTTGGTGTCGCTTATTTGACGGAGCTGTTTATTGCTTGGTATTCTGGTTATGTTTATGAGCAGTTTGCATTTTATAATCGGGCACTTGGACCCTACTGGTGGGCATATTTTGGGATGATGACATGTAATGTAATCTCGCCACAGTTCTTCTGGAGTAAGAAACTAAGAAGGAATATCACCTTTACGTTCTTCCTATCAATCTTTATCAATGTAGGGATGTGGTTTGAGCGTTTTGTGATTATCGTTATTTCCTTACACAGGGACTACCTGCCTTCAAGTTGGAGTTACTATACCCCAACATGGGTAGAAATGGGAATCTACATTGGAACATTTGGGTTGTTTTTTACCTTGTTCTTGATCTTCGCACGAGTAGCACCAGTTATTGCGATTGCTGAGATTAAGCACATATTAAAAACAGCAGGAGACCAATATACTGGACCAAATGCAACACACCACGATAACGACCATCATTAAAAAATAATTAAGCAAGTTCTTTAATTCTATATATAATGAGTACAGAAAAAGAAGTTTTATTCGGTCTCTACAATGACGAAACAGAATTGATGAAAGCCATCACTGTAGCGAGAGAAAGTCACCTTGACATTATGGATGTGTACACGCCATTTCCAGTACACGGATTGGATGATGTAATGGGCTTATCGGAGTCTCGACTTCACATTGCAGGGTTTGTCTTTGGTGCGCTAGGTACCTTGACTGCACTAGGAGTGATGAGTTGGGTTTTTACTAGAGACTGGCCGATCATTTTTGGAGGTAAGCCTTATTTCTCACTACCAGCGTTCATTCCGATTACTTTTGAGTTGACAGTTTTGTTTGCTTCTATTGGAATGGTTGTTACGTTTTATACAATTTGCGGACTTGGGCCTGGCGTCGAAAATCCAATTTTAGACGACCGTATTACGGATGATAAGTTCTGCTTGGCTTTCGATACAAACGGACTAGATGAAGCAGCCGTAGGAAATCTGAAAGGATTCTTTCAAGATACAGCAGCAGCAGAAGTTCATCTAAAAACAATTTAAGAAATCAGTATTATCTAATAATAGATATTCATTTAATGAAAAATTTACACCACCTATTTATTGCGTTTATCCTAGTCGCTTCCATTCTAGCATTTAGTGGATGTAGTACTTCAGAGGGAGACAGCACCGGGCATGAATATATGCCAGATATGGGCCACTCTGTAGCTTACGAGGCAAATGTAATCAACGAGTATTTCGCGCACACTTGGGACGACAATCCTAATGGTCAAACAAGACGTGAACTTTCTATGCCTAGAAAACCTGTTAGCGGTACAGTACCAAGAGGGTATGCCAGTGTCGCACTTGCAAATTCACCGCAAGCCAGACAAGCAGCAATGGCTAGATTGATGAATGAGCGCATCCCTATTCCTATGAATGGATCTGCACCTTATTATTATGGTGATACGGATGATGAACGCCTTCGTGCAACAGCGGAGATTACTCAAAATCCATTTTCCGCAACTGATGCTCGTCTGAAGTCAGGAAAAGAACTATATGTTATCTACTGTGGTATTTGCCACGGAGATGGCGGCGGTGGTGATGGATACCTAGTAAGAGATGATGGGAAATACCCAGCTCAACCAGCAAATCTATTAGAAGACAAATTTGTAAACACAACAGACGGACAATATTACCACGCTATTATGTATGGTAAAAATGTTATGGGAGGCTATTCTGATAAACTTTCATACGAAGAACGTTGGAATGTTATTCACTACATCCGTTCTATGCAAGCAAAAGCAGGAGGTGGATCTTATGGCTTAGTTGATGAAGATGCAACTGTATCTGTGTCTAATGTACCGTCATTTGTGGAAGCAGTACCAACAGCAACTACTGCAGTTACAGAAACAACAACAGAACCTGTTATTGAAAAACTTGCTGCTAAAGGAGGCGATTTTCTTGCTGCAGCGCAAGCAGGAAAAGCTGTTACACTAGAGAATGTAACTTTTGCTTTAGGTAAAGCCAGACTAACTTCGGCTTCTAAAGCAGAATTGAATAAAATTGTAGACTTCTTAAAAGCGAATCCTAGTACAAAAGCAGAGTTAAGCGGTCATACTGATGATGCGGGAATTAAAGCTGCTAATCAAAAGTTATCTCAAAGAAGAGCGGATGCAGTAAAGGAATATCTAGTATCTAAAGGCGCTACTGCTGCAAACTTAACTGCAGTAGGATATGGCTCTGAAAGACCTAGAGATACTGGAAACACCAAAGAAGCTAAAAAGAGAAACAGACGTACTGAGTTTAAAATAATTAAGTAGAACACTATCTTAATAGTAATATAAAATGAATCAATTCACTTTTACCGGAAAACAAAAAGGATTTTCAATCGGACTAATGATTATTGGTGTCCTTTGTTTGGCGTTAACTTTTATGACTGCTCCAGAACACCATCATGCTCGATTTTGGACTAATTTTCTGCACAACACGATGTTCTTTACAGGAATTTCCTTTATCAGCATGTATCTGTTGGCAGCACACACGCTTGCATATTCTGGTTGGCACACCGTAATGAAACGATTAATTGAGTCGTTTACCATGTTTTTGCCAGTTGGTGCACTATTTTTCTTGATCATTTGGTTTGGTACAAGTAATGGTTGGCACCACCTATATCACTGGGCAGAGCCAGGAATTACAAATCCAATGGCGGAAAATTATGATCGAATAATAGCAGGAAAAGCCCCTTTGTTGAATCAAGGGATGTACATTCTGTTTACAACGCTATTGATCCTTTTCTGGTTTGCTTTTGCTTTAGGAGCGCGAAAACTTTCTACGGGGTCCACTACTGGTGAAGAAGGGCTAGCCAATTATAAAAAGACGAAAGTATTGATGGCGATTTTCATGCCGATGGGTGCTTTTACTAGTGCATTCTTTATTTGGTTAGCGGTGATGTCTATTGATGCACATTGGTATAGTACGATGTTCGCTTGGTACACTTCCGCTAGCTGGTTGGTAGCAGCAGTGGCTTTGATTACTTTAATGTTGATCTATTTGAATGAGAAAGGCTACTTAACAGAAGCAGGTCAGTCACACCGTCACGACTTAGGTAAGTACGTTTTTGCGTTTAGTATTTTTTGGACGTACGTTTGGTTTGATCAATTTATGCTTATTTGGTATGCAAATGTTGGTGAGGAAACGATTTACTTCAATACTCGTCTCACAAAATTCAAAGCATTATTTTTCTTGAACCTTGGGATCAACTTTATACTACCATTTTTTGTTCTAATGAGAAATAGTACAAAGTGGAAGGTCGGATCACTCGCATTTATTGCAGCAGCTGTCTTTTTTGGACACTGGTTAGATTTTTTCATGATGGTAAAACCAGGTATTTATGAATCGATGCATGCACATGGAGGACACGCAGTAACTATTTCTGAAGCAGGACATGCCGCGCATGGTTCAGCGATGGAATTGGGATGGCATCTTCCTGGTCTTTTAGAATTGGGCACCATGCTAGGGTTTTTAGGATTGTTTTTGTTTATAGCATTTACAACACTTTCTAAAGCACCCTTGATGGATAGTAACGATCCTTATCTAGAGGAAAGTTTACACCATCACGCTTCGTAATTGTTTTAGAAAAAAATTATTTAAAAAATAAACCCTTATTAATAATGGGATCTTTAATTATCATTTTAAGTGTTTTCTTGCTCGGAGTCGTTCTGGTTCAGATCGGTAAGGTAAACGAGTTATCGTCAGCGATAAGAGGAGAACAAGAATCAGAATATTCTGCGAATACCACCCATGCTGTTTTTGGTTTGTTGTTTATGGTGGGATTTCTTGTTTTAGTATTTGGCTCTTTCTTCTATTATAAAAACTCGATGTTGGGCTATGGACCATTGACCTCTGCTTCAAAGCATGGATGGGATATCGATTACATTTTTAATGTTACGATGGTAATTACAGTGATTGTATTTGTAATCACTCATATTGCTTTGTTTGTATATGCTTTCCAATATAGAAATCGTCCTGGGCATGTTGCAAAATTTATTCCTCATGACAATCGATTGGAAATTATTTGGATGGTGATCCCATCTATCGTAATGGCGATCCTTGTTGTTGGTGGTTTGAATGTTTGGAATAATACAATGATCGATATTGCTGCAGACGCTGTTCCTGGAAAAGACTTTATCGAAATCGAAGGAAACGGACAACAATTTGGTTGGAATCTAAGATACCCGGGTCCTGATAATCGATTGGGAGGAACCTATTTCAAAAAAATTAGCTCCAGCAACCCATTAGGCCAAGTTTGGGAGGATCCTAAAAATCATGACGATTTTCAACCCTCAAACATCGTCCTTCCTAAAGGCATGCAAGTACGGGTTAGAATTACCTCTAGAGACGTACTACACAACTTCTATCTTCCACATCACAAGGTGAAAATGGATGCAGTACCTGGAATGCCTACGCATTTTGTCTTTACACCAACAATAACTACCGCTGAATATAGAGAACAATTAGGTGAACTGGATAGCAAAGGGAATCCCCTTTATCCTGAGTGGCACACACCAGCAGATCCAAGTGATCCAGAAAACAAACTGAAGCGTTATGAAGTTTTTGGTTTCGAATTGGCTTGTGCGGAATTGTGCGGAAATGGTCATTTTAGTATGAGAAAAGAAGTAACCATCGTTACTCCAGAAGAATATGAAAAATGGTTAGGAGAACAAACATCTTATTATGAAGCCAACATAAAAGGCAAAGAAGAGGATGTAAAAATTGGAAAAACTGAGGTTGAAGCAGAATCGGAAAATAAACTTTCCCTAGAAAATGCTAAAGATCAGTCCATTTCAAACATTAATTAATAAAGGAATTTTTAGTCATATTTTTGACTGTTTAAAAATAATTAGAAGATGGCAAATATTGATATCGTCACTCAAGAAGAATTAGCTCACGGTCACGACGACCACCATGATGATGACCATCACGGTGATAAGTTTCAGTCCGGGTTCTTTTCACGCTACGTATTTAGCATGGACCATAAAACGATTGCCAAACAATTCTTGATTACAGGAATTATATGGGCAATTATTGGAGCTGCTATGTCAATCGTATTTAGATTGCAACTTGGTTTTCCTGAAGAAAGTATCGCCTGGCTGAAACCAATCCTAGGTAAATGGATCGTTGTTGATGATGCTGGAATAGGGTCATTAGATCAGGATTTTTACTATGCTTTGGTGACAATGCACGGTACCATCCTTGTATTCTTTGTACTAACGGCAGGATTGAGTGGTACTTTTAGTAACCTACTCATTCCATTGCATATTGGTGCTCGAGATATGGCCTCTCCGATGTTGAACATGTTTTCTTACTGGTTCTTTTTCTTGGCTGGTACAATTATGTTTGCTTCTTTATTCCTTAGCACTGGGCCCTTTGCTGGTGGGTGGACTGCCTATCCTCCGCTGAGTGCCGTTCAATCTTCTATGTCTGGATCTGGCGCAGGGATGACCCTGTGGACAGTGAGTTTGGTCTTGTTTGTAGTATCTGTCCTTCTAGGAGGAATGAACTACATTACTACAGTGATCAACATGAGAACAAAAGGAATGACCATGTGGAGATTACCTCTACCAATCTGGGCATTTCTAGTAACGGCAATACTTGGATTATTATCTTTCCCAGTATTGGCATCTGCTTTTTTCTTGATGATTTTTGATAGAAGTTTCGGAACGTCCTTCTATTTGAGTGAAATATTTATCAATAACGCACCCCTTGAAAACGTAGGAGGTAGTCCGATTTTATACCAGCATTTATTCTGGTTCTTAGGACACCCTGAGGTATATATTATTATACTACCTGCTTTCGGTATCGTTTCAGAAGTACTTTCTGTACATTCCAGAAAACCAATTTTTGGCTACAAAGCGATGGTTATGTCTATCCTGGCAATTGCTGTACTAGCATTTATCGTTTGGGCGCATCACATGTTTATGTCAGGGATCAACCCATTCATAGCAAATATATTTGTACTATTTACACTGATTATCGCAGTACCATCTGCCGTAAAAGTGTTTAACTGGATTGCCACTTTGTATGGAGGAAATATTCGGTTTAACTCCGCCAATTTATTTGCCATTGGGTTTGTCTCATTGTTTATTTCTGGTGGACTGACAGGGATTTTCCTAGGTAACTCTGCTATTGATATTCCATTGCACGATACATACTTCGTAGTTGCTCACTTCCACATTGTGATGGGAGTTGCAGCCTTCTTTGGGATGTTTGCTGGTATCTACCACTGGTTCCCAAGAATGTATGGTCGATTTATGAATGAAACACTTGGACGACTTCACTTTTGGGGTACAATGATTGGTGCCTATGCTATTTTTTGGCCAATGCACTACATGGGAATGGCTGGTGTTCCTAGAAGATATTATAATTTTACAGCCTTCGAATCGTTCAATCAGTTTGCAGCAATGAATCAATTCATAACTATTGCAGCAATTGTGGTATTCGCATTACAAATAGTATTCGTTATCAACTTCTTCTATAGCATATTCAATGGTAGAAAGCAGAAGAAAATGAATCCATATGGCGCAAATACATTAGAGTGGACAGCTCCTGTAAATGCAGGTCACGGAAACTGGCCGGGTGCCATTCCGCATGTTCACCGTTGGGCATATGATTACGGAAAAGATGGTCAAGAGTTTATCCCACAAACAGTTCCTCTAAAACCAGGGGAAAAAGACATGGGAGCACATTAATAAAAAATAAGAACAGACGTTTTGGAAAAAACTAAAGTTATATCGAGGGAAAGCGGAATATTGGCATTTGCCAATCAAAAGTTGAAGGACTATATCCTGCTTGTTAAGTTGCGACTTAGCTTAATGGTCGTGTTTTCTGCTGCTGCTGGATTTGCCTTAGCTTCTACCAATGGCATTGTTTGGGCCGACTTTTGGCTGCTTTGTCTAGGAGGGTTCTTGGTAACTGCCGCTTCAAATGCGCTAAATCAGGTTATTGAAAAGGATTTTGATATTCTAATGCCGCGCACCGCAAATCGACCTATAGCTACTGGAAGAATGAAAGTTTCTGAAGGAGTTTTAGCCGCAGGAATAATGAGTGTATCTGGTATTTTGATGTTAGCTACGTTCAATCCAATGACGGCGCTTCTTGGTACCATGTCTTTGTTGAGCTATGCTTTTGTTTATACTCCAATGAAAAGAGTATCTCCAATCGCTGTGCTGATTGGAGCCTTTCCTGGAGCATTTCCGCCAATGATTGGTTGGGTTGCTGTAACTGGAACAATCGGACCTGAAGCGTTTGCTTTGTTTGGATTGCAGTTTATGTGGCAGTTTCCCCACTTCTGGGCAATTGCATGGGTCGCTTTTGAAGATTATGTAAAAGGAGGTTATTATTTACTTCCTTCTAAGGGAGGACGAGATAAGTCATCTGCGATGCAATGTGTAATTTATTGTATTCTGCTTATCCCTGCTAGTTTGTTCCTTTATTTACTAGGAGTTACTGGCGTCGTATCAGCGATCATTGTCGGATTGGCAGGATTAGCTTTTCTAGGATTAGCAATCAATTTGTATATAAAATGTACACGGAAAGCAGCCTTGTTATTGATGTTTGGTTCTTTTTTCTACTTACCAATTGCATTGATTTCATTAATTATAGATAAAATTTAGTGTTAAAAACGAATGAATTTGTCCATACAAAATAAAGAATACACCGGAGTTCACCCCCACAAGTTTTTGTTGTGGTGTGCAATGGCAGGTATGGTGATGATGTTTGCAGCACTAACCAGTGCTTACATTGTAAGAAAGTCTGCCGGTAACTGGCTAGAGTTTCAACTGCCGTCTATATTTTGGATGAATACAGCAGTGATTGTACTTAGTAGCCTGACCTTACATGCCAGCTACAAGTCGTACTGCAATGGAAAGGAACAATTGTACAAAGGACTAATGTTGATCACGTTTGTGCTGGGATTAGCCTTTTTAGTACTACAATATCAAGGGTGGTTGGCAATGAACGCTATGGACATTTGGTTGAATACCAATCCATCGGCTTCGTTCATCTTTGTAATAACAGGTATACATGCTGCCCACTTGATTGGAGGAGTGACTGCCTTGACGATAGCAATGGTATATGCTTTTAAACTAACCTTTAAGGTTACTGAACGACGAAAAAACAGATTTGAGTTAGTATTGATCTACTGGCATTTTGTAGACATACTATGGCTCTATTTATTGATATTTTTTATTCTGCAATAATATAAGATCAGAAGTTAAACAACCATTTGTTGAAAAGCTTCTAAAATCTTACTAAAGAGAAAATAAGAACATGGCGACAGAAACAACAGCTGTAGAACATCACCACCACGAAGAAGATCATTCCAAGGGAAGCGACTGGTCTGGTGGGGTATCTCCTATGAACGCTAGTTATGGGAAGTTGATGATGTGGTATTTCCTGCTATCAGATGCATTTACTTTTGCGGGCTTCCTAATTGCCTATGGTACGTTAAGGTTTAGTGTGCCTACCTGGCCGGTACCTGATTTTGTATTTCAGGCGTTACCGTTTTTAGGACAAGGGTATCCACTGATTTTCGTAACTTTTATGACTTTCGTGCTTATTGTAAGTAGTGTCACAATGGTTCGTGCAGTACAAGAGGGGCATCGGGAAAACAAGAATGGGGTCGTCTTCTGGATGGCATTGACCATCCTTGGTGGCGCAGCATTTTTAGGCTGCCAAGCATTTGAGTGGAATGCATTGATCAATCATGAGCACATGAGTTTGACAGACGATCCGTTTGGTACACATACCGTAGCAGGGACTTATCTGGAAGGAGATGGCCATGGTATCAATGTGGGAGATAAATTCAAAGCAGGTGATCCGTATCTTGTTCACAAGCATGATGGAGAGTTTCACTTTTTGAAATATAAAGCGGATTCAGGTGAAGTTGGTTCAACAACTCTAGGACCGAAAGCGTTTGGAGCCTTGTTTTTCTTTATCACTGGATTCCATGGATTTCACGTTTTCTCAGGGGTTGTCTTTCTGCTTATCATTATGATGAATGTGGCTTCCGGACTTTATGTCGAACGAAGGAATGGATATGAGATGGTAGAGAAGATGGGACTTTATTGGCACTTTGTAGATTTGGTATGGGTATTTGTATTCCTTGTATTTTACCTATTGTAAAGAACCATTCAATATTAACATTAACAAAAGAAATAAGAATAAACTATAGATTATGGCAGCTGGACTTACATATGAAGAATCAAAAAAAGTAGTATGGCGTGGGTTTTGGTTACTAGGAGCAATCACGATTGTTGAGGTAGCAATTGCTTTGGTAGGTAACGGTCACGTTATTGATGGCTTTAGACTTCCCATCTATGTGATGTATCCTTTGATGATTGGATTGAGTGCTTATAAAGCCTACTTCATCGTAAAGGAATTTATGCACATGGGACACGAGGTACGTGATTTGGCAATGAGTGTGTTGTTACCACTATTGTTATTAGTATGGGCAATTATTGCCTTTTTGTGGGAAGGAGCTGTTTGGGGAGAAAGACGAACACTGATAAAAGAAAAAGATGCGATTGAAACAGGTAAAAAAACGGGAAGTATTTTACAAGCTCCCGAGGATATACCAACCATGATCACCTTTACAAAATAAAACAAAAAGCGGTTTCTATTTTAGGAATCGCTTTTTTTAATTTTAACCTAGTTCATTCAGAGAAATAAATGGAGTTTTTAAAAAAGTACCATCAAGGTATGGCCTTGTTTTTCTTTCTAATCATCCTGCCTTTCGGGTCATTTCTTTATTTGACTTCCGGTACGAGTTTTTATAGGGAACATATGGCTCAGCTAGAAATCAAAGGACAATCCCCAGATTTCAAACTCACCAGCCATAAGGGAAAAGTGATGACACAAGACTCCTTACTTGGAAGAGTGCATGTCGTTTCCTACCTCAACCAAACTGCAGCCCAGCCTAGTCAGTTTCTCACTCGCCAACTCAAAAGAGTACAAGAGCAATTCAAAAATAGGAATGACGTCGGTATCCTCACCTATACCTCCGAAGAATTCTCCGCCGACCAAACCAACTGGATCATCAAACAAAGAGCCATCAACAATTTTTGGCACTTCTTAAATGACAGCCCTGAAAACACTAAAACAAGATTGACTGAAGGATACAAGTTTCCTAAAATTGAAAACAATTATTCCCCTAACTTTGTTTTAATGGATGACTCCTTAAAGGTAAGAGGCTACTACGATGGAATGGATTCCATGGACGTCAATAAGATGATTGTTCATATTACCTTGATCATGCCAAGGGCTCCAAAAGAAGAAATTGTATTCAAACGGGAACAAGAAAAGTAAGACTATGCAAAAAGAGTTTACTACCAAACAGATTGAGAAACTAAACTTGCTAGCCGGTATTATTTCCATCGTAGTGCCAGGCTCTGTTTTAGTATTGATGACCCCTGATCTGTTACCCAAACTGCAGCTCCCCTTCAATCCGTTAATACTGCCTCCAATTTATGCAACTATAAATGCATTGACCGCTGTTGTACTGCTTGCCGCCTTGTATTTTATCAAGCAGAAAAATGTGGTGATGCATTCAAGAATGATTTACACCGCGATGGTGTTTTCAGTACTTTTTTTGATTGGATATATTTTGTATCATTCTTCCTCGGACCCAACGAAGTATGGAGATCTGGACCACGATGGCCTGATTAGTGATTTGGAAGCCGCTAAAATTGGTATAGCTAAAAGCATTTATTATTTCTTCCTGATATCTCATATTTTGTTGTCAGCGATCATTGTTCCTTTCGTACTCTTTACCTTTGTGCGGGGATATACTGGGCAGGTAGAAAAACATCGAAAACTAGCAAAATGGTCATTTCCAATGTGGCTGTATGTCGCAGTATCTGGTGTCATCTGTTATCTGATGCTCGCGCCGTATTATCCTATTTGAAATTAGCATTACGACTTAAAATTCCTTAATTTTGTTTTATAATATGCATACATCGAAATCAATATCATTTACGTTTTTCCTTTTATCATTTTTAATGATAATTGTTCTTGTGCTACTGCCAGAAGTAGGAGAGGCACAATGCCGCATGTGCGCTGCTAGTGCGGAATCAAACCTCAGAAACGGAGGGACGGAAGGCGCTGGTCTTAATACCGGAATATTATACCTTTTACTAATGCCTTATATTATCGTTACAACTATAGGCATTCTCTACTGGAGAAACCGGAAAAAAGCGCTAGAACAAGCAGAAAATGAATTGATACAGGACCTTTTAAGTTGAAAAACGAACTATAAAATAATAATAAGCGTTATTACTGTATAGTCAGATAATAACGCTTTTTTTATTAATTATTAATACTAGAATTTAACAGTATCCTGGAAACAAATCGCTCTAAAATTTGTAGTTTAATAATATCAAATACGACTTATTAAGAGGATGTTGAAAACTGATTCCTTCTAAACCGCAAATAGTCAATTCAAAGTGGTAAATTTGCATAGAGATTAAAAATGGAAGTATATGGCTACCAATAAAAATATCGAAGAGATGATCAAGGAGGTAATTGTTATCTTCTCCGCTCACCTCGAATCTAACGGTTTGCGAAAAACGCCGGAACGCTTCGCAATACTTGAAGAAATCTATAGAAGGGATGATCACTTCGATGCAGAAGCCCTCTATATTCATATGAAAATGCAAAATTACAGAGTTAGCCGGGCAACAGTCTACAATACCCTCGAATTATTAGTTTCCTGCGATCTTGTAAAAAAACACCAATTCGGCAAAAATCTTGCTCAATACGAAAAATCATACGGCTATAAACAACACGATCATATTATCTGTGTCGATTGTGGTAAAGTACTGGAGTTTTGCGACCCCCGTATTCAAAACATTAAAAGTATGGTGGGGGAGTTACTCCATTTCGAAATCACTCACCACTCTTTAAACCTTTATGGTAATTGTACCAAAGAAGCTTGTCCAGATAGACAAGGTAAGGGAATGACAACTGCTTCAGAATAATATGGAATACAGCATAACCCAAAAAGAAAATAGTAGAATTTTAGCTGTCGATAACTTACTCAATGAGTACGAAAATCGAAGAATATTGGATGAAATTGATGAGTTGATCCTGGATGAAAATATTCACTTTATTGTTGATCTTGGCCAAATGGATTATATAAATAGTACTGGGTTTAGTTTCCTAATTGCTATTCTGACAAAAACAAGAAATGCAGGCGGCGAAACAATTATCTGCAACATCAATGAGAAAATTTCCGAATTATTGGTGATGATGAAATTAAAAAATGTATTTACAGTTTGCGATACACTGGAAGAGTCAATTGAAAAACTAAAAGAGTCTACCGAAAAAATTGCAACAGAAAAAACGAAGGAGCTATTAGATGATTAGGTTTTCGCACCAAATAGACAGACTTATAGCTTATTACACTTAATAACTAAAAAAATGGTTGATGTAATATTAGGACTTCAATGGGGAGACGAAGGAAAAGGCAAGATCGTTGATTATCTAGCCAACAATTATGATATCGTCGCTCGTTTTCAAGGAGGACCAAATGCTGGCCACACCTTAATTTTTGACGGAAAAAAATATGTTCTGCATACCGTTCCTTCTGGTATTTTTAGAGAAAACTTATTGAACCTCATCGGGAATGGCGTCGTCATCGATCCGACCACCCTCGAAAAGGAAATAGACGTGCTTAAAGCAGCAAACGTCTCCTACCAAAACAGATTGCTCGTTTCTAAGAAAGCACACCTGATTTTGCCAACTCATAGTTTGCTGGATGCCGCTTCAGAAGCCGCCAAAGGAAAAGAAAAAATTGGCTCCACCCTCAAGGGAATCGGCCCCACTTATATGGATAAAACAGGTAGAAATGGCCTGCGTGTTGGGGATATCCTTTCTCCTAATTTTAGAGAAAAATACGATACATTAAGAAATAAACACCTCAAGTTAGCGAAATTGTACCCGGAGGTAGATTTTGACCTAAAATCGAGAGAGGAAAAATGGTTTGCAAGCTTGGAAACATTAAAATCACTGGTAACCGTTGATGGAGAATATTACATCAATAAAGCCATAAAAGCAGGCAAAAAAGTACTGGCAGAAGGTGCTCAAGGTTCAATGCTCGATATTGACTTCGGTACTTATCCTTTTGTAACTTCCTCGAATACCATTTCCTCTGGTGTTTGCAATGGATTAGGTATTGCCCCAAGTCTTATAGGCGAAGTAATCGGTATAACTAAAGCTTATTGTACCAGAGTTGGCGGAGGCCCATTTCCTACAGAATTGTTTGATGAAGCTGGTGCAGAGTTGGCAAGAGTCGGACAAGAGTTTGGTGCGACAACTGGCCGTCCTAGACGATGTGGTTGGATAGATATTCCTGCGCTCAAATACACGATAATGCTCAATGGCGTAACGCAATTGGTCATCACCAAAATTGACGTGATGAATGACTTCGATGAGGTCAAAGCTGCGGTAAGCTATAGGTATGATGGTGGCGAACATGACACCCTTCCATTTGATATAAATGACAAAGAAATTATTCCAAAATATAAAACTTATCCTGGTTGGAATGCTTCCCTGGAAAATTGCTCAGAGTACGATCAGTTTCCAGACAAGGCAAGGTCTTATGTCGAGGAACTAGAAACACTTTTGGAAGTACCCATTACTATGGTGTCAACGGGACCAGACCGAAAGAGCCTGATTATCAAAAATGCAATTGTAAACGCATAGTTCGGTTAATAGGCGTAGAGGCGAATGATCATCCGCCCACTACAATTGATTTTGTTGATTAATGATTAAATGAAAGGAGTTTTGGTGAAATCGTCGCTCTACCCTCTACTTTACAGTTTTGCTTACGCAAAACAAATCGTTCTACAAAAACAATAATACTATGGCAAAATTCACACAAGAAGGAATCGATCCAATCCTAGTCAATCGAATACTAGCATTTATCAATCGGGTAAGAGATGCCGAGTCCTTTGTTGCACAGACCCCCGTCAATCCAACGGACCCCAGCGACAAGTGGGTAGGAGAGACAGTCGCTTCACGGATACTCGGAGTTCGAAATGCCATACCAGGCAGAAGACTCAAGGATTTAGCACAGCTAAGTGATATTCAAGGATTCGGTCAGGAAAAATTTGAAGATATGCTTCAGATATTTCAGGTAGATCCTTCAGAAGCGTTTCGATTGGCAATGTACAATGGAGTGCTCCTAGAAAACTGGATATTGCTGCACGACACAACGACGATCACCCCAAAGGCTGAGTTTCTGGATACAGTTGACAATGAGTGCAATTTCAGAACGTATATTAGCCATGAACTCAAACGAATTTGCCAGGAGCGATTTCAAAATCAACAAGCAGCAAAATTGGCAGAAAGGACATTGGATGGAAAGTACCTGGAGCGATTTGAAGATGCCCATTTGGGGTCGTATCCATTTGCCTTCTGGTTTTATAAAATAGATATGGACAATTGGTTTTCCTTTGATACCGTCCGAGCAAAAACGGAGGCATATTTGAGCACCTACATTGCTTCCAACCACCGATTAGAATTGCGGTTTTTCAAAGGATTTAACAACTCCAATATTTTGAATACGCCTCTGAATACTAAAGATTTGCCGGTTGTTGTCAACTATGCAGAGCAGAGTATTTCTATCTGGAGCGCTCAGCTCAATGACTAGCCCCAATTTTTAGGCAGAACTTGCGTGGTTAGTTGACCCGTGTCGGTTATTTCTGCTGTCATTGAATTAGATTTTTGAATAACGAAAAACTAGTATACATTTATCAGAATTATTCGAATGAATACTCTTAATGAACACAAAGAAGTAGGAAATTAAAAATTTTCTTTCAAAAATGATGGTAACGAAATTTTGATTTCAGGTAACTTGTTATTGTACGCTTCTAACATTCGAATAGGTTCGCCTGTTCTATAAACTATGGTTTGCTCCAGAAAAAAATGAAATGGCCAATTGGAAAAATGCAAACAAAAAAATGAAGGGTGCTATTGTTATATTTTTAATAAATGGATGCAACCAAAACGATAGTCTACTAGTCTTAAGTTTAAATGCCCATTTTATTGTAGAGTTGTTCTTACCTAAAAATTGAAATTCAAAATAACTATTTTAAGCTTTTAACTGCTTCTAGTATTTATATTGACCATGCCCTTTCAATTGCAACAAGTATTTCTAACATTTTTTTTTGTTCCAACCACCTAACAATTATCTCTTTACAAAAGAGCATAACAAAAAATGAATACCATGCGAGCCCTAATTTTTAATGTACTATCGGTAGTTTCTTTTTTCTTTTTATTAATAAACCCCTCTACCATACAAGCTTCACATGTTATGGGAGGAAGCATTACCTACGAATGTCTTGGGAACAATGAATACAAGGTTCAACTTAACCTCTACCAGGATTGTATTCAAACATTACCCAATCCCTCTGAATCGATCAATATTGCAGGTTGTGGCATCAGTACCTCAGTGACGCTAAATCTCGTAGGCAGTTTTACAGAAGTCTCTCCACTGTGTCCTGCTTCAATTGGGAGTAGTAGTTGCAATGGTGGACCATTATCAGGCGTAGAGCTAGGCGTTTATGAAGGAATAGTTACTCTTAATGATCCATGTCTTGCGTATATAGTGAGCTGGCAAACCTGCTGCAGACAATATTCCAATTATCAAGACATTTATATAGAAGCGCTGTTAAATAATGTGGAGACTCCCTGCAACAATTCTCCCATATTCAATAACGATCAACCTATTTTTGGCTGTGTCCAGGAATTGGTAAGCTATAACCCTGGGGCAGTTGATCCTGATGGCGATGTACTTCTATTTCAAATTATAGATTGCAGGGATGCTGCAGGGAGTAGTATTCCTGGAGGCACACTTTCTTCCAGTATATCAATTGATAGCAATTCAGGTGCGATAAGTTTTACTCCGACTATCGTTCAAACAGAACCAATATGCATATTGGTAGAAGAATATCGTAATGGAGTCAAAATTGGAGAAACCGTCCTGGATATCCAAATTGTTGTAATAAATTGCGGTAACACACCTCCTTCAGCTTCAGAGTTCTATCAAAATGGAATAAGCACTGGCGGGTTTAGTTATACGACCTGTCAAGGTTTTCCAATCTGTTTGGATATCCTTGGTGAAGATCTGGATGGTAACGATATTAACATGAGCCTCAATGTTGAAATTGCAAGCGCTAGCTTTTCTGTTACAAACAACAACACTTCTATCCCTTCTGGTACCTTTTGCTGGACACCCGGTGTCGCAGATATAGGATCTCATTTTTTTACTGTAGAAGTAATGGACAATAATTGTCCAATCTTTGCAGTAAACACCTATACGTACACTATTAATGTATTGGGAAATTCTGCTTTACCTGTACTGGCAAGTGCAGATCAAACAATATGTACAGGAGAATCAGTAGTACTGAATGCGACAAACGCCACAAATGCACTATCTTATTCCTGGACGCCAACTACAGGAGTGGCTAATCCTAGCTCAGCATCTACCACCGTTTCTCCAATTGCTACAACAACCTATACCGTCACCACCTTTCATTCTAATGGCTGTTTATCGCAAGATGAAGTAACTATTTTTGTAGATCCTGCTCCTATTGTTTCTGTTTTTCCAACAACGATAAATATTTGTGCAGGAGGATCTGCTGTACTTACTGCCACCAGCCAACCAGGCGCTATTTTTGAATGGTTCGAGGGAGCAACATCGTTAGGAGCTGGTCAGATCTCCGGGAATACCAGCACGATCAACGTTTTTCCTAATGCCACAACCTCCTACCATGTAGAAACAAGTACGCTTATCAATAACTGTGTGATCAAAGCTACAAGTTTTGTAATTGTAGGCACACCTCCATCAACCGCTGCTTGCATTAACATCTATGTAGCCCCCAATGCAACTGGAGATGGTTCAGCCAGCAATCCAACAGATTTAGCGACCGCTATCGAGATGTCAGGCTGTTCGGGAAGTCAAATAAAAATGGCACAAGGCCTGTATAATATTAATACTTTTTTGGAAATCCCAAGTTTTACAACACTCGAAGGCGGTTTTAATCCATCCACCTGGGAAAAATCAAGCACCCCTGGATTGACAACAATTAACCGAACATCCATTGGCAATGACGGTACATCAGCAGCCCCAGCACTCATCGCATTACTAGGCAATAGCGATACTGGATTCAGACTACAGGACATCACTATAACAACAGCAGACGGACCTGATGCAATTGGCGCTAAGCCAGCATTTTCAACCTACGCACTTTACTTAACGAATTGTTCTACGTATGATATTGTAAGAACACAACTTTTACCTGGCACTGGCGGTGCAGGATTAGCTGGAGAAACACCTGTAACACCAGTAGCCAATGGGGAAAACGGACTTATTGGACTTGCAGGGCAGGATGATACAGATGACGCTGAACAGCATGGAGCAAGGGGAGGGGCCGGAGCAGGATTAGGTGGAGGCGATAGAGGATGGGATTTACTGAATGGATGCACAATGGCTGATGCTACAGCAACTGTTTTTGGCGTATGCAATGCATGTGCTGCTGGTTGCGATGGAGTTGATGGTGGCGACGCTGCCAATTTTTTCTCTGGCAGTGGAGGGGGCGCTGGTGGCGGTGGTGGACAAGAGGATAGAAATGGAGGGAGTGGTGGTTTTGGAGGTGTAGTACCACAAGGGCCAGGCTTTGGTGCAATTACAGCAAACAATACTTATGGAGGACCAAATACCTTAGGAGACTGCAAATCAGGACCTAATTGGGAAGGAATAGAATCAAATTGTAATCCCAATAACCTTACTAGATTGAGTAATGAATCCGGAAGATGTGGACGCGATGGGGAGGATGGAGCCACTGGAGTAAACGGAACAACAGGGGCTTCAGGGGCTATAGTCGGTTGTTTATTTGTTCCTGGCAGTCAAGGTACTGTTGGTGGTAGAGGTCAAGGTGGTCAGGGTGGATCTGGAGGAGGCGGTGGTGCAGGAGAAGCAGGAGGAGGCTGTACAGATGGAAGTGGCTCCTCTGGCGGTGGCGGTGGAGGTGGAGGTGAAGCAGGGTATGGTGGAACTGGTGGCTCTGGTGGCGGTGGTGCTTTCGGAGTTTTCCTGGTAGCAAATGGAGCTAACGGGAATTTGACTCAAAGCTGGATTCAAACTAGCCCTGGACCAGGAGGAATTGGTGGACTAGGAAGCACTGGAGGATTAGGCGGTGCCGGAGGAATTGGAGGAACTCCGTTATCCGCTGAAGTAGGTTTTGGAGGTAATGGCGGCCACGGTGGCAATGGTGGAAATGGCGGAGCTGGAGGCAATGGCGCAAACGGATTCGCTCAAGCCGTACAGATCTGTTCTGGAGCTGGACTTATTTTGCAAGAATCAAATTTTGACCTTTCACAAAGTCCAACGATCACAACAACTAACGTCACCTGCACAAATACAGATGTAACGTTTTCCAACTCTGTTTCTTCTACCTGGGATCTAGGAGCAGGAGCAACAAACCCTTTCCCCAGTGGAGCAATGGTGAATACACAATATTCCACCATTGGTAGAAAGGATATTCTGTATGGCAGCAACTCCTACATAGGGTTTCATAATATTTCATTTGATGCGAATATTGTACCAGCGATCATTACAGATGCCCCTCAAATCGCATCAGATACTTTCGAACTAAGTCCTGGAGATCTTGCTAGCTTCCAATCTAGTTTGCCTGGCAGCAATTATGGATGGGATTTTGGTAATGCAATTTCGGGAGTTTATGTAGGACCTAGCTTCCAAAACATTGCGCCAACAGCGTTCAATATAACAAATCCAGCCGGCACCCCATACCTTATTACTCTAGGAATTGAGACTGATTGCTGTGGCTTTTCACCATTGGATTCTATTTGGCTGTATGTTCGTGAGGTAGAATTGGTGGTCAATACAAGAGTACTATTGGAAGGGCCGTTTGATTCGGCTACCGGCTTAATGACGGACAATCTTCGGGCTTCCAACCTTCTTCCTTTGGAAGAGCCGTATTCGGCTCTTGGTTTTCAGCACTTGCTCAATGGGGGAGGAGAGATGATCGCTCCTAGCGTTCTTTTAGCAACTGGCCCGGACGCAATTGTAGATTGGATATTTGTTGAACTGAGGGATGGAACAAGCCTTACTCCAATGGCCACTAGATCCGCTTTACTGCAGGCAGATGGTTATATTGTAGACCTGGACGGCACATCAACTGTCTACTTCGATGGAGTGAGTCAAGGAAACTATTATGTGGTCATAAAACACCGAAATCACCTCCGTATTATGTCTGCCAATCCGATTTCTCTGGACGCTGATGGCAGCACTTTATATGATTTTTCTGTGAATACGCCCACCATACCGCACTACGGAGAGCCACTTGGCGATATTCAAAAAACCTACCCTTCCGGCAGATTAGCCATGTATCAATCAGATTATGAACAATCAGGAGACATCACTGCCAGCGACCGCAGCATCGCTTGGAACAACAGAAATTTATCCGGCTACCTCCAGGAAGATTCCGATTTCAACGGGATCTGCGACGCCGCCGAACGCAGCGCCACTTGGAACAATCGAAACAAATTCACAAGAGTTCCTTAATGATAGAAGGTAGTTGGTAGAAGTATATGAGTTCCCTATTTTTCAAAGCAAAATAGGTGTTTACCTCAGTACTTTCTGCCTTCTACCAACTACTTTCTACCAATTATATACAACTTCTGGTCTCAAAAAGCGTTATATTGTGAGAAGTCAAGATTGCGACTGATTTTTTAACCTATTTTTTGTAAATTTATTTTGATTTTTCGCAGAATGGCCAAAACCAGGATTTGATGTTGAATAGATTTTTTCCAATACTGATTTTTTTCCTGTTGCTTTCTTTTTGTTCTTTTGCGCAAGAAGAAGAGCAAAGTGGTTTTGCATCTACAGAACTGCCAACAGAATTTAAGAAAGAAATTACAATTGACCTTAGAATACATTCTACAGGGTTTGGAGTAGGGGCAAATTATGGATTTATCAAGAAGGATAATTTCACGATGTTGCTTCATGCTAAATTGATCTCTTTAAAACACCATAGAGAAGTAAAGCAAAGTTTTGACTTTCCAGGACCTTCTACCAATTCGCCTAAAGCGTTTATCTATGGAAAACAAAACAATTTCTACGGTTTTCATTTGGGAATAGGTGGGAAATCCTATCTGTCTCAGAAAGCAAAAAGAAGGGCAATTACAGTGGCTGTTAGTTATTCTGTAGGACCTAGTCTGGGAATTCTTAAACCATATTATCTGGAGTTGATCCGTCTGGTAGACGGCACGACAGATTTCGAAATAGTATCCGAAGCTTATAGCGAAACCAACCGGGCAGAATTCCTTAGTCTCAATGCGATTTACGGTTCATCAGGTTTCGGTTTCGGAATTGATGAATTGAAGTTTACCGGAGGCGGTTATTTGCAAGGTGCTCTTCACTTTGATTGGGGCGCACACCATCAGTTCATAAAAGGACTCGAAGCGGGGATAACGCTGGAGGCCTATGGGAAGAAAGTACCGATCATGATTCCCGATGTAACTGATAATAAAGCATTGTTTGTCAATTTGTACCTTGCCCTGCAATTTGGGAAAAGGTCATAATCCATTATTGAATATTTTATGTTGATAGATCTTCCGATAGTAGATAAAAAAGAACCAAGACCAAGAAAACCAAGTTGGTTGCGAGTGAAAATCCCAATGGGTGAAACTTACAAAAATGTACGTTCCATTGTCGATGATTATCAGTTACACACCATTTGCCAAAGTGGGCACTGTCCTAATATGGGAGAATGCTGGGGCGCAGGCACCGCTACCTTTATGATACTTGGCAATACTTGTACGCGTTCTTGCTCCTTCTGCGCCGTAAAAACCGGCCGTCCAACAGAATTGGATACCGATGAACCACGCAGAGTTGCTGAAGCCATTCAACTAATGGGGGTAAAGCACGCTGTCATCACTTCAGTAAACAGAGATGAACTAAAAGATCGCGGTGCGTCCATTTGGTATGACACCGTCATCGAAGTCAAAAAACTCAGCCCACAGACCACCATAGAAACACTAATACCAGACACCCGTGGTAACTGGGCCGCCCTCGAAACGATGATCAAACCAGGACAGGAAGTCGTTTCTCACAATATGGAAACCGTCCCAAGACTATACAGAAAGGTAAGACCTCAAGCAAAATACGCTAGAAGCCTCGAACAAATAAAAAGAACTAAGGAGTATGGCAAACGTACCAAGTCTGGGGTAATGTGTGGCCTGGGAGAAACCGACGAAGAAATATTCCAAATTATGGATGATCTGGTAGAAAATGGATGCGACGTCTTAACCTTAGGTCAATACCTACAACCAACAAAAATGCACCTTGAAGTAGCCAATTTTGTGCACCCGGATAAATTTGCGGAATACAAAGAAGTTGGACTGCAGAAAGGACTCGATTATGTAGAAAGTGGCCCATTGGTGCGTTCTTCCTATCATGCAGAGCGGCATGTCCATTCCAATAAAAAATAATATTTTAAGGCTTTATTCGTTAGAACAATGTTTGATCCTTGTTCTGCTGTGATTCCTCTGTAGGTTCAGTAGATCGCAGGTTTAAGATATTCCCCATGTTGTAACACGTCCTACATCTTGGCTCATAAGCTTCTTTTTCTCCTAGTAATACGGTAGAATTTTCTATGACTTTTCGATAAGAGTGGGTAGCGAGGTTGCCGCAATGTTGACAAATGGCGTGTACTTTTGTTATATATTCAGCGACTGAAAGCAAATGCGGCATAGGACCAAAAGGTTGACCTTTGTAATCCATATCAAGTCCAGCAATGATCACTCGAACTCCCTTTGTAGCTAGTTCCTCACAAACTTGGGGGAGATCAAGATCAAAAAACTGAGCTTCATCTACACCAACTACATCAATATTTTCTACCATTTCAAGCAAAAGCTTAGAATTTTCTATCGGAGTAGAATCAATTTTATTGGAGTTGTGGGAGACAATTTTTTCCACATCATAACGAGTATCGATAACAGGCTTTACAATTTGTACATTTTGATTGGCAATTTTTGCCCTTCGAAGCCTTCGTATCAATTCCTCTGTTTTCCCTGAAAACATAGAGCCGCATATCACTTCTATCCAGCCGCTTCGTTGCGACTTAAAATGAGGTTCTAAAAACATGTGTAATTACAAAAATTAATTGGTTATTAAGTTACTAAGCTATTGGTTATTGAGCTACTATGGTATTTGGTTTTAAGTTATCGGGTTTATCTTTAATTAAGCAATAATTTTATCGACTTAACACCCTAATAACTTAATAACAAAGTACGCTCAAAAACTAATTTCACAAGGAGAATAGATAAATGCTTGGGTTTTTCATGAAGTATTGTGTTAGAATTCGCTTTTTATGGCTAATTTTACCTTCAATAAGCACAAGATATAATTTTAAAATTAAAAAAGACAATCGTATTATGGATCTGCAAAGGACTAAGATTCTTTTAGATAAAATTAATAGCTTACATCAAAATTTGTTGGACAGTAAAACAAGCGTTTCTGCAATAGAAAAAAAACTATTGATGGATTATCTCTCCAACATGTATGAAGCTGTCATTGATGAAAGCCCCGCTACTGTTGCAAAACCTGTGATTGTGGCAAAGCCAATTGTGAAGGAAGTGCCTCCAAAAGCTGTGGTTGCTCAGCCAGAACCCATGAAATTTGTAGCTCCAACTCCTCCACTACCACCGCCACCCCTCCCAAAACAAGAACCAGCCATCGTGTTTACAAAGGAACCAGAAGTAAAAACAATTCCTGAAGTAAAAGAAGGGCCGGTAGCAGTAAGCATCCCAGAACCAACTCCTGTCAAAGTCGAGAAAGAACCAGATTTGGTTTTTGAAAAGCCTACAATGACAGTAAAGGAAAAAGTCGGATTTAATGGAGCTTACGATGAATTATTTACTTTTGATGAATCTGGTGAATTGTCCGATAAGTTGGCCCAATCTCCAATTTCAAATATCAAAAAATCAATGGGTATCAATGAACGATATCTAACAATCAATGAACTGTTTGATGGAAAAGCAAAGGTGTTTGAAGAAACGGTAGACCATCTGGATAGTTTAAATAACTTCGATGAAGCAAGAACTTTTCTAGAGGAAGATACCATTACCAAATTTGGTTGGGATCAACCTGCAAAAGTCAAAAAAACGAAACGATTTCTTAAATTGGTAAGAAGTCGATATTTATAATCATTCCTTTTATGAAAAAAATTGCAGTTTTTACTTCAGGAGGTGATGCTCCCGGTATGAATGCCTGTGTTAGAGCAGTAGTCCGCACCGCCTTAAAACTTGGAGTCGAGCAAGTAGTCGGCATCAAAAAGGGGTATGCTGGAATGATCGATGATCGGTTTGTAGACATGGACTCCGGTTCAGTAAGCAATATCATCCAAAAAGGAGGTACCATCTTGCAGTCTGCCCGAAGCAAAACCTTTCGTACCAAAGAAGGAAGAAAACAAGCCTACGAAAACTTAAAAAAACATGGGGTGGAAGGAGTCGTCGCAATTGGAGGAGATGGCACTTTTGCTGGCGCTCGTGTTTTTATGGAGGAGTACAACATCCCATTTGTTGGCGTTCCTGGTACAATAGACAATGATCTTTATGGCACGGACTACACGATTGGGTTTGATACCGCCATCAATATTGCTATGGAGGCAATTGATCGCATAAAAGATACCGCCCATGCCCATGATCGATTGTTTTTTGTAGAGGTAATGGGCAGAGATGCTGGATTTATTGCCCTTAGAAGTGGTATTGCCACTGGCGCTGAAGCCGTTTTGGTCCCAGAAAGCAAAACAGACATCCAGCAGTTGATCGACACATTGAAAAATAACCACGCCAATAAAAAATCATCAAGTATTGTCGTAGTGGCAGAAGGAGATGATGCAGGAGGAGCTTTTGAGATTGCCAAAAAAGTACAAGAAAAATTTGATGGATATGAAGTTCGGGTTACGGTTTTAGGGCATACTCAAAGAGGCGGCCCACCCACCTGCAATGACCGAGTATTAGCTAGCAATCTTGGGATAGCCGCTGTCCGCGAACTATTGAAAGGGGAAGGCGGATTTATGGTCGGTCAAATTCATAAAAGTATAGAACGAACTTCCTTCGAAAAAGCAATCAAACACCACCAACGAATTAATCCAGTTTTACTAGAAATGGTGCAAATACTATCGTGAAATACTAGTTAATGGTTAATGGTGGATACACCATTTTACTATTAACGAATCCAACCATTAACCATTAACCAATCCAATAAATTACAAAATGGCAGATAAATCGATTCTTTCTAGCTTCAATGGAATAACTGTTTTGGTCCTTGGAGATGTCATGATTGATCGATATCTATATGGAGGCTCCAGCAGAATGTCGCCTGAAGCTCCAGTTCCTGTGGTCAACATAGAAAACAAGGAGGAAAGACTAGGAGGAGCAGCCAATGTAGCGCTCAATATCAAAGCGATGGGAGCAAACCCTATCTTATGTTCAGTTGTTGGTAAGGATGAAGGAGCTGAATCTCTATTTGATTTGTTGGAAAACCACGATATACCTAGATCTGCTATTCTTCAAAGTGATCTTCGAAAGACAACTGTGAAAACACGGATTTTTGTCAAAAGTCGACAAGTAGCGAGATTCGATGAGGAAGACCAGCATTATCTTGACAAAGAAGAAGAACACCATCTCCTCCAGAAAATAAGGAGTATTCTCGATTCCCAAAAAATAGAGGCTATTCTTTTCCAGGATTATAATAAAGGAGTATTGTCCTTAGAAATAATACGTCAACTACTAAACGAATCAAAAAAGAGGAAAATCCCTACGGCAGTAGACCCTAAATACACTAATTTCTTTGAGTATAAAGGTGTTTCCTTGTTCAAACCCAATTTGAGAGAAGTGAAAGAAAACCTTCACCAAACTAAACTAAATGCAACATTGACAGACTTACAAAGTGCGTCTGAAAAGATGAGAAACCAACTTAACAATAAGATTACCATGATTACCCTTTCCGACAAGGGAATTTTTATAGATGCTGGTGGAGCAGGAAAAATAATTCCCACTAAATCAAGAGATGTAGCTGATGTTTGTGGAGCTGGAGATACCGTCATTAGTATCGCTACTCTTGGATTAGCGACAAATATGGACATAGAAGATATTGCTAATCTAGCAAACATTGCAGGCGGCCAGGTTTGTGAACAAGTGGGAGTCGTCCCAATAAATAAGCACCTTTTAGAGCAAGAATATCAAATCTCTTACAGCAAAAAGGAATAGAGCGTTAGCCAAACAATCTATTGTCATTTAGCGAACAATTTTGCACTGAAATTTTGTAGAAAAGCGTGCTTATTTTAAGTATTGAAAAAAATGCCATTCAAATATGACAGAATTTTTACAAAGCAAAGATAGATTCTCCTCTCAATTAATTTTATGTCGCTTTTTAAGTTGCTGACATATAGTGCGTAATGGATTTTATTTAATCCTATTTAAATTGGTCGATTTGGACAAACGACAGTTTTGGAAAAAATTGCCTAGTTTTATGTTGAAAACTTTTAACTTTTTCTTAACTGATGAAACTATTTTATTTAACAAAATTGGACTTTTTATGAAAACGAATTTTACCTTGAGGTTATTACCTCTAGCGACAGTTTTATTTTTCTGTTTGATGTTTACAAACAGTACATTTGCACAATTTCCTGTAAATGACAATGTATGTATGGCGACTCCTGTTCCCTTAGGAGCTGCTGCTGGTGTATTTATGCAGGTTGATACTGCTACTTTAGAAACAGGAGAGTTGGCCATCAACCCACCTCTAGGTAACTGCGAAACAGGATGGTGTGATGTTACAGGACTTGATGGTTCTGTATGGTTTACTTTCGTATGCCCACCTACAGGTGCGGTAACGATTTCTCTTTGTGGATCATCTTATGATTCTCAATTAGCACTTTACGAAGTAGGTACTTGTAGCGATTTCTCTACATTTACTTATCTATTTGGAAATGATGATACTCCTGATGGCACTGCTGGTGCTACTTGTGGCCCTGAAGACCCAAACACTCCTGGTTACGGATTGGCTTCAGAATTTCACATTGAGTGTCTAGTAGCTGGACAAACGTATTATGTTGCTGTTGACCAATGGACAACAGGAGGTGTAATTACTCCAGGTAACATTCTTGATCTTAAAATTACTGAAGATCAGCCAATGTCAATGGGTGCTGCAATTACAATGATGGAAACTGAAGATCCTTTGTGTCCTGGTGGCGCGAATGGAAACGCAACCGTTATTTTTGACGCTGTTGAGCCTTTCACTATTTTATGGTCAACTGGTAGCACTACTGCTTCAACAACAGGATTGGCAATGGGTTCTTACACAGTAACTATCAATGATGGTTGTGGAACGACTGCAAGCGGAACTGCTGTAATCAATGACGGAATGGTACCTGCAGCTCCAACAACTGGAGCAGTAACAGTACTTGATGCTGGTTGTGGTGCAGATGGATATGCTTCTATCGAAATTCTAACAGGAACTCCTCCTTTCTCTTTCTTATGGGATAATGGATCTACTGAAAGACTACCAATGTTAGGAACAGGAAGTCACACGGTTTCGATTACTGATGGTTGTGGAACTTCTACAATTACTGAAACAGTTACGATTGGTGGAGGAACTAGTTTGACCGATGGTCTTACGTTCACTCTAGATCCAGGCACAAATGCTTGTTCTGAAGCACTTGCTGGTGTTGTTGGTAATGTTGCTCCAACAGAAGATCTATCTGTTACTTACTCAACCGATCAAACACTTAATGGTGGTGTAACTTGCGGATTCAACAGAGACGGTGTAAGATACATGGCTGACAATGGTTATATTAGAACTTTTGATCTTCAAAATGATTTTGGTATTACTGACGACTATCTTCTTGGAGAAGTAGAGATTGGAGTAAACTATTCCATCGCTGCAACTTTAGGTTCATTAGCTGCTCAAGGTGCTGTTCAGGAAATTGAGGCAAGATTATACTTGATTTCTGATCTTGATCTTTCAGTGGGTCTTCCTGCGCCAACTGTAGTTACTCAGATTCGTTTCCCTGATCTTGCATTTGATGCAGATTTATTGTTCAGAATTCCAATCAACTACACTGTTCCTGCTGGTCAGCTTATCGCTGTTGAAATCTGGCAAGGAGATTTGACGCCACCAGATGGTATTGAAGATGAAGAATTCGGTCAGATATCTTTCGGTATGAATGATTCACCTGCTCTAAACAATTCCGAAACTTGGTTTGTTGCTGAGGGTTGTGGATTGACTACACCAACTAAGATGTCAGATGTAGGAGGTGGATTCCTTTCTAACATTGTAATGAATCTTGTTGAATACCAATTCAATGACGTAACATGGACTCCTGCTGATTATCTTTCTGATGCTAATGCAATTGCTCCAGAAGTACAAGTTACATCTGCGGACATGGCTCCTGCTACGATCAACTATGTTGTTTCTGTAGTGGATGCTTGCGGTAATACTGCAACAGCTAGTGCAACAGTAGATGCTTCTGCTTGTAGTAACTTCACTTCTTCTAACATTGATCTAGTAGATGCTTCCTACACTATTTCTCCAAACCCAAGTAACGGATTGTTCAATATCCAAAACGAAGGTCTTGCAAGAGAAATGACTATCGAAGTATACGATCTTAGTGGAAAACGTGTTCTTAACAATATTGTTAACTTCGGTCAAGGTGACTCTCAAGTTCTTGATTTGACTAATGTACCAGCTGGTATGTATGTTGCGAAATTGACAAATGGCGGCCAAGCTGAAGTCCACAAATTAGTGGTAGAATAGCAAATTCGCTTTATCAAAATAAAAAACCGGATTCCATTCAATATGGAATCCGGTTTTTTTGTTTAAGGTGAGGATAGATGTTGTCAAGTAAATGCTGAATATTTTGAAAGTAGATGGACTCGTCTTGCAGACGCAAAATCGTTAGTAGAAGGTAGAGAATCGGTTACTTAACACGCTGTTTTGTCTAGACAAACCCATCCTAAAATTGACTATTAGAAATGGTCAAATAATCCAAGGGGTGCGCATTTGTTCCTATACGCTCTACCATCAGTTTTGCGTCACCAAAAGAGTCTCTATTCTCCTAAGAAAGCTTAGCTAAACTTTCCTCCAATATCTTGATTCTTTGTTCGCTGTCTTTGAGCTTTTGTTGTTCTTTTTCTACGACTTGGGCAGGAGCACCACTGACAAATCGCTCGTTGCTGAGCTTTTTCTGTACACCGATCAGAAATCCTTGAGTTCGTTTCAATTCGTCCATGATTTTTGCCTTTTCGGCTTCTACGTCGATCTCCTTATCAAATTTTGTATAGAATTTTTCAGTTCCGCAAATAAAGGAGCTGCTTCCTTCAATCTCCGCATCTGTGTATTCAACACTGCTCAGATTGGCAAGTTTGGTCAGGATTTCAATTAGGCCCTGTTTACTTTGCAAGGCTTCAGATTTTTCTGTTTTCTGAATATACAATGGCAGCGCCTCCTTTGGACTAAGTTGATTGGTATTTCTAGTGTCTCGGATACTGGAAACAATGTTTAAAATAAGATCCATATCTTTTAACACCGCTTTATCATAGGTGGAAACTGTTGCCCATTTACTAACTACCACATCCTCTCCAGGCTGACGGTCTTTTAGCAAGTGCCATATTTCTTCTGTAATGAAGGGCATAAACGGATGAAGTAAGGTCATTAGGCCACTAAAGAGTTCGATGGTCTTATTATAAACATTCCGCTCAATTGGATCACCATATGTCGGTTTGATCATTTCTAAATAATAGGAACAGAAATCATCCCAAATGAAATTTCGAATAGTCATTAATGCTTCAGATAGTTTAAACTCCTTGAAGAGTTGCTCGATATCTGCCAATACTTTCTGTGTTTTATTTTCAAACCATAGAATTGCACCTTCGCTTGCATTGGCTGCCGCTTCGTCATGGGTGTCAATAATTTCGAGACCTTTTATTAGCCGTAAGGCATTCCAAAATTTATTGCTAAAGTTTCTACCTTCTTCACATAGTTTTTCGTCAAACAATAAATCACCACCAGCAGGAGAACAGCGCAACATACCAAATCGAACGCCATCAGCACCAAAGTTTGAAATTAGTTCTAAGGCGTCTGGAGAATTTCCAAGAGATTTGCTCATTTTCCGACGCAACTTATCCCGAACAACTCCAGTAAAATAGACCTGTTGGAACGGCAATTTATTTTCATATTCGTAGCCCGCCATGATCATTCTTGCTACCCAGAGGAAAATGATATCCGGTCCGGTTACCAATACGTTAGTAGGGTAGTAGTAGTCTAGCTCTTCTCGACTTTCAAACCCATCAAAAACAGATATTGGCCACAACCAGGAGCTAAACCAAGTGTCCAGTACATCGTCATCTTGTTTTAAATCGGTCAACTGTAGATTAGGATTGCCTAGTTTGGTTCTTGCTTCTTGAAGTGCTTCTTCAGCGGTTTCTGCAACAAATACTTCCTCTCCAACAAAATAGGCCGGAATACGCTGTCCCCACCACAGTTGTCTCGAAATACACCATTCTCGGATGTTTGACATCCAGTGGTTGTAAGTGTTCTTGAATTTGGAAGGATAGAATTTAATATTTTCATTCATTACATTTTCCAACGCAGGTTCAGAAAGTGATTTCATATCCGCGTACCATTGCAGGGACAACTTTGGCTCGACGACCGAGTTGGTTCGCTCGGATCGTCCAACACTATTTCTATAGTCTTCGACAGAAACCAGATTGCCTAATTCCTTCAATTGAGCAACGATCAGTTTTCTTGCTTTGAATCGGTCTTCTCCTATAAAAAACTGCGCATTTTCATTTAAGGTAGCGTCATCATTGAGGATATCAATCACCTCAAGTTCGTGGCGTTTTCCTATTTCATAATCATTCGTATCATGCGCTGGAGTAACCTTCAGCGCTCCAGTACCAAATTCGAGATCTACATATCGATCAAAAATGATTGGAACGGATCTGTTGACTATAGGAACGATTGCTCGTTTGCCTTTCAAGTGGCTATATCGCTCATCCTTAGGATTTACTGCAATTGCGGAATCTCCAAGAATGGTTTCCGGTCGGGTAGTAGCTATGGTTATCCATTCATCTGTCCCTTCTACCTGATAGCGAACATGATGCAATCTGGAGTTTTCTTCATTATATAATACTTCCTCATTGGAAAGCACCGTCTTAGCTTCTGGATCCCAATTGATCATGCGAAGACCACGGTAGATTTTTCCTTTTTTATACAAATCAACAAACACCTTTTTTACAGCATCAGACAATTTGTCTTCCATCGTAAATCTTGTGCGTTCCCAATCGCAGGAAGCACCAAGTTTCTGTAGTTGTTGAAGGATAATGCCACCATATTTTTCTTTCCAATCCCATGCGTGTGCCAAAAATTCTTCTCTGGTAAGATCAGATTTTTTTATGCCTTTTTCGCGGAGCAATTTCACGACTTTTGCTTCGGTAGCAATAGAGGCGTGATCGGTACCTGGCACCCAGCAAGCATTTTTACCTTCCAATCTGGCTTTTCTAATAAGGATATCCTGAATGGTGTTGTTTAACATATGGCCCATGTGCAAGACACCAGTGACATTAGGCGGTGGAATAACAATAGTAAAGGGTTCTCTATTATCAGGAGTAGACCGGAAGTAATTTTTATCCATCCAGTGTGCATACCATTTGTCTTCAGTGTCTTTCGGGTCGTACCGTTTTGAAATATCCATTGTTATGTATTTTATAGAATAAAAAACAACTCATTTTGATTGATATTGGTTCCGAAATAGCTGTTTAAATTGGAACCACACCTGAAAATGAAGTTGACTGTATTATTTAGTAAGAACAGTCAGTTGTTTAATTGCTTTTAATTGCGTTATTATTTAATTATATAATTCTTTGTAAAATAGCTCGTCTTACTAGCTTTTTCTCATTTTTTTGCTGTAATTTTATGAGCTGAAACCAACTAAGCTATATTTAGGCATCAAAGGTATTGATTTCCTATTACTAAGCCAATAGTTTTGTTGGTTTTCAAATCGATTATTAATTGATTGATGTTTTTGAAACGTTGAAGTAGTTCAAAATCCTATTTTTGAACTGCTCCAGAAAAAAAAGAAAGATTGAAACCTTCTGTTGAAAATGTTCCCCCAAAAAGAACACTAAAGGAAAGTTTTTTGTATCCCATGACACTAATATTGGTGATGTGGGGTATTGCTATTGCTCAATCTCAATTTAATCTCGAAATTACTCAATTTGGTGTATTCCCTAGAAAAGCTTCCGGCTTACTAGGAATATTGACGTCCCCTTTTATACATGCTGATTATGCGCACCTGCTGTCCAATAGTGTCCCTTTTTTAGTATTAGGAACTATCGTCGTTTACTTTTATAGAAAGGTAGCAGTACCGGTGTTTTTGCTGATATTTATTCTGACTGGTGTCGCGGTATGGCTCCTTGGACGTCAGACGTATCATGTAGGAGCAAGTGGAGTGGTGTATGGGTTAGTGGCTTTTGTATTTTGGACGGGGATATTCAGAAAAAATCCAATAGCCATTGTCCTTTCGCTAATTGTTATTTTGCTTTATAGTGGGATGTTTTTAGGGGTATTGCCTGATCAGGAAGGGGTGTCGTGGGAGAGTCATTTGTTTGGTTCGATATCAGGTATCTTTTGCGCGTTATTGTTCAAAGAAGAAATCGAAGAAATAGAGGACAGAGAAACGTACTCCTGGGAAAGAGAAGGGGAGTCCGAGCGATTTTTCCTTCCAAGAGACACCTTTGATAAAACATTAGCGCAAAGAGAACAGGAAAAGAAAGAGCAGTTGGGATTTAATAATCCTTATGGAATGCCCACCAATACTTGGGAAAATGGTAAATGATTAGGAGTAATTCTAAATTTGTTTTATTGTTTTTCGCCTATTTTAGCTCATGATTAGCTTATTTGATTATTTTTGCCTGCTATTTCTCCGAAAGGAGCCAAATTACACCATGTTGAATATATCTCCGATGAAAAAATTATTGCCCCTATTTGCCATTTTACTTTTTATATTTTCTTGCCAGCCTCAGGACACTATTGGTGATCTGAAGCCTTTGGATCTGTTGAAGTATGGAGTACCTATTAGCATAAATGCTCCCGATAGCGCAGTGGTGAAAAAAACAAAAATTGGAGATTGGGACGATATTACTGTAAAGAAAGGGGAATACAGCCTTCAAATATTTGTCAGAAATGCCATCACCAACGATCTGGAGAAGATCAAAGCAGAGGAACTGGCATTAGTTAAAGAAGAAAAAGTATTCTCCAAAATTATCAAGGAGGAAGAACGAGGATTTATCTATGAAACGGCCATTGATTCTCTTTCCAACTACAATTTCAAATATATCCATCTACAAGCTGACCGCGTGTACACTTTCCAAAAAGGGTTGGCTGATAATCTGACTCAAGCGCAGGCAGAAAATATTTACAATTCTGTAAAACAGCAATAAACTGATTTATTGGTAGAAACTAGTTGAGTATTAGCTAGGTCGGCACACCAGTAGAAAGTAGACGGAGTTAACCTGACAACCTAATACACACTATTAATTAATAACTCAATATACGCGGTGCTTAATGGTAGAAATTAGTTTGCAGAACTGAGCCTGCACACCAATAGCAAGGTATAGATTTGACCTATTACCTCAATAACCAAATTAACTTAATAGCTAAGAAACAATCCTAAGAGATAAATGTATTTATTTTCTCCATGTCTCCATTGATGTGTTGTGTGATCACTTCGCAAGCGTTATGAAAACTAGACTGTGCGGCTTGGATTTTCTGTTTTGCACCTCCTAATTCTTCTTTTAGTTTATTCACTTTTTGTTGGTGGGTGGAGATTTCTTCTTGCAGTTTCTCAATTTCTTTTTGCTTTTGCGCAATGATTGCTTCCAGCTGATCTGCTTCTTTTCGTTTTACACCAATCCCCTTTTCGATTTGATGTTGGGCGGCCTGATCAAATTTTAGACGTTCTTTCTGGATTATTTTCTTGTAAAACTCTGCTGTTTCCAGGAGGCGGTTCTTGGTAAGGCCTAAGGTCGAGGCAGTTACGTAAGCTGATTGGAATCGAGTGTTTTCGTCAGCATGTATTTTTGCCAACCCGCTAAGGGATTGTTTAAATTCTAAATAGTCAAATCCCTCAAGATTATTATCCTGAATTGCCTTTACAAGCATTCCTGCGCTACGTTGATCAAGATCGGTGGTACCACCGAATAATTCCATTATTGACTTTTTCATTCTAATTGTTTTTTAGGGAATTGAATAAGGCACAAAGATAATCAAGTGTTGGAATAATTAGGGAAATGTCCATACTATTTTAGTTATTGAGTGCACTAAGTTATTGAGTTATTAAGTGTACTTATTTGTTTGTACCTTTGCAACACAAATTAAATCAAATTCATGTCGATAGATAAGCTTAAAGTTTTAGAAGCGCTTGGTAAGGTGTCCGATCCCAAAACAGGAAAGGATATTACTACTATGAATATGATCGAGGAGCTTAAAATTGAGGGCAACAATGTGAGCTTTACCCTTGTTCTCAACGCAGTGGATAGCGCTACAAAGTCGCAAATCAATTTTGCTTGTATGAGTGCTGTAAAATCAGTTTATCCTGAAGCTGATGTCCATGTGCACATGAGCTCAAAGAGTGCTTCATTAGGAGAAGAAAAGAAGGTATTACCTCAGGTAAAAAATATTATTGCAGTAGCCTCGGGAAAAGGAGGGGTAGGGAAATCTACCGTTTCGACTAATCTTGCGCTTGGACTGAAGGCGATGGGTGCGTCTGTCGGATTGATAGATGCAGACTTATACGGCCCTTCCATACCAACAATGTTAGGCCTGAAAGGTCAACGACCTAGAGTACAGGATGTCTATGGAAAACCCAAGATTGTTCCTTTAGAAGCTTATGGGATTTCCGTGATGTCTATCGGATTTATTATCGAAGATCAGCAGGCAGTTGTTTTGCGTGGTCCAAGACTAGGAGCGATTATCCGACAGTTTTTTAATGATTGTATCTGGCCGCCCTTAGACTACCTGATTATTGATTTGCCTCCGGGTACAGGCGATATTCAGTTGACATTGGTGCAAACTGTACCACTTACCGGTGCCGTCATGGTGACGACTCCTCAGGAAGTAGCGGTAGCAGATGCTATCAAGGCAATGAATATGTTTTTGTTACCTTCTGTGAATGTCCCAATCTTGGGAGTTGTCGAGAATATGTCTTGGTTTACACCAGCAGAATTACCCGACAATAAATACTATCTGTTTGGAGAAGGGGGGGGGAAGCAAATCGCAAAGATGAGCAATAGCATGCTGCTTGGCCAAGTACCAATTGTACAAAGTATCAGAGAAGGTGGAGATTCCGGCCGACCTATTATATTGAGTGACGAAGAGCAAACGAAAGGTGCCTTTATGAAGGTCGCCCAAAATCTAGTCAGCCAAGTACAAGTAAGAAATGAAAATCTCGCTCCAACACAAACAGTAGGCGTAAAAACAACTTAAAGAAATTAGGGTTTTCCTAATTGAATAAAATTTATAAACATGTCTGAAGATAAAGATCTATTAAAAAGGGTAGAAGCGGCGCTAGATACAGTTCGTCCGCATCTCCAAGTAGATGGTGGCAATGTCGAAGTCGTAGAAATAACCGACGACAACCGTGTGCTGATCAAGTGGATCGGAACTTGCGAAAGTTGCTCAATGAGCGCGATGACAATGCGAGCAGGAATTGCCCAGGCTATCCAAACCAATGTCCCGTCCATTATCGGCGTGGAAGCGTTGAATGGCGTTAAGTTTTCCTAATATTTTTTCCTTACGGTTAATGCCGCTAACTTTTTAAACAAAAGCGTGACAAGAAAACAACTGTTCGAACAGATTTTAGCCAAAAAATCCTATCTCTGTGTAGGGCTGGATACTGACCTCAGTCGTATTCCCAAACATCTGCTGGATTACCCCGATCCGATATTCGAATTTAACAAACAAATCATTGAGGCTACCCACGATCTTTGCATTGGCTACAAACCCAATCTTGCATTCTATGAAGCACACGGCTCTAAAGGACTCGCTTCGCTAGAGAAAACGATGGAACTGATTCCTGAAGAACAGTTTACCATTGCTGATGCCAAACGAGGTGATATTGGGAATACCTCCAGACTATACGCCAACGCTTTTTTTGAACAACTCAATTTTGATGCGATAACTGTTGCTCCTTATATGGGCGCAGATTCTGTGGAGCCATTTCTCGGTTTTGAGGACAAATGGGTGATCTTGCTGGCCCTTACCTCCAACAAAAGCCACCAGGATTTCCAAATGAGCAATCAGGGCACGGATGGCCTCCCTCTTTATGAAAAGGTGATGCGAAAAGCACAAGAGTGGGGCTCCCCGGAACAAATTATGTTCGTTGTTGGTGCGACCCATCCCGAAAAATTCAAAGAAATACGAGCGATTGCTCCTGACAATTTTTATCTCGTTCCTGGTGTTGGTGCCCAGGGCGGCGATCTCCAACAACTCTCTGCCTACGGGCTGAATGATTTGTGTGGTTTGATTGTGAATTCTTCACGTGGTATTATCTACGCAAGTGATGGCGAGGACTTTGCGGAACAGGCAAGGGCGAAGGCGCTGGAACTTCAGCAGCAAATGGCTGTGGTTTTAGAGGGTATTGGGTAGAGGGACTCGTTTTGCTTTTCAAAACTGTTAGTAGATATCTACCCTAGAAAGTCAACCAGCTTCCCCTTCTTATCTGCCAAAATCCTTCCTTTTTCGTTCCGTTTTACGGTGGCACACTCTACAACTCGGTCGTGCTCAAAAAAGAGGAGGAGGTTTTCGTCTGCAGCACGCGTCAGAAGGCGCTCTTTTTCTTTTAGGGTAACTAGTGGGCGAATGTCATAAGCCATTACGTAGGGGAGCTTAATATGGTCGGAGGAGGCTAGTAAGTCTGCGCAATAGACAATTGTTTTGCCATTTACTGTGATTTCCGGTAACATCATGGCTTCGGTATGACCATTTGCAAACAACACATTAAATCCTGGTAAGAACTCCACCCCTTCCTCGACATCAATAAATTTCAGTTTGCCTTGTTCTAGAAGCGGAACGAAGTTTTCTTTCAAAAAGGAAGCCTTTTCTCTTGGATTAGGATCATATGCCCAGTCGTAATGTAGTTTGTTGGTCCAGAAAGTTGCATTTGGGAACGCTGGAGTCAATTTGCCATTTGCGTCCTTGTTTACTGCACCGCCTACATGATCGAAGTGAAAATGCGTCAAAAAGACGTCTGTTATTTCTTCTGGGTGGACGCCATTTGCTTTTAGCGATTTTATCAGACTGTCTTCTCCATGCGGTTCAAAATGGCCTCTGAATTTTGCATCTTGTTTGTTGCCAAATCCGGTATCGATCAATACTTTTCTATTGCCTGTTTCTACTAGGAGGCACCGCATCGCCCAAGTACACATGTTATTGTCATCTGGTGGATTTAGTTTGGTCCACATCTTTCGGGGAACCACTCCAAACATGGCGCCGCCGTCGAGTTTAAAAAAACCGGTATTGATCACAGATATTTTCATTAGAATCCTATTTTTTTGCCAGATTTTCCGATAGATTTTCTTAGGTCAGCCATTCGGATGGCGGTGACAGCGGCTTCTACGCCTTTGTTTCCATACTTTCCGCCGGCTCTGTCTTTGGCTTGTTGCATGTCATTTGGAGTCAGTAAGCCGAAGATAAAGGGTTTTCCACTTGCTATTGACATGTTGGTCAATCCAGTCGCTACTGCCTGGTTGATGTACTCGTTGTGGGCGGTTTCGCCTTTTATTACGCATCCAAGGCAGATCACTGCATCTGGAATTTTGCTTTGCGCACAAATCCTGGCGCCGACAGTAAGTTCAAAAGCGCCGGGCACTTGTGAGGTGAAAATGTTATCTGGTTTTGCACCGTGCTTGATCAGGGTGTCGTAACAGCCTTCGTATAAGGCGTGAGTTATTTCTTTGTTCCAATCAGAAACCACAATTCCAAATTTCAGTTCCTCTGCGGATGGAATATTTTTTTCGTCGTAGTCAGATAAGTTTTTTAGAGCGCTTGCCATATTCGTGAATTAAGTTATTAACTAATAAATGGACAATAGTAAAACAAAAAAAGGCAAGAATGTTTCATCTTACCTTTTGGTTATAACGCACATTTTTTCAAATGTATATTATTATTTGATTGCTGTTGCTTAGTTTTTGCTACCAGCGCGTGCAATATATCGGTCAATATCTTTTCCTTGTACGGAATTAGGATATTGATTTTTGATAGTTTCATAGAACCCTTTTGCTCCACTAGCATCGCCTTGTCTTTCCATGAGCATACCTGCTTTCATCATAAAGTAGGGAGCTGTAAACTCGTCTTTGGCAGAGGATGCTGCTTTTTTGTAATAGGTCAGTGCTTCGTCCAGCTGATTCAGTTCTGCATGTGCATCACCGATCATTCCATTTGCTGTTGCTGGAGTAACTGATCCTCTAGGGCTGAAATCTTTTAGATAGTCAATTGCATTTTGGTATTGGCCTAAGTTTAGGTAGCTGGCTCCAGCGTAGTATTTCGCCATGTTTCCAGCTTTAGTGCCACCATATTGGTCAATGATATCTAGAAATCCAGGAGATTCGCCACCAGGGTTCGTCAATGCCAAAGCGAAAGAATCCGTACGGAATCTAAATTCTGCTTTATGCATTAGTTGGGTAGCTTCTATCTCTTGAGGTCCCTTTATTAAGTTTTGATAAACAAAATATCCACCGACAATAGTAACGAAAGCTAATAATCCAACAAGGATTCTTATTTGATTTCGTTCAACATAATCTTTGGCCTGTTCTTGGGCATCAACTATGTCAATTAACAATTCGTCGTCTTTTTGTTTTTTTACTTTTTGTTGTTTGCGTTTCGCCATTTCATTGAAAATTTGTGCGAAGTTAAAGAATCTTTTTATCTGAAGTAAGCTATTTTGGAAAAAAGATTACAGAATTGAATAAAAAAAAGCTTTTTCTTTCGAAAAAGCTTTAAAATCTTAAAAAAATAAGGTCGTTCAGACTTTATTTTAGTCCCTTATGAAAGGGTAATCTTTTTGCAGGTATATATCAGTGAACAATTCGCCATCGTCAGGATAAGGAGATTCTTCTGCAAAAGTGACTGCTTCTTCAACATCTGCTTTAATTTTAGCATCCAAAGCTTTCATTGCTTTTTCAGAAGCAAACTTATTTTCGAGGATCACTTCTCTAACGTTTTTGATCGGATCACTGTTTTTCTTGTAGGTATTTTTTTCTTCCCGACTTCTGTAAGGCTCTGCATCTGACATGGAGTGTCCGTTAAATCGGTAAGTGTTAATTTCCAAAAAGTAAGGTCCTTTGCCTGCTCGGGCATGTTTTACTGCTTTGGAAATTGCGTTGTGAACGGCCTCACAAGACATTCCGTCAACAGGTTCACTAGGCATCTCGAAGCCGAGTCCCATTTTGTAGATCTCTTTGACATTACTGGTCCGTTCTACGGAAGTACCCATTGCATATTGGTTGTTTTCACAAATGAAAATAACTGGCAGCTTCCAGGTCATCGCCATATTAAATGCTTCATGAAGTGCACCTTGTCTTGCTGCACCGTCGCCGAACATTGTAAGACATACATTTTTAGTGCCTTTATATTTTTCTGCGAAAGCAATCCCAGCTCCTAAAGGAATCTGTGCTCCGACAATCCCATGCCCACCATAAAATCCCTTTTCTTTTGAGAAGAAGTGCATTGATCCACCTTTTCCTTTTGTACAGCCTGTTGCTTTTCCATACAATTCTGCCATACATTCCTTCTCGGAAATTCCTTTTGCTATGGCATTACCGTGATCGCGGTAGGCAGTTATGACAATGTCCTCTTTTCTGATTGCAGAGGTCATTCCAGCAGCGACAGCTTCCTGACCATTATAGAGGTGGCAAAAACCACGAATTTTTCGTTGTTGGTATAACATACCTGCCCTAGTTTCGAATACACGAATTCTTTGCATCAATTCATACCATTCCAGGTAGGTTTTTTTTGTGAAAGGAGGTTTGACTATCGCTTGTGCCATGAGCAACAATTTTTTTATGTTTGGCGAATATTCGCAGTGAAATTGCTTGTCGTAGGACTAAAGATAGATATTTTTTTTAGGAAATGCTGCGATGTTTTAAGGAATAATCTTTAAAGATAAATAGATCGACAAGTATACATTTATAATGCAAAGTAATTTGATAATTGAGAAGTACTATACAGTATAGATTACAGATTTTATATGTTCCTCCATGTATGTTTTTTTTCAAGTCGCATAACACCTACTTTACATTAAATCAAGTAAATAAAAAAATCAATGAATACGTGTGAATTTAAAGTGGGATGTCTTTAGGCTTTAAGTCCTCAAATTCATTAAGAGAACACAAACATTCATGAAAAATACAATATCAATTGTAGAGACATACTTGGTTATTCTGTTTTTAAGTATGTCTTTGCCAGCTGACGCAGGAATGGGCAAAAATCAAGTCCCAACAAACAAATCAACTCTAGAGCAAAGTGTTGATTCAAAAGTAAAAAAGGCAAAAGGATATATTCATCCAGGTATACCAACAAAGGAGATGTCCTCCTCAAAGCCAAGGTTGAAAACTAAAAAGACCAGAAAAACAAAAAAAGAAAAAAAGGAAGCAAGAAAAAGAAAAATTTTGGCTATTGTTTCTTTTGTTTCAGGCATAATAGGAGTAACCTTGACTGCCATTGCAGTGGCTACCTCAATTATCGGTTCTGGGGCTGGAGTAGGAATACCAGGGTTTGCGTTATTTGGTGGTTTGTTTGCTCTCGGTGCTCTAATTTTAGGAATAAAATTATTACGGAGAAAGAATAATTCTGAGGAGAAAACAAAAAAGAAGTTTGCAATCCTTAGTATAATTCTTGGAGGAATTGTTGCTACTTTTTGGGTTGTTATAGGATTGTGGTTGCTTACTTGGTTGATCCTTATTTTCTTTTAAAATGTATCGTTCTACTTCTACCGTTTTCTGTAAATTAGTTCTACTTTTATGCAGATATATAACCAGTAGATGGATTTGCACCTTTCACAATTGAAGTTGACTCAGTTTAAGAATTATGAGTCGGAGGTTTTAACGTTTTCAGAGCGACTCAATTGCTTTGTTGGTCAAAATGGGGCCGGAAAAACTAATTTGCTAGATGCAATCTACTATCTATGTATGTGCAAAAGTTACTTCAGCCTTCCCGACAGCAGCATTTCCAGACATGGCGAATCCATATTCAGACTAGAGGGCGACTTCAAAAGACTAGAAGCTAAGGAGCAAATAGTAGCCAAAGTCAGGGTTCGAAAAAAAAAGGAAATAGAACGAAACAAGTTAGTCTACAAAAGATTGTCAGAGCATATTGGCTTATTGCCAATCGTCATGATTGCTCCCGACGATACCCAATTGGCTACAGAAGGAAGTGAAGCACGACGCAAATTTCTAGATAATACACTATCTCAATTAGACGCTAGTTACCTAAAGCACTTAATATTATACAATAAGCTGCTCGAACGTCGGAATGCAACACTAAAAAAGTTTGCACAAACAGGCTTGTTTGATAATACGCTCCTAGAAACCTACAGTCAGCAAATGGCAGCCCCAGCAGCCTACATTCATCAAAAAAGAAAAGAAATTGTTGAGCTGTTTTTGCCCATTTTCGAAGATATCTATGGCGCAATTTCAAGCAAAAAGGAAGCAGTAAATTGTACTTATCAGTCAAAATTGAATACTGCTTCTTTATTGGACCTATTCGATGAAAATCGCGAAAAAGACCGCATTCTTCAACGGACGACTGCTGGAATTCACAAGGATGATTTGCTTTTTACCATCAATGGCCATTCGGTGAAACGGTTTGCTTCTCAAGGGCAATTGAAGTCGTTTGTGCTTTCGGTAAAGCTGGGGCAGTATGATTTAATAAGAGCCAACAAACAACTGAATCCTATTTTGCTGCTAGACGATATATTTGATAAGTTGGACGTGACTAGAGTAAGAAGTCTGCTCAATTTGCTGCTGGACAAAAAGTACGGGCAAATTTTTATAACAGATACCCATGAGGATAGGGTAGAAGAAATCGTCTCTGCATATTCTGCAGACTACAAAAAGTACCTCGTCAGCAATGGGAGTGTAAAAGAGGAAGTCAGGACTTCTGACTAAACCAATTCGAATCTTAATAAATGAATACCATTATAGATGAAATGATTAAAGGCTTGAATTTGCACTTTACAATGACTAGCTTTGTAAACAATCCAGCACATCTATGAAAAAGACAAACGACGAACCCATAAAAGACATTCTGAAGCAGTTTGTAAAGGACTACAGACATAAGCCAAAAATGAACAAGGCGAAGATCGTTGGCATGTGGGAAGACATCATGGGGAAAACAATTGCTGGATATACCCGAGAACTGCAAGTCCACCAGGGCAAGCTTTATATTTACATAGATTCCTCTCCGCTGCGTCAGGAATTGTCCTTTTCTAAGGAGAAAATCAAGCAATTGATCAATGAAGAGCTCAAGGAGGATTTTATTAAAGAAGTAATCATACGCTAAAAATTGAATTCTTTCCCAAGAATATTCTGCAACAACTTCCTAGTATAAATTATTGTTAAAGTACATTTAATCTGCTTCTTTTTTTATTTATAGTTGTATAATGGGCAATTGTTTTATATTTGCGCATCTGGAGTATTGCAGAAGAATAATCTTCCATTAAAAATGATGTATACTCGTATTGTTGTTGCTCAAAAAATTGAATTGTGGCGTTAAATAAAAAAAGAGTTTTCTTGGCAACTGCGGTTGTTGCTTTTTTAATCCTTTCCCTAATTGGTGCCTCCTCCTTTCTAAATAATAAGCCCGCAGAAAAAGCCGAAATTTTGCCGCTAATCCCAGAACCTACCATTAAGTATGGCGTAGAAATCGACTCGTTTAATGTTGTAGAGGGTACCATTGGCAAAAATCAGTTCCTAGCAGACATTCTGCTACCACACAATATATCTTATCCAGAAATCGATAAATTGGCTAGAAAGGCAACCGATGTTTTTGACGTCCGAAAGCTCCGTGTCAAAAAGAAGTATACGATACTAACTTCAAGAGACAGCTTACAGAAGGCGAAATATTTTATCTATGATCCAGGGCCGTTCTTTTATGTCGTCTATGATTTGCAAGATACCATGAGCGTCACGAAAATTGAACGACCAATTGATAACGTTAAGAAAACGGGGTCCGGTGTCATTTATACTTCCCTGTGGGATGCAATAATTCAAAATGGAATGCCGATAGAAATTGCGGTGGCTATGGAGGATATCTTCGGTTGGTCAGTCGATTTTTATCAAGTAAGAAAAGGAGATCGGTTTAAACTAATATACGACGAACAATTCATCGAGGGAGAATCTGTTGGTGTAGCCGGAGTAAGTGGCGCGCTTTTTAATCATAACAGTGCTGAATATTACGGGTACTATTTTGAGATACCTGATGTAAATAAAGATGGATATTACTTTGATGAGAATGCCCGACCAATGAAAAAAGCGTTCTTAAAATCGCCGGTTAAGTATTCCCGTATTTCCTCCCCTTTCAACAGACGTCGATTTCATCCGATACTAAAACGGGTGAAGCCTCACTTGGGTACAGATTATGCTGCTCCAAGAGGAACACCGATTTATTCAGTTGCCGCAGGAACCGTGACCAAAGCCAGCAGAACCAGGGGCAATGGCAAATATGTGAAGGTAAAACACGACAGAATATACTCCACACAATACCTGCATATGTCAGGTTTTGCAAAAGGCATTCGCGCAGGTGTTCATGTCAAACAAGGACAGGTCATCGGGTATGTTGGAAGCACTGGATTAGCCACTGGCCCTCATGTCTGTTTTCGGTTTTGGAAAAACGGCCGTCAGGTCAACCACCGTAGTTTGAAATTGCCTCCGCCAGAGCCGATGGCAAAAAAATACATCCCGCAATTTGAGGTGCTTCGAGATTCCGTAAAAATAGAATTGGATGCAGTGGCCTATTTGTCAGAAGATGAAATCCGGGCACTTTATCCTGATGAAGATATTGAATCCATCCCAACAGACAGTCTGCTAGCAGAGGAACATGATTGTGATGTGGTACCTTAGAGCCCATTTCGTCAAGAGTAGGGAGATTTGATTTGGTACACAAATCTTAGGGTAGAGAATATAAGGACAAATACACTTTCGACTTTTATGGTCCTTTTACCAAAAAAAACTTAATCATCAAATATCCGAGAGAGCGTATAGAGAAAATGCAATCTTGCCTCTATTCGCCCCCAAAAGCCTTACTTCTCCCTAAAAATTCAATACACCCAAAAACCAATAACTCGATCTCTAGTGTTTGCCGTAGTTTTTCTCCCCTGCCATTATTTTAACAGTTAGATGATTCTCTTTGGGAGGAATAGGGCAATTGTATCCATCTGTGTAGGCACAATATGGATTGTAGGCCTTATTAAAATCAATGACGACATGATCGTTTTTTACAGCTCCTAGTTTGATATCCAGGTATCGGCCACCACCATAGGTCGCATCGCCTGAGGTGGCATCTTTGAAAGGAATAAACAAATAGTCCCTGTATTTGGGCATTTTAACTAGCGCCAGACTTTGATAAATACTTAAAGTTTGCTGTTGCCCATTGATCTCGAAACTCATTTCTCCAAATTTGACATATTGTTTTCTGCTGCCGCTGGAGGTGATCATGTCAAACGGCTGCTCGTCAGGAGTTCGTTTGAAGGTTGTTTTTATTTCGTAATTCTGATCTGCTGGAAAAAAAGACAGGTATTTTAAATCTTCTTTTTTTAAAGGACCATTTTCCTTTATAAAATCCTTTTTGTACGTTTTTCGATGCTTTTTGATAGCTTTCTTATAGCTTTTTGGTGTAGGAACATTACTAGTAAAAGAACATAAAAGGAAAATTAATAAAACAGATATCGGTAAAATTTGTGAAGACTTCATAATTTATATTTGTACAAATATATGGAAATCAATGCGCTCTTACGAATGGCTGCAGTGTAAAAGAAAGGGTCGTTTTTTTCTTGTATGTGGAATTTGTTTTCTTGCCTAATTTGTTGTTCTGTCAAGTTGTATTGATTTTATATGGCGCAGTGATCTAGTAATACAGTATGTTATAGATAGTAATTGTTGTAAAGTAGAAAGTCGGATCGGATATTTTTTGCATTTGTGACACCGTATGTGATTAATGTATTTGCGTAGGAAAATAATAAATATTGAATAAAAAGAATCCCAATAAGAGAGGTTTGTTCCGTTTCCATTGCGTGGTACTGGTTTTTTGAAAAACTTACCATAGGTTAATTCTTTTATTTCTAGCAATAAATTTTATAAATTGCATAATTGACTTAGTTTTATTTGGCTTAACCGAAATCAATTATTCATAAAAAAGATTCTTATGGAATTTAAAATTGCAAGACATTTTCCCCTAATCCTTTTCCTACTTTTTATGTCCTCCATTTCCTGGTCGCAGGTGGTAATATCTGGAAAGGTAACGGATGAACAAACAAAAGAAGCCTTGATGATGGCTCCAATTTCCATTAAAGGTAAAACAGTTGGAACAAATACCGATCTGGATGGAAATTTTACCCTCGAAACAAACGTCGAATTGCCGTTTACACTTCAGGTTTCTTATGTAGGACTTGAAACACAGGAAGTAGAAATTACCGAAAGCAATCAACGCGTAGAAATTGCGCTAAAAACACAGGCAGTAATGGGAAGCCTAGTCGTAGTTGGTGCCTCCAGAGTAGAAGAAAAAATCCTGGAATCTCCAGTAACTGTCGAAAAAATGGACCTGATTGCTATTAGGCAAGCTTCCACCGCAGACTATTATGACGGGATTTCTAAATTGAAAGGCGTTCATACCAGCACAGGAAGTATGACTTTTACTTCTTTAAATACCAGAGGTTTTGCTACCATCGCAAACACCAGATTTGTACAGTTGATGGATGGTATGGACAATGCCGCTCCGCTTCTTAATTTCCCTACTGGGAATATTGTCGGTATTGGAGAGTTAGACATCAATAATGTTGAGTTAATACCAGGTGCCGCTTCTGCACTATATGGACCGAATGCCTTCAATGGTTTATTGTTAATGAATAGTAAAAGTCCATTCGATTATCAAGGACTTAGTGTTGCTGTAAAAGGTGGAATCACACAGTCTTCGCAAGGAGGAACTCAACCTTTGTATACCGTTGGCGCTAGATATGCAAAAGCATTCAATGATAAATTTGCGTTTAAAGTAAATCTGTCCTACCTAAATGGTAAAGACTGGAGAGCAAACGACTATACCTCAGACAGAAATCTTGTCGCAGCAAAAATCAACGATCCAACAATCGACGTAAAAAGTAATGTTGGACAACCGAATTTTGATGGTATGAATACATATGGAGATGAATCGCAGATTTATGTGCCAATCAATGCGCCAAACATTGCGCCTCTTTTGGCACAAGCAATGATCGATGCGGATCCAAATGATGCACTTTCTCAATTTCTATTTGCCACGTTAAACAATTTTATTCAAGAAGAAATGGGGCCTGTCGATCTTCGTCGTACCGGCTTTAGAGAGGAAGATCTGGAAGACAATAATAACGCACAAAGTCTAAAAGGAGATATCGCGCTCCACTATAGATTAGGAAACAATGCTGAATTGTCTGGTAACTACCGAATTGGTGGAGGGGCTTCTGTTTATCAAGGAAGTGAGCGCTACGCCCTACGGTCATTCAGCCAGCAATTTGCAAAGTTGGAACTCAAATCGCCAGACTATCTACTGAGAGCCTACCGGTCGCAAACCGATGATGGGGACTCCTACAATCATACAGCCCTCGGTGCTTTTGTAAATGAGGCGTTCACTCCATCTAATTTTGGAGGATGGATAGGGAGTTATCTAGGAAACTATGTAGGATATTCTTTCTTAAATTGGGACGGAGTATCTGTTTCTGACCAAGTGCTTGCCGATGCACACCAAGTAGGACGGGAGGCTGCCGATGCACCAATTCCTGATCCTGGAACGGCTGAATTTCAAGAAGTACTACGGAATATCAGAGATACTTTAGTCTTCCAAAAAGGAGGTGCTGGTTTTATCGACAACTCGAGACTATATCATGTAGAAGGAAATTACAATTTCGCAAAAGCGCTAAAAGACAAACTAGGTGTTTTAGTGGGTGGTAATTATAGATTGTATGATCTGTTTTCTGATGGTACGATTTTCAATGAAGATCCAGATAGTACCGGAACCAATGAACGGATTAAAATTGGGGAGTTTGGGATCTATACACAATTGTCCAAAAAACTGATTGATGATCGGTTAAAATTGTCAGCGTCTATTCGCTATGACAAAAATCAGAATTTCCAGGGACAGTTTTCTCCTAGAGTTTCTGTAGTTTATTCCGCAGGAGCAGAACGCAAGCATAATTTTAGAGCTTCCTTTCAAACAGGTTTTAGAAACCCGGATACACAAACTCAGTATATCTGGTTTCCAACCACCAATATTTTAATAGGTAGTTCAAAAGACAATGCAGAACGCTACGGTATTCATGAAGGAGGCGCTTATACAAAAACTTCCTACGATGCGTTTATCGCCAATCAGCTCTCAGGAGGTGGCGTGGACTCTTCTCTACTGAAAGAAATTTACTTAGAATATATACAGCCAGAGCAACTTACCGCTTACGAGATTGGATACAAGTCTGAAATCAAGCGTAAGGTATTTATGGATGTTAATTTTTACTACAATCAATATCGAAACTTCATCACTCAGTTGAATGTAGTGAGCAAAGAAGATGTAGTTCATCGAAATGAGGTCTTGCCAGCTGGTTCTACGGTCTTTAGACCATATACAAATGCTGCAGAGAAGATTACCTCCTGGGGGGTAGGATTGGGGGTAAATTACCGCTTGCCCAAAGACTATATTCTAAAGGGAAGTTATTCTTATTCTGACTTTTCCGAACCAGAAGGAAATGCGGATTTTGATGTAGGATTTAATACGCCCAACCACCGATTTGTACTAGGAATAGGGAATCGTTCTTTTTGGAAAGATCTGGGTTTTGATCTGTCTTACAGATGGCAGGACAAATTTCTATGGCAAAATGCATTTGGTAGTGGGAATATGGATTCTTTTGGTTCTATGGATGCCCAGTTGAACTATTCTCTCAAAAAATTGAAAACGGTGATCAAACTAGGCGCTACGAATATCATAGGGCCTGAATACCAGTCCAATATTGGTGGGCCGTTTGTCGGGCGTCAGATATTTGTGTCCCTGACGTTTGATGAGTTTATGAGATAGGATTGATTGATTTGACGATTTAAAATTTGTAAAATATGGAGGCTGCTTTTACTGGGCAGCCTCCTTTTTTGTACTTACTACTGTTTTACAGTGAATCTCGGTTTCCAAAGGTAACAATCGAAGCTAATGCGATTGCAATTGCTCCTAGGACAGTACCAATGATAACCCAAGCCGAAACTTTTTTGCCTTCCGCTTTTGACTTTTTTAGTGCTTTTATGGCGAGAACAATGGCCGCAATACCAAGTCCGATTGCCAATAAAAATCCAAGAACTGCTGGAAAAATACTTGCCGCGAAATAAGCAGATACCAATCCAAACGGAAAGGCAATAATTCCTATCGTACCTAAAATAGCGGCAAGTACTGCTTTAGAGGTAGGCTTGTTTTGTTTTGCTTTTCGTCTTTTTTGTTTCTTTGTACTTATGTTTCTCTGTTTTCCTTCTAGGGTAACTTGTGTCGTATTTGTTTTGTGTACACCAATACCCGCATTAGCAGGATTACCAATACTCAAAAACAGAAAAATAGAAACACTCAGTAGAATTGAAAGTTGTTTTCTCATAAAATTATAAATTTCCGTTAAGATGCATGCTCCCTAAAATCAGGTAAGCACCAAAGACAATTGCGGATAGGATGCCTCCTACAATTGCTAGTAGTTTAGTTTTTTTATCCTTACCACGAGACCTTCTAAGTGCTCCAATTCCTATAGCTATGCCTGCATTTGAAAGCAATGCTATAAAAGATATTGGAAGGATCATTGCATAATGATGATCTCTATTTTGAAGAAAAGCAAGCCAAAGGAATCCAAGGAGTATAATTCCCGCAAACACGCCAAATACAATTGACAGTTTACTTCCTATTGAAGGACCAGAAGCACGTTTTGTTTTCTTCTTTCTTAACCGCTTGGTTTTATTAATTTTTGACTTTTTCAAAGGTGCAGGTTTAGTATTCAGTGTTTCCTGATTAACAGAAACTTTGATGGGACCAGCACCCGCAAATACAGGCACAGAAAGACTCAATAAAACGAAGGAGCATACCACTAATGAAATTAGCTTTTTCATAATTTTTAAATTTTAATTGATTGTGTACTCAATTAAAAAATAGGATTTATTCTATGAAATTACCCAATTGGTAGTAACCTTTGGGGATGTACGTAGTTTGGCTTGCTGTTTTAGCAAACTTTCTTACAACTGATAGACAACCCTCCTAGAAAAAACACGTATTCGATTATTGATTTTTTTAGGAGGGATGGTTTTTAGCTGAAGGATATTGCCATTAGGAGGTTTCTTAAAAGCCAACTGCGACCGATACGATACCTGCAAGTGTTGTTGCTATAACAGCTATCGTTCCTACCACAGCACTAGATAGGATCAAACCGATCTTTGAACTCCTTGAAGGTTTTTCGCCATTTGCACGTGCTCTTCTCATCGACTTCAACCCTAAGATCATTCCGAAGATCCCTATTCCCAACGTCAATGGCCAAAGAAAAAACGTGGAGCTTATTATTGCTGATTTCAGCATTATTGCGGCCTTTATTCCAAATATCATTGAAAAAATACCTCGTCGGTCGCGCGTAGCTTTAGTCCCGCTCTTTTTAGGATGTTTGTATCCCTTAGCTTTTTTTATTTTTGAATTGGACGAATTTGCTTGAATTGTTTTGCTAGTATGGGTTTGAGATTTACCAATTCCTGCATCGGCGGGCACAGAAAAACAAAACATAAGGATTACTAAAACGACTTGAAAAATTGAAATTTGCTTCTTCATGGTTCTTTTTTTTATTATAAATAATTGTTGGTTATCGGTCACATTTCTTGTTCATCAACATTAGTAAAGGGCATACCTCTCCAGAGAAAGCATCAGTATCTTTTTTCTAATGCTAATTTAATGGTGGTGAATATTTGACGTACAACTATTAGACAAACGAACGGGAAGGTACACGTATTCTCCTTTAAAAAAATGAGTACTTCAACCAAACAAAGCCCCTAAAGAAAGAACTAACAAGGCGACACCTGCGATACCACCAAAAACAATTCCCAAAATTGCCCAGATCGAACCTTTCTCGCCGGCAGCTTTCAATTCCCGACGCGCCTTAATACCAAGGAAGATCGCAGCAAAACCAGCTCCCAAACCGACTACAATACCGGCAACCACCCCAGCAGGAGAAAGCGCAAAACTAGCAGCAATACTACCGATAACTGCAAAAATAGAAACGACACCAAAAACAGCTGCTAGTATTCCCTTAGTCAACGGAGCTAATCCTTGCATCTTCTTCGATTTTTGTCTTTTTTCCTTTTTTGTAATTTTATTTTTCTTGGAAGGGGAGACGGTTTTTTGCACACTGATGGACTGGTTAGAACTGGCACAAACAACAACATTCGGCACACTAAACAGAAAGACCAACAACAAACCGTAATACAAGCAGGCAATTTTCATAATATACTCTTTTCAAATTTGACGGAAAAATACGGATTCTGATGGTGTTCTCCTAATTTGATTGTTGTAGAGGGATTTTTGGGAAGAGAGTTTAGAGACTAACCTGCTTTTTTGCCTTGGCCAAACCCAATTGCATTTGTCTTTCTACGCTCTACCAACAGTTTTACAGCGCAAAACGAGCTCCTCTACAACTTTTACAATAAAATTTTAATACATTTGACAAGAATCCACGCTCACCTGGCAAAACAGTCAAACCATGTACAGAATATTCCTTCTATGCAGTAGTATTTTTTTCCTTGCATTTGGAAAGACAACTTCTGCCCAAAAAAAGTTGAAAGAGATTAGCCAAACCATCATGAAAACACCCCACGAACAAAATCCAAACGCCACCGCTACCTATGAGGAAACCATCAACTGGTATCAACAATTAGCCGCCTCCCACAAAGAACTCACTATGGTAGAGAGGGGGGAAACAGACGTTGGCAAACCCCTTCACCTTGCGATCCTTTCTTCAGACCAAGACACCAATCCAACCTCCATCAGAAATAAAGGAAAACGGATTTTACTAGTCAATAATGCAATTCATCCTGGCGAGCCATGTGGGGTAGATGCTTCTATGTTGCTCATTCGTGATCTGCTCTCCCAGCCGAAAAAGAAAAAAATGCTCGACAATGTGGTGATTGTCTTTATCCCTATTTATAACATAGGTGGGGCTTTGTATCGAAATTCTCATACCCGTGCGAATCAAAATGGCCCGGAAAGTTACGGCTTCAGGGGTAACATCCGCCACCTCGATCTCAACCGCGATTTCATAAAATGCGATTCCAGAAATGCCATGGCTTTTAGCGAGATTTTTCAGGAGTGGAATCCAGACGTTTTTATTGACAATCATACCAGCAACGGGGCAGATTATCAATACACAATGACGATGATTGCTACACAACACAATAAGTTAGGTGGCGCTCTTGGCAAGTACCTCGACACGAAGATGATGCCTCAGTTTTACAAAGCAATGGCCAAGGAGGACTGGGAAATGTGTCCCTACGTTTATGCCAAAGAAACACCGGATGATGGCATCATGGGGTTTCTGGACTTACCCAGGTATTCTACTGGATATTCGACGCTCTTCCACACAATTGGGTTTGTGCCTGAAGCGCATATGTTAAAACCATACAAGGATCGCGTCGCTGCTACCTACAAATTTATGGAGGTAAACATCGAATTACTAAATAGTGAGGAAGGAGTCGCCATTCAAAAGATGAAGCAGGAGGCCGCAGAAGCTTCTAAAACCCAGCAAAAATTTGAGATAAACTGGGAGTTAGACCCAGAGCAACCATCTACTTTTCTTTTCAAAGGCTTTGAACCCGGCTACAAAAAAAGTGAAGTGACCGGCTTGGATCGATTGTACTATGATCGCTCAAAACCTTACGAAAAAAACATTCCAGTATTAAATAATTATAAAGCTAAAACTGTCGTTAATAAACCCGCTGCTTACATCATCCCACAAGCCTGGAAGGAAGTCATAGCGCGATTAGAGATCAATAAGGTCACGATGCAACAGCTGCAAAAAGACCAGGTGTTGGAAGTAGAAACCTATTATGTTTTATCTGAAGAAACTTCCTCCAAACCTTACGAAGGGCACTATATTCATTCAAATGTCCAAGTAGACCGAAGGACAGAAAAGGTGCAGTTTTACAAGGGAGATTATAAAATAATAATGAACCAAACTCGTAATCGGTATATTGTTGAAACCTTAGAACCTGAAGCTCCCGATTCTTTTTTTGCCTGGGGATTTTTTGATTCTATTCTACAACAAAAAGAACATTTTTCGGCGTACGTATTTGAAGATCGAGCTGCTGAAATATTGAAAGAAAATCCTACCTTGATGCGGGAACTGGCAAAAAAACGAGCAACAGACAAAGATTTTGCGGAGTCTGGGTATGAACAGCTTCATTTTATTTATTTGAATTCGCCGCATTATGAACAAACACATCGACGATACCCGGTTTATCGACTGAATAACTAAGGAGAGCGCTTAAGGTGTCTATTTTTAAAGAAAACGAACAAATGGCAAGGAACTATATCGCATATTATCAAAAACTGGGTTTTGCTGACAAACCGCCAGCCACGCTGTCAACATTGCGCACCCTCCATCGAAATCACATGATGACAATTCCTTTTGAAAATCTGGATATTCATTATGGCGATCGAATCACACTAAGCCCTGCTGCGCATTATGAGAAATTAGTGGGCAACGGTAGAGGAGGATTCTGTTATGAGATGAATGGGCTATTTTTTGAGGCGATCACCGCCTTGGGATTTGAAGCCTGGCGAATTTCTGTGCGGGTAGCAGATGGCAAAGGGGGCTTTCTGCAGGAGTTCGGCCATCTGGCAATTGTCGTCTCGCTCGATGAAAAATTGTATTTATGCGACGTGGGCTTCGGGGAGTCGTTTATAGAACCCATGCTTATCCAATCCAAATTGAAGCAACCGCAAGGCAGTAAAGTCTATCGGATGATAAAAGATATAAACGAAACTTTTGTAGTGCAATACGCCGCTCCTGAACAAAAATTCAAGGACCATTATTCCTTCACCTTGGACAAGAGAGAACTGGATGATTTTGCTGACATGTGCATCTATCATCAGGAATCTCCCAACTCTACATTTACTCAGAAGGTACTATGTTCAATCGCCACTCCAGAGGGACGAATTACACTTACTCGCCAAAGTGTAATTGTGACTAAAAATGGGATTAAGGATCTCCGAATCATTGAATCGGAAGAAGCTTTTTTTGAGGAGCTGTTTTTGCAGTTTGGTATTCTGTTATAGGAATTGGGCCCTCAATAAGAAAACAAATACTTATAAAAGCCAAGAAACTCCCGAAAGGCGGAGTAGGGATCTCGCCACTCAAAATGATCACAATGTACGCCCTTGACATTCTTCACACCCACTTGCCTGAAGGCTAATTTACATCTGGTGATATGGAAGTATTGGGTCACCACGATCGCTGAAGATACACTAGGATAGTCCTTAGTGAAATTTAACGCAGTGCTCCTGGTGTTTACTCCATTGTTGTCCACTTTTATCGAGTTCCCTGGAACGCCCTTAGACTGCAAGTATTCTTTCATTACGGTACCTTCGTAATGCCCCTCTTTTCCCAGGCCGCCACTTACATAAAGTTGGGTGACCATGGAGTCTGTATACAATTGCAAGCCTCGATCTAATCGTGCTTTTAGTCTGTCGGACAAACTACCGTCTGTGTTTACTTTAGAACCAAGAATTACGGCAACCCTTGCGGTCGGGTTTTTATTATCGATTAATCCATCTGCTATAATTACAATTTCGTGGACAAGAAAAAAAAGTAAACAGAGGAGTATTATTTTCTTGAAAGCGCGCTTCATTACTTAAGTATTAAAATTGGAAGTAAAAACAACTGTTCAACCTTAAATTCCACAATTCTTAGTTTAACATTTTCAACTCAAAGTAATAAAAAATAGCTTTCCGGAAGGAAGATTATCTATTCTAGTACTAGAGTTCTATAATAGAAACCTGCTTCCTTCAGAAAGCTATCTGCAAATATTGTTTAGCTCAAATGCAATCTACTGTTCTCCCTCAGCAGGAACATTCCGTAAAGGAACAACTTCAGCATCTGCAGGAGATGTTAAACCGCTTAAGTTTCGTTTCTCACGGACAGGACTATAGTCTTCGTATCCTTTTCGGACGGCCATAGCTACCCAATCAAATGTATAGGTTCCTGTACCGTTCATCAATTCGCCTACTACAAAGCCCTCAGCGCTTTTGTCGGTTACAGCAAGGCCTTTGGAGTTGGTGGAATTAGGAGTAAGCGTCACGGTTATTGTTTGTGGATTGGCAACTAGTGCAAAATGATCAGGAAACTGAATACTTACTTTACCATTCTTTAGGCTAGCCGTTCCTCTCACATAGGCAGCGGCTTCAGGACCTTCCAAACTGGCGTACCAAATCTCTTTGCTATCATCTTCCGGGTGATCCATCCTGAAGTTTTTGACATCACCAAAAACAATTCCCTGGCCATTTGCAGCAACATACATTCCTGCTTGATCCGCACCAGCAGCATCACGCACGTAAACAAATCCATTATTAGGAAATCCAGTGAGATACCCTAATCCAATATTCACACTGCTTGGGCCATAAGTAAGTGCCCCACCCACACCTGCTGCTTCTGCAAACGCTTGAAATCTTATTGCAGAAGCATCGTTATACAAGGCAAATCGTCCCTGATTGGCACCATTCTCAAAAAGGGAAACATTGATAGATCCGTTATCCCCAAAAGTAGTAAGGCCTCTGGCGGAAGTAGCAATTTCCACTCGTTCAAGTACAGCCGTTCCATTGGTATATTGAAATAGCCCACCTATAGTATTGGAATGCCCAAGTACTCCGATATTATCTGTAGTACTTGATCCTGTAGAAACCCCAATAACACCGATCTCTCTTCCTGCAATGTCTAAGGTGAGGTCCCCATCATAATTATCAGCACCCTGTACGCCAAGGTATGCGCTGGTAGGTCCAAATACACCTTCTATTTTTGCTGCTGCAAGGAAACCGGAATTGGTTTCGAATACATGCAATGCTGTTTCAGGCGTGGTAGTACCAATCCCAACATTGCCGGTAGGGATGGAGCTCATGTTATTCCCATTAACAGCCCAATCACTGTCGTTTACAAGAGAAGCAAGATTGACACTTTGTGCACCACCGCCATCTATTACATTCAGCGTAGTTCCTGTAAGGGTAACATTGGTATTAAATTCATTTGCTGGATTGGAATCTGCATCATTGACACCATCTTGCAAGGCAGCAAGATTGACACTTTGAGTGCCACCACCATCTATTACATTTAGCGTGGTTCCCGTAAGAGTAGCTCCTGTGTTGAACTCATTTGCAGGATCGCTATCCGCATCGTTTACGCCATCTTGCAAGGCAGCAAGATTGACACTTTGAGTGCCACCACCATCAATTACATTTAGTGTGGTTCCTGAAAGAGTAGCTCCAGTGTTGAACTCATTTGCAGGGTCGCTGTCTGCATCGTTGACGCCATCTTGCAAGGCAGCAAGATTGACACTTTGTGTGCCACCACCATCTATTACATTTAGCGTGGTTCCCGTAAGAGTAGCTCCAGTGTTGAACTCATTTGCAGGGTCGCTGTCTGCATCGTTAAGTGTGTCAATTAGTTCAATCCATGTGGTTCCATTGTAAAACCAGAAAGTGGCGGTGTCTGTGTCAAACAAAAGTAACCCAGTTGCGGGACTTGGGATAAGCCCTCTTTGTGCAGTGGTAAGTCTAGGGATCAGCATACCTTTGTCTGTAGCGGCAACCTCTAAGGCTGCAGTTGGGTCTGGTGTGATAGTATTGATACCAACGTTATTTTGCGCCCACGAAAACTGAACGAAAAATAAGGTGATAAATAGAAATCCGGCTAAATTTTTGGTTCTCATTCTAAATGATTTTAATTTTTAGTTAAAAAGCACATAGAGCAGAGGGAAAGCATTGTAATGTTAGAAAATTACAAGTAAAAAATGAATATGACAAATTTTTATCTTTTTTGAGCTTTATGTTTGCCAATTTGAAGTGGTTTCGTAGCTTTTTAAAACTCGAAAACTATTGATTATCAGTATTTATTTTAATATTGTTTTATGTGTAAAATATATTTGTTTTTTTTGTCTATCTGTAGATTTTCAAGAATTGTTTTGGTAGCCTCGACCGATGCGCCGGCTCATTGGAAGCAAGCTCTGCCCCCAGTTTTGGCAGTAAAACAAGTCTTTCTGCAAACAATGCCACCTAAGGAATAGACAATGCCTTATTTCTATTATTCCAAACATATGAACGGTCATCTGCATCGCATAATCCGTCCAAATTGACATCTCCCATCAGATATCCAATTTGGTTACGGCTATTCCAGATAGTTGAACGGTCGTTGGCATCTATCGAGTTATCTGAAGTCGCATTTCCAGTCCAAAGCGTCATCATACTATTGATGTCATTTCGATCGTCTAGTCCATAGGTAGCAGTACTAGCTGCCGTAAAATCGACTAAGGTAGGAACACTAGATAAAGAAACAACCGCCTCCGTCATCACTCCTAAATGATTACGATGGCGAACAGCTACATAATAATCACCAGTAGCCAATCCGTCAAAACTTAAAGGAGAAACACCGTCCATGTCCACCACATCTCCATCACTCTGCAACAAACCAGAACGTGTGGCAAGAATTATTGTAGGATCAGTAGCATCATGCAATTCAACAAACATCCAATCAATAATTGCATTCGGTCCGGTAGCAGTGAGAATGGCAGGGTTTTCTATCATCTCTCCTCCAGGATTCGAGACTTGCACATATCCAAGTCCTGTATATGGCTCCGTGTCAGGAATAAGTGCTGCCTGGGCAAGATTAGTGTTCATCGCCTGATTAGCCATATCATATGGACCTTCTAGCATCGTTTTCAAACTTAACAATAAATTAGGCTCTGTAAAACAGAAGTTGGTAGTTTCTGAATTTTGAAACTGTGCCCCGGAGGCTAAAACATTTCCATCACCATCGGTCACCTCGTAAGAGCCATTCCCATAACCACAGCACATGCCATCTCCATACTCATCAAGCATATTGAAATCGTAGCAGCCAGCCGGTAAACAACTATTAATTACTAGGGTTGAGCCGTCTGCCTGATTGCCATAGGTTCCGCCAGAAGTTACCGTGCTTCCATTATTGTCAGTAACGGTCCAACTTGTTTCTTCGGGGTAGTCATCAAAATTGATAGTTATTGTCAAATCACCTCCTGCACAAGGGCAGGCGTCGCAGTCCGCTCCTCCACAATCAATACCAATTTCGTCACCATTTTGAGTGCCATCGGAGCAAGTCGGACAAACATCCGGGCAAGAACCTCCGCAGTCTACTCCGGTCTCATCTCCATTCTGGTAGCCGTCTGTGCAGGTTGGAGCAGCGATCGGGCCACAAACTGTAAATCCATTATTAATTACATTTTGGAGATTGGCTGCGGTATAATTTTCCATTCTGGTGGATTGTCCGGCACTAAAAACATACATGCAAACATCATTTACATAATCCATGTAGTTCATAAACATATCATTGGAGTTGCAGCTGTTGGAAGGCAAACTAGGGCAACCATAATATTCACTTTGAGATTCAGGTGTATCATTCACACCATCATCCGAATTGCAACCTCCACCCCAAATGTGGTCGAGATTAAGATAGTGCCCAAGCTCATGCGTCAACGTTCTTCCCAGATTGTAAGGAGCGCCTGGAGCAACTCCACCACAGCCTGAAACAACATTACTTCCAAAAGCCTGGTCATCGATCACAACTCCATCACCATTACCGCTTCCTCCTAGTGGCGAATACCCCAGGAATGAAATGTTTCGAACAAAAATATTAATGTATCCTGAAAAATTGCCATCGCTATCTCCAGAAGTAGTATTGAAGGTAACGGCTGGTTGTCCTTCTGTAAGGCCGTAGCCTGAAGGATGGTTATTGATGGCCAGACAAAATTGAATGCAAGTTTCTCCATAATTAAGGCCTGGGAAATATGCTGCATCTGTATTTATCCAATTACTGATGTCTGCATTTGTTCCTTGATAATCTTCGTTTAATACCCGGATTTGATCTTGGGCGAGCGTAATAAGGCAAGCTTGATCTGGGTTGTTAATTCCTTGATAATGTATAGCTACTGGTAAGATGACAGGGCTTGAACAAAGCGCTTTACCAGCAATATTATTTTGAATTTGTTGTTTAAATTTTGCCTGACGATTCTCCCAGTCCAATTTGAATTTTGGATTGGTGAATAAAGTATTCATTTTTTCATTGGATCCACAAGTTCGTTGTTGGCCAAAAATAGAGGAGCAGCAAATTACTAGAATCAAAATGGTAATTAGAGTAGAATAAATTTTCATGGTAGGCTGAAGTTTGATTGTTATAGCCTAAAGTTACGTTTTTTTCTAAACATAAAACACATTGTTGTAAATCAATATACTTGATAGTCAGCATGTTAGTGCACGATGAGTTAGACTCCTTTTAATTTTGTAAAGCATAATTTTGTCACTAGATACCATTTTCCCTTCCTCTATTCAGCCAAAAACAGTCCGTTTTGTAAGGGAATCCAAGAACAATACTACTGACAATCCTAACAGTCAATCGGACGTTGGTGAAACAATAGTGCACTATTCAAGCAAGCCTTTTAGCATAAATATTGTTCATTGATCTTATCGGAAGCCTTCTCAAAAATATTATTGAAAGTGAAAAAGATAGATTAGACAATCATAAGAGGTGGTATTTTATTAGTTTTGTGGTATGAATACAAAACGTAATCAAAAAATTGAGGTGATTTACGAAGATGAAGAGTTGGTCATCGTCAATAAGCCACCTAATTTTCTGACAGTACCCGATCGGTTTGCTCACAAACTACCAAGCATTTATAAGTTTTTACAGAAAAAATATGGAGAAATTTATATCGTACACCGCTTGGATAAAGAAACCAGTGGTATCCTTTGTTTTGCTAAAACAAAGGAAGCCCACAAACACCTATCTCAGCAATTTGAAAAGCGAACATCTGTTAAAATTTATCTCGCATTAACAGACGGGACGTTTCATAAAAAAGAAGGTATAATAGAAGGGAACCTAGCAGAAGATCCTAATGTTCCTGGAAAAATGAAGGTGCAAAAGAAGGGGAAAGCTTCAAGAACAGATTACAAAGTAATCGAAGAATTCAAAAACTACACCTTGGTTGAGGCAAATATAAAAACTGGCCGCCAACACCAAATTAGAGTACACTTTGATCATATCGGGCACGCCCTCGCCATAGATCCGCTATATAATAAAAAGCAGTTTTTTTACCTATCACAGATAAAACGCAAACTAAACCAAAGCAAATATGAGGAGGAACGCCCATTAATGAGCAGAACCACCCTACATGCAAAATACCTGAAACTCATCCATCCAACAACGGGAAAAGAAATTGAATTTCGTGCTGATCTTCCAAAGGATTTCAGAGCGGTAGTTGCACAACTTCGCAAACATAATGTAGTTAGTTACTAAGTTACTGGGGTATTGAGTATTGAATTTTGAGTTTTGTTTTATAAATGAACAGGAATGTTGAAAGCAGAAAGTTTATTGGTTGGATTTCGAAAAAGTACTGGCGATAAGGTACTTTTAAAAGACTTGAGTTTTGAAGTACAGCCGGGGACATTGTGTTGCATCATTGGCCGAAATGGAACAGGAAAAACTACCTTACTACGATCCATTATCGGATTGCATCCACTGTTAGGAGGAAGTGTCCATTTAGACCTTCAATTGTTAAAAGGTTATTCCTCCAACCAACTAGCACGAAAGTTAGCCATCGTCACCACCGAACGAATAAAGCTCGGCTACCTGAAAGTGAGCGAGCTGGTTGCCCTTGGAAGACATCCATATACCGGATTCTGGGGTTACCTGAGTGCCAAAGACAAGGATGCCATCGACCACGCACTAGAGCAAGCAGGTATTAAAAATTGCAAGGACAAAACCGTAGATAAATTAAGCGACGGCGAGCATCAAAAAGTAATGATCGCCCGAGCGCTAGCCCAAGAAACGGACCTATTGTTTTTAGACGAACCGACTGCTCACCTTGATTTAGTCAATCGGGTGTCTGTTTTTCGATTGCTGAAAAAATTGTGTAAAGAACATGGGAAAACGGTTGTCCTTTCTACGCATGAGCTAGACTTAGGAATGGAGGTCGCGGATCAGATTATTATGTTGGATGGAGAAGGGAAAACTTACGTCGACACTCCTGAAAAAATCAAAGCTGCTGGTCTTATAGATCGTATTTTTGACCTCAATTTGTAACTAACTCCCATTTATCTCCTTCTGCAACTTCTTAGGAAGTTTTTGAAAGACCAATTCGTAGGATCGCTTTAGATAAAATGTCCACTCCTTGGCGTCCATGGCCTGGAGGTCACTAACTAAGATCCAATTATATCTTGCTAAATAAGGCGCAGGTTGGATACCTTTCCGATCTGTTAATTTATCAAATTCATCCTTGTCAACTTTGAGTGATAGCTTATATGGTGTATGCAAAGTACCAACGCTGAACATCTTTTTCCCAACCAAAAAACACAGATCGTTTTCCCATTTTATATCCTGCATCACTCCAGGAAAACTAAGGCAAATTTGCTCATGTAATTCTCGTGTCATTATGATAGTATTAACGGTGTTTAGTAAATATTTAACGTAGGCTAATATGTGTATGTTCGAATTTAGACCGTTTTAGAAAGAACATTCACCATTTAAATTTATCTAATTATGTCAAGATTTAAAAAAATAAGCATACTTGCCTGTAGCATACTGGCCATGTTACTGCTTCAGTCTACTGTATTTGCACAAAATGTAAAATTTGGAATAAAAGGTGGAATAAATACCAGCTTTGTTGATCAGGATCTCTCCGAACTGGAAGGACAAACCATCGGAGAAATTGTACAAGACGCCAATTTCGGATATCACGGTGGACTGTTCACTCGCTTCGAATTTGGGCCGCTGTTGCTCCAGCCTGAATTGCTTGTTACTTCCAAAAAAGACCTGGATATTCCGATATTAATCGGCCTCAAACTTGGTCCCGTCCGTCTTAATGGAGGACCTATGGCAAGGTTGGCCTTTGATCACAATAAAGTCAATCTACAAGAGGGAGGAGAGGAACCAACTTCGTTTTTTGGATCCTCCAAATACGGTGCACAAGCAGGAATTGGATTTGATATGAAAAAGGTAGCAATCGATGTTCGATACGAAACCAACCTTACTGCACTCGGAGATGAAGCAAAACTTTTTGGAAAACCAAGGAGCCTGAATTCAGGTCCACCACAAATTTCTTTAAGTCTGGGGTACCTATTTTAGAATAGTATTGGGTAGTTAGTAAAGCTAGGCCGGCACACCGGTAGAAAGTATTTATTATACCTGCGTTCTTAAATAGTTGGCGTAACTGGTGGATGACCCAACCTGCTGATTCAGGTTGTCCTACTGGTTGCGTCATTTTTTAGGTAGAAAGTAGAATGTATTTGGCCAAAAAAAAGCGACCCTAGACATACGTCCAGAATCGCTAGCTTAGGTAGGATACTTAGAATCACTTATGGCTTTCGTTTGACTATCAAAATTAATTCTACCCGCCGGGCTAGCTGCGGGTCGTTGGCACCATGATCAATCCCATGATGTTCTGTTGTTATTCTATTTCCTTCTATTCCTTGTTGGATGAAGTAGTTTCTTACTGCTTCTGATCTGGATTTTGACAAATTTTTATTGTATTCACTTGAACCTTTGTCACTAGCAAATCCCTTGATGATCACATCCAATTTATAGTTAGAACGCATTAGATCTATCGCGTCATTTATGGTTGATTTTGCATCTTCCAACAGGCCTGAAGAAGCATTCAAAAAGTAAACATTTCTCCGTTCACCATATCCAGTTTCTGATACAATAGTATTCGTCGGCGTACTATAAACAGGTACCTCTTTATAGACAGGCACTTCTTTCACAATTATTTCAGGATTTCCAGAAGGAGCAGGTCGGTTATTCAACGCATTTTCTAAATAAGCGATTCTGCGACGCAGTTCTTCATAATCAGCTGGAGGTGCAGCATTAGTGGAGGGATAAATAATGGGTGATTGACTACTAGTAGTCGGGGATTTGGAATTGTCCATTTTATCCATCAGTTCCTGCAATTGTCTGGAGATAATTACCAATTGAGCAGCATCTTTCCCTGGAGAATCTTCCGTCACGTTATTATTTATGACCACAGGCGCTGTCGAGTTTGTCGGATTCGGCGTTTCTGTTGCTGGTTGATAAATAATGGTTTGTTTAGGTAAAGTAGATGCACCCGAAGTCTCGGCAACTTGGGGCACGGGTGCATCTGTTGGGTTTAAAGGCCGCTGCCTTAGGTAGTCGAGTTCTTGAGTCAAACTAACCCGAAGTCGCTCAAGTTGTTGCTTGTTATCTACTTCGCTTTGTTGAACTCGGCTATTCAACGAGCGAAGTAGATTTTCAAGCTGGGCAATTCTTGTATTTAGGGCAGTATAATCCTGGTTTTCAGTACGAACTCCCTGGTTGGGCATTGGCTGTGGGCTGTTTGCAGCCTGGCCTTGCTGTCGGTAAACAGGGTAGGGGATTCGTCTTTTTTTAGTATATCGAGCTCGCTTAGCCTTCATAATGGTTTCCATCAAACTTTGTAGTTCCGCGGAGGTCATTTTTACTTTGCCAGTTTGTTGCTGTGGGCTCGTTTGTGCCAGCGCGCAAACCGGTAAAGCTAATAAGCTACTAAACACGATTATAATTAGAAACTGCTTCATTATACGTTTTCATTAATATGAATTTGGAAAAAAGGGTTGCCTAGAAAATTTTGATTTTCTTTTTCTTCTTCTTTCCTGGATTTTCAACAGGTGCTGTTTCCAACATATTCAACCGTTCGTCTACTTTTTGCATTTCGTTTTGGTTTTTATTTATGTTGGTGTTTAGCTCTAGCATAGCCGCATCCAATTGTGCACTAAATGACTCCATTTCAGTCGTAAGTTGAGTACTCAGAGAAGCTTCGATAGCACTTTGTTGCTCACTAATCAGTTGTATTTGTTTCTCCAATTCCGCTACTCGTCTGTTGATCTCTTGAGAACCAACTGATTGAGTAGGGTTGGCCATGCTAGGCGCATACATTTGCTCCTGGACATAAGGATAAAACTCTGTTGTGCCGTATCCGCCGCCCATATTTTCCATGATTTCTTCTATCAAATTTTCGAATTCAGCAGGGGACATTTGTATTTGGCTATTGGTAGAGGCCACTTGAATTTGTCCGTTGGGTGCTGGAGCAGTTGCTTGGGTTACAGGTGCGACTGGTGCTTCAACTATTGGTGTTGTAGGTTGGGCAGGTGTTGTTGTAAAAGTTGTTGTTTCTGACTTTACTACTGTTTCTGCTACAACGGCTGCTTGCTCCTCTTTTTTATCGAGTTCAGCGACTGCTTCCTCCGCTTCTTCCTTTTCCTTTTTAATTTCGGCGGCTGCCTCATAGTCTTCTTTGGCGAGTGCCTGACTCAATTGATTTTCGAGGTCGATCACTTTGGTTTTGTACTTTGCCTGAAGGTCATTAATTCTAAGTAAATATTCCTCTTCCTGAATAGCCAATTCCTGATCGATTTTGGAGTAAAGCAGGTCGTCCGTGTTTTGAGCTTTTTTACCAAAACTAAAGGTAACACCAGCGTTAAACAACCAGCTGGTTTGAATTTGCTCCGGTGCTTGGAAATCATTTACTGAAGAACCACTAGTTAACATGGCTTTCGCACTACCGAATATTTTGAAGGCTTTTGATAGTGGAATGGTCAGGCCAAGTCCGCCAGTTGCAAACCCTTTGTCGGTCGTTCTAAGAGTGGTAACACTTGAATCAGAAGCGACGATGGACCTTCCTTGATAGTCATCCTGAATATCAATGTTCCCACCACCTAAAGTAATGTAAGGAACAATCCCTGTATTTGTGTTCAGGTTCATTTTTAACTCTCCACCGTAGATGGCTAGTTTATCAAATTTGGTCAATTCTCCCTCCTGCATCGCTTGCCAGTAAAAGGCACGTGCACCTACAAATTTTCCAAAATCGAGTCCCAGACCACCTCCTGCAACAAAAGCATCTCGATAGCCCAAATCATCGCTGAAAATCATTTTCCCGATAGCAGGTTCCACCACCCAGCTAATGTTTCTGTAGCTGTTGCTAATATTATCGTAGTAGGCTTTATCAAGCGCAGACATCTTTTTAGGATTGCTGCCTCCCAAGTAAATTTGTAGGGAAGCTCCAATGGACCAGTTGTTGAGACTCTCAAAATCGAAATCCGCGTCGGTTACTCCGAAGGCTGATTTATCGTCTGCAGTCAGCAAATTTCTACCAGAATTAAAGCGGTAAGCCGTATTTTTAGCTTCCAATCCAAGGCTAAAACGATCCTTAATAGTAAACTGTATTCCTGCTCCGGCACTGACATAAATCTGTCTATTGACCGCAAAGGTGTCTAGTTGGATGCTCTGTACTCCAGTTCCTGCTATGATGTAGGGCAGAAATTTTCCTTTACTTACGTTAATTTTAAATTCTCCTCCCCAGCGGGTCATTTTGACTTGATTGCTATTATACAAGCTATCTGCATAGTTTGGGATTTCAAAATTGGAAAACTTTGTTTCTAGGTTGATGGATTGGGAATACAAACCTCTTAGTTCCAGCAATTCTCCAAATCCAAAACCGAATTTTCCGCCAATCATAAGGCCGTTTTTCAATCCTGATTTTTTATTCCAAAACACGTATTCTGCATTGGGAGAAAGGGTATAATTTATCCCTCTTACCTGAGCGGAAATACTTTGAATTCCAAAAATGGAAATTAGTAAAATGATAATTAAGTGTAATCTCTTGTTCATAAGTATTGTTAAATAGTATGATCAGTGAAAAATAAGTTTAGCGGTAATTCTAGATTCGCAAAATTTCACATTAGAGACTAAATGAACCCCTGATTGGTCACAAAGTAGAAAGTTAATTTTTGAAAAATACCAAAAAGTGACAGGGAACAAAAGTGTAAGTTGTTGATTTTTAGCACTTAGGTTGAAGTGTAATTATTTTAAAAAAATAAATAGCAAGAAGTGGGAAATCCGTTGGTTTTCAGCTTTCTACCTAGGTGAAACCATTAGTTTATTTGCAGTAATCAAAAAAGTAAGGCTTGTACAACTTGCAAAATTTGTCGGGTGGGGAGGTGTTTTTTTCTTTCAAAATCTGATGAATTTTAAAAGATGTCTTGCTTAGTTTGATGGAAGATTCGCCGTTGTTTGCATTAAATTCTCGTTCAAATTTTTGATACAACTTGTCCAATTCTGTGTAGGTAGGTTTGATTGGTGTTTGGACAGGAGGCGGCGGTTGAAGCTCTTGAATTTCTTTGGTGTGATTGATCATGTAATAAAATCCAGCAATTGCAAGTGCGATCAGAATTAAAGCATACGCTTTGTATTCCGTTTTGTACCCTACAAAAAAGCCAATACCCAAGATTCCCAAAAGCCCAAGAAATATAGGTTTTCGGTAGCGCTGATACGCGGTTCCTGCTTCATTCATCCATTCCTTCTGCCGTTTTTCCAGCTCGAAATCTTTAGTCACCTTTTTGGTGTTGGTATTCTTAAAATAGCTAAATACATTTTCTGGAACGTGGTGATCTAAAAAGGTAGGAGGAGCGGCCCGATTGGCAGTCAAAATACAAAGGCCAACTAAAATTGGAACAATCATCAATTTCCAAAATCGAGTGCTGGTAGACCGCCACCAAATAATAGTCAACGGCAACCCTACCCACAACAATCGGATCACTGAACTAACATTGAAAGCAGTTGGACTGGTAGGCGCTTCCCCAAAATCGAACAAACACTCAAACAGCCACCAAAAACTACTGCCCGTCAGTTTTATCCATTCCCAGATATTCCACATATTGATCAAGGGCAACCCATTTGCCCACGCAATAAAATTGAGCAACAGCAGAAAAGCAATCGGCGTAATAATAAACGCCATCAAACTGCCAACAACGCCCCGTGTTAGCAAAATTGCCTTATTAACTCCAGTAACTTCCAGGTAATTATTCAGCTTGGAAAGCGCAAACAAAAGGACTAAAATCCCGATCATCCAGTGCCAGTGTTCCTGGGCAAACTGAAGCGGATTTCCAGCAAATTCACTAAGCAGGTCTTTCCATGTTCCTTGCTGCTCCATAAGCGTTTTCGGCGGATGTATTCGCCAGATTGGTCTAAATTTGAAGATTATTCTTCCTGCAAAATACGATATTTTTGGTTATGGAGTGATTAAGCAAGGTGTCTCGATCACTCATTATACCTAATCAGCCAATGTACCGCTGAGGTGTCTAGCCTTCTTCTATCAATTCCTTGACAATTTTCAGCATTTCCAATCGTTTCTTTTCCAGACGTTGGAGTTTGCCCTTTGCACGTGCTACTTCTTTTTCAAATTCTGTCAAGCGGTAGTCTACACCACTAATTTCAAGTTTGCTAGGGGAATCTTTTTCGGACATAGATATTCATCTTAAGTTTATATTTAACCCAATTCATGCAATAGGAAGTTTGTTTTAGGTTGAAAACTCAATAAAAATGTGCGCTCTACGGTGATTTTGACTCGCAGACGTAGTAAGATTACGGTGAGAATCAAAATTGACGGACGTGCGCAGTTTTGCAGAGGTTTCAGCATAAAATGAATTTTCTATTGCATGAATTGGGTT
>CALLWB010000094.1 GCA_938016265.1 uncultured Saprospiraceae bacterium
GGGCGGCTTCCGCTGGGCGGCTTCCGCTGGGCGGCTTCCGCTTGGCCTGCTTCCGTTGGGCCGGCGTCCGGTCGTTTTTTACCACTGGAAAAACGAAACTACTCAGGACAATTGCTTTAATTTAATGAAATACGGCCCTTAAGTAGAAAGAAACGTTTATGTTAATTCGATAGCTAAAGCCGACCTTTCGGAATAAAATCAATACTTAATACACCACAATACAGAAACATTAGTCGGTCTAGTCTCACTACCTCCATGGCTAGCAGAATCAAATTGAGGAATGTCCACTGCATGCGAATGATTGCCTGCTGTCCCCGAGTTGAATGCAGCAATATTCACAGCATGTGAGTGATTTCCCGCATAGTTCGTATAAATCGTTTTTGTTCCTTGATTGGTAACACTCGGAGAAGAATCAAACCAACCTGTCGCATCACCATTATCATTGTTTCCTTCTATATACGTCCAGGAGTGCCTGTGATTTCCTGCGGTGCTTGTAGAAGTGCTTGGAGGATCAACACTATGTGCGTGCGCACCAGTCGTATTGGTGCTTGTAGAAGGAGGATTCACCGCATGACAATGCGCCAGTGTTTGATTTCCTTGTTTGGTTCCTACGACATCACCCATGACTCCATCTCCCCGGTCCATTCTTGTCGCTGCATCAGGATCTACTCCTTGTCCACCGTCCCAACCACGCAAAAACTGTCCGTTGTAGTTTGGCAAATTGAAGGTGGTTGAGCCATCTCCTGCTCCATAGGTTGTTCCTAGCAACGCAAAAAGGGTAGGGTAGGTGGTTCTGCTGACTGCCTGCCCATCACAAATCAGATAGCCAGTAGGCGGGGACGCAAATGGAAATGCAAAAATTGCTCCTGACGGGGTGGCATATCGCGCCATGTCCACACTATTTCCATCGCTTATGGACAGACTATCATTGGAAAGGGTGAGGGTCTGCTCGTCTGTTCCGAGGTCTGTACCGCCTAGCAAATTTACCAGATCGGCAGTATTGATAAACTTCAAAACGCCCGTCGTAGAATTAAGAATCAATAAAGAAGTATCTCCCAAAGTAAAGTTTTGCAATCCTTCGATTCGAACTGGATGGTCTCCAGGACTCAACGGACTAACATGCAAGGAATTAGTTGGATTAGGCTGATTGACGCCTACATTTTGGCAAATGGCAACAGTAGACAAGACCATTGCAATAATGATAAGTGAAAATTTGTTCATAGCTTAAGGGTGTTACTAACAAAGATTTGGTTCGCAATTAATTAATCAAATATATAAAAATATTTTTAAATACTTAATTGTCACAATGTGTACTCTTTTGAAAAGCTCGTCGTTCAGCGAAAGGCTAATGATTCCAGAATTTTCTCCAGTTTTCTGTGGCCGCGAGTTCCAATAATAAATAGAATTTATATCGCTTGTTCTACCTAAAGGTCAAGATAGATTTTAAGATAATTCCCTTCCTCGTCTTCGATTTCTTCCCTTTTGGTAATACCCCATTTTTCTAGTAGCATTAGCGAATGCGTATTGTGAGGAGCGACGGTGGCAATGATTTGTTTGCCCCAATTCGATTGATGGGTCTTAAAATAAGACAGAATTTCAGTCATGAGGCCTTGTCTTCTAGCGTCTGGATGTACTAGATAGACGATCTCCAGCTCCTCCTTTCCTGTATTTTCAGTTTCTTTGAGCTCGAAATGGCCAAGGAGCCGGTCTTTTTTATAGATGCCCCATATCCAGAAGACCCTTTCACTGGTGTTATCTTGATATATTTTATGAATTTTACGAAACAAGGCCCGGTCTTCCTCTTCCTTGCCTGAGGCACCACCCATAAACTGTACAGCTATTGGGTCTGTTCCCATTTTGACAAACAGATCTTCGTCTTGCGGTCGGTAAGGTTGTAGGGAATATTTTTGGGTATGGAATGTTGGGGGTCTCATCTTATAGGGAAAGGGTGGTTTAGTTGGCGTTCTTTTTATTTTTCATAATTCGCTTCCACTCCATGGCCAATGTGTCTACTTTTGCCTTGTAGAATTCACTTTTGTGGAAGTCTTTTGCCAGTTTATAGGCATGTTTTATTCTCTTTTGAGCGTTGCCACAATAGGATTCATGGTCATCGCAAGCAGTATTGCAAGCTCGGATAAAGGCAAATTGTGGATCCATATCCCTTGGAAAAACGGTGGAAGCATTGAACAGTATTTCGATCCCTTCCTTGTATTTTTTTTCACTGATTAGTCGCTCTCCTTCCGCAATATTCAATGCTACCCGGCCTCTCAGCTCTTCCTCCTCTAGTTCCCTTTTACGCACTTCTGCGGCTATTGCTATCTCCTTCTTGTTTCTATTTTGAATCATGCGATCTTTAGAAGCTTCCTGCAACAAATATCCATTGTACAAGATGAAACTTACAAAACCCGCAAGTATCAATCCCAGAAAACATTGGGTATAAAACATCAATTTTTTCTTAAGGTATATCTTTTTTAATGCCTTAGGCTTCGGTGATTTAGCAGTTGATGTAGTTCTGGAGTAGCGTTTGGATTTTTGTTTAGCTGATAATCGCTCAAAAGCCGTTTTCGGTTTCCTAAACATGTAATCCCTCATGCCACCCCAATTGTTCATAGACATGGTTGGTGATGGTTAATTGTTTTGGTTAATAGTTCGATTAGTTAATCGTTAATGGAATAATTTCAATAAAACTATAACGTATATACACACAAATTAATTTCATAAAACACCATTTTAAAATAAAAAAATGAATTCCGCGATTGTATGAACAAAGTTCAAATCACCTCAACCATTACCTATTAATTAATCCACTATTGACCAAACCCACTAATCATTAAAAATAAAAAAACCTAAGCCTCCTGGGTCTCGAATGATGATATTGTCAACGATCCCTTCCTTATTAAAATGTGTGATTTCTTCTGTTATTGGAATATTCAATCTTCGTACTTCCTCAATGATCCCTGGGTTGTTTTTCCCATTAAAAAAATTCAAGCCGGGATTAAAAAACAAGTGCGGACAAATATTCGGATTCATTAAACTAAGTTCAAAGCCATCGGTATTTTGTAAGCCAAACCAACCTTGCTCTGCTTTTCCAGATTTCACCTCAAAACCTAACAATAACCAAAATTCAAGTGTGCGCTCAATATCCACAGTCTCAATACTCATACCACCAAAATTTCCAAGGACGGAATTCTCACTTTCTGGCAACACAATATCCTCGTCCGAGCTCACCAGATAAATCCAAACCCCATTCGGATCACTCACCAAAAAACCATCATTTTGTGGCATCACTTTAGTCAGCGGCTCTATTTTTTTGCAAGTAGACTGCCAGTCTGTCCCTAGCAGTTTGATCCCTGCTCGCGCAGTTCGTTCTGGGTTGACCTCTAGGACAAACTTCCCCTCTGAAAATCTGGTTAGTGTCTTTTCCGAAAGCAGATTAAACTTCAGTTTAGTATAAAAATCAATACTGTTTGCCAGGTTATTCGTAGGAGTATGAACAATTGTTTTCATCTGATAAAATTAAAATTGATGTGTCCAATAATATTCAAATATAAAAATAATTAATCATTCTTGTATTGGGCGTAATGGGACTTTTTTGCGAAGCAAAAAAATCCCACTACGTTCTACTAAATACGAACTAGCCCTTCATCAAGGCACATAAGACAACTTATTCCGATTATTCCAACACTGACTGCGCTCCGAAGCATTACAAACCCCATCAAAATTAGAATCCTCAATTAGGTAGCCAGTTTGATTTCTTGCATTCCATGCTATACTTCTGTCTCCAGCATTGATGGCTCCATTATTGTTAAAGTCGGCCTCAAACAATCCAAAGCTTCCATTGCCAAAACTGTATTGCGCATTTACGGTTGAAGTAGAACCGTACGCCAATCCCAATGTAAAATCATGCAATACCGTAGCAGCTTCTGTCTCATCAAGTGGCACAGAACCAGGAGTCATGATATCCAGGTGATTCCGATGCCTTGCTACGATATAATAATTTCCAACTTCCATGTTGTTTACTTGTACTTTTGAGACACCATCCAGATCCACAACATTCCCATCTGCCTGTAGTAATGCAGTTCGGGTGGCGAGCACGGTCTGGAAAGAAGAAGCATCTCTCAACTCCAACAATACCCAATCCACAATGGCATTGGGGCCAGTAACATCAAGAACGGATTGCGATACCATCTCCATACCTCCACCAACTTGAGTATATCCCAGGTCGGAGTATGGCTCTTCAGAGGGCAGCAAACCAGAAGTAACCAAGTTCCTGGTCATCAACCCGGTACCTTGTACGTACGGTCCCTGAAGGATAAGTTTTACATCAACAAAGATCCAGTTTCTATCATCTCCAAATGAGGTAGGACTCGCATCTACAATGGTAGGAATACCGTCTCCATCAGGATCAGTAATGATATCTATAACTCCATCTCCGTCAGCATCAAGATTCGCATTGTACGTTTGGCTGATATCTGTGATCCCATCATTGTCGGAATCTACTTCCTGATAATCGGGAATGCCATCCTGATCGGCATCGTTAGGGTTATTTAAGGAGGCCTCATCTGCTGGATCATCTATCAATGCATCGTCATTTAAGTCAATTCCGCCTGCTTCAATAATGTCATTAATCCCATCATTGTCAGAATCAAGATCCAGATGATCAGGAATCCCATCAAGATCAGAATCTCCATCATTGGCAGCCGTTGCATGCTCTATACTATCTGGTATACCATCGTCATCAGAATCTATATCCAGAAAATCAGGATAGCCCGTTCCTTCGGTGTTTGGTATTGGTAATGCAGTAGAATTAATCGGGGCAGCGCTAAAACTAGGCAGCGTGTCCAAATCCGCACCTGTATCGGCTGTTCCATCACCATCAGCATCAAAAATTGGATCTTCACTTAATCCATCTCCGTCTACATCCGTCATCGATGAAGGATCGCCTGGAACTGGGTAATCTACTTCTCCATCCTGATCGGTATCAATACCTCCGGCTTCAATAATATCTGATATCCCGTCTCCATCAGAATCTAAATCATGCTGATTTAAGATGCCATCGCCGTCAATATCCATATTAGAGCAAATATTAAAAGAATTAAGGCCACTACAATGCGCCCAATATGGGTCTTCGTAATTGTAAAAGGTATCTCCATCCTGATCTCCAAACGGATCTGATATCTGACATCCAGATCCATAGTCTGAACCTTGCGGGCATCCGGCTTCAATCACGTCAGGAATACCATCGTTGTCATTGTCAATATCTAGTCGGTCACAGATTCCATCACCATCTCTGTCCTGCAAAAATGTCTGAATAACAGCAGAGTTCGTCAACGTACAACCACTACTGTCAGTAACGACAACAAAATGCAATCCACCACTTAAAGAGGTGGCAATTCTGGTGTTTTCGCCATTGTCCCAGTAATAGGTGTAAGGTGGAGTTCCCCCCATTCCAGTTACCGATGCGCTACCATCAGAAAGGTCATAGCAAAGCACCGGCTTCAGGCTTTCTGTAATTGAAGTTAATACTGGTGGTTCAGCTATAGAAACCATATTAGTTGCCGAGCATCCGCTTGCATCTGTTACTGTAACCATGTGATTACCCGCAGAAAGTGCATTTGCCGTACTACTATTTTCTCCATTATCCCAGGAGTAATAATACGGAGTTGTTCCTCCTGATGGTGTTGCTGTGGCACTTCCATTACTCGAACCAAAACAAGCCGCATCACTAACAAATAGCGTGGTAGATACAAACATCTGAGGCTCTGTGGTTAGGATGGAGCCAGATAAAGTGCACCCATTTATATCGGTAATAGTTACGTAATGATTACCTGCATCTAGTAAAACCGCGGTAGCAGTTGTCTCACCACTATCCCAAATATAACTATAAGGGGTAGTACCTCCACTTACATTTGCTGTGGCCTCTCCGTCTACAAGTCCTAAGCAAGATACCGGATTGGTTTCTATTACTGTCGCACTTAATATTTGTGGTTCGGTGATGATGACAGAAGCCGTTGTTAAACAGCCATTATTGTCTGTGGTAGTCACCCTATAATTGCCAGCTTCTAAGCCGGAAATGCTTGTACTTGTTTCCCCATTTTGCCAAACAAATGTGTAGGGCGACGTCCCACCCATTGGCGTGACGAAGGCCATACCATCACTTAAACCTATACAAGTTACTGACATAGATTCTGTAGCAGTCGTTACTAGTAATGCTGGTTCTGTAATTGTAACAGAGGTAGATGT
>CALLWB010000095.1 GCA_938016265.1 uncultured Saprospiraceae bacterium
TTGTTCTTGCTTTGACATCAATGGTGAAATTCTTTTTTGATTGATATATTTCATAACCTACTGCCGCAACGAGTCCTAATCCAGCATAGTACTTCAATTCAAGTGCGTCGGAATCCGTATTTTTTATGTCCCAAAACACAGTAAAAACACAAACCAACAACAATCACCGCATTCGCGGAAACACCAAATTCTCCCGCTGGATTTGTCGCCTTGCTACCGGCAACTTCTCCACCATCTTCAAATAATCGCCATCAGGATACGCACGGTCAGCTATCTGCAAAATTGGAAACATTTCCATTCGGTCGCATTCGCCAATAGTGGGATGAGGCCATCTTTTTAGGGAATCGGTGTAGGGAGTTAGGTGATCAAGTGCAGCGCGCAATCGGGCGTCTTTATCGTTGGCATTCCAAATGTCTACCTCGACGTTTTGTGCGAGATGTGCGACCAGGGACATGGCGTGTAGGTTGTAGATACTGTAAAAAAGGGGACGGGTGCGCGCCATCTCTTCCGGCATAGAGCCATCCGGTTGGATCTGCGAAGATAGGCGGTTCTGGACGAATTGCTGTGCGATCTGTGTGGCCGCTTCTCGGTTTCCAGAATAGAGGGCGAAGTACATTGCCTGAGCGTCGTAATACGAACCATGGTTATTCTTAGAAGCAGCTTCCTGAAGGGCCATTTCGTTGGTGGTCAGCCATTCGAAGTACTCCCCTGCCCAGGTTTTTAGATCTTTTCGCTCCGTCGTACTTAGCGCGGAAGAACCCGAGATTAGCAAGGAGCCTTCCAAGGCATGTACCATCAGGCGGCCATCCAGTATACCAGACTTAGTGCCGTTGTTATGGCCAGGTCGGCATTGCGCGTGATTGACATTTGGGTTCATGCGGGTGGCGGCATCCAAGAACCAGACGCGGAGGAGCTCGGCTGCTTTTTTGGCGTACTTTTCTTCTCCGGTTAGGTAGTAGGCAAGTCCTAGTGTTTCGGTATTTAGGCCTAGGGCTCCGATTCGTTGGCGATCCGATTCTTTTAGGCTTTGACTGGCGGGATTAGTTTCTCCATCGCGTCGGATATACGGTAGTCCGTCTGGTTTATTGGGGTCTGGCCACCAGTAGCGACTGTAGCTGGCATAGTCATGCTTGTCACCGCTTGGTGCGGTTTTCTCCTTGTGGGTTACGGAGAATGGACCTTCTTTTAGCGCTGCTTCGGCATCCTTCAATAGTTGGTCAAATGCGGGCTTGAGTTTTGGGTCCTTGTTTTTTGTTTGTGTTTTGGTAGTTGCTAGGAACTCGCTGTCCATCAGGATGGTTGGGGCGAATTGAACGTTGGAGTCTATCGTTTTGCACATGGAGGTTATTAGTGCTGTAATTAGAAGGGTGGCAAGTAGCGTATTTTTCATTTTGACTAATTGGGTTTAATACAGGCTAAGCTACTAAATATTTTATAGGTATTGAAGGTTGATGCATAAGAGGTCGTCGAAAGGGGAGCGGAGGTATTGCCCTTGGTATTCTGACGTCACCTACCTTTCCTTTTTTCCATTTCCAATTTTGGCTGTCGATTATTTCTAAACTTGGAATTCTGACAAATTCTTGATAAATGTACTGCATTTCCTTCTTCTAAGGCGGTATTCTTGGAAATTACTAGAGTTTCACCACGACTTAATCGGATTAAAAAGGGTGTTAAACATCTTCAAGTTTACTACTCTGATTACTAAATATTTTTAATCAATGCTGAGGAATTTTTTATTTTTCTCGGCATACTCTGTCCAGGAGCCGTCATAGATATATTTACTCTTTTTGTAAGCTATTTCACTTGCCAATAAGACGATGCAAGCCGTCAAGCCTGATCCACAACTGAACACCAATTCCTTGTCTTGGTCGGCTTTTTCATTAAATATTTTGTATAATTCTTGCGTCGTTTTAAATTTCCCATCGTTCAATAAATCGGTATAGGGGATGTTAATGGAGTTGGGGATGTTGCCGCTCTGCAGGTGTTTTCTTGGCTCTGGTGCTGTTCCATCAAAACGCCCTTTTGAACGGGCATCGACTACTAGAAAATTTTCAGTTTCGATATTCTCCATTATCGCATCAAATTCAAAAACATAATCTTTATGGAATTCGCTTTTAAAATTGCCAGTTGGGTAGACTGCAGGCAATGCTGATTTATTGATGGTTGCGTATCCTTTTTTCATCCATTCAACAAGCCCGCCATTCAAAACGCGTACATTATCGTGCCCCATAGCTTTAAATAGCCACCAAACTCTTGGACTCGTATAAACCCCTAAATTATCGTACACAATTATCTCCGAGTCCTTGTTTATTCCTAGCGATTGGCATTCTTGTTCGAATTGCAATCCGGAAGGTACGGTGTTTGGAAAGTTGCTGTTTTTGTTGGTCAATCGCTCCTTGATATTCAGTATTCTCGAATTGGGTATGCATACCCCTTGCGCTGTGGATATCTGCTTATTCACCGTACTTTCTGGACTTGCATCTAGTAGTACTAATTTTTCGTTTGTGAGATTTTCTTTCAACCATTCAACGGAGACTATTTGTTTTTGCATATTGTTGTTCTTGTATGATGTTCCTATGCTTTACGCGCAAAGATAAAGACGACTTTTTAATCGTCTTTCAGACTTTTAGTCAGCACTATGGCTTCCTTTTTAACGGTGATTAGTAATAAACCTCCTAACTACTTTTCAAAAAATGGAGGATTCCGTCACGGTAGTAAATTGTTCTAAAAATTTCATCCCACGATAGGAATTTCCTTTTTCATTTAATTTCGGACTCCAAACGGCTAAGCAATAGTTATCCGGGTGTACGGCCAATATTCCTCCTCCGACGCCACTTTTCCCAGGCAGGCCAACTTTAAATGAAAACTCTCCAGACTCATCATAAAATCCACAGGTTTGCATGATGGCATTGATTCTTTTTGATTTGTGCCTATTTAATACTCTATTATTTTCTTTTGTTCTAAACTCTACGTGCGCTAAAAACATAAACGCTTTAGTCAATTCCTCACAACTCATTTCTATGGAGCACATGTGAAAATAGAAATCTAATACTTCATTGGCGTCATTTTCTATATTACCAAAAGACTTGATAAAATTACAAAGTGCAATGTTTCGATAGCCTACGGATTTCTCTGATCTTGCTACTGATTCGGAATAGTTAATCGCTTTGTTAGCAGATATTTCTCTTATAAAGTTGATAAAATCTGTGGCTGGTTCTTTTAGATTACTAATAAGGATATCGCAAATCACCATTGCACCAGCATTTATCAGTGGGTTTCTTGGTATTCCTTCATCCGCCTCCAATTGCAACAAGGAGTTAAATGGATTACCTGATGGCTCTACACCAACTCTTTCCCATATTTTATCTCCTATCAACTGATACGCTAAGCTTAAGGAAAAAACTTTCGAAATACTTTGAATTGAAAATTTAGTTTGACAATCTCCTACCCCAAAACTTTCTCCTTGTGTCGTTAGCAAATGAGCCCCAAATTTATCAGGGTTTACTCTCGATAGCTCGGGGATATATTGAGCGACTTCTCCTTGATCCCCTTCCTTAATAATCAGTTGATATACTTCCTCTAAGATCTCTTGACTGTAAAGTTTATTTTTCATGCATGCTTCGTTATTTCTTTCAAGACTTATCCTTCCATTGTCAAGGTAGGAAAAATAAGTAACGTTCGTGTGCTTGCTAGTCTTTTTTGGAATAGGAGCGCTTACTGCTGGTTGCAGACTTAGGATTGGACATCATCATTTACTTCAACCCAATATCCATTTGGGTCTTGAAAGTAAATCTGTTTAATCCCATCTTTTCTTTCGTAAACTTTATTAGGTGTATCCAGCCAATCAAAGTAATCCATTTTCAATTCATTTAGATGCCTAATAAATGAGTTTAAATCAGAGGTTGTTAACGCAAAATGGACGGCTTTATTGGTTTTTATTTCAGCATTTGGCCGTGGAATCAGATGGAGCTGTTTGCCCTCGCCTATTGATAGCCATCTAGTTTTAGAATCAGAAGCTGTATTCTTAATTTCTTTGAGTTGAAACACCTTTTGATAAAACGCAATTGATTCATTAACATCCTTTACAGAAAGTGCTAGGTGGTTGAATAAAAAATTAGGCATATATCAAGGAAAATTATTATTAAATTTCATTTTAACAAGGAACCAATCCAATTTTATTGAAGGTTAAATTTGCATAAGCACAACATTCCAAAACTGGTGACTATTCCTAGTGTACAAGATACCACTTCCCACTAAGTTTCCAAAAATCGTCCGAGTGTTTACAGTTCCTGCGCCTGCTTACAACATTAGATCTCTTCCAAGGTGGATTTCCCGCTTGATTTATCGCCAGACGTCCATTCCCAAGTTTCGAATAGACGTATTTTTCCATTCTCCATAATTTCAGGTTTAGAAGAACATTTCCCAGTCATTAATTCTCCTTTCAGGTTTACTTGGTGATAACGCATCTCAATAGTCCCTTTTTCGTCCACTAAACCGATTAAATGGCCTTTTTGTATTTGGCCACCGCTATAGTTGGAGGTTAGTATATTGCCGTCTTGTTTGTATTCAAAGATGGTTTCTTCTGATGTTTCTCCATTGTCGGAATTTTCAACAGGACGGAATCGTCTATTATTGTAATTTATAGTGCTTTCCGTTTGGGGAGTTCTTTGAAACAAGCAGACGGGGCCTTCACTATAGTGTTTAGGCAAATCATCTACCTTCTCCAATTTTTTTGTGCCTAGGAAATCAAACCCAAGTTTCCCATAATATCCAATCAACCCTTTGTTTAAACCCACGGTATCCAATCTTACATATTTCAAGGAGTTGTCAATACAGTAATTGTCTGCCCATGCTACCAAATGTTTCACGAGGCTTCGTCCCCGAAAATCAGGGTTGGTTGCAATTCTGTGGATATAGACAGACGGCTCTAAATTTTTGTCTCCCCAAATTAGCGCATCATTTAAGGTGGTCGCCCAAATACAAGCAATTTCATTATCAATGATCAATTTCCATTGTCTACAGTCTTCGATTTCTTCAACAATCATTTCTCTGGCAAACTCAGGCCAAGCCACTTGTTGTTTTGACTTCATAAAAGCTGTCGCCACCCGATACAATTCCAAAATTTTCGAAACGTCCTTTAAGTCGCTATTTCTTATTTCCATAATGTTGTTGTTTGTTGCTAAACTTTGCCCGACAGGAATAATATCGTGATTCTTTTACGCTTTTTCAAGTTCAAATATGGTAATTTCAGGCCTTACATTAAACCTGACTTGCCATAAATGCCCAACTGCTCGATTCACATATAACGTTCTTCCGTCTTTCAAGTCAATTTCGCCCTGTGCGTATTTTTTATTCTTGACAGGCAACATTGGTGCGTTTAAAAATGGCGGTTTACATTGTCCACCGTGGGTGTGTCCAGATAGAATCCATCCTTTATATCCATTCCAAACCTCTAAATCGCAAACATCAGGATTATGACATAACAATATGTTGGCTTTGGTACGGTCATAGTCTTTCATTACTTCCTCGGGAGCGAAATTCAATCCCCAATAATCATCAAATCCAATAATATTCAATCCTTCAATTTCTACCTGGGCATTTTTGAGTACGTCTATTCCTACACTTTTCAATTGTTCCGAAATTCTGTCTGCTACAGTTTGCTCCGCCCAATTTTTTCCATAATCGTGGTTTCCAAGTATCCCTATTGTTCCAATTTTTCCTTTTACTGTATGTTTAAGTACTTCAGCCAATTGACTAAACTGTTCTTTACTTTCGTAGCTTACATAATCGCCAGTGTAAACAACAAAATCGGGATCAAATTTCTGTGCTTTTTTAAAGGAGTCAATTATGTAACTATAGTCAAATCGATTGCCAATGTGGATATCACTTATCTGCATAAGTGTCTTTCCTACAAGATTTTCTGGTAAGTTGGTAATTGGCATTTTTCGTTTCACAAATTCTAACCAAAACGGTTCAATTTGCCAGGTATAAATACCAGTGGCAAATCCTAGCCCTAGGGTTCCCCAAAAAGTTCGTTTTATGAATTTCCTTCTTTTCATTTGAATTGGCAATACCGACCATTGTATTCGTCTCCTACGAAGGAGCATCTGCGACCATACTCCTAGTGTGCGCCCAACATGGGCATACTTTCCTATCGTAAGATAGGAATATTTTTTCTAGGCTGGCATACCAGAGGGTCAAAGTCCCTTGGACAAGGAGGTAATGCTTAGAAGGCCCAGTGTAGACGAGGGCTAAAATTGGATATAGGCAAGGGAATCAACACCTAAAATTCTAATCACCTAATTTACTTTTGGGGGGTGCTTTTCAAGCATTACTATGTTGGACTTGATTGGTCGAAGTTTTCTATTCTTGAGTTGGAATTGGTGTACAGATTTCAATAATAAATCCGTTCAAATCCCTTATGTAACCGACAGTTTGTCCCCACGGTTTTATAACTGACTGCGCTAAAAGCACTGCGCCGTTATTTATTGCACTTTCCATCGTTTTTTCAACATTGGAGGTGGTAAAAGCTAGTTCAAATCCAAACGGTTTTTTGTTTAAATCACTTTCTATGAAACCTTTTTTAAAATTAGATTTGCCAAGTTCAAGATTTGCGAAAGCAAGGGTTGTTATTCCAGACTTTATTTCTCCATAGTCCTTTTCAGGTGTTAGCATTTTTTCTTGAAATCCAAATGATTTCTTGTAAAATTCCATTGTTTTCGGTACGTCTTTCACGTAGAGAATAGTGTAAGCAAATTGAACATCCATTTCTTTTGTTTGAAGTTGGTGATTGTTTGTTAAATTTTTCATGAGTTATTATTCTTGTTTTGACAAGAAAGGAGAAGTAATACGCCAATTGACAAATTGCAAGTTTTCCTATCGTTGTTTAGGTGACAAAGTTACTCGACTAAAAAAAAATCACTTTGTAAAAAAACGACATTACCTAAAATAACTCGGATTTTCGCCTGAAATTCGGTTAAATTCATAGTTCATATGGGAATGGTCAAAAAAGCCTCTATTAAAAGCGATTTCTAAAAGGCTTCTATCTTTAAAATTTGTTATTGCTTCTTTGGCATTTTTGAAACGAACTATTCTTGAAAATTCCTTAACCGTAAGACCGACATAACTTTTGAAACGCCTTTCCAATTGTCTTAAACTTATATGGTTTGACTTTGCTAAATCTTTAACATTTACGATGCCTTTTAACGACCTTATATTTTGTGCTACCGCTAAAATCAGTAGGTCTTGTCTTTGGTAATTTTCGTTAAAGGATGTTGTTATAAAATTTTCGAGAAAGATGATTTTATCTGTTATTGTTTCTAAGTCAATTAGTTGATGGAAAACATTTAGGTTGTTTGATGGAAATATTTGCGATAATTCTACTCGTAAATTTTTAGTTTCGCTAAGTGGTATTTTTGAAAAAGAACCAAACTTTTCTGTTTTAAAACGGACTCCAATTAAATTCGACTTGGTCCTTAGTTCTATAAGTTGATAATTTGTCATAACTCCTGATAGGAATCCGTTGTTTAGATTAAGATCAACGATCAAATCGGTGCAGGTATCTGGTAATACTTTGAAGTTTTCACTCGTGTTATTATTCGAGAATGTCCAAAAAGAGTCAATGACATTGTTAAGTCTTTCTGATGGTTTTATCTCTTGATACATTGCTTTTTTTTTTAATTACATAGAACACTTGCATAAACGTGATTCCCCTTTCGAGTGGTGTTTTCACTATATGCTGCTACTATGATACCGATTCGAAGTAAGTATCCAATCTTGAACGATTTGACGAAACGCCGTGCAGGACATGCACTGTGACTGCAGAGGTGTTTTAACAACTACTTTATTTTAAAAATAACTATCAATAGAGTTTCACTTTTTTATTTTAACTCCAATATTTTTTAACTGTTCAATTTTTCGGGATCTAATCATTTTTTTACTATTGCCAAAATCCAATTCTTCGTTTAACCACTTCGTCCTATATCTGTTCCAATCCTCTTCTGTGGAATCACTATTGCATTCATAACCATATTCTATACCACAACCACAAATTCCATAGGAAGGGGTTGCTGTGTTATCGTAGGCTCTAAAATCTTTATTTTCCGATTTTTCTCCACAAACTGGACAAAGCGCAAATCCATCATTACTTATTGGCATTTTGATTTCAGAACCGCTTTGTTGATGTTTTACAATTTCGTATTTCATATAAATGCTAAAAATTCCTTCGTTTTCCCGTTGTTAGAAATGCTTATCTATTATATCAACGAGGGGAAACGGGAATTAGTTGGTTGGGTTTGGAGACTTGAAATAACTATTCTATTCTAATCATCTCTCCTTCTAGTATTTTGTCGAATAAATTGGAGGAGGTTTGCTGAATGTAGGAATTTTCTTTTGTTTCGATGATCTTTACCGTTAGGATCATTTCTTCAGGAAAGGGTAGATTATTGGGGTTTTCCAGCACCTTTTTTAGCACCAGGGTGTAGCTACAATCACTCAGCCATTTCACTTTAAATTGGGCTTTGACTTTAAAAGCCTCTCCATATTCGGTCTGTGTGGATCCTTTTCTTTCGATAATTGTCATTCCACTATGTTTGTCATATAGTTTGAATTTTCCATTTTTGAATTTCTTGCATTCCAATTCTTGCCCGAATGCTATAGTGGAAAGGCAGATTAGGAGTCCGAGGATTAGGTTTTTCATGTTGGTTTGTTTTGTAATTATTAGTAAATGCGCTCAGTTATCAAACAGGTTGTCGTCTCAATTGACACTAAGGTAAAGGTCAGGGCTAAGGCCCAATTTGTTTACTGGAATGCCCCCGGTTGAAAGACCGGGATTTATAGTAATACGCTTATTTCTCTTTGTTTTCATTTATAAGTCATAACGGCCTTAGGTATACTGAGTTTGTCAAGTATTTTTTGAGGTTCGGTTTCTCCTTCGATGTTATCTAACGTATTTTCCATTTCTGGCCAAACAGGCATTGCATAACTAAGAATTTCACCTTCTTTTGTCCATTGAATTACTGCAAATCTATTATCCGTATTAATCGAGAATGAATAGATTTCTTTCTCCAAAAAACATTCAATTAAAATGGACAAACTAGACGCAACGTCATAACCTTCGACCGCACTGAATAAGATAACATCAGATTGATGCTTGCTATATTTCAAGTCTGGTGTTCCTAGAAGGTATTTTTCAAATTCATTTAAAAATATCCCTTCTTTTATGTCCTTAATCAAGCAAAAAGAATGCGCTGCTTCTGGCAATGGTGCTATATCTGGTAGTACAATACCAAGTTTTTTAGCGAATGCGATGACTTCCGATTTTTCTTCTTTCGCAAGTTCGCCATTAAGGAAGTGAGAACAATTATACTCCTGATCATTGGTCCAAAACGAAAAAACTTTTTCATCTTTACACGCAGTAGATAATATGACTACCAAATCTTCTTCATCGCCATAAGCAGTTCCTTCCGTATCCATAAAAGCAACATAATCTTTGTCCCCTTCGAAAAAAACAGTGCTGGGAAGGTTATAGTCGTGCTTAACCAACCACTTTTCTAGTTTCTCTTTCGATAAAGGTGCAAAAACGATTACATTATCATAGATATAAATTGATCCGCTCATTTACTTAGTTTGTTTCTATTGAAGTTCCAACCACCTCAGTATTGTTCATTTTACCTAATGTTGCACATGGTTCTATCCTAAACATACGCAATCCTCTGAATATTTCAAATAAAAGTGATCCAATAAAAATAGTAAACGCAAAGGCGCGATGACGCAAAGTTTATCGATTGGGGTGGGTCGTACTGGATATAATTGTTTAAACGTAGAGCTGCGGAGACGCGGAGTTTTGTGGCAAAAAAAGTTCCTTATGAAGTTCCTCCTTGCACTGTTCATACTCCCATAAAGCGTCACAGGTTGCCGTTTTATTCCAAGCAAAACAAGGTTTAATAACCTATCCGCTTGTTCAAGATGGTCACCAAATGACCAGGATTCTATTTTTCCGTTAATATGATGCTCCTTATCGAAACGTACAAATTGCTACAGGTGATCAAACCCAAAACCAGAAGACATCCACTACCCCTAACTACCAGACAAATGGGAAGTAAAAAAGATACTCCTCTGGCGATATCATGCACCTTCAAAAATGAATGGCGCCATTTTGATGCTCCCTACGGGATAAACAGCACTATCCCCTGGAAGGGAGACTGTTATTAGTTTTCCAAAAAATGGTAATCCTAGACGGATTTTTTCTTTTTCAGTTTCTTTTCTGCTCTTTTCTCTTTAGCTGTTTTAGCAGGTTCTTTTTTTACACTTTTCTTTGCGTCTTTACCCTTTCCCATGATCTTATCTATTTAAATGTTTGTTTTTACTCTTGGACAAGATAACCTATTAATTAGTTTTTTCACTAAAATTGGCGGTCTTAACACTTCTAGCACTTGATAAGTCGTTCGAATCGGTGCACTTTATTGCTTGGTTGCTGTCGGATGGGCAGGTTTTATTCCTAAATCAACGGTGCGCTGTGAAAGCAGTTTAATCTGCAATTGATTTTAGCCATTTCCCAATCAAGTCTGCTTTGATGTCTTCTTTCTTTTTGATCTTTATGTGTCGCATGGTTTTGCCATTTCCTTCTAGCAATTTGTCAGGATCCTCGATGCGTTCAAAATTGTAAAAGCCAAGGGTGAGGTGTTTTTTGGCATATCGTAAATACGTATAATCTTTGTTTTTAGCAAAAACGGGCATTCCCCATTTGATAGCTTCCGTTGTTCCGGGGTTACTCTCATGAATGAGCTGTCGAATTTCTTCAAGGAGCACTCTTTGGTCTTCCGTAGCTTCCTGGATATAGTCGGTGACTTCTTTATTAAATTTCATGCCTTTCCGATTTCATTTATTGTCTTAAAATTAATAAAAAATTCTTTAATGACAGAGGTGAGCAGATTGATCCAATTCTTGCAGGTATGGAATTGTAGTCGGGTCAATATTTTTTTGGTTGATCAATGCTCCGGTTGATTCTTTTTTTTCATTTTTTTCTAAAAAAATGATAACAAAATAAAATACATACGACTTTATTAAAAAAGGGAGTTTTATGCTCCTTCTATCAAATCAAAAATGCTGGCCAGTATATTCGCTTCAGTAACACTGAAAGTTGATCCCATATTGTTTTTACTAGTAAAAACAATCCGAAGAATTAATGTTTTTCCATCGCCTAATTCGTGTATTGGAACATTCAATTCCAACATAAAACAGGTTGATTAAAAGTTCTTAAAATAGATTTTTGGGCGATTGATTCTCCCTGTGGAATGTGCTACTCAAATACAAGCAGCGCAACCACTCCCCTATTGTTGAACAATTTTTATTCACATTTTAAATCATTTTATTATGAAAACTTTAAAAATTAGATCGTGGCTATTTAGCTTATTGGCAATCGTTGCCATTTCCACCTTTTTGACTTCCTGTGAACAGGAACGGGTGACTGATTCCATAGCACAGGAAGCCACCGACCTTCCAGAAGATGAAAAAGAAATGAAAGAGGCAGAGGCCATACTCAAAAATATGCAGCCTTTATCTGACAGTTATGTTCCATTAATTGAGCGAATGTCGGAGTTTAATCTTCCCGCTGCAGACTTAGCGGCAATGCGTACAAAAGACCTGACAGATGCCGTTCTTAACTATGAACTCTTGCTTCTTATGCATTCCAGAAATGATATACAAGCAGGGTTTGATTTTTTGAGTACAAATTATAATGGAATTCAAGAATTGTTGAAAAGAGAAGATGCTCCACAATCTATTTTCAACACGTATAAGGAGACTCCAATACTAGACTTTGGGCGCTTTTCCTCCCCTGCAGAAAAAGGGACACACAGCTTTAAAGTAATGTTCCTAGAAACCTTATTGGCACAAGAACCGATTATTACCCGACTATCGGAACGAATGAAATCGGAAGTCGCTCAAGTGCTACTCAAAAATGTAGATCAAAAGAAAAAACACAGCGAAGCATATGGGTTTTACAGCAGTTTAGCACCAGCATTGGCAATATCCAGAATGCTGAAAGCAGACTCCAATCGGAGCATGTTGTCCGCTAAACAAGATGGTGATTTATCCATTTTCCTTAAAAAAGGCCACATGGCTGCTCCTGAAACCGTAGAGCGCATTTTTGCTGAAGGTCGGAAAGTCTATTCCAGAAAATAGGGTATCAGAATCAATTAATTAAAACAATTAAATTCATACAAAATGAAAAATATAAAATTAATAATCCTAATTATTATCGCGCTCTCGTTGCAATCAATTAATGAATTGTCTGCACAGTATACCTGTGGAACATCAACACCAAACGGAACCTACACTCAAATGGTTTGCTCATGGTCTGAACCATTAGCGCCCTGGCAGATTGCGGCATTAAATAATATTTCAGAGACGATGTTTCCGAACGCCTACCGATGGGGTAACGCAAGCGGCATGTACAATTGCCACTCCTACGCATGGTATTGGTCGTCGCTGAGCAACCGTGCCTGGATGAACTCCCCTTGGGAAGACATTTATTGGCTAGACGGCAGTTATGTACCTGCAAATTGGAACAACTCCACCCGAATTTCTTATGGAAACAATGATTATCAAAATGGGGACCACTCTGCTAGAAATTACCCTGGCTATATTGGCTGGGCACATTCAAAATGGGGCAAGTTGCCAAGAATGTTACACTGGTACACAGATGCACCCTACGGAGGCCCTTATCGCTTATATAGAAGATAAGATGGAATGATTTAACCAATTGGCTGTCTCCTTGTGGGGCAGCCATTTCTTAGTTTTTGGGATTTGTCGAATACATTTCGATCTTGTCAATCACCCCTTAATTTTATCGTTATTTTTTATTCTTTGAATATTCTCCTCATCATGCGTCGGAAGAAATAGGATGCTTTTTGTTTTCGCTAATTCAAGAATCTTTTTACAACTTGCTGTATTCTGTGTTTTATTGTTAATGGTTGCTGAAAAGGATTGATTAAGCAGTCGATCATAATTGTAGGCCACATCTCCAGCGAATAAATACAGGGTTTTCTCCTTAGAGATCAGTCCTATTGAAACGTGCCCTCTAGTATGTCCTGGAGTAGGAATCATGACTAAATCCTTGCTTTTTGTCAGGTAGTGGCATTGCTCAAATAGTGCATATTTGCTATCTAACTTTACGGTCTGGATATTGCAATTTGGTGGGAATAGTTTGGGGAATGCACCGTCTTTTGTTTTCCATTCTGTTTCATTTACCAGGATAGGAATATTGGGAAAATGTTTCATTCCTCCTGTATGGTCAATATGCAAATGAGTTAAAATGATTTTGCTTATAGACTGCGTTTCTATTCCTATTTTTTTTAGTTGTTGATCGATCTCTTCTTCTCTTTTTATATCGAACTTCATTTGTTTTTCAAAATAGTACTTTGATATAAAATCGAGTTCTTTGAAATACCCCTTTTGATTCACGTCCGAAGAAAGGCCCGTATCAATTAAAAAAGTACCTTCTGGATGTACGATCACCCATGCCCAAATTGGCAGCCAATCGCCAAACTCCTTATCTCTAAAAGACAAGAGCGTGCTAATAGTGCCCGGCTGCTCAGCATTCATCGCACTTTTTTTGATAGCCAATCTACCAATTTGCAAGCCATGTATTGCGACCTTCTCTGTTCCGTTTAGTGTTGTTATTTCTTTATGTAATGTATTCATTTTTAATTATCATCAAATTTCGCTGGATTATCAATAATTAACATTGATATTTCTTATCGCTTTCCTTAGTTTATATTTGTCAGCATCAGTAACTGAAAACAATTATTTGTGCTTTTTCCCTTTCAATAACTACTCCTATCTAATTCATAGAAGTCTTTGATTTCTGACAGTTTGATAAGCTGATCTACTTTTATGTTTTCCCAGGTCTCTTTAAAAACTTCATCTCCACCTTCTGAATCTTCGTTTGTATTCACCTTTGTCTGTTTCTTTTTTGTTAAATAGTTAATGCTTATTTCTCTGTCAATTACTGCACCTCCATGGCTTGCATCATACCCAATTAATTCAAAATCTGAATTCTGATACCTAAAGGTGTATCGCCAATATCCATATCTACCATGGCTATAGTGCACATATAAATTCCCTTTATCTATTTCAATGGATAGTTCTGGTGGGTAATAAACACCCCCATCTTCATTTTCAGATTCAAAACAGTCATAATTTTTCACTCCCAATTCGTAATCTTCATTTTCATTGAATAGGATAATAATACCTCTCCGGTTTCGATCTACTTTTTTCTCAAATCGATTTACTACAATATTGTCTTTGTTGGTTCCTTTGATTAGGAGCACACAATCGGCGGTCCCGTCTTTATTTAAATCCCCAATTATTTTTTCAAAAACCACATATCCTTCTGGCAAAAAGTCAGCTTGTTCCTTGGGATCTTGAAGTTGTCCAAAAACAGTGGTGGCCAAAGTTGAGAATAGAAGTATTAGTAATTTATTCATAATATGGATTTCTTGTTTTTAATTGATAACGGTATAATGTCGGGTTGTATTCTTCGAAATAGGAGGATATGCGATCAAATCTACTGTTATCACCGGTTACTTATTTTTTCAGAATGGGTAACTTTGTCCGTATAAAGTATATGTGTCATGTAATTTCTGTCCTCAAATATATTTTCACAAAAAAGCATTTTAGCAGAAAGAGTTTTGTTAAATATATCTTCTTTTGGTTCAATTGTTCGTAGTTCAAGTCCATTCCCAATATTGTTCATCATAGTTCCTTGATTGAAGTAATGCATGATTGACATAATTTTTTTTGGGTCAAAGTTAATTGTATCATTCTTCAAATATACGCCTAGCATCTTTTTTCCATTGAATGGTTCGAGTCTGTTGTGTAAGTTTCCAGAAAGCGTAACGATCTTGGTTTTTGGGTGATTGTTTCGAATTTCTAATAGGGCATTGTACATAGAAGAGTCTCGAGGGGACACTTTTTGATGATCAAAGAATTCAACAATTATATTTTCATGTTCATTGCATTTCGATATCAAATTTAGCCAAGCTTCACCATTCATTCCAGAAGAATATTCTCCAGCGAAGAAACTCATATTTTTTAATTGATCAATAGACATTTCCCCATGGAACTCACTCATTTGTGAAGGAGGAATCTCCATGGCCATGATGACTTTCCCTTCCTTTTTATAGATTAATTTACATATTCCATAGGCAAATTCTGCAGGCTCGTTTGTGCCATGCATTTCTCCAATCATGATAAGATTATAGTTTGAAATTTGCTTGTATAATTTACTATTTAGTGCTGTCAGATTTTTAATTGCTATCGAGTTTTTCTTTAACCTGAATTGATCCTTTGACAACTCTTCAGTTTGACAGGAGAAGAAAAAGAGGGGCACTATAAAAATTAATATTCTCATTATTTCTATTCTGATTAGAGAGAGCGTTTGGCAAATGCCGTACGAAGCGCCTGCAGACTATGGGCATTATAGCCTTGTTAGTACCCGATTCTACTTTTTTTCTTTACGCAGAATTTTCTCCATTTTACGACCTCTGGCCAATTCATCAATCAGTTTTTCCATGCGTCTACATTGTTTATACAATTCAAATTCATCCTCTATTTCTTCAATTCGATACCCACAAACGACTCCTTTTATCAAGTGTGCGTTTTGATTTATCTTAGCTTTTTGAAAAAACGTTCTAAAGGTTACTTTTTCATCAATAAGTGCTTGTAAAGCATCTTGATCAAAACCAGTAAACCATTTAATTACTTGGTTGAGTTCTTCTTGTGTTCTACCATTTTTCTCCAATCTATTGAGGTAAAGGGGATAAATGGTTGCAAATATCATATTGGCAACCTTTTCATTTTTTTCGGCTGTAACTTTCATTTTTGTTTGGTTTTGAATTGATTGATGTTGACGTTCTCGCAGTAACCGACCTGCTAGCGCTAGCTAAGCATTTGCGGGTACAATGTGTTATCTGCTTTGGTGGTTTTACTAAAAATTGGTTAATTGTATTAAGCAATTTGTATATTAATTTCCAATAGTCGTTGCTTTAGTTCTTCCATAGTTCCTTTGTATTCCAATTACATAAACTGTGCTTGCACGGCCTGACCCATCATCCTTCACCTACAATAATAAGTTATTTCCAAATGCTGTACAAGGGACAAGTTGTATTTCTTAATTTCGGTTGGGAGCAAATAACGATTAGCTATTTCAACAATAGAAGGAGCTAGTTGGTTGGTGAAGAGTTCGTATTTATAAAAGACATGATTTTCGATAGTGCATTTTTGGACTCGTGCATCAGCGGTAATAATGGAAAAATATGAGGCATTTCGAGTTCTTCAATTACCGCTAATTTCACCCCTGCCTGATTCATTTTTTGGACGGCTAACTTACCATCGGGATACATAATGTCCTTGCCTCCCAGGAGCACCATCGTCTCTGGAAAGCCCTTAAAATCTCCATACAAAGGAGAAATAGTTGGATCCTTTAAGTCTAATTCGCGGGCACACATTTTTTTTGCGGAACGTGCGCCTGCTTTACTCAACATGGGGTCCACTTTGTCAATTTCATCAATCTCCGTATTCGTCAAGCTTGCATCAAAAACGGGAGTGATCAAAATTAGCGCAGAAGGGAGGGCTTCCTGCTTTCGAGTCAGCCGTTGGACCAAAGACATAATCAGCGTTGCACCTACAGAATCCCCAATCATTTGGAGTGGAGCGGCAGCAGCTATTTCCTTAGCAGCCTTAGCATAAACCTGATCTATGTTTTGATTGATTTGATTAATGTCAGCTTCAGGAGCTTTGGGGTAATCAACGAGCCAAATAGTAGCCTGTGTTTGCGCCACCATTTTGCCGATGGCGTCCCAGTGATGGGGAGCTGGACCAGAAACGAATGCCCCTCCCGGAAGATAAATAATCAATCCTTTCTCAGCGTTGTTCTTTTTGCTGGCAATACTTATAATTTCAGAAGCACCGATTGTACTATGCTCAATAGCAAATTGGCGATAAAATTTTGCGGGTGGTTTTTTTCTGTCCGTTTTCCTTAGTGCTTGGACGTCAATCGGATCTTTAGAAAAGGTTTTCTTAATCCCTAAAACTTTCAATAGGAAGAACGTTAAATGTCTGATCATGAGTTGTAAGTTCTTTTTTGATACGAACTAGCGCGTTATGATTCACTTGAGTTTGCTAGATCTTATGTGCGGCAAATATAGGGTAATTTTCAACATATTTAGAGCACGGCATTTGCTTCAAGTTCTATCATAAACCCTTCGTTTGCCAATCCATTTACACTTACCATGTGCTTGCTGGGGTCGTTTTCATTCAAGGAGGTCTATAATATTCTTGATAAATTTTAATGCTTCTTTTTCAATCTGTTCTGTTAGATTTTTTTTATTGTTAAAATCAGGTTTTTCTACAATGGTTTGGTCAATAATTGACAGGCTATCATCGATGGATTCTGCCAAATGGTACTTATTCCAATTACTGCCTTTGAACATTTGCCAATATTTCTTTCTGATTTGTTTGTTTTGACCAGATAAGCAAATTGAAAAATTCATCATTTTGTGATTTAATATGATTACAAACTTCAGTTTCTGTCTTTTCAATCCCGCTGTTGTTAGGGAAAAATAGGAAAATTCAGGATTGCCTTTATAAATGTTCCCTAGTTTAAAAGAAGTGTCATATTCTTTATGAAAAAAGGTTCTTACTTCTTTCATATAGTCGATCAGTTGATGGTAGTCTAGTTTTTTCCCGCAGAGAGGGGTTCCATCCTTGTGCGCTGAAAAATCTACTGCGTTTGTTTCTTCAGGTTTAATATTGTCTGTTTTTTCGAGTGGAATACAAATGTCTAGTATGATTTTTTGCTCAGGGTGTGTTCGGTGGTCATTATGATACATTTCAAAAAAGTCTCCATCCTTAAATTCATACCCATTTTCGAGGACCCAGACACACATATTTTTCCAAGCTGTTGAAATTTCTTCTGCTTTAATTTCAAAATGCCCGACTGCATAAATGCCTTTCTTTAAATTTAGTTGTCGGATTGCTCCGTCTGCATTAATATCCTTGCGAATAGTTATACAAGTGCTAAATCTCACTTTTGAGGGTTGAGTGACGTTAGGGTTATCATGATATATGGTAATGGCTTTAAAATCGGTAGTAGACAACACCTTTTTTTGAGCTCCCCATTCCATCAATCGTTGAAACATTTTACCCGCCTTATCAAATTCTCCAATATTAGAAATACTAGCAAGCTTTAGCTCTGGAAGTTCTTTTATTGCTATTTGTGCATTCATTTTCATCCATTGTTTAATGTTTCCAATGGAACAAATGTAATTTTCTAAGGAGAAAGGTACTATACCAATCTTGCTAAGTATTTTTTTCCCTTCAGATTTAAATTTAGTTGGACTAGCACCATAGTATTTTTTAAAAGCTCTTGAAAAGGAATTAGCACTATTAAAACCATATCTATAGGCTAAGTTCTTTAAAGTTATGTTTTGGTCAACAAGCAATATTGAAGCAATACGCTCAATCCGTTTTCTATTTACAAATTCGTTTAATTTTTCGCCAACCACAATTGAAAATACTCTATGAAAATGGTAGGGAGAATAATGCGCCTTTTTAGATAGCCCCTCAAGCGATAGGTCAGCATCAAGGTTAGTTTCAATATAATCCAAGACGACATTTATTCGTTTGAGATATGCTCGTCTTGTTTCATTCATTTCTATCGTTTTTCCTAGGCTACCTTATTTATAAAAACCAGGTTAAGCTAGCGAAAAATGTCCATTCGGACATAACATTAAAATCATCAATCCTGTACCATTACATTGCTAATAATAATGCATTTCAACAAAATGACAAAGAGTTGGGAGGATATTTCTTAAAATGAAACGGCCTTTCAAAAATGGGTTCCGCACTAATCAATAACTCCCAAAAACAAAACTTCATTTCGTCCTTAAAAATCCATTTCTGTCCTTGTTTTCTCCGATCTGGCATCTCTACTGGTTTTCATGATTCTCCTGTTTTAAGTTTGAACCAGAAATCAATTTTATTCAACAAATCAAAATTTCCTACCTTGAAAAAAACAACTACACTCCAATTCCTGCTTTTCACCTTTTTATTGTTTCAAATGCTGACAAGAGGGCACGCTGCTGACCTTAGAGCCGACTTTTTGTTTTTATCAACACTGGAAGGAAGCCAGGTTGTCCCTCCGGTCACGACCAATGCGTCCGGCGTGGGAAGCTTCCTACTCAATGTCAATAGAGACTCGATCTCCGTCAATGTAAGTATGGTTGGGGCCTTAGCCACTTCCGCAGGTATCTATTTCGGATCGGAAGGAACCGCTGGTACACTCTTGATCGACCTCACCCCTAACTTGCAAGGAAACAGAATCGCTACCTCAATAACTGGCACTGACCTAACCACCAACCTTGCCGATCTTCTAAAAGGAAAGCTCTTTCTACAGATAACAACAAACAACCACCCTTCTGGCGCACTGCGCGGCCAAATAGAGCTAGCAGCAGACTGGAATTTAGTGGCAGAACTGAACGGTGGAGAAGCCGTTCCTTCAAATACAACCGATGGTTATGGCCTGGGGTCTTTCGATCTGTCTATGGACAAGGAGCGATTGAGCTTCAAAATCATTTGCCAGAATCTGTCAGGTGCCATCAGCACCGCGAAACTCCATATTGGAGCGCCAGGTATTGCTGGGGCAGAAGTGGAGGATTTAAGCACTTATATTAATGGGAATACCATCATTGGATCTATTCCCGCCTCCAGCGATTTCCTAAACAATGTCTTTTTGCAGAAAATTTATTTAAACATTCGTACCGCAGCCTATCCGGATGGACAACTACGTGCGCAGTTGCGACTCTATAAAGGCCTTGCGTTGGAGGTGTTCGCAGAAGGACAAAAAATGGTCCCTCCAATCAATACTCCTGCCAAGGCAATTGGCGTCTTTCGTCTCAGTCCCACACTCGACAGTTTGTATTATGAGGTAGTAGCAACTGACATCAGCTCTTCCCTCAATTTCATGCACTTCCACATTGGCAATGCGGGACAAGCCTATGGCGGATTGCAGCTCGACTTTTCTTCCTCCATCCAGGGAAATCACATCAAAGGATTTATAAAAGGGGCAGCGGTCTCCAATAGTGCAGTTAAACGTCTTTTGATGGGGGAACTCGCCTTGATTTTTCATACAGGTGCACGTCCTAATGGGGAGATTCGCGGCCAGTCTAGCAAATTTGCGCATGAAGGTTATACCTTCCAATTAGAAGGCAACCAGGTGGTGCCAGCGGTATCCACTCCTGCTTATGGTTCAGGAGTCGTATCGGTAGATCGAAAACAGGAGCGTGCACACTATCACTGGGTAGCAGGCGACCTGAGCAGTACTGCCACCAAAGCACAACTCCACCATGCGCCTGCAGGAGCAGTCGGACCGATGATCTATGACATGAGTACAGTTATGACGGCTTCTGGCTCACAGGCTACCGCAAAAGGTGTCTGGAAGCCTACAGATGCAACACCATTCACCAGTACCTATGCAAGTTTGTTAAGCGAAGACATGGTCTATCTCAACATCAGCACTGCCCAACATCCAGACGGGGAACTGCGCGGACAAATACGATCAGAGGCAGTGTTCTATCAGACAACAACTTCCATTTTGGGAGTCCTAGAAGGAAAACCAACACGACTTAACATTTATCCTAATCCTACAAATGACAGGATTACCGTAAAGACAGACCACTTAACCTCTAATACTATTCAGGTCTACCTCACTGATCTGCTGGGCAGAATAGTGTTTAGCGCACCATATGAGCCTAGCCAGGAAGGGATGCTTATCGACTTAGGAAAATTGCAGTCCGGTATTTATTTGCTGCAATTGACCGATGGACAGGGTATAATTACAGAAATGGTAATTAGACAATAATGTTCATGCTTAATTGTTAATGAGGGGTTGGTTAATAGTAAGACAGAGACGGTAGTTGTACAGATAGCATTAACCAATCCCCATTAACAATTAACCAATATTGAACTGCTTAAAAAAAGAGGCTTTGTATTGAGGTCCGATGGGGATTTTTGTCTGGGCTATCATTACATAGTTCGCTCCGATAGAGGAAATATGATCTCTGGAAATAATGAAGGACCGATGTATACGGAGGAAACGACTACTTGCTGAATTTAGTTCTTCTTCAAACTTGGAAATGGATACCAATGTGCTGTATGTTTTCTCCTCGGTCATGAATACTTTAGTATAATTTTTCTTTGCTTCACAATGGGTAATCTCCTTTAGGGGAACCAGGAAATTCTCTCCCCTCGCCTTTATATAGATAGTCGACTTCAACACCTCCTCTCCCCTTACATTTGCTGGAATACTAGAAGAATTCAATCGTTCAGTCGCCTTGAAAACCGCTTGGGCAAATCGCTCAAAAGTAAAGGGCTTAAGCAGGTAGTCAACTGCATTGAATTCGTAGCTTTGTACGGCATATTCTGCGTAGGCAGTGGTAAAGATGACCTTATGCTCCGGCTTTAGAATTTTCGCCATAGACAATCCACTCAAATTCGGCATATTGATATCCAGAAACAGGATCGCTGGGGTGGTTTGGTTTTCGAGAAAAGCAAGTGCTTCGATTGCATTTTTGAATTGCCCGACTCCTTCCAAATTAGGCATCTGCGTTATATATTTTGCGACAATAGATCGGGCGATGGGTTCGTCATCAACAATTAGACATGGGTAGGTTCGGCTACTCATAATGCAATGTTTTGTAGATTAATTTTTAGGGAGACCTCAAAGCTTCCTTCCTTTTGTTCTGCAGTTAATACGTGTTGATTTTCCGGGTACATGGCCTGTAGTCGTCTGCGGAGATTTTCAAGGCCGATTCCATTTTCATCATCGCTATCTGCTCGATTTTCAAGGCAGTTGTTCCTCACTTGAAACCATAGTGTCCCTTCTGTATCAACGTCTAAATCGATTTTTATATTGATTGGTTCTGCCACTACATTTTTTGCATGCTTGAATGCATTTTCCACAGGAACGATCAACAACAATGGGGCAATATTCAAATCATGATTTTCCTTCAGAGCCGTGTTGAATTCAAATATCAAATCATCTTCCAGGCGGATTTTCTCCAGGGCGATATAATTCTTAAGGTAAGAAATCTCTCGGTGCAAAGGCACGGTTGTGCTCTGGGTCTCGTATAGAGAATAGCGCAACAAGTCTGATAGCCGCACCATTAGATCCGGCAGTTTATCAGATCGCGCTACGGCAAGTCCATAAAAATTATTCATCGTATTGAATAGGAAATGCGGGGAGACCTGCGCTTTCAAGTTCTGTAGTTCTGATTGCAGTTGGAGTTTTTTCTGTTGGTCATCATACCATTGCTGAATAAAGGAGTCCTTAAAGTACTTCGCCAGTATTAACAGGATAAAAGTGATCAAATACAGTTTGATGTTTCCTAGAAAACTTGTCATCCAGGTCAATTCGCTCATCTCCGGAAGCGCTCCAAGGAAGTAAATTTGGCAGGAGGCAAGAAGTGCGACATAACCTATCCAGATCGCACCACCAATCAGGATAAGATTCAACTTGGAAAATCGCGGGTACATCCACAAGGTAAGGTAGACCAATCCGGCAAAAACCAGTTCTGAAAAAAGCATAAGAATCAAGACTTCTTTCGAGTAATAAAGCACGGTGATGTAGTAGGCAAGCGACCTGCCGGTCAGGTGCAATACCCAAAAGGTAAGGTGCCATGGCCATCGATGCTTTACAAAGAAAGTTGTAAGATCACTTAAGTTGTATTTTGGTTGGTTCACATCCATTGTTATACTGGTCAACTGGATTGTTTTTGAGGAGTAAATCCTATTGCTCAACGTATTGTTAATCTGCTACTTTAGGTCCGTTTATCTAGCAGAAAAAATTAAGATTGCTCCTTGTTTTTCCAGGACTACTAAGATACGGTTTTTTCACCAGAAGGGGTTCGACTTTATCCCACTTAAAAAATCAATTTTACTAGAGGAAAAGTGGAATGGCTGGATTGGAAGCGGGTTATTGAGGATGGATAGTTCGATCAATACCTGGATGTTCTGCAAATGGGAAATTACAGGTAGTCGATCTGGTTGATTACCTATCTTTCAATGAGGCAAAGGTGAATGATGGTTTGCCCCTACCATTTTTTACCACTTAACCAATCTTCTATAAACCATTTTCTTACAAAAAGCATTTATCTTCTGCGACCGGAATATTGCATGGCTTCTCCCTTTCCAAATCCATAGCTAAATCCTAGGGTCAGGAAACGGCCTCGCTGTCCGAAAGTATCAAGGTAATAGTTTTCATTGTCAATGGTTGCTCGTCGTATTCTGGTAGCAAAAATGTCTCGGGCACTGAAATTGAATACGCCTTTTCCTTTTAGGATCTTTATTCTTAATCCTCCGTCAAGTGTGGTGTAGGCTTTGACAAGGCCCTGGACGGTTTGTTCTCTGGACTGGTGTCTGCCTGTAAATTCGAGGTCGATGCCTTTTTTGATTTTGGTTTTAAAGGTCAGCTTGCCGGTCCATTGGTCTGCGGAGAAATCAAAAATCTGCTCCTCAAACTGGCCGTCTCGTTGGAAGATGTTGTAGTTCGCATCTCCTGTCAGGGTAAATCGTTTGGAAATGGAATATTTGAAATTGGCTTCCAATCCGTAGGCTTTGTTGACACCTATATTTTCGGGACGCATGGTATTGACGTTGTTTGCAACGATAAAAACTCGTTCTATCTTATCGGTCGTGTACCGATGATACGCATTGATGTTTAGCGATAAGTCCTCAAAAATGAAGATACTCCCGACTTCGTAGCTGTCTGTATATTCTGGCTGAAGATTGGGGTTACCGGCTCTTATGTTGAAATTGTTCCTAATATTAAAAAACGGGTTCAAATCCCACAAACGTGGACGATAAATCCTTCTGGAATAACCTGCTTGAAAAGAAACCCTTTCCGATAATTTATAGGAAGTATGAAAAGAGGGGAATAGATTGGTGAACGAGTTGTCGTTTGTTTCGTTGGTGTTGACCAGGAAAGTTTTTAGATCGGTATACTCGACACGCATGCCTACTTTGACGCCCCATTTTTTTCCTTCATAGGCGCCTGTTCCGTAGACGCCCAGCACGTTTTGCTTGTATTCGAAGAGATTCGTCTGATTGGAGTCAATGACAAACATTCCTCCGATTTCATCGCTGACAGCAAACTCATTGCTCACGTCATTTGCTAGAAATTGAGTGCCTGTTTCCAATGTCCATTTGTCATTAAATGGCTTGGTATAGTCCAGATTGAAAGTGTATTTGCCTTCCTCGAAAGCGGTCTCTGTAATTTGGTTGTTTAAATCTGCCTGGCCGTCCGTCAGTGTATTGGTAAATTCAGAGGATTGTTTCTTTCCAAAGTACCGACCGATAGCACTGAATAATAGTTTATGGTCTTTGAAATCTTTAAAGTCTCTTTTGTATTGCAGTTCATATTGAAGTTTGGGATTGGTTGCTTCCGTGATTTCGTTGCGGGTCCATTCACTTTCGATGTTGTTATTTACCCGGTATTGAAAATTTGTTTCGGAGGGTTGATCCTCTATTTCGTAGGCAAAACTTCCTGATAAGGTGATGACGTTCCTAGGATTGATATAGTAATCAGAACCGAGCACGAAATTGTAAAAATTCTCGTTTCTATAGGCGGTTCCTTCGGAGAAGAGCTCTATTTCATTGAGTTTATCTAGATTGGTGTTTTCATTGTATCGTGGTAGTTCACGATATCCAGCTCCTGCCTGCGTAAATAAGTTGAACTTTTTTGTGCGCTGGTTGAGGCTGAATCCGATACTGTGATTGTGTGGTATCCCGGTATTTATGGAAATGGATCCATTTATTCCTTTTTTCTCATTTTCTTTGAGGACGATGTTGATGATTCCTGCGGTGCCTTCCGCTTCGTATTTGGCAGAAGGGTTGGTGATGACTTCTACTTTATCGATCATTTCAGCGGTAATTGTCCCCAGAGCATTGCTTGCGTCGTCAGACAAGATAGAGGGTTTACCATTGACTAATATCTGGACTCCTGTGGCACCTCTGAGCGATACTTCGCCTTCAATATTAACATTTACGGAAGGGACGTTATCCAAAACTTCCAGGGCACTAGCGCCTGTAGAGCTGAGGTCGGACCCCACATTAAACACCCGTTTGTCCAGCTTAAATTCTGTGGTTGACTTCTCTGCTCTTACCTCTATTTCATCCAGGGATTGAGCGTCGACTCCTAGGCTGATTTTTCCCAAATCGGCCGTCTTTCCTTCGAAATTGATGTCAGTCAATTCGAGGGCACTGAAGCCAATGAAGCTCACTTCTACCGTGATGTCTTTGCTGGTTGTTTCTACGGTGAATTTGCCTTCTGCTCCGGTTGTGGTGCCTGTCAAGACGGTGCCTGTTGATTTCTGCTTGACCACTACGGTCGCATATTCAATGGCTTCCTGAGAATTGGCTTCTACTACTATCCCCTTCACAATAAATGTAGGTTGTTGTGCAAGAAGAATCGTTGTAACTAATAGAAAAAGGAGTGTGCATAGATATTTCATGACATCAATTTATGGGCACAAGATAGTGGATATTCCTATTTGATTTTGTTAAAGAAGGCAAATAATTATTGCTTAGGATCCAGGCTCTTTTTAAAAATCAATAGGACTATCGAATAAACAATTTTTCATTAAAAACCTCCCTGGAGTTCAGGTCTGTAATCACTAGCACATAAACACCTGTATTTATAGTGGTTACATCAATAGTTTTTGTGTTTAATTGTGAAAGTACTTGCTGACCGATGGTGTTATAAATCTCTACTTTGAAATGGAGTTCCTCTTGTAAATCGATTTGCAAAAAATCGTTTGTGGGATTTGGGTAAACGCTAATCTGGGCGTGGCTTGATTCCACATCTGTGTTTGCTAATGTCGATTCAATTTGAAAATTTTGCGTGTTGATGTCGAAGTAGATATTGTCTGCAGCAGCTACTTTTATTCGGGCTGTACTAGTTGAAACATTTGGCAAAGTGACTACAGCATTACCATTATTAGGCGTGTTATTTAAAAGAATAAAAGGATAAGTATAACCTCCATCAATGGATAGACTGATCGTTACATTTTGAGTATTGATCGGCAGTGTATCTGTGCCATTTACTTCCCATGTTACCGTTTGATTTGAATTTGCATTGTACACAATACCCGTGGTGCTTTGGCTAGTAACTGCAAAGGGACCTGCCTCCGCTACGGTAATTTGTACATCATCCGAGTTGGAGCCGCTTGCATTGATTAAACTGCCCAAGTACATCATTTTATGATGGTCATTGACGGTAAGCCTGATGTCCATAATTCGTGTTATTGTCGGCAGTTGCTCTTGGGCATTGAAGTTATTATTAGCTACGACATCTACCATTTGAGGAAAGGTTCTACTACTACTTGTGTCTGGAAGTAATCTCATGAATAATGCCCCTTGAGAATCATCAGCAACAGGAATCGTTTGTGGAATTCCCCGATTCATATTATCCCAAACATACGTTAAGCTATCATTTGGATCCGCATCTGTTGCAGTACCTTCGAGCGTAAATGGCGTGCTAATCGGAATCGCAAAGTCTGCTCCGGCATCTACCGTAGGAATGGAATTGCCTGTCGGTACTTTATTACCAACCGTTGGAATCGTGTTAAGTAAAAAATTGGCCAATTGATGGTAGGAAACAGCATGGCCGTGCCCATGACCATTTCCACCCTGGATCGTCCACCCTCCATTCTCGGGTTCATAATTGCTATTGCCAGGGTGATTGATGGTGTGCGATTGCGCCAACTGATGCCCCATTTCATGTCTTGTCACTGGAATATTTAGTCCACCCGAAACGCCAGACTTCAAACCACCTGCACATCCGCCACCAAAAGGGCTTCCTGCTATTACATGGCTAATATCATAATTTGCGGCACCGATCGCATTATCTATCACATTTGCTTGCTGGCTTAAAATGATGTTAGCGTTGGTACATCCACCAGAGCCAGTGGGAAGCGTCCCCCAAGGATCTGTGGCGGGGTCCGGGTAAATCAGTTGGTCGTTATTTGTGATAAGTTCATACCTTACACAGTATTCTCTGCCATAAATATCATTGATCTCCTCGAGCCATTGATCGATTAGTTGAGCAGTGGCTGCCGCCCCCCCACTCTGCTGAGTAAATTCTCCAGTTGTAGAAACCGCAAGCCGGAGTATTCTAAGCATATCCCCTCGCTCAAAATTCGTCCCTACAAATGGGGAAGGGCAATAAGGAGTGCTGGTTGTATTCAAATTATCAGGATAAAAGTTGTAAAGAAGAGGCGCTCCGTTGATATTAACATCAGGATCATTAAGGGTATTTGTGGTAAATTCAAAACCAAATAGATTAGCTGCTGCATTCATTGGATATTGGCTAAGTGCCTGTGGCCAACTCCAACCTAAGCCTGCAATAAATATAGAACCTCCATTGGCAACAAAACCATCTAGTGCTGCAAGTTCAGAAGCTAGATAAGGTTGCGTTCCGTTCCAATCATTCCCCAGAATAAGGATGTCTGTATTTAGTAGTGTTGTGCTTGTAATATTCCCTGTTAGCGTTCCAAAGGTATACCCCTCCGCAATCAATTCATTTTTCAGATCGCTCATGTTGCCATTATTAATCCATCCTTCTTTTAAAGTCACCCTTTTACTGCCAGGATTTAGCCAATCGATTGCATTTTTCAAAAACGGTAGGTTATCATAAGAATAAAGGTTGCCATTACTTAACAAACCTTCGTGGGCAATAGCGATTACTTTTCCATTTTGGTAGGTAGTGGCGACTGAATAATTGTATTGGGGCGTATTGCAAGGACTGCTTGATACGATCGGTGTTACATTAGTATCAATTGGTGCCAGGTGCCCGGGAGTCGCTCCAGCCATATAAAGCGTATCGACATTTGTAAATATATTGGTCAAATTTTGAGCCTGGGCATTAAAGGCCAAGATGAGGAGTAGACTATATAGTAGGATTTTTTTGTTCATCGGGTGTTTTTTCTATCTCGTAAACGGAATAACTGACGCTCTCCAGTACAAACATAGAAAAACTCTATAATGTTTTACGTGCACTTAGCTCCTTAATGTTGGTGAATTTTCATAATGGGCCGTGGCAAACAATCAATGAAGAGTAGGTTTCGATTGTTGAAACTTAAACAAACTACGGCGTTGAATAACTCGCCGCTCATATACTTTGTCCAAATGTCAGTAGGTTATTGTCCGGGTCAAGTACTGAAAACTCCTTTTGCCCCCAAGGTTTAGTTTCTAGTTTTCCATTCGGATGAATACTTGTCTGTTTATCCAATAATGACTTATAAAATTCGCCAATATTGTCTGTTCTTATATAGACTTGTCCATAATTCTCTTTGGGTTTAAGGCCTTTGAATTCAAAGAAATGGATTTGAATTTTGTCTTTTTCTACCATTAGGTAACCATCATGGTCCGCATTTCCGAAAACTCTGAACCCTAACTGATTAATGTAAAAGTCTCTTGTGACGCTTTTTTCACACATAGGTAGTTTGGGATTAATGTCAGTTAGCATATGTTTTTAATTTTTATGCGGTTACTAAATATTGTTGTTGTTGTATTAAATGGCGATGACCCTAGTTTTGAAATTCATTTTGATACATCCAATTTCTATTAGGTTTTGTGTTGGTTATTCCGATTTCAATTCTTTACTCTAAAAGCATTATCTTCATTCCCCAAATTATGATACAATCTGTCTTATAATAATAAGCACGAAGGATGAAAAATGACGTTTACTTCGGCACCGAAGAAAACAACCCATTATTATACTGCCAAAAAATCCGATCCGCCCCCGTCACATCCCCATCCTGATTGAGATCACCAATCAAATACACCCCAAACAGCCCGTTCTGAAGATCCCAAATCGCTTTGTCCGACCCAGTAATATCATAACTGCCGACATCCGACTGATCCATATCACCAACAGGCATTGCCCAGACACCAGGCGCAAGTTCCTTTTGGCCAACGACACCCGTCGTCAAATAACTATCTGCCACACGAAAATCATACTGCAGCGCCTGCTCGGAGAGCGCGATCGGCTGTGGAGTCATGATGCCAATATGGTTGCGGTGTTCCAGGACAACGTACAACGGGGCATCAAAATTGGCAGGAACGCCACTTTCACCAGGAAAATAAATATGACCATCCGTCAGCAATAAGCCGGCGGTTTGCGCAATTTCATCAGACTTTGCAACGGAGGTACGGAAAGAGACCAAGAGCCAGTCGACCGCCTCGTCCAATTCCAGGGTTTCTGTGCCTGGATAGTTCCAGGGGGATTGACCGTAAGGTTGGACAGTAGGGAGGATCCCCTGAGTTTCGAGAATATTGGTCATTTTGTTGGTCGAGCCATCGTAGGTTCCTTCCAGAAAAACATGGAGATCTAACGGCGCCGGACAATACTGTACGGTAGCATAATTGCTGAGGTAAATTTGGTTGATTTGATTTTGATCCAGCGCACAGGAATAAATACGCATTTCGTCTATTTTGCCGTCCAAGTTTCTGGTGCCGCCAGTGGCAGAACTCGGTTGATTGCCTAGGGCGACATCGACAAATGGATCTGTCATAATGAACCCTGTTTTTGGTAAGGAGGCAATTAGGCTAGCGTTCTTGTAAATTTTCATTTCGGTACCGTCGTAGGTGGCGGTTAGAAACATCCATTCATTCAACAAAACCTCCCCGGTGTTACTGGACAAGGTACTCGTGCCGCCATTTGTCGTTTGCAACCTAAACCGAAACCTCGAATCATTGAGCGTAGACAACATCCAAAAATGATCCACATCATACTGGCCTTCGGCCTTGGAGATAAACCGGGCATCCGATACTTCATAACTATTCAGGAAGGCCCAGAAGGTAAAAGAGACCTCGTTGCTGTAAATATCCATATTCCCCAAATCTACCCGGTCTGTCGGAGCAGAAAAGGAAAGACTAGAATTGCTACTATCAGGAGTATCCGCTGTATAAATGGCGTTCTCTATCGCTCCTTCATTGTTGTTCGGCGAATTGTCTTCCACTACCCCACCGGCCCCTTCTTCAAAGGACCAACGGGCAATCAGACAGTTTAAATAATCGTCCAAAATAGCAACCACCTGCACCACAACGATATCCGTATCTACCGCTCCATAAATATCTTCTACTACAATTTGAAAGGTATAACATCCATTTTCCGTTGGCGTAAAATTAGCCACCGTTTCATCCTCATCCGAAATGACGACTTGCGGGCCGCCAATCTGTATCCAATACTCCTGCAATTCCAAGGGGCTACCGTCAGGATCGTAGGTACCGGAGCCATTGAGCGTGATAATGGAATTTAGTTCGACTAATAAATCAGGGCCTGCATCCGCGATTGGTGGAACATTTGGGATTTGCCCGATGGTATAATCTCCGCAAGAAACGATGCTCGGCAGTAAGCCGGATTCGTAGGAGATGGCTTTTATTTGAATGCTGGTGTTTACTTGGATCGGAAAGGTATATTGGGGACTGGTATTGTTGGGAATACTGCCGTCGGTGGTGTAGTAGATGGTGCCGTTGTTTGGACTGGTAAGGGTCACTGTTTGTGGATCATTGTACTGGCCGGGAGCAGGGCTGAATATTGGGGTTTCACTAACGGCCATTCCGCTGTAGCGGATTTTATGGATTTCCCCATTGCCGGTTTCATAATCGGTCATCAGGTAGTATAGATCGTAGTCCGGGCCAATTTTTAGCATGACTGGTTTTAGTTCTCCGCCGATGATTACCTGATCGAAAAAGATAACTGGGTTTGGGAGATTCTCTGCTGGTGCTCTGGTAATATGTCCAGGGGCACCTGCTGAATTGGATCCCCAGAACGCAGCGAAGTAGTTTTCCTTGTAGGCAGTAGGCCAATATCCAGCATTTGGATACCAGGCGCCGCCAGTAATCACCTTTGCATTATTGGCCGACATGTTTGCCCAGACGCCCGCAGAAGTTCCAATTCCTGTGAAGCCGTCATGCCCATAGTTGTTTCCTCCTGCCAATTGGAAGACGCTGGCTTTGTCGGTTCCTACGGCATCATTAATATAAATATTGTTGGTTGGTGATAGATTGGAAAAGGAGTATGGATTTCTTAGTCCTAGCGCAAAAATAGCTTGGAAATCGCCGGTGGTTTGGTTGTAAAATGGATTGTCTGTCGGAATGGTGCCGTCCAGATTCAATCGCCATACTTTTCCGGTGTAGGTGGATAGACTTTGTACGTTGTCGCCGCCATTCCAACCATCGCCTGTCGTAAAATACAATTTGCCGTCTCCCCCAATCATCACGTCTCCCCCATTGTGACTTCCACTTGAAGAACTGTTGTTAAAAGGAACTTCCATCAACAAAGTTTCTCCTGGCAAAGCAACGTCTGGATTATTCGGATCTGCCTGGATTCGAACGACCCTGTTGTGCCTCGGATTGTTTTTCATGTAAAACGCATAAATATATCCATTGGTACTAAAATTCGGATCGAAAGCAAAGCCTCTTACTCCGGACGAGCGGTGCCTTTGTGTGGGCACATCAAAGTCATAAAATGGAGCAGCATTCCCCACAAAATTGCCAGTAACAGGATCGATCTTGGCGACTTTCAATGCTCCAGTGATCCGTTCTCCATAAAACAATCGCCCGTCGGGGGCAAACTCCATGCTTGCTGGATCTTGCAGATTTGCTAGTATTGGTTGGGATTCAAATCCGGTTTCTAGTTGTTGGTTGTAGGCGGGGAGGGTTAGTGTTATTGCCAGGACCAATAGGGTGAGGAATCTTGCTAATTCCACATTGATTTTTGTAGTCATTTTTGAGGATAGTTTACTACAAAATACTACTTCTTAGGGATTTATCCAATTGGGGAATGGAGGGTTGGGTAGCCTGCGTTGAATTTCAACCCTAGCAGAAGTTATGTCATAAGTATTTTTCACAGATTTCCTGCATATTCTTTTGTTCTACCTTACTGCAAACCCATAAAAAATCTATCGTGCTATCGGGTTCTTTGTTCGTGATATGTTCCTCATAAAATGCCTTCAAAATAGCTTCCTGTTTGCCGGAACCTCGATTGAGAATGACTCTCCTCAACATAAGCAGCACCTTGGTATTCCAACTATTTTTTAGCTTGTAGTATTGAATGTATTTTCGAAGGGCTTCGATGTTAGAAAGTGCGATAGAAAACTGTTTTTTCTCAATGCTGCATAAGATGATCGTCATTCGGTTGAATATCGTGAGATCGGAGATCCAGTACAATTTAATCCCATCCAGCGCTTTGTTACAATAGTGCATTGCCAGGTCGTATCGCTCGAGGCAAAAGGCGATCTGACCGATATTCGAATGAAGTGCGATTTTATTTTTTTCTGTGACCTGATCAAACAGTTTTTCAGTATATTCTCTTTCAACTAGCTTCATACCCTGTTCTAGTTTCCCCGTTGCTAGGCACTGCATGACCCTATGACTCAATAGTTCAAATCTAATTTCTTGATACAGATCGATGGGGATTTCTGCTTTATATTTTTCCAAGACCCCTGCAAACTCCTGAATAGTTGGGTTGACAAGACCTAGCTTATTAGAAACATGCAAGTTAACAAGTAGATTAGTGATTAAGACTAACAATTGCGTCCAGGTATAGTGGTTTTTCTTTTCACTTTCTAGCAACTTTTGTATTAACTGTCTTATCAGTTGCTCGCTTTTATCATAGTTACCCAAGTAAAAATGAAATCGCGACAACAAGTTGTAATACCGAAAGATATTCCTTGGATTGGAAAAAACTTCTGGTGATTGGAACAGTTCAATATCTAAAATAGCCAGGACTCTTTGGTGATCTTCACTACCGGCAATGGCCATTTGAGAACGGAACCGAATTTCATTGTACTCTTTTTTTATTTCTTTAAACTGGTTAGAATAGTTTATTTCCTGAGCAACTTCTTTTAGTTCATCAAGCAATTTGTCGGCGTGCTTGCTAGAATAGTTTCGTTTGAAATTTCCAAAAAATTGCTCGGAAAGGACTTCGTACATGTTGCCAAACGCACCTGTTTCCTCTGCAGCTAGTTTTATTTCCTTCAAGAGTCCATCGGCATATTCCTCCATACCAAGCCGGTTACTAACGTTATAATATTCTAGAAGCAAATCGTGATTTGCAATTTTAGACTCAAACTTTTTATGAATTTGTTCGAGCTTCTGGATCATAATCTGGTAGAGGGCTTTTCTATATTTTTTTAGCTGGCTCTTTGATACCTTCCCTTCCAATAAACTGTTGAGTTCTTTATTGGAGTTGATACGTTGGTCTATAATCAGATGAAAGATTTTACTGTAAATCTGGAGGGGGTGATCTTTTAGCAATTTCTCGATCTGCTTATTTTCATTTTCAGTGAGTGAATCGACAAGCAAGTATAATTCGACATTCTTTTTCATTTTGGTAATATTCAATTTTTTTTATAACTGTTCCTAGACAAATTTTGATTCCAGAAATCTATTTATATCAAAAAACAAACGCCGTTCAAGGAGTAATAAATACTGAACATTAGCGAAGATAAAAATTACAATCAACAAAAATAAACCAACCAACATCCCGCCACTAAGCACTGATAATCAATAATTAAAAAAACCAATCCACATAAAACCCTATTCATTTTTCCTAAAGCAGCCCCTTGTTTTCTCCTAAGAAAACCCGCCCTGTCGTGTATTATTCCTATATGTTTGTTACATAATTAAGCAGGGAATAACGGAGGTTATCAAATGCAAACATTATACGTGTAATAAGCACATTTTCCGTCATTTTTCAATCTAAAAACGAAAATACAATGAAATTATTTATCCTTACTTTAGTATCCTTATTAGTTTTTGTAGGTAGCTCCGCACAAAATACGATTGACTTAAACTCTTTGCCCGCCGTTGAAGACCTGATATTAGTCAAAACCAACCCTACAGCAGACACCGTACTTGTCGCCATCCATGGAGGCCCAACAGACGTGCTAGAACCAGGAGACTTCTTTAATCTAGAAGTCGTACCAACGTTTTCCGTAGTAGAAGTTAAGCAGTACACCCATCTCTATCCCAATGGTCTATATGATCCATCTATTACCGTGGCGCAAACGATACCCATGCATGACACGACGGTGGCCATCATCAGAAAGGTCATCAATCATTATGTAGATTTGAACAAAACGGTGGTCTTGATTGGTCATTCTTTGGGTGGATTTCTTGTCCAGGAATACTTGGACGATTACGGTGTCGACGAATTGCACCGTGTAATACCTATGGCTACAAGACTGAACATAAATCAGGAACTCGTAGATTCTGCTTCTGTAGGCGGATTAATGTATTTTGCTGGTGGCTTAACATTAACTTCCGTCCAATCGGATCCTATCTATTGGCCAACACTTCAATTCTTAGCAGGAATTGGGTACAATCGATATGTCGATTCGTTGGAAGGTTTAGATTTATCTAAGTTGATGTTTGTCTCTGGAGTGGTGGATGAAACAGTTGGTCGGTTATTACCAAATGAAGTCAATTTTTTACAAAGCAACAATGCTACTGTCCTTGAAATTCCTGGAGGAGATCATGACACTCCTTTGCTGAATCCAGCGATGTCTCAAGTGATAGAATTTATTCGGGGTACTATTTCTGTCGGGATAGATCCAGTCCGACTTAAATCTGATCTAGTGGAAATCTATCCTACGCTAGCAGATACCTACTTAAATGCCAACGTCAGTTCTAGGGAACAAGTGCATCTAAAGCTTGTGACAATGGACGGAAGACCAGTGTATCAAACCAATCTTACGCCGGGCGACCATATACTAGATATCGCGCCTTTAAATCCAGGCAATTATATTGCTTTATTTCGATCGGCAAGTGGTAAAACTGCCGTTCAGCGATTTTCTATTTGCCGATAAAGAGGTGTACAATTCCAACAATTATTTATTAACAAAAATCTATAAATTATGAAAAAGCAAATCTTGGTATTCGCAGCTATATTTTTGGCTGTATTCTTTACTTCTTGTGAGCAAGAAGCGCTAATTACCCCCGTAGAAAGCAGTATCCATGTTGAACAATCTGCGAGCCCACCACAACAAGCACTAGACAATCTAGAGCAACTCATCCATAATGATTTTATCGACCGAAATTCGGAGCTGCGTTGTTCCAGCCAACATTTCGGTGCTATTTCTAAAGACAACAATTTGGTATTAGCAGCAGTATTATGCGGTGTAAGGTTGAAGTTTTATGGTGGAAGAACGAGTACTGCTGCTCCTCCCGCTTGGTTTTACTATCATGTTGATGAACGAAATACAAATGGTCAATATAAACGGATTGATTCAGGCATGAAGTATGGAACCTCCGTAAATTGGAGTTATAAAACCTATTCCAATCAGTTCTATAATTCTGGTTGCAAATGGAGAGCGTATGTTTACGTTTGGGATGTCTCTTGTGGCATCTGGAAAAGGCTTGCAGTCAACTACTATTAATTTGAAAAACCAGCTTTCGAAGAAATAAAAAAATGAATTATGAAAAGCCTGATGTCATTATGTGGTGTTAGGTTTTTTTATGCTTTTTTGGGAGGCCCACGCCAGCGGAGGATAGGCTTTAATTCTTGACTATTTTTCTTACGACAATCTGATTCCGAACTTGCAGTTTCAAGAAATAAACGCCGCTAGCATAATTTTTAGTTTCCAGCCGTAACCAACTCTTCAAATTAAATAATTCTTTGTGTACGAGTTGCCCCATTGCATTGTACAGCTCAATAGTTGCCGGCTCCTCAAGTCCTAGATCCGATTCTATATCCAAATAGTCTGATGTAGGATTAGGGAGAATATGAATGTATCTATCTAATTCGCTAAGCAGTCGATCTATAGCCGTGAGGTCGCTACAAATACCAATTTCTAGCTTAAATTCTTCGTACGATTGTATCTCTAAATCCGGTCGTATATAACCTTCTACTGTTTCGTCTTCATTCACGAACAATATATTAGGCGAACATAGATGAAGTGTCATATAGGGATAACCGGTAACATCGTCTATATTATTTTCATCAAGACCAGTGAGGATCAATTCCTGTCCAATTTCTACAATGCTGTTGATAACGATGTTGCAAGTATTTATCGAACTACCGACAATACTAATCGTATCCGTAGCAAAATCTCCTAGAATGTTTTCCTGGATGACCAGGTCGATGTAGTGTATGAATTCAAAACCATTTGCCTGTTCTATTTCATAGATGTCGATAATTTCCCCTCTAACTACATGTGAATCTTCTTGAATAGCTTCACAGAAATAACTTTTATTCAAGCAGGAACAAGCAGAAGAAATTGAATAGGTAAATAGACCAATCAAAAAAGAAAGTAATAGTGTTTTCATTTTCTTCTGATTTTTTGTGGTGTTCTAAATATAAGGAATTGTCAATGTAGTGCAACCACTTGGCTTGTTTGTCACTATTCCGTAAATAAATTTCAATCGTCAGCAACCTCGGTCTTCAGGCTCGGGGTTATTATCACTACCAAGGTTAATGCACCAATACTTAAATCAGTACGGAGTAATTGCGATCACTATAGTTCAACTTTGGCAGAGTGCGGTCTACACTGCAATTCTACTTCGGTGGCGTACCCGCTCCTACCGTAGCTTCTCTAAACCATACCTCCGTATAACAGCCATTGGCATATTGCTTAGGAATATCGCCACCATAGGTTTCTGCACCTGCGCACCAAACCATATTTTTTTCAGGATCTTTGCCGTTGGTTTGGTTGTAGGCACCTTGTTTGAAATAGCCTAACTGTCCTTTGTAGGCCGTGACTTGTTCTGTGCCATCCTGTCCAATAGGGGCAAATATTTTCATGACCTGAGCGGGGATGTCTGATCGTTTTACGTACTCCGAGGAGATGAGGTTTTTGGTAAATGTTTTCGTTTTATGCCCCTCGCTTTTGAAGGTTAGGTACATGATGCCTTTGTAGACATTTACTTCATAAAAGAATTCTTCTCCTAATTTAATACCGTCTGCAGGTTCTGCCGGGAAGTCGGTTTTGGTTTTTCCAATGACTGACATGTCATGTCCCCAAACTGCGCTGGAGAAATCCCACCTTTTTTTATTGCTGCCTTCTGTATTGATTTCATAATTCCAAAAGACAGAACCTTTGGTGTGGCCGGGGAATTTTTTATAGAAGATTTTCAGTGGTTCATTTTCGTGTCCTTCCCCACCGTGGATCTGGCCGACTACTGTGGAGTAAGACGCCGCAACTCTGGCATCGCCAGAAGTAGAAACTTGCATGACTTTGCAGATGCCGGTTAGTTTCCCTCCTTGTTCAGCGGTCCATTTTCTTTTTTCGTGCAACTCCGTTCTGGTATTGCTCGAGTTCTTTGAAGTAACGCCAGAGTTTGGTGTTTTATAGACGACCCAACGTCTGGTGCCATCAATGACGGTATAGAAAAAATCTTTGTGCTCAAAATCTACGAGATTCTCTACATTCGTTCCATCTCCCATCAACATTTTGAATTTATCCATAAACGGAATAACCGCACTTGGATAAACTGTTTTTTTGGCTAAGCCATCATTTGCTTGAAAATACCCTGCATTGGAAATGGCATCTTTACTGATTTCGATATTGGTCTTCTTAAACCAAACTTCCGCGTAGTTTCCATCTCCATATTGTTTTTGAATATCGCCTCCATGAGTTTCCGCCCCAGAACACCAAACGCCATTGACCGCAGGATCTTTTCCGTTGGTTTGATTGTATGACCCTAGTTTGAAGAAGAGTCCTTCGTCTGCATAGGCATTTTCACGCTCCACCCCGTCCTGGCCAATTGGCACAAACAGTTTCTTGACCTGTTCTGGCATATCTGCTCGGTTGGCATATTCAGAAGCGATCAAATTTTTAGTAAATGTTTTGGTCTCGTGCCCTTCACTGGTAAACTTGAGGTGCATCATCCCCTTCTTAATCACTACCTCATAACTCATCTCTTCTCCTAGGGCAATTCCATCTTTTGGTTCTGGTGGATACTTGTTTGCTGCCGACCCTACATCAGAAAAGTCATACCCCCAAACTGGATAGGAATAATCCCATCTCCCAGAATTATCATCGCCGGCGGTATTGATTTCATAATTCCAAAAAACGGAACCTTTAGTATGACCGGGAAATTTTTTGTAGAATATTTTAAGTGGCTCATTTTCGTGCCCATCGGCACTATGAATCTGCCCAATGACAACCGAGTAGGTAGCAGCGACACGTGCATCGCCAGTTTTTGCTACATTCATTACCTTTAGTGTAGCAGTCAATTTCGCATCGGTCATTGGGGACCATTTTTTTAACTGCGCCAATTCAGTTCTTGTATTGTTTGAAGTTCCGTGCGTATTTCCTGCATTGGGTGTTTTGTAGACCACCCAGTCCGTTTTGCCATCATTCGCAGTAAAAAAGAAATCTTTATGTTCAAAGTTTATTGCCTTTCCTGCATTTGAACCATCCCCTAAGATCAAATTCCAATGTTCGAAAATTGGGGTCACGTCGCTCGGATAAGTTGTTTTTGCTACGTTTGTCGTTTTGTCATCCGTGTTCGTTGTACTTTTACAGCTATTCAATAGTACTAGGCTGCTAATCAATAAGAGAAAAAGGGCAACAGTTGAATTAGTGATTTTTAAGTTCATTGAATAGTGTGTTTTTATCTAGTAAATTTTGCATGAATTTAAGAAATTTTTCGCTATTGTTTTTCGTGTAAACAACCCAATTGGAGCATTTGAGGATAAAGAGGATTGCTTAGCGTGAAAAATCGTTAAAAGGAGAATCTAAATACTCCCCAATTTCAGCTCTTCACAAGAGAGCCCTGTTAACTCATAAAACAACAGCCTGCAGCAAAAAACACTAACAACCAGTAGATTAGAAAATACAAAGCAACTATTTTTTCTAAGAATTGTTTCCTTAAAGACACACACCCAAGCCTCACAATGCTTACAATCAGAAGATTATGACGATTTAATTCAATAATAAAGGATGATTTTTTTAAGTTTTCCTTTGAAAACTAATCTAAACAGCTTAGATTTACTTCGAACTAATAATTGACCAATAGACTCCTGGTTTTTATGGTGGTTAAGTATTTATTTTTTATTTCTAAATAAATCCTTTTACGATGAAAACTATTTTAAGACTATTATCTCCTATTCTATTTTGCCTGTTTTACATTTCTGCACAAGCACAAATGCCACCAACTCCGACCATCCTTGAGGTAACGGAAGACGACAGAGCCGCTGTCATCTATTGGAATTCGAAGACACAAAATTATGATTTGACTTATGATCCTGATAAACAACAGGGCATATACTCTTATGTAGTAGAATGGGGAACAGTTGCAGCGGGTTTTACGGAGAAAGAAGTGACGCCCTACCGGGCTTTTCAGCCACAACCGCTGACGCCAAATGTGCTTTATCAGGCACGTGTGTTTGCTCTGGATAGCGATGGTCGAAAATCATTGGCGTCTAGTGTAGTACAGTTTCAGCACTCCGACGTCAAAGTAAATGATATGCGGAATCGCCTCAATGGATTTTTTGATGACTTCAATCAACCAATGGGTGCTTTTGATGAAACGAAATGGAACCAGGCCTATTCTGGTTGTGATAAACCGGGTTATGTTAGTCAACACATCAACAATCAGTTTCATGCACACAATGTGCTGGCAAGTGATGGTTTTTGTGACCGCGGTGTGGCTAGTTCGCGACCCCGGGAAATTTTTGATTTTCAAAACAGAACAGGCATTATCGAATTTGATATGGATGGTGCGAAAAACCATCGACAACGTTGGTACCTGGATATTACACCCGCCTCTAAAAAGAATGATCTCACCGGACATATTACTATCGAAGATTCCAATAATCCACCCGTTGGAGACCCGGAATATTTGTTGCGTTTATCTGAATTCGGTAGAACAATAAAGGTTCAACTGGCGGATCAGAATGGTGCGCTTCATACCTTGCAAAATGCCTACCGAAATGGAGCATGTGGAGGTGATTTACGTTACTGTCCCGGCAATAATTTGGTTCCTGTGCCTAATGTCAGAAAACATTGGCGCATTGAACTTTCTAAGACTGATGTCCGAATATTTGTTGAAGGTGTTTTAGTAGTTGATGCCAGCCTTCAAACCAGTTTTGAACCAAATGGCTTACCCTATGAAGAAGCCCAGCTCAACTGGATCTTTTTTTCCTACAATACCGCCAAGGACAACCTGCCGCTTTCTATGGTTCACTGGGACAATTTTGGCTTTGATGCGCCAGCAGGCTGGACCAATCCTAATGTGGTACACAATTATACAGATGGTAAATTGGGAACAGATGTTGTTTCTCCAAATGGCCCTCCCAACGGCACGCGTGCTATGTTAAATACGCCTGCGGCAATTCAAATTCCTATCCCTGATCCGATTCAAGATAATGCAAACAATTGGCCCTTGAGTACGGAGCTGATGTTTACCCTTCAAAGTAGAAATTATTACTGGACCGCTAACGACTATATTACGGTTAATGGGCATAGTTACAATTTCCCAAAGCCGACATCTAACATTCCAGGCTTTCCTGATAATAGGCTAGTTGGCACCCATCAACCTTACAGTGCTATTCTGGATATTGATCCGGCTCATTTGGTAACTGGTAACAATGAGGTCCGTTTTCACTTGAACAATGCGCAGGTGTTAAATATTCATATCGAGTTATTGTTTCCAAAGAGTCAAGCCCCAGTATTTACTCAACCTGGTGACATTTTCTCCGGTTACCTGCAAACGTTAATGGAATTCAGGAACCACTATAATTCTGGTCCAGGTTTGCTGATACGGGAGGTCGATGGTTCTCAAATTTGGACATCTGAATTTCAGAAGGTACTTGACAATACTAATCATATAGATAGGATGGTCAAGCAGACCCCTGTTTCCGGCATCATTGATATAGATGTGATCACCAACTCCAATGCACAGTTAATCGCTTCAGCGCATGCTGCTGGTATCGAATATTATGATGTGATGATTGACAGTCAGGTCTTTGATCGGGTATATTTAAACCTAGATGAACCAGTTGCTGCGTCTCGACATACGTATTCGCTCAATACAGGTTGTTTGTCAAACGGAGTACATGAGTTTTTCATATTTGCTTATGATGTGAATGGACGTGCTTCCGTCTTCGATTTGTTTGAAAATCATATGAAATCGGGGAGGTATGTTCCTATCGAGATCACTGTGGCTAACAGCGCTACTCAACCTCAGTTGGATGTACAATTATGGTTGGAGGGTACTTATACCGTAGGAGCGGAGATGACGACCTCCTTGAACACAAAAGAGCTACTTCCCAAGCAACAACCGTTTAACCGTATGCCTTGGAATTATGTGGGTACGGAGGAAGTCATCAGTTTTGATGCGGATGTAGTGGATTGGGTATTGGTGTCGCTTCGCTCTGGAATCGAGCGTTCGACGGAAGTTTCTAGATTTGCTGCCTTATTGCTTAAAAGTGGTCAACTGGTGGATGTTGGAGGTTGTGCTCCACAGTTGTCTGTTAGTGCGGGTGCTCCATTGTACATTGCGGTTTACCATCAGAATCATTTGAATGTGATGTCGCCGGTGGCCGTTCCATTTGTGGATAATCAGTTGAGTTATGATTTCAGAGCTGCGAATAGTTATGTATTGGGTTCTGGTCAAAAGGAGGTGGCGCCAGGTGTTTGGGCACTGTTTTCTGGCAACGGTGATCAGGAAACACCGCAACGCAGCAGAGATATCAATGGAGAGGATCATTCGAATTGGAGTGTCAACAATGGATTGTTCAACCTATATACACCTTGGGATTACAATTTGGATGGGGACATCAATGGGATGGACCGTATCCTGTGGGGTTATAATAGTGGGGTATTTACTGGGGTGGATTGATCAGTGTTTTATGGCACTACTGGTAAGAACATAAAGGAGGGATAGTTGCTTGCAATGGGCTATCCCACCTTTATTATTGTAGGAAGTGTTTTATTTAGTGTTATACAATGTAACTAGGCTAGTACTAATTTCACTATCACTTATTTCAATTATTCTGTAGCCAAAAGTGCTGTTGTTTATTCTAATTTCGTTTGGAATCTTTTCTACTTGAAAAGAAACTGCGGGAGTAATGAATTGACGAATGTTGTTGTTCTTCCTTTCATCTTCCAAATGGTAATGGCCGCAAAAGATGGTCACTTCATTTTCAATGTGGAGTAGTTCGGCTTTCATATTGTCTCGACCAATTAACGGGACCCGTTTATCTACTTCTGCATCAACTGCTAAAATGGGGTGATGAATAAAAAGAAGAATGCTTTTTGAGGTGTTAAGTTCCTTTCTAAACCAATCAAACTGTTCTTGGCTTACTGACCCTGAGCTTGAATCCAAGAATATGAATTTATGATTATTTCTCAATTCGCTATAGTAATGTTCTTTTCGCCCGCTAGGTAGCTTCAAATTGAAGTGCTTAGTTACATCATTAAAGGAATCATGATTTCCTAATGTAATCGCCACTTTATAATCTTTCAAAGATTCAAAAAACCATTTGTTAGATTTTTTATCTCCTAGGTCTCCTCCAAGAATAATTTCTTCTATACCCTTAGAAGAAATGTCCTGGAGTATTTTCATCCAATTCCGACGAGGATCTACCTCATGTTCTTTTGTAAACTCCTCTAAATGAATATCCGTTACATAGGCAATTTTAGACTTCATAGTTTGATTTTAAAGTTGAATAGTTAACTAATCCTTGTTTCCTTTACTCTACTCTAATCAAGGTTACAATAATTAACAAAAGTGTTAGTATCCCAACTATAGTTGTAAATCTTCCCATTTTTTTAGATTTTGTCCAACCTGACAATGCGATCATGGCGGCAAGAGAGAAAAGGCCAATCATAAGCGTCAGCATTCCAATTGCTCTAGGAACGATCAAGTCTTTTTCAGTAACGACCTCAAAATATCCGGGAGTCGTCATCATTGAAATTTGAACCATTGAAAAAAGAGTTACAAGAAAGCACCCTGCAGACAAGGTGGCGGTTTTCAAGATTCGATTTGTAATCTTATCGTTTTTGTCCGAAACTAATAAATTAGCGACTACGGTGATGGAGAATCCACTCAATAAAGAGCTGATCAAGGTAGTTTGTTTCGCCAATTCATTCCAATATTCTATAGGAAGTTCCATTTTGGAGTTGGTTTGTTTTGTTGGGTGGCAGTTCGCAAGCCACAATGTTGAACAAGTAAAGATAAGACTAAAAGTTGTTTCAGAGACCAGGGGGAATTAATATAATTTTATTTTTTCATCATTATTAATCTTTTTATCCCGCTCGTCAGGATTGATGTTGACTTACTATAAAAAAAGGAATACCAGTTGCCACCAATATTCCATATTGCCATATAAGTCGGAAGGTCTTCAATTTTGACGATATCAAAGTAAGACTTGGGATTGTTGTGGTTATAAAAAACTATTTCCGGTAGTTCTTTTTACATGTTTTTTTGTTTACCGACAAGGTTCTAATATAAATCCATATCATCAATATAACAGTAGGCATCTGGGGCAGAAATGGCAACATTGGTCATATTTGGGGAACAGTTTTTCACCGCTGATAACCGCATTAATAGCACTAGGTGCGGTAAACACAATAGTGTGACTTGTCCAGGCCGAACTTGAAGGGGATAAAAGCGGAGATTTAGTGATGCCAGGTGTTTGTTACTTTTGTTTGCTAGCGTAATTCATTTGCTAATTTCTGGGGAAATCCTGTAAATATGCCATTCACACCAATTTTGCCTAATTCTTCCATTTCTGATTTTGATTCTATGGTTTGAACATATTCTCCTTCGTAGATCCATGCCCAAATAGGTTTATTTCTTTTCTTTGCATGATTCACTACTCGCTTAGAAAGAACATTTATCTTCCCATATTTTTGAGGGAGCATTAATATATCGGACTTTATAGGAAACATTCCATCTAAATAGACAAAACTACTGTAGAGCATTTTCTTGGCTTCATTTGCAGGTACTCCAAATGTCCAACCTGGTTTTTCTTTTCTTATTTTCTGGACTATTTCATCATATTCGCTGACCACAATAAAGTCACCATTTTTAAATTCTGTTTCTACCAGCTCTATGAATAACGTTATAACTTCAGGGTTGTTTGTATGTATATCTAAAAGTAGTTTAGCATTTGGAAATTCAATAAACACCTCTTTCAATTCAGTTATTCTAAGGGGATTATCTCTGTATGGATAAGCTTCCTTAATTTTGAAATTATATCCTACATTTAACTCTTTTAATTCGTCGAGTGTTCGTTCATTTATCCGTAAATCCTCTCCAGTAGTTCGCCTTGTTTCATAGTCATGAAATAGGACGAGTTTATTATCTGCGGTAAGTTGAATATCCATTTCAATTCTCCAATTCGGATTTACGGATTGGCAATGCCTTACTCCTACTAGGGAGTTTTCGGGATTTTCACCTCGCCCGCAACTATAACATATTATTTCTATATCGTCTATTTTGTTCATTTTGATGCTGTTTTATCTTGACAACCTAACTTGTTGTCCAAATTATTCATCTGGTCATCCCAATAAGGAGGCGCTATAATCAATTCCTTAGGTCGTGAACACTTGCCCTTCCTTATCAGCGATATTGACTTTTCCTTTATGGTTTCAATTCGTGTAGTCTTCATTTATGCTGATCTTGGATATTTAGTTGCGGGTTGCAGCCAAGCGGCATGTGCACGTATTACTTTTTATAGGCTGGATTCATTTAAAAACTTTAATGAAGTTAACTAAAAATGTGTCTAATTCTTTCATTTTTTTCTTTGGAATCGCTTCCGAAAGATGAGTAATCGCGTTATGTATTTTTGTCAAGCTGTTTATGTGTGTGTTACCACTTGGTTGAGATTGTAGTTACTACTCATTATTTGAGGAAATGTAAGAATAATTGTTGCGTAATCATCCCACCTACAATAATTTAATATTGAACTCCCTTTGTTTGGAAGTAAATTTGACGAATCTATCTCTTTTCGATTTTCTTCGCTCCTTTTTAGATCAACTTCTTGCGAGTGGTATCGCCCGCCTGAACATTTTATGCTTTATTGCAATCAGTTTTTCGTTTCGTTTCGTTTAAAGAGTTTTTCGAAGGCATCATATACTGCTAAATGAAGCGTATCTCCATGGTCTTGCTTGTCGAAGTATTGAAAAAACAATTGTACTTCGTCTTTCTTTTCTAAGGATAATTTGAAAAATAAAGATTGAGCAAGTCTTTCCATAGTTGCCCCTTCTTTTCCACCACCAATATATATTGATTTACCTTTTAATGATTTTTTAAAATTTTGTTTTAATAATTTTTCATCATCCCACCAAAGGCTTGGACTAATAATGATATAATTGTCAAACAATTGAGGTCGATTAAATAGTATTTCTGTGGTTAATAATCCTCCAAGTGATTGCCCTATTAGTGTCCTATTTTCTGTTGCTCTGTACTTTTTTGTTATTAAGGGTTGTAATTCAGTTTCAATAAAATCTATGAATTTTTCTGATTTTCCCGATGTTGGGAATTCTTTTCTATCTATTTCCATCGTAGAAGGGTACGTGAAATCTCTTTTCCTATCTACATTACCTATTCCTACGACTATGGATTCTTCCATTATTTTTATCCACGAAAATGAGCAAAATTGAACGATTCCACTGACATGAATAAAATCTTCATCTTTTGAGCCGTCAAGTAAATAGAGTACCGGATAGTTTTTCGATGAATCTTGATGGTAACTTGTCGGTAAGTATATATTTACTGTCCTGTTTTCATTTAGGATATTTGATTTTAATTCAAGCGTCTCCCCTATAGTAAATTCACTTTGTTTTAAAATTTGAGCATTCGCAAAGGTGGTAAAGAAGACGATACATATTAATACTACAATTTTATTCATATTTTTATTATTAATTGACTACGTATAATCGTATCCTTCGTCTTTATGAGGTCCGAATAGATATAACGTGATCACTAATTGTCTATTTCGACATATGTCCTATCACAATTTTAATATACTACTTTCCGTTTCCAACCCACTTTTAATAGATTAAAATTAACAAAAATAATGATATTTATGTAGAGATGGTTCAAGGAGGGGCTCCCTGAGAAAATCGGAAAAAAGAGGGCCATTTTTAGCTTTTTCAGTCGTTTTCTGGGGTTACCTAAGGTGAGTAGACGGACGGTTCTCAATAGGTAGTAAGGAGTAGTGGCTATTCGGAATTTGCAGATTAACTCGGCATTGATTGTACAAGCTTGGGGGTGCGCGGCCTGACGTCCCCAGCTTAACGCAGGTAGGGCGCATAGCCCTACTTGCTGTTTTAGCCTATTGTTGGTCACCGTTTTTTTCTTAATTCCTCTATTCCTTCGTCAATTGTAATGCTATTTTTATACCCCAATTCTTTTCTTGCTTTCTCATCTGAAACAGAAAATTCATTCCCCATCAACCTTATCATTAAAGGTGCAATAGGAGGTCTTGATTTTATATAGAATAGTTTCCATATTTTTTCTGTAGTACTTGCTGCAAATTTGGCGATCCATAAGGGTAACGTTTTATCTCCTAGATTTAATCCCTGAGCTTCTAAAATTCCTTTAAAAAATGATTTCATTGATCGTCTCTCTCCATCTGTTACAAAATATGCTTGACCACCAATATTAGATTCAAATGCAGAAAGAATTGCATTTCCTAAATTCTTCACATGTATGGTTGATAAAATTTGTTCACCTCCTCCAATCCATCTCCATTTTCCATTAGTTACAATTTTCATTAAATCCTCCAGGTGATGATTGTTAGGCCCCCAAATAGCAGGAGGGCGCAATGATAATGTTTGGAAATCTGTTGAATTTGCTTCTAAAACTTTTTGCTCGCCTATCGCTTTTGTTCTTGGATACAATGCGGTTGGTAAACCTTTTCCTGCTTGGTCTTCTGCTAAATTCACGATTGGCGAACCTGGAACTACAGGTGCTGCACTTATATAAATAAATTTTTTGATGTCAGCTTCTTTTGAAAATTTTAAAAGGTTTTGGGTCGTTTTCACATTTAGATCCATGAAAGGTTTTGGGTCATAAGTGAAATCCATGTGAGCAGCTGAATGTAAGACATAATCACATTCTTTAAGCGCATTTTTTGTGGCAATAGATAAGTCTGTTAAATCGTCCTTTATTGCTTTAGCTCCAAGTTTTTGAACAAATTTTGCAGACTTATCACTTCTGGCAATCGCATAAACCTCAAATCCATTAGAGATTAGAATTGGGATTATATTTTGTCCTACAAAACCTGAGCCTCCAGTTACAAATACTTTTTTCATTTTAATGAATTTTAATTGTAAATAAAAGCAAGGTAGGTCTGTAATTCAATATTTGGTTAGCCAAGAAAGGCGAAACGATTACCCTAAAAGGTTATTTTTAAATCGTGGAAGGAGTACGACCAAAATGCTTCTTAAAAGCTCTTGTGAATTTAGAAGGATGTGCATAACCAATCTCATATGCGATTTCGGTTGAAGTTTTTATATTCTTCTGAAGTTCTTCTTTCGCATAATCCATTTTTATTTTTTGATGATACTGCTTAGGAGGACATCCAAATACTTGTTTAAATATATTCTTGAATTTAGTTTTGCCCATTCCTGCCATCTTCGCTAAATTATCTACATTAGGCACCTCTTTGCTTAATGGATTTCTAAGTGCCGCCGCTGCAAAAAAAAGTTGTTTAAGGTCTTGTGGATGAATATTTTCATACTGTATTTGTGATTCTCTTGAAGCGAGTTTATCAAAAAAAATCGACAGAAAATTTAGTAAATAAACATGTGAGTTCAATTTGTTTTTAGACTGAATTATCTTTTTTAAAAGTTCTTCTGATTTGGTGTCCAAATCTTCATAAATAATGGTGTCTTTAACATCATAAATAAAATCTTGTCTATCCTCAAAATAGCTTCGCAATAAATCTTTATGAAATCGAATCAAGACGATTTCAAAATTAGTATTGATTGGGCTATTACTTGTAACTTGAATGTTTGGTGGGTAAAATAAAATTCCCGATGGCAAATACTTTTGTATGTCTAATTGTTGTCCATTCACTTTTTTTTCAACTGCTCGTTCTGAAAGATTAATATTGAGTAAAAGGTAATCACTGTCTGTCGGATTTTTTGAACTTAATTCAAGTGCTTTATTTAAATTAAAAGTAAAATGATAAAATTCTAACGAATTTGGAAATCTAATTAATTTAATAGCTCCTTCGCCAATACCTCGATCTAATTCCAAAAAATCAAGGCTTTCTTTAACCTTTAATTGTCTGGAAAATTGACTCAAAATATCACGTTCTATGTTTATTTCTATATTCATTTTTTCTAATTGTCCCCCAGTTTAATGTAAAAAGTCGTTTTAATGCTTTTTACATAGCATTAGGTCCTTTTTATTGTGGTAGTTCATTTATCATTTTTCTCGAATGTTCCGCTGCCCACTCTTGACTTTTAGTACAATACTTTATTGTTTTATTGCAATAGTCAATTGTTTTTTTAACATTTTTTTCTTTTGAATAAATTACAGCACGACCATAATACCCTCCAAAATAAACGGGGTAATCACTTTCTAAACACGAAAAAATTTCCAAAGCTTCAGAACTCCTATTATTGTTGATATAACCAATACCAAAACTAAAGAGAGCTTCTTTAGATACAGAATAATTCATGGTATCGGTTTTAATTTGGTTATACAAATCAATTCCACTTTCTATTCCATTTTGGTCAATTTCTTTTTCTAGTACTATTTCAAAAGGCATTTGGAATTTACCATTGGTGAAGTGACTGATCAATGCTTTCGCTCTATTAGCTAATTCTTGTCCTTTCTTACTTCTATTTGTAAAAATAGCAACCGAAATATTCTGGCTTGGTATTCTAATAACATGGCTTCCAAAACCAGTTGATGCACCTCCGTGTTGTAATATTTTAGTTCCCTTATGATGACCAACTATCCAGCCATAACCATAGCCACTTTCATTGGATTTTCCATTTTCATCATAATTATAGAAAGCAGCATCTAGTTCGTTTAGAGGTAACAATTTGTCGGTATACAATGCTTGGTCCCATTTATAATAATCCAAAACAGATGAATAAATTCCTCCATCACCTTGTATGGCACTAAACAAGCTTTGATCTTTTAGGGTTATTGATGTATCCTTGACAACGTAACCATAAGCTCTGTTTTTAATCTCTTTTCCTATTTCAAGAACAGTTGAATTGCTCATTTCTAAAGGTTGAAATATTTCTTTCTGCATAAAACCGGAAAAGGATAGGCCTGATAATTTTTCTACTATTTGAGACATAACTGCATAACTCGTATTACAGTAAGCATATTTTGTGTTTGGTTTAAAATAGGTACTATCGGTTTTTAAAAGGCCATTAAAAACGTCTTTGTCGAGCATCTGTTCAGTTTGTCCCTCTTTAAGAAAACGATTATACTTTACTAAACCAGACCTATGTGTTAATAGCTGTTCAATTGTGATGTCTTTACCATACGAAGGAAATTCAGGGAATATCTCTGTCAAATTTGTTTGGTAAGTTAGTTTTCCTTGGTTCACCAATATCATTATTGCCATTGCTGTGAACTGTTTTGTTACAGAAGCAATTCGATAGTTCGTTTGAGGTGTTGCCAGTACGTTATTTTCTAAATCTGCATATCCATAACTTTTTGCAAGCTCAATTTCTCCATTTTTTATTACAATACTACTCGCGCCTGGTTTATCTCCGCTATAATTTTTGAAAAGGTAATCTACAAATTCAATGTCATCATTCGATTGTGGTTTAGATTCACTGACGTTCTTTATTGAATTGCATCCTGAACTTAAGATTAAAAAAAATAGTATTATCTGGATGTACTTCATTCTGTTTTTATTGTGCCTAACAGTGAATTGTATCCTGCGTAGGCGTTAGCCAATGCTGTGATACATAGTGTTTTCAGTAGTTACATTTTTACGATTCTTTTGGTTAATATCCTTTCATTACTAAAAATACTTAATATATAAATTCCATTCTGAAGATTAGAAATGTCAATGACATCAGAATTTAGAATATTAAATTTTTGATTGTTGCCATTCAAATCAGAAATTGAAATTTTATCTGATTTTCTGTTGAGTCCAATTATATTTATTAATTCATTAGTTGGATTTGGGAATATTTTCACTAATTCTCCAATCGTCTCTTTTATGTTTACCGTTTGACAAGATTTTACGGTACAATCTGGATTTTCCATTTCTAATATGAAACACATGGTGTCAATTTGCATAGGATCATCCAAAATATCGTCAATTAATTCAAGTGTGTAAGCAATTGTATCTGTATTATGAATTGGAGTAATGTAATTTGGGCCTGTTTTAAACATCAAACTATCACCATCTTGATTAAAGAGTTGAAAACTTGTATATCCCGTAAAATTGGTTCCATTTGGATTGATTGTCGTGAGAAGCATGCTTATTTGTTTACCCAAATATCCTCCTCTGTTAATAACATTTAAAATCTCAAACTCATCACAATAATTACCAGTTGGATTTCCAGTTTGTTTGATATTGTTTAGACAAAAATTCATTTCAAATTCTGGATGTTTAAAAATTAATGTTCCACACAAACTGTCTGGCAGATTTTGAATTCCTTCAACTAATTGAAGCTGATAGCTCATTTGAGATGTTTGCGGAAGAAAATAATCTGGGCCTGTTTCTCTTGTAATGGTATCTCCGTTTGACGCAACAATTTGAAATGATGTATAGCCAGTAATTGATCCGTTCGTATCATCTGAAAGAATTAAAGTTACCCAGCCCGAATAGTATTGGTTAGAGGGATAAATTCCTTCAATCTTCAACTGCCCAAATAAGTCAAATTTTATCAAAAAAAAGATTAGAAATATTAGTTTTATTCTCATGATTTCAATTTTTATTCCTGACAGTTCGCAAGCCACGACGGCCTGACCGAAGGCTGGCCGTTGGTTGCTTTTGTTGGATGGCGTTTATTTCTTCATTTTCCCTCTTCTAATGGATTCTTTACTATTA
>CALLWB010000096.1 GCA_938016265.1 uncultured Saprospiraceae bacterium
ATGCTTTCATCCGCAAACACACCAGCACCTAAACCTGCCAATAAAATGGCCGTGAAAAGGCTTAAAACGATGTGATTACGGTTAAAGATCCCCATGTAAAAAGTATATCATTTTCTTGTGATGTATAAAAGGTAAGGGAATTCATAAATGAATACATATGGTTTTGTTTGGTTTGATTTGGGATTTTCATCATAAATCAATCAGTGCACAGGATATTTGCCTGCACAAAACACTGAATAACAACACATAAGGATTCACCTTGAGCCATCAAAAAAAGTACGGAATTAACGAATTCGGTTTATGGCATGAAACCGAAAGATTTAATGGGGAAGTTTTTTGAGGCTAGTTCTTGCAGAACGATGTCGAGGGGGCCTTAGAAGACTTAAATAGAATTGATAAAAGAAAAATTAAGTTAAAAACAACCAATTTCTGCTTGCAAATAGCTTGCAAATAAAAAAGGAGCTACGACTACTTCGTCATAACTCCTTGATAATTAAGTCGGGGCGGCAGGATTCGAACCTGCGACCCCCTGCTCCCAAAGCAGGTGCGCTAACCGGACTGCGCTACGCCCCGAAATTTCTTTTTTGTATGAGCAATTTGACCTTCTGTCAAATTTTTTGTCCACTATCTCACACGCAACTGGCGGAGAGAGCGGGATTCGAACCCGCGGTACCTGTTTCCAAGTACGTCGATTTAGCAAACCGGTGGTTTCAGCCACTCACCCATCTCTCCGATTAGGGTTGGCAAAGATAAAAACCTTTGTCGAATATTCATCTAGTTTTTAAAAAAAAATCAACTTTTTTTTCCTTGACTAGATATACGGTATAATCACTTTTTTGTTCGAATAGTTCCCGAAAGGTTTTTTCTTTCAAAAAAGATCGCTTTGCTGCTGGAAAAAAGACCGTCCAATAGGGACAGGGAGACGCTTCACTGCGTGAGTAATAGGAAGGTGGTCAAAGACCATTCGCCCTTCCTCTCTCGCTTCCCGCTACTTTAATTATGCACGCTCATTTTGATTTTCTTCTCAATCGTTTCCACGGTATCCTTAAACAAAGAGTCCGTATCCAGCAAATCCTTCACCGCCTTGCACGAATAGATGACCGTACTATGGTCGCGGCCTCCAAAATTATCACCAATCACTTTCAATGATTTGTTGGTCATATTCTTCGCAAGATACATCGACAGCTGACGAGCAATCACTATTGACCGTTTTCTCGTTTTGCCTTTTAGGTTTTCTACTTTCAGCTCATAATGTTCCGCCACCATTTTTTGAATAAACTCCACGGTGACTTCCTTCGAAATCTCAGAGACAAAGTTTTTGATCACCTCCTTGGCTAGTTCAATATCAATTTCACGTCGATTTAAGGAAGACTGAGCGATTAGAGAAATCATAACGCCTTCCAGTTCGCGGATGTTGTTCTTGATGTTGTAGGAGATAAACTCTGTTACATCTCCAGGCATCGCCAGGCCTTCACGAGACATTTTTGATTCGATGATTGCCATACGGGTTTCCAGATCAGGCGCTTGCAAATCAGCAGACAATCCCCACTTAAATCTAGAAATCAGACGTTCTTCAACACCGACTAAATCTTTTGGTGGACGATCGGAAGTCAGGATTAGTTGCTTCCCATTTTGATGCAATTGATTGAAAATGTGGAAGAAAATATCCTGGGTCTTTTGTTTGTTTGATAAAAACTGGATATCGTCTACAATTAAAACATCGATCAGCTGATAAAAATTGACAAAGTCGTTGACCGCATTATTCTTGAGCGATTCAATAAACTGATTCGTAAATTTTTCAGACGATACATATAAGGTCGTCCTATTTGGTGACTTATGTTTTATTTCATTGCCAATAGCTTGTGCGAGATGTGTTTTTCCAAGGCCCACCTTTCCAAAAATGAAAAGTGGATTGAAAGCGGTACCACCTGGTTTTTTGCCAACTGCGACACCTGCCGATCTGGCTAGTCGATTGCAATCTCCCTCAATAAAATTGTCGAAGGTATAAGATGGATTAAGTTGAGAATCGATTCTCAGCTTTTTTATTCCAGGAATGACAAACGGATTTTTTATTTGCTCGGAAGCGAATCCTTGTTTTTCAATTCTATTACCATTTGGATTTTCCTGAGTTATACCAGGAATTCGTTTCGATTTATTATTGACGAGTATTTGGTAGTCAAGGCTGCCTTTTTCACCAAGTTCTTGGCGAATGGTCATTCTCAAAAGTGCTACATAGTGTTCTTCCAACCATTCATAGAAAAACTTATTAGGAACCTGAATGGTGAGTACATTACCCTGGAGTCCTGCTGGTTTGATCGGCTCAAACCAAGTACGGAAACTCTGGGCATTAATGTTTTTCTTGATCGTTTTCAAGCACTTTTGCCAAACCAATGTATGATCTTTGTCCATTAACTGAGCTGGGTTAAATAATTCAAAAATTGTATATAAGAGTCATTTGTCTAAAAAATCGATCCTTCTATAATAAAATAGAGACCGATGCATTAACAAGGGTAGATCAAACGTACTCAGGTTTGGGATGAAATTTTACTTAGTAATGCTAAGCGAAAATCTCATGTGTTTTTATTGTATTTATATGGTGATTGTCTGTTAGGACAATCGTGGTTTTCTTCTTCTATTTTATCGGCAAATTTTTGCAGGCGATACAACGTCTTTTTTTACTTCTTTCAAAAACAACGTCCAATCTTCCTAGCATTATTCCTGCCCATCCTACCTGGTTGACTAGTACTTCTTTGCCATCCAAGTTGGTATATACATCTGGCTTATCGAGGAAGGTATGGGTATGTCCTCCAATGATCAAGTCGATATTTTTACTTGCTTTCGCTAATCGGGTATCACAGACCTTGTCGCTTTCGTAATGATATCCAAGGTGTGATAAACATATAACGTAGTCGCAACGTTCATCATTCTTTAGTATCGCGGCATATTTATTAGCCTTACTAATTGGTTCATGATACTGGGTGTCACCATACAAATTTGCAGGCACCAACCCTTCCAGTTCCAATCCAACTCCTAGCACACCAATTCGCAGTCCTCCGCGGTCAAATACCTTATATGGAGTCACTTTTCCTTCCATCAAGGTGTCTTTCCAATCATAATTACAATTTACAAAGTCGAAATTTGCATTTGGGAGTTGCTTGTGCAATCCATCAATACCGGCATCAAAATCATGATTGCCAATAGTCGCTACATCGTAGCCCATTTTGCTCATCAATTTGAATTCCAACTCTCCTCCGAAATAATTAAAATAAGGAGTCCCTTGAAATATATCTCCTGCATCCAGCAACAACACATGTTTTTGCTCTTGCCTGATTTTTTCTATCAATTTGGCTCTTCTAGCAGTTCCACCAAGCCCAGATCGTTTGCCTCCGTCAGAAGGGAAAGGTTCTATTCGGCTATGGACATCATTCGTATGTAGAATAGTAAGGTGCACTAGTTCAGCATCAGACATCGCCTGTAGAGGAAATGTACCAGTGCCAATTAGCAATCCTGCCAATCCCGCATGTTTCAAAAATGTACGCCTACTTAGCATAGTGCAATAGATTTTAAGCCTAAGAAAAAATCAAAGGAAAACATAGTTAGTCTTGGTAGCACTAAATTAAAATTTAGCGCAAATTTTATAATGATTATGTCTGGGTGATATAAATAAGACGCTTCTCTAGGTAGTTTGGCTCTGTTAAATTAGGCCTTATTTATATGGGAATCTAAAAGTACAAAAAACCTAACAATAAGTTGCGCCCTTTGTGGAAAAAAAACTGGCCTTAAAAAAAGAAAATTTTATCCAAAAATCTTTGAAAACAAATACAGGCAAATCACCGTTTTTTTTATCAACAAATTCGTTTGAATAAATATTTATGTTGCATTCACACTCAAACTAGAGATGACTAGTTTTTGTTTTGAAACAATAACAAATGCCTGCAAATATGGCAGTAAGGAATAAATAAAATCGTAATACTGATCCTGCTCTAGGTGTTTTCTTTGCAACAAATTGTATGTGAGGGGGAAATGTGGGTATCGCGAAAGTGGAAATTAAAATTATGTATGTTTGTTTTTGTTAATATTAATGTTGGGGGTAATTGCACTATAGGAATCAAATAATAATTTTCTCTTTTCAACCAATAATTTGCGATTAGGATTTAAAGACCTGCTGGGGCTGGGTGGTTACAAAAATGTCAATTATTCACGTACTCTTCCATCTAGTTCCACCATCATCGTTTTTCCTTTTTGATCTTCAACGTAAGTTAAAATTGCATCCCGAAACAACAACCCAAGATTTACCCTCGGTTTGTCCTTTAGGTAAGACAACTTATCACCACCATTGGCAATATAGTCAGAGATCGCCACCTTGTAATTTCGTCCGATATCAAATGCTTCTCCACCAACAGTTATCTCTTTTGCAGCTCCCTCCACAATTTTAAAACGAGCCTGGTCACTAATCGGCCATCCACCATAAGCCGCCATCGAATTGAAAAGTTGTAAAGTAGTCGGTCCGTCCAAGTCCATCACCACTAGCATATTGTCAAAAGGCATCAGTTCAAAGATACTTCCCTTAGTCACATCCCCGGCCAACATGCTGGGGACCCGAAGTCCGCCATAATTGACCACTGCAAAATCAATCGGGTTGTCAAAATTCTTCTGACACATATCATAAACTAGGTCCGCTACAAAGTTGCCCATGGTAGATTCTGGCTGTTCTTTGATAATATCTTGTCCTAGTTGGCCGATCACCACATTCATCTCTTTTTCCATTTTGACCCTATAGGGCTGTATCATGGCTTCGACTTCCTTGTCTGCAGTGCTTTCGTCTGTAGTTTTTTGGTTTAAAACCTTAGTTTGCACAAGGTGTACGTTCGTTTTACAAGAAGTAGTGAGGAGGATTCCCCACACCATTAGTATATATAGGTGTCGGATTTTCATAATTAGTACAATTAAATTGGGTTAATACTTCAAATGTAATGCTTCCTGAACGATCTCGCAGAGCTTTGAATGTGGTCTGACTTTCGGCAATTCAAAATAGTGAAGGAACCGCGTCGGCGGGTAGTGCAGGAATTTCCTAGTATCCAATAACTCAAGAACCAATAACAATTTTACAGAATAAGACCTATTTCTTTCTTTATAGCAAGCAAGGCCTTATCTGTTGGATTGAAATTTAAGTCGTTTACTTTTTGTACGATCGCTTTACTTAAGTCTACTGCGTCAGCACCTTCAGGCTGCTCCTTGGCAACCATGCTAACGAGGTGGATACTTTCGTTTTTCACCAGCTTTACGATCTCCCAAAGTTCTGGAGAAACATATACCTGTTGGGTAACATTATGTTCAAATTCTTTTTGAATAGCGACCAACAAGCCTAAGTGCAAATTGGAAGCGGTCATTTTTTCTGTGCGAATGCGCAAGATCACATTGGACAGTTCGATGCGTTCCAAAAACAAAGTCAACCGTTCATATGCCTGAAACTTTAGCGGCAGGGTACTGTCAATTTGCTTTTTTTTCAAATCCAACAATTGGATCTGGTACTGATTTTTGAGATGTTGCTTTTGCAAATAGTATACGGTCAGAAACACGATAAGTGCAGGTACGGTATACTTAATTACTTCCATTAAGGTGATTAGCCACGGATTCATGGGTCATTGTTTTGCGGCACAAAATGCCTGAGACTTAAAATTATTGATTTCTGGCTCCAAACCGACAGTAATCGTGGTTTTTAAAATCGAACGCAAGATATAAAAGATATAATTGAAATTAAAACCAAGACGAATACCATTTGAAGCATTCAAAGAATTAAAAAACAATTCGCCAAAAGGCAAACCATAAAAGGAGTGTACTACACTAACGAAACTTTATTGAAAAGGAACAGAAGCGTCGAAAGGAGTTGGTAAAAAGTAGAAGGTGTTGGGCATGAAACTTTGCGTCTTAGTGCATTAGCGTTTTTAAGAAACATCATCATACCATCAGAAACTACTCAACAATTTTCCGAGCAGCAATCTTCTTCACCAGTTTAGCAGAAGTACCGCCAGCCTGTTGCGCCATCTGCCAATACTTAACCGCTTCCTCAATCTCATTTAGCTGAAACAAGGTGTCACCATAATTTTCCAGGATACCAGGGCTTTTGTCCCCGCCTTCCTCTAGCGACTTGCCAATCCATTTTTTGGCGTCCTTATAGTTTTTGAGCTTATAAAATACCCAGCCATAAGTGTCCAAAAATGAAGCGGACTTTGGCTCAAGAGTTATTGCCTGTTCTGCCATCCTCTTTGCATCGTCCAGTCGATCGCCACGCTCTGCAAGGAAAAAACTAAAATTGTTGAGGGTCAACGGATTTTTATCATTGATGATTAGTGCTTTTTCAAAAGCTTCATTCGACTTTTCTGGTTTGTTGAGGCTGTGATAAGAGCTGCCCATTTGTATATAACACTGCTCCTTCAACTGTTGATTTTTGCCTGCCATCATTGCCGCTTGTTGGAAAGTCGCAACGGCATCTTCATGATTTCCTTTTTGACTATTTGCCATACCATTAAATAGGTAGGGGAGTGGTTGGTTAGGGAATAAATCCATCACCATCTCACTATTTTCAATCAACTCGTCCGATTGCTCCAAGGCTGAATTAATATATAAAATCTGTTCCCACACCGTAAACACACTACTGTTCAATTCTACTGCTTTTTTATATTCCGCCAACGCCGCTTTTGGCCGATTTGCGTGGTTGAGCATATCGCCATGCACCGCGAATGCCTTCGCTTCGTCTTCATGTGCTTCGGTAAGAAGGCTGGTCAATGCTACCGCTTCCTTAATAAATGCTTCGTCCTTGGACTTACCGACCATATCTATATATGGTACGATTTCTTGGATCTTAATGTCAATATTCACTTCTGGATTATTAAAAATCCCTTTCAATGAATGAAGGTAGTTGGTATTGTCACCTTTAGATTGGTAGGTCTCTGCCATTGCCAGATTTGCTAAAGGGTCTTCTGGGTTGATCTTTAGTATCTCCTTGTATACGGTGGACGCTTTTTCCTTTTCACCCGCAGCTTCATAGTGCTCTGCCAGCATTAATCTAAAGTCAGTATCAGTTGGGTTTGCTTTGATCAATTTTTCGATTTCTAGAGCAGCCTTTGCAGGTTTGTTGCTCTCCATATACACGGAATATTTGGCAGCGGTTGTTTCTCTGGAAACACCTGTTTGACTTTCTATTTGGTTGAACGTTTTTATTGCGAGATCCCCTTTTCCATCCATTCTGTACATTTCGGCTTGTTGAAAAAGGAAACCGACTTCTTCTGGATCAATTTCTGCCATTTTACCGTAGACCTCAGCTGCCCCTTTGTAGTCTCTGTTCATTTCCAAAACTTCTCCCAACAAGGAGTTGTACCAAAGATTGTCAGGAGCCAGAGCGATTGCTTCTTGAATATTCTTTTTTGCCTTACCAAAAGATTCTTGGATCATATAGATCTTAGAAAGCTCATAAAAGGCCGCATTATTTTCTTTGTCCTTCTTGATTACTTCTCCAAACAAATAGGCCGCATCATCCAGATTACCAAGTACTTTTTCTTTATTGGCTTCAATAAAAAGTTTCTGGGTCTGAACTTCTTTTTCGGTGGGACGATTGTCAGGGGCTTGTGCAAAAAACACTTGGATGTTTAGCACGCAAAAGACAAGAAGTAGTAAGTATTTATTATTAAGAATATTAGCCATTTCTAAATTGTTCGTTATACTGTCTGGAGTTGAAATTAACTCCATTTCTAAGCTGCTTTATTGTAGAACGCTTATGTTATAAGGATTGTTTCATCATAAGGTGGAATAATCCCCAATGCTAAGTTCGTGTTTTTCAGAGGAAAAGACAACCTTATTGCCAATCATTGAGTTCGTCAGGACTTTATTTTCCACCAAGGTATCATTTTGAACAATACTGTTTTCGATAATACATGATCGAATTTTAGTGTTAAAGCCAATCGAAACATGAGGGCCGACTACGGAATTTTCTATCAATGCGCCATCCGCAATAAAGCACGGTTCTATAATAGTTGAGTTTACAAGTTTCGCCTTAGGAGATACAAGATTCGTGCCTTTATTAAAGTCCAACACCCTTTGATTGCTGTAGACTACCGCCTTTTTGTTGCCACAATCCAGCCATTCGTCCATCTCTATAGGGAAGAATTTAGTTCCTTTTTGGCGCATATTCTCTAGTGCGTTAGTGAGCTGGTATTCTCCTTTTTCTTTTAGATCATTGTCCAGCAGGTACTGCAGCTCTTTTCGCAAGTATTCTCCATCATTAAAATAATAAATACCAATTATAGCAAGGTCGGAAATAAATGTTTGCGGCTTTTCCACAAAGTTGGTAATATACCCGTCCTTGTGGAGTTCTACTACACCAAATGCTTTTGGGTCTTCTACCTTTTTGACCCAGATCATTCCTTCCTTTGACGTGTCCAGCAACGTGTCCGACCTAAACAACGTGTCGGCAAATGCGACAATGCAAGGCCCAGACAGGCAATCTTTAGCGCAAAGAATAGCATGTGCAGTGCCTAGTGGCTGGTCCTGATAAAAAATAGATCCTTTAGCGCCAAGGGATTTTGCAACAGACAGCAAATGGTCTTCCGCCTCTTGTCCAAAATCACCAATGATAAAAGCTATTTCTTCTATTTTCTCTCCACAAGATTTAGCGAGATCCTCCACAATTCGTTGCACAATTGGTTTACCTGCTACAGGTACTAAAGGTTTGGGGACGGTCAAAGTGTGTGGCCTTAATCTGGAGCCTCTTCCTGCCATTGGGATAATTATTTTCATATATATGGTTCCTGTTTGTTTTTAAATTATGTTTAATGTCGCAAAGATAATATTTATTCTACGCTAAGAAAGGGAAAAATAGCCACCCTGTTATTTTGTAAAAATGGCTGTAGAGCAACTTAATGGGTGCCTACAAAATTGATTGGTTTTATTGAAATTCAAATTACAATGAATTACGCTTTATGGCAATAAGTGCTATTTAATAATGCGATTTTGTGACAAAAAAAGAAATTGAATTCATTTTTATTAATGGATGAAAAACCTTATAAAGGGTACGGTTTAAGTTGTTTCGCTATTCAGATTGAATATTTTTAAAAGGAGAATACGGATCTTGCATATAGGTTGTGAAACTTGAATATGGCAAATTATAGGTTCGTGAGGGAGGGGTTTTCGCTTGTTTTATTATGTTATAAAGCGTGACATGCAATTTTATTCTTTTTAGGTTTGATAAACTCACTGAAATTGTTAACTTTGAATTGCTATTGAATGAAAACCATTTTTAAAGACCAAATAAACCAGCCCATATGAATACAACCCACATTCGCCTGTTTCCTAGGCAATTTACTTAATACAAAATTTACGGTTCTTTATTGTTTGCATGGTAGGGCATTGATCCTGCCATAGTTATGTGCTTATCTGTTTCTAGAGAAACAGATAGCAGTCATTCCTATAAAGAACAGCCTTATCCATATTTTTTAATTCTATAAATTTTAACGTGTTATGAAGAGAATAACTACATTATTACCCCTCTTTATCTGTATGTTGTTTTTAAGTCAATCTGTCCTTGCCCAGGATTTGGTTGATTTTAAAAAAATGAAATCCGTTACACCAAATGAAATTTCTAAAAAATCTACAGTAAAAGAAAGTGCCCCAAAAGCAGTTCAAAAAACGGTTGCCCCTGCAAAATTACCAGACAGCAGGAAAAGCACCGCGGGCAAAGCCACTTCAAAAAAAGCAGTCGTTTTAACAAACAATCAACAAAACGAAGTCCGCAAAATCAAAAATGAACCAAGCAAAGTCAAAAAGGAAGCAAGCAAAAGCAAATCCGTAGAAGAAGCGCCTAAAGCAACAACCGATTCCAAAAAGACAATTGCCTTCACAAATAATGGACAATCAACAGCGTCACCGGCACAAAAGTCAACAATAAAGGAATATACGGTACCTGCCATCCCAACTCCTTTGCTCCATTATGGCAAAGAATCGACGAAGGCAAATAGTATGGGAGCGTCCAATGTCAAAAATTCTACTAACCAAACGGCCAATTCAAAAACGGTAAACTTAAACCAATCTCAGGCTGTTTCAGGCAAGGCAAATGAAGCTGCAACAAAAAAATATGTTGAAAGCATTATTGGGAAAAGGATTATTACTTCAAGTGAATATGCGGCGAAATCAAATGCAGGAAAAGCACTGATTGACAGCCAGCCAGAGCTGTATTTAGTATCAGATAAAGCGCCAAACCAAATTCTCGCTGATCTGAAGAAATAACAGTCTCCATCTTTATTGTTAAACCGAATTTAATATCCTTATTATGAATAAAATTATATTTAATTGCGCAATGCTCTTATGCATTGCTCTTTTTTCAAATCAGGTCCTAGCACAAGGGTGCCTGGATGCGGCAAGTGTAACTCCAGTGTGCACCGATAATCCAGTTGCTTTTGCTGGAGGTGTCAATCAAACAGCCGCAAGTACAGACAACCCTAATGTGAACTATGGTTGTCTTTTATCCACTCCCAACCCCGCTTGGTACTATCTAGAAATTGCAACAACTGGAACGCTCTCTTTCGATATTGCAAACTCAGCGGGAGCTGATGTGGATTGGGCCACTTGGGGACCATTTACAGACCTTGCAAATGTAAACGCAAATTGTGCGAGCGGAGCCGCTCCTTTTGATGCACCAATAGATTGTGATTACACTACGGCAGGTTCAGGAACCTTAATTTTAGGAACCGTAACCGCTGGGGAAGTTTATGTTGTATTAGTTGCAAATTTTGGAAACTCGGCAACAGATATTTCGATGGCAACCACAGCTGCTAGTAGTGCGGCTACAGACTGCTCGATTGTTCCTGTTGTAGAATGTGCAGCAACCTGTGCAGACGCAGCAGCAAACTCTTGCAACGTCTGGGAAACAACCCCCGATGTATTTGCCACTTCCTACACAGAAATCCAAACAAACGGAGGCGAATCTTGTTTCGGCGCTCCACTAGATGTTTCTACTGCAACTATTGCAGTCACTCAGTGTTGGGAATATACCCATACTGCAGCAAACTCAACAAGTTTTACCGTCCTAGCAGGAACTTCAGTTATTGAAAACAATAATACTAACGGAACAACAGATTGTGAACAAGGTATCGACAATATCGAAGTATTTGATGCCAGCTGTACTAGCTTAATTGCTGGTGGGCAGGGAGTCACCCTTACCGGAGCCGTTATGGGAACAACCTATACCGTCTGTGCAACAGGTAGTGCTGGAAACGGAACAGCAGAGGGACAATGTGATTTCACTTGTATGGTCAGTTCTGTAACTCCGCTCCTTGACCCAGTAGTTGTTTGTGGTAGCACTGTATATGACTCTGGTGGCGATGCCGCTGATTATGCAAATAATGAAAACATAACTGAAACCTATTGTCCAGATATGGTAGGTGATGTAGTTACGATAAACTTTACTTCGGTTGCAGTGGAAAGCTGTTGTGATAACTTAGGCGTTTTTGATGGTACTGGAACTACAACCGCACTAGATGCAGATTTGATAGCTCCAGCTTCTTTTACTTCTACCGCAGTTGACGGGTGTATCACCATTACCTTTGGATCAGATGGGTCCTTAACTTTTGCTGGATGGGCTGCCGATATAACTTGTGCGCCACCTGTAGCAGCAATGGAATGCGCAGCAACTTGTGCTGATGCAGCAGCAAATACCTGTAACGTCTGGGAAACAACTCCTGATGTATTTGCTACCTCTTATACAGAAATTGAAACGAATGGAGGGGTGTCTTGCTTTGTTACTCCAGTAGATGTCTCCACAGCAGATATGAGTGTTACTCAATGTTGGGAATATACTCATACAACAGCAAACTCTACAAGTTTTGCAGTTTTAGCAGGAACATCTGTTGTGGAAAATAACGATGTAAACGGAACAACCGACTGTACCCAAGGCGTTGACAACATAGAAATTTTTGATGCAATGTGTACTAGCTTATTGGCGGGTGCTCAAGGAGTAACTTTGACTAGCGCAGTTATGGGGACAACTTATACTGTCTGTGTAACAAGTACTGCTGGAAATGGAACAGCTGAAGGGCAGTGCGAATTCCAATGCATGGCAAGTTCTGTAACTCCGCTTCTTGACCCAGTAGTTGTTTGTGGTAGCACTGTATATGACTCTGGTGGCGATGCAGCAGATTATGGTGCGAACGAGGCAATTACGACAACCTTATGTCCAGACACTCCTGGTGATATTGTTTCAGCAACATTTACCTTTTTCAGTAGTGAAAACAACGGTACAGGCTGTTGGGATGGGTTGACTATATTGGATGGTGACAATGCAATGTCTACGCCAATTGCTCCTCCTGGAGGAGGAACTATTTGGTGTACAGATAGAGATGACGCCCTACCTAATGGCTCAGGAGATTTACAAGGAATGACAATTACCTCTACGGACGCTTCAGGTTGTTTGACTTTTGTTTTTACATCAGACGGTACAGTTTTCAGAGAAGGATATGCTGCCGATATAACTTGTGCTCCACCAGCCGGAGCGGACTGTGCAGCAACCTGTGCCGACGCTGCAGCAAATGCTTGTAATGTTTATGAAACTCCAGCAGAAACTCCTGCAGGATCTTATACCGAAATACAGACAGGTGGTGGAGAGTCCTGCTTTAGTACTCCAATAGATGTTTCCACAGCAGATATGAGTGTTACTCAATGTTGGGAATACACACACAATACAGCAAACTCCAGCTCTTTCTTTGTACTGTCAGGAACATCAGTTGTGGAAAATAATGATGTAAATGGTACAACAGACTGCACGCAGTCTATAGACAATATTGAAATCTTTGACCCGATGTGTGTAAGCTTAGCTTCAGGTGGTCAGGGAACAAGTCTTGCAACTGCAGTAATGGGCACTACCTATACCATTTGTGTAACAGGTACTGCCGGAAACGGAACTGCAGAAGGACAATGCGATTTCAATTGTATGGCGCACTCTGTTACACCCGAGATTGACCCAGTTTGTGCAGCCATTCCTGACTTTGCAGCGCCAATAGCTGGCGTTTGTAGTGGAGGTGCAGTTGCCTTCGATGCAGGACCAAATTGTGCAAATGTAAACGGACCTGCAGGAACTGGTGTAGTGGTTGATTTATTTGTCTATGCTCCAGGAGGTGTTCCATCGCTCGCTGCGGCAGCTTACGAATCAACTATTGACGTTTCTGCTCCAACAGAAACTGCTGGCAATGCGGCAAACCTTGAGTCCATTGACGTAAAAGACCCTAGCTTGGTGGCCGCTGCCTTTGATGCAACCTGCGCTGCTCCACCTACAGCCACTGCTCCTACAAATCTAACCTGCGCGCCTTTTGACGTGACTTATTTCATGGTGGTATTTGATTACGGATTGGATTCAGATCAAGATCTGATTGCTGAATATGCTCCTGATTGTACGATATTACGATTTGATGTCACCATTTGGCCAGCTCCTTTAACTGTTGTAACAACAGGAGATGGTGGATGTGGAGATGTAACCGCAGAATTGCAAGCTGCAGACGGTACCGTTTGCGAATCAGCAATGGGCTTTACTTGCGCATTGGATGGAGATGCTTTGACCTATGATTTTTCTACTTCAGCAACAGCTCTAGCTTTGGCAGGAGCGCCTGTAGGATGTGTGTTGCCAGCTTCACTTTCTGGTATAGTAACTTGTGGCGGTTGCCCGGTAATTGGTTGTGATGCAACTTATGCTTATGCCGTAGAAGATGTATGTAGCGGAACTGCTCCTACATTTACCATAGAACCAGGTTGTGTAGAACCAGGAGGTAGTGTAGTAAATCCTAACCAAGCACACCTTGATTTAGACTGGTACATGTATGCTCCAGGTGGAGTGCCAGGAGAAGCTCCTGTAGTGTATGACCCAATGGGCGGCCTTACAGTAGACAACTCCTTCCCGATATCAAATACAGATTTGGCAGGTGGTAGTGACGGACTTGGTGGTACTTGGAATGGTGTGATTTGTGCAGATTTAACCGTTGGCACAGCGTTAACCGTTACCAACAATACCTGTGCACCGATAACAGTTACCTACTTTGCTTTACCTTGGTCAAGACTTTACGATACGGATGGTGATGGTAGTTTTGGAGAATATAATATTGCAGAAATGAATTCCTGTTTTATAGAGCGATATGATGTTGTGGTTTACCCAGCACCATTGACCGTGGTTACTACTGGAGATGCAGCATGCGGCACATTAACTGCAGAATTACAAGCAGGCGATGGTACCGTTTGTGAATCTATGACCGCCTTTACTTGTACCGCAAATGGAGAAACAGCAAGCTACGACTTTTCTACTTCTGCTACCGTTACGGCATTGGCTGCAAGTCCAGCTGCTTGTGCAGTACCTGCGGTATTGTCAGGCACATTAACTTGTGCAGCTTGTCCAGTAAATTGTACTCCAGAAGCAGGAACAATAACGCCAGAATAATAAATAGTTAATCCGGGGCGGATGTATTTCCACCCCAATTTTATCATCAAAAAAAGAGACGATATATGAAATATATAATATCAAATTGGAGTCGACTCTGTTGTATGGGGATTAGCTTAGTTCTAATGTTCTGTATGACCGTAAATACTTCCTACGCACAATGCGATTTTGTGCCTGGAGACGACGCCTTATTTAATAACTCGGGATACAATGCCGTAGGGACCAATCAGGTCTGCTATTTGGTCGATGCCTCTGGCGCGATAGTAGCAACTGATCCAACAGGAGCCTGCGATTTTCCAGGAGTTCCTTATGGAGCCTATTCTGTTTATGCACTTAACGATTGCACATCAGATGCAACTTCTGATATACTCGCAATGCCTCCTACCACGCTGACAGAAATAACGGCTTATGGTGGAGCAGGGGATGTCGATATGGCTGGCCCTGCACCGTTTACTGTTTGTAATCCTTCTATGCTTACTGCTTGTGAAGGAGACGACATAGTTGTGTCCTCGATGCCTGATTATGATCCTAATAATGGAATGATGTATGTTTTAGTATGCGATGGTGATGTAGTTGCTACGTCTACCACTGTTCCTACTGCCACATTGACTGTTCCTGACGATGGGAATTCGGCTACAGGTCCTGCAGAATGTACTGTTTATGCAATCAACTATTGTACTCCTGGTGGAGATGTTATTGCAGGGGCAATTGTCCCGGGAGAACCTTGGGATGAGGTAGATCCAACAGGAGATTCAAACTTTGATTTGACTTCTGCTCCTATCGATTTAGATGGTTGTGCACTTCCATTGAACTTAGTTAGTTTTGAAGGTGCTTGCCTGGAAGAAGGCGGGATCCAGCTAAATTGGGTGACAGAATCGGAGGACAATGTACTTAAGTTTATAGTAGAACGCTCCTTTACAGGAAATGGGGGGTTTGTTCAACTGGGGGAAGTAAATGCACTTGGCAACCAGGGAACAAACAACTATTCCTTTTTAGATGAGCGAACTTCGACAAAAGCCTACTACCGTTTGATCATCGTTGATAATGATGGCAGTACAGAAACCACTACTTTGGTATTGGCGGAGTGTGCTACCGGTGGATTTGGAATTACTGCCATTCATCCAAATCCGACCAAGGACAAAATTACGATCACCTTCGAAACTGGAGATCGTTCACCGATTAACTTTAAGCTAATCGATGTGCTTGGTCGAGTGTTGATGGAAGAAGCAATTGTCCCTGAATTGGGGATTAATACAAAAGAAGTAGATTTCAATTTTCTAGCCTCTGCAGTTTATTTTGTTGTACTTGAAAACGACAAAAAACAGCTAGTAGAGAAGGTAATCAAGCGAAACTACTAAGTAACATCAGACAACGTAAAAATTTCTTTTAGAAATTTTACAAAATTTATCCAGGGGGCATTTCTAACGGAATGCCCCCTTTTTGTTGAGATGTAGGAAAATTATAATGTTTGGAATTAGATAATGACGTTTAATTTGGCTGGCTTAAATGCACTATAAAATTTAGATAGATTGGCTGGAAAAAAATTACTTTGTATATTGTATTCACCAAAAGCGATTTATTCATCACAATTTTAAAAAAAAACAATTCTATGAAACCACTTGATTATTTCCTGAATGCTGTTAAAAATAAATATGCAGAATTTAATGGAAGAGCCAGACGTAGTGAGTATTGGTATTTCACTCTTTTTAATATGATTGGTGCTATTATTATTGGAATAATTGCAGGGGTACTTCAAACAATGCTTGGTTTTGGAGGCTTTCTATCTACAATATATTCATTAGCATTATTGATTCCAGGTATCGCAGTCGGTGTAAGAAGAATGCATGATGTTGGAAAAAGTGGTTGGTTTTTACTAATTCCTTTCTACAATCTATATCTAGCCGTAACAGATTCTGAAGCAGGTGCTAATCAGTACGGCCCAAATCCTAAAACAGGAGAGCTAGAAACTGTAGACCATCTCGTTGATTAAAAACAGACAACAATTTATATAGTAAATAAAAGAGGAGAGCAGTTGCTCTCCTCTTTTATTTTTGGTAAACGACAATTGGCAGAAACTAGTAGAACAATCTGGTTTTACTTAATAATCGGCTTCTGTCCAAGCGCAATCAGCGCCTTATTCGCTTTAAGAGGTTCCCGCATCAAAGCAGCCGCCTGCCGATAATCCTTGATGGCCTTTTTAGGTTTTCCCTGCATTTCCAATGTCAACCCCCGATAATAATAAGCCGTCCCAAACCCAGGGTCCACCTTGGTCGCCAAATCGAAGCGACTAAACGCCTTTGCCAATTGTTTTATCCGTAATGGTTCATTTTTGTTGAGTTCAGACATTTCTAGATTTAAAATGCCGTTGTTGACATGGATTTTACTTTCTTTCGGATAAAAGTTGGCCGCTTTTTCATACCATTCACTGGCCAGATTGAACTTGTTTCTTTGATGGTAATACCACGCCTTTCCAAACAACGCATCCAAATTGGTAGAGTCTACTTGCAGCGCATTATTAAAATATTTTAAAGCAATCGGTTTTTTGAGCCGATCCAGCAGGACACCAAGCTGCACATATCCGTCAATATGGTCCGCATCTTCTTCTACTGTAGTCTGAAAACTATTAATTGCCCGAGCGGTGTCGCCCATTGCTTTAAAGTTCATTCCCAGCATATAAAATCCTTCAGGATGGCGACTCGAAACTGTCAGAATTTTTTCAATCGTCTCCAAAGAAGCGTCATGTTGTTTTAAGATCATTTGAAATTCCGACAGTTTGAGCATAGAAGGAATGCTTTTAGGATTACGGTCTGTAAACCCAGACAAAACCTCGAGTGCCTTTTCCGATTGAAAGTTATCCATGTAAGCGTCAGACAATAAATGAAAAAATGCTGGATTGGTACTGTCTAGTGCAATCGAACTATTCAAATCCTTAATCGCAGCCGGATAGTTTTCTTTACTGTAGTACAATTCACCTCTCGAAGCATAAAGCACGGGGTTGTCTGGTGATTGCTCAATCTTTTTAGACAATTCCTCAATCAGCGGTGACCCCATGGTGTTGACCAAACTGGCGGTATCAATAGGTGGCGTATTGCCAGAATTTTTAGACGTCGTACCATTTTCAGTACAAGCAAAAAATCCAACAAGAAGTAATAGCAGAATTATAATTGAAAGGTTGGTTTTCATACTTGCAAATTTATAGAAATTTGTTCTAATGCCAAGAAAGAATGTCCATAATCGACCATTTTAACTTGGGTTTAAGATTTTATCGCCTCCTATCTTAGTTATTAAGTAATTGGGGGTATTAAGTTACTAGGAAAAGGAAGGCGTATTAAATCGCCTCTCGTACGTAATTTGTTACTTAAAACTTAATACACTCAATTACCAATTTGTCTGCCTATACCTTCTGTTTTAATGGAATATCCAACATCGTACGCGTTTCTTCAATACTAGCAATCTGCCTGCCCATCATTCGAGCCAATTTGACCGCCCAGTCGACACATTCCCCATTAGATTTTGCCATTTCATTGTTTGGCAAATAGAAGTTGTCTTCCAGGCCGACTCGAAAATTCCCTCCCATGGTACATGCCACGGCAGCCATTTGCCACTGTTTTCTACTAATCGCGATGACTTGCCAGAATGCCCCGTCCGGCACTTGACTGATTTGATGCATCAGATTTGGCGTCGTCGCAGGAATTCCCCCAAGCACGCCCATCACCAAACTATAACAAGCATTGTCAGGCAACAACCCCATCGTCCGAAGGGGCTCTGCATTTCGAATATGGCCCGTATCGAAACATTCCATCTCCGGGCAGACCCCGTTTTCGTTCATCGATTTGACCACATGCATCATCGTATCAAAGGAGTTTTCAAACACCCCGTTCCAGTAAAACTGCTTGTTCTTTTTAGAAAAGATGGCGTAGTTCATACTTCCCATATTGAAAGCGGCCATATCTGGTTTTGTGGCCGGGAGGTGCTTCACTCGTTCTTCTGCCGACAAGCCCAACGCGCCTGTCGAGTAGTTGATGATCACGTTCGGGCATCGTTTGCGTACTTCTTCGTTGATTTGCTCAAAGACTTCTGTCCGCCAGCTGGGGGTGCCATCGTCTTCCCTAGCATGAATGTGGACGATGCTTGCTCCTGCATCTACTGCGCGTTTGGCTTCTTCTCCTAGTTCGACGGGTGTGTAGGGGATTGCGGGGCAGTGGCTTCTGTTGGTGGCAGCTCCTGTTAGTGCTGCCGAGAGGATTAGTTTTTTCATGATATAATATTATTTTTTTAAACGCAAATACACAAAGGCGCAAAGTTTATTTGGAAATTATTTACTTTTCGTTTGATTCCATTTACCTTTTAGGTGCATTGAAATTCATAAGAAAACCAAGTCTTTTGTTTGCTAGTATCACTCCCCACTCCACTCCGCCGGCCTCTTCTCTTTAAACGCCTTCAACCCCTCCTGTCCATCCCTCGTCCCAATCGTCTCCAGCAACATCCCCATCAAATACTCATGCTCCGCCGCCGCCGGCTGAATATGCGCATAAGCCGCCAACCCTCGCCTAATCGCCGAAGGACTATTCCCCTTCAGCTCCTCAACGATCCGTTGCACTTCCTGTTCAATAGTTGCAGCCGTAGCCACCTGCGTCACCAACCCATACTGCGCCGCCTCTGCAACTGGCAAATTATACCCACGAATACACCAATCCACCACCTTCCGTGCCGGCATTACCCGAAGCAAGGAAGCCATTACCTGAAAAGGAAACAATCCACGCTTTACCTCTGGCAATCCAAACTTCACAGTATCCTGCGCAACAACAATATGACAGCCCGCTAGGAAGAAAAATCCACCTGCATAGACATCGCCAGTTACCTGAGCAATCGTTGGTTTGTGTACCGAATTAAACAACTCTCCAACAAGCACTGCATTGGCAGGTTCTGGAATTGTAGAATCATTTTCCTCAATCATGCCCATCATCGCTTTCAGGTCGGCACCAGCACAAAAGATATTCCCCTTGGCTTTGAGGACGATCACCCAAACGGACTTTTCAAAATGAGCATAGTGCAAAGCATAAGCAATTTCATTAATCATCTGTGGATGCAAAGCATTCTTCTTATGTGCCCGATCTAAAGTGAGCGTTAGCACATGGTCCGTTTCTGCCACTTGCAAAAAAGCAAATTTTTGATCCTTGATGGTGGCGACTTGTTCTGGAGTATATAAATCCATGGTGGTGTTTTTTATTGGTTGTCTTTGAGCTTAACTAGTAAAAATCCTGCTTCTACATTGCTGTTTTCGGTGGTGTATATTTCCTCTACCGTCCCTGTTTCTTCAGAGCAAATGGTGTTTTCCATTTTCATAGAAGAAAGAACGATTAGTCCATCTCCGGGGCTAACTTCTTGTCCGGGTTCAACTAGTATTTTTATTACTTGTGAAGGCATAGGAGCGAGGTAGCCGCCTTTTATTTTTTCTTTTTCCCTTACAGGGAATCGATCCTTTGTTTGTAATTGTAGATTGCCCGTTTCTTCGTTTTGCAGATAAACGGATCCGTTATTTTTGGCGATTGTAAATTGTAGTTGGAGGCCATCGACTTCTAGTAAAATGGTTTCCTCATTGGAAGAAATAAGTTGGACTTCATAACTTTTTTCGCAAAGGATAAACTCAAAATGGTTATTCTTACTTCGATATTTTACAAGGTATTCCTGCTCATTAAAAGTATAAATTTCTTCTTGGTGTGCATAGAAGTTATTTCGCCATCCGGATGGAATGGATCGGAGTAAGCCTCTTGTTTGTTCTCGCTGACTCCAGTCGTGCAAACTTGCAGCGATGAGCGCCATCGTGGTAGTAGACTCTGGCTTGCTTGTTAGTGTGGATAAATCTAATTTTTTTTCTATGAAATGGGTGTCGTAATTCCCGTCCCTAAAGTCTTGGTTTTGCAGTAAATGGAATAGGAAATCCTGATTTGTTTTCAACCCAAGACAGACCAGGTGTTGAAGAACATATTGAAGCTTACGATGCGCTCCTTGCCGAGTGGCGTCCCAAACAATCAATTTGGCCACCATCGGATCATAATAAACAGAAATTTCAGAACCACTTTCAATACCCGTTTCCACTCGAAGTCCCTCCACCACAGGGACCTCAAACCGCAGTACTTTTCCTGTAACGGGAAGGAAATCATTGCTTGCATCCTCTGCATATACCCGGGCTTCAATAGCGTAACCGCTTCCCTTGACGTTTTCTTGTTTGATGGCCAAAGGTTGGCCTGAAGCAGACTCAATTTGCATCTGCACCAAATCAAATCCTGTTATCTCTTCTGTCACCGGATGTTCTACTTGCAGGCGAGTGTTCACTTCCAGAAAATAAAAGCTATTCGAGGCATCGTCATAAATAAACTCTACTGTACCAGCATTGTCGTAGTTCAATGCTTTGGCTGCATTGACGGCTGCTGCACCCATTTCCTGGCGGAGAGCGTCATTCATGACAGGAGATGGACTTTCTTCAATAACCTTTTGGTATCGGCGTTGAATGGTGCATTCTCGTTCGAGCAAATGGATAGCATTCCCATGCTGGTCTCCAAAAATCTGAAATTCGATGTGTCTGCCAGCTGCAATGTATTTTTCGATGATCATTTCATCATCTCCAAAGGCGTTTTGTGCTTCTCGTTTGGCTGCATCAATAGCTGGTTGAAGTTCGGTTTCTTTATGGACAATGCGCATTCCTTTTCCTCCTCCGCCGGCAGTTGCTTTTAGCAGGAGCGGGAATCCAATTTTCTTAGCTTCGGAAATCAGGTGATTGGTACTTTGGTTGTCTCCCTGGTAGCCGGGCACAACGGGCACTTGATGTGCTTGCATCAATGTTTTGGCCTTGGACTTAGATCCCATCGCTTCAATGGCAGCTGGATTTGGACCGACAAACACAATGCCCTCTTTTGCACATCGCTTAGCAAAACCAGCATTCTCCGAAAGGAAACCATATCCCGGATGGATGGCATCTGCTTTTGTCTTTTTTGCTGCTGCGATGATTTTGTCCTGATCTAGGTAGGATTCTGCCGGATTGCTTTCTCCTATGAATACGGCGGTGTCTGCCTGACTTACAAACGGGGCATGTCTGTCTGCTTCGGAGAAAACCGCGATAGATTTGATCCCCATCTTCTTGCAAGTGCGTATGATACGACTTGCTATTTCTCCTCGGTTGGCGATTAGAAGAGCAGCGATATTTACAGACGTATTATTGTTCTTTTTCATTTTACTTTGAATATATAATGTAGGCCAATTTTTTTGTTGACAATAAGATCGTTTCTCTCCTAGTGTCTCCAGACACCGTAGCCAGTTGCGCCTTTGATCTCCTGATTGTATATAATTGCCAGACTGAAGCCCAAATAGTTTCTTGTCTCCCGTGGATCAAGTACGCCATCATCCCACAATTCAGAAGTAGAATACCAGGCAGAAGCTTTAGCGTCTGCTTCATACATCAACATTTGTTTGATCATTTCTCCTTGTTCTGCATCATACTCTATGTTGTTTCGTTTGGCTGCTGCGCGTTGGATGATTTCCATGACGCCAGCCAATTGTTCTGCCACAATAACACCAATTTTTGCATTGGGGTAGGTAAACAAAAATCGTGGATCGTAAGAACGACCATTCATACCATAATTTCCGGCACCGTAGGAAGAGCCAATCATCAGCGTGATCGCCGGGACTTCGCTGTTGGAAACGGCGTTGATTAGTTTTGCTCCATTTTTGATGATTCCTCCTTCCTCGTAAGCCTTGCCAACCATGTAGCCGGTGGTGTTTTGCATAAATAGAAGTGGGATGTTTTGTTGATTGGAAAGTTGGATAAACTGCGCAGCCTTGTTGGCAGATTCCGAAAAAATAACGCCATTGTTTGCCAAAATCCCTACTGGATATCCATGGATTTTAGCCCATCCAGTAACCATCGTGTTTCCATATTCTGGTTTGAATTCTGAAAATTTGGAACCATCAACGGTACGCATAATCAGTTCTCTGGCATCAAATGGAGTTTTAGGATTGCTAGGGACAACTCCTAGTAATTCTTCTTGCGAAAAATTGGGTGCTTCAATATTGCCCTCTGGGACTAAATGCGGTTTGGTGACGGCAACAAATTCCATAATTTCTCTTGCTATTCGAATAGCATCCAGTTCGTCTTCTGCCAGGTAATCAGAAACACCGGAGACTCGGCTGTGCATTTCTGCGCCACCCAATTCTTCATCCGTAGCGACTTCGTTGGTAGCCATTTTTACTAGGGGAGGACCGGCTAGGAATACTTTGGCGGATTTTTTCTGGAAAATAGAAAAGTCAGACATACCAGGTACGTAAGCACCTCCAGCAGTAGCATTCCCAAAAACAACAGAAATTGTGGTCAATCCCATCTTCGACCTTCTGGTAATTTCACGGAAAGATTCACCACCATAATTAAATATCTTCGCTTGGTCGGGGAGATTTGCGCCGCCACTTTCTACGAGATTGATAGAAGGCAGTTTATTCTCCCTGGTGATTTGTCCGATACGAAAGGCCTTGAAAACTGTGGCGTAATCTACTGATCCGCCTTTTCTGGTTCCTACATTGGAGTTGAGCATGCAAAGTTTGCCAGCAACCAGACCAATACCACAGACGTTGGTGCCTCCTGTGCCAAATCCGCCATCATTCTCCATTCCCGAAAGGGGAAGTAACTCAAAAAATGGGCTGTCTTTGTCCAGAAGTAATTCAATTCGTTCGCGAGCGAGGAACTTGCCTCGTTTTCTGGCGCGGTCGATATGTTTGTCTTTTCCCTGAAAGCGACTTTCTTCCAGGTGTTTTTCGAGCTTTTTGACCAATTTGAGCATTTCAGTTTTGTTGTCAGTAAACTGTTGGCTGTTGGGATTTATTTTTGATGTTAATGGTCGCATATTCTTACTTCTGATTACAGTAAATCTAAGGAAAAGGCATTATCGTACATAGAATAAAAACAAAATTAGTCGATTTCGACTAATTTTGCTACAAAATTTAGATTTTTTTGACAAATAGTTTTAATTTGCAGAAGAATTGAAGAGGTGAGTTTAATCTAAAAAACGTTATCTCACCAAAATATTAATTAGTTTAGGAACAAGGCCGTTATAATATGTTCGAGGGAGGACTGGGTCGTTTCTAAAAATAGAGTTTTAGAATAGACGCAATGATTATTTAATTAAAATTCAGAATTTCTACTAGACAAATGACCAAAAAAGAGAAAATACTAACCAACACCATCACCTACTTTAATCAGAAAGGCTATGGTGAAGTTTCTCTTCAAGAGCTTTCGAATGCACTGAATATGAGTCGAGGCAATTTTGTCTACCATTTTAAAACCAAGGAAGAAGTATTGGAAGCGATTGCCGAAAAAATGTGGTCAGAAATAGAAGAGATCCGAGTACCAACCAAGGAGTTACCCTCCTTTCAAAATGTCCATAACGAAGTCGCATTATTTCAAAAAATTCAATTAAAGTATACGTTCGTATTTAGCGATTTGCGAATCATCAGAGATACCATCTTCAAGGAGCGATTTCACCAATCCTATCTAAATTTCAAGAAAATGTCGGAGGAGGCCATCGCTTTTTCCATACAGTTAGGCAATATGAACCAGGAGGAGTACCCCGGCTTGTATGATAACCTGACCGATGCAATTTGGGGAATGGCCTGGTTTCAAGACTCCATGAAGGCCATTCAACAAAAAAAGAATGCCACAGACGCCTCCAAGTTGATGTGGAGCTTGCTGTTGCCACACTTTACAAAAAAAGGAGTCGAATCATTTATTGCTTTTTACGGAGCGCCCTACTTGCAAAAGCTAGGCAAACCGTTCGACACCCAATTAACCAAACCAAAATTTATTTAACTACCAGCCATGAGTTACTACTTTTCAGAAGAACACGAATTATTCAGACAAAGCCTTCGAACTTTTTTGCAAAAAGAAGTCGTCCCAAACATCAATGAATGGGAAGAAAACAGACGCACACCAAGAGATATCTGGAAAAAAATGGGGGATATGGGGTTTCTCGGACTCTCTTATCCTGAAGAGTATGGTGGGATGAATCTTGACTTTTTCTATGATGTGGTCTTTTGCGAAGAAACGTCTAAAGTATTTTCCGGTGGATTCACCATCACTCAATTAGTAGTACAATATATGTCTGGACCATACATCTTGAAATATGGGTCGGACCGACTAAAAAAGAAATACCTGCCAGGGTTAATTTCTGGAGAGTTGATCAGTAGTATTGGGATTTCTGAGCCAGGCGCTGGGTCTGATGTCGCAAACATACAAACCACTGCCAAGCGAGAAGGCGATTATTACATCGTCAATGGCTCAAAGACATTTATTACGAGTGGCGTCTATGGCGATTTGATAGTGACTGTCGTGAAGACAGATACAAAAGCCGGCGCAGGAGGTGTCAGTTTGTTAGTAATAGACAGGGACACCGAAGGCGTTTCCGCAAACAAACTCAAGAAATTAGGTTGGCACTCTTCAGATACCGCAGAACTGGCTTTCGATAATGTCAAAGTACCCGCAGAAAACCTAATCGGCCAAGAAGGGCAGGGGTTTTATTATTTGATGGGCGGTCTGCAATTGGAACGTCTGACCGGAGCAATTAGTGCTTATTCAGGATGTGAATCGGCCATGGAGTACACCTTACAATATATGTCTGAGCGAAAAGCCTTCGGCCGGCCAATCAACAAATTTCAGGTACTCCGCCATCGGATGGCACAGCTGGCTTCCGAAATTGAAGCGTGCAAACAGTTTGTCCTCCACTGCAGCAGAATGCACAACGACGAGCAATATGCAGTAAAAGAATGCTCCATGGCAAAACTACTAGCCACCGAGTTGTCAGATAAAGTCATGTACCAATGCCTCCAAAATTTTGGCGGATACGGATTTATGGAAGAATACAAAATGGCGAGGATGTTTAGGGACAGTCGGGTAGGAACTATTGGAGCAGGGACTTCTGAAATCATGCGGGAGATTATTGCCAAAATGGTCATTGATGACGTGTCTTATCAGTCGGCGTCTACGTCCAACAGTA
>CALLWB010000097.1 GCA_938016265.1 uncultured Saprospiraceae bacterium
TAGACTTTATTCTAAAATAGTTTTATGAGATGAAAATACAGGATTTTTTTTCCAACCAAGGAACGCCCGGAACCTAATAGCCGTAGCTATTAAGGTGAGGACGTGACGCAGGGTGGGAGAAAAAGACAATTTTTCAGCCATACGAAATTATTTAGAATAAAGTCTAATACACAGTGTATTTTAATGGAAGTTTTTTTAGTTCCTTTTTGCACAGCAAAAATTTCTCTTTTGATAATTATCTAACAATTTTCTCTTTTGTATTGCATCTTTGATCAAACAAACTTATCTTATGATAATACGTAGCACACCTACTCTATTTGAAAGCTATGATCTACGTATCCCGTTCTAAAACTAAAACATTCTACCCTCGGTCTTTTTTAATCTATAGACCAGAAAATTCTAATCTGAAGCGGTACTAATCTATCCATTTTTTACACCTGATTTTCCATCAAGCGTAAGTCTAATCTATTTTCTAAAAGCATAACTAATCTCTATTAAATAGTTTTCAAACAACTACTTAAAACTACGCTGTATGGCTGATTGAGTTTACCTCAATCGGACAGGACTGCTATGTCCCTAAGTACACTGTGGTGTATCGCAAAGAATTTAATAACACTTAAAAATATGCTATTATGATTAAAAGGATTTTTACACTTACTAACTTCCTACTGATATTTAGTTTTCTAAATACTTCTCCACTCTACGCACAACCCAGCAATGATGAACCTTGCAATGCCATGGCACTCGAAACGGACGGATCTATAAAGATCGTCAACAACAAAAATGCGACGTCTTCCGCAGAAGAAGAAAACATTGTTCCTCCGACTGGAAGTTTTGACGCACTAGGGAATTGTATTGGAGGCTGGTGTGATTTTACAGGTCTCGATGGCGGTGCAGGAATTGATCATAGTGTTTGGTTTAAATTTACTGCTCCTTTTGATAAGTCCGTATCGATTGATATATGTGGCTCTACTTTTGACAGCCAACTAGCTTTATATCAGGTCGGCAATTGCGCAGATTATGCTACCTATACTTATATCTATTCTTCCGATGACCAACAAGGTTGTGGCAATTTTCCAGATGCTAATGGAGACGGAAATCCAGAAGTAAATTTATCTTCCACTTTGCAAATCGAATGCTTAAACGGAGGTGAAGAATATTACCTCCTGGTAGATGCCTGGCAGGATCTGGCACTGGCTGGATTTATCGAAGGTGATATTGTCATTAGCATTACAGAATTAGGCCTCACTGCAACTGAGCTTACACTCGACAACAATCCTATCCTCTCCAGTCCACCATGTCCTGGTGAAGCTGGTGGCTCAATTGACGTTTCAGTCATTACAGGAATTGAACCGATCACTTACATCTGGGATAACGGAGATACGACCCAAGATCTTATTGATGTTTCATCTGGGGTTTATAAGGTAACTGCTACAGATTATTGTGGAAGTGTTACGATAAAGACCTATACATTAATGGATGGTGAAGCGGAACAAATATCTATTGGCAATTTTACCAATACAGTAGTTCAACCACTCGATTGCGATGGAGGCGGAAAAGTCAGCCTTCCAATCGTTGCGGGTGTACCACCATTTACCTACGAATGGTCGCCTAGTCAAAACGGGGAAGTTATTCTGGATGAATTGCCAGATGGCGTTTATAGCGTTACGATTTCAGATGCCTGTCCCAATACCCCTCCCTTAGTCGAAACTTTTGAGATCAGTACTCCAACACCGGATGGCACACCTACCGCTGGCCCAGATATTCAATTGAATAATACTTGTGTACCTACCAAAATCGGATTCAACAATGAATATGGTTTAGCAGTAAACACCATGATCAGCCCCAATAGCGATCAAATTCCTGGAGGGAATGTACAATGTACTTATGGCAATCCCAATACTCCTCCTCAGATTACAGACGGCAGCATCGCTACTGGTCGGCATTGGCAATCCTTTGATCTTTCTAATTTTGATATTCCTAATGGTGCCGTGCTCAAAGGAGTCGAAGTTTTTCTTAGGTGTCTCACCAACCAACTCAATGATGAAACAGGTGTTCCTTACGAACCTGGTCTCCTTGTAGATTTCACTATTCATACTGTCAATAGTACCGAATTGGATGACCCAGATCTCAAATTCAATTTTATAGATTCCATAACTACTTTTATTCCAACCACCGAAGGTTTTGTTTCTTATTTTGTGCCCTTTCCTAAGGCAGAAGATACAGGAATAGATGCCAATGATATTATCGCTGTTTCTGTTCAAACCAGAGGTACTTTTGGAGCGGGCCATTATTTTCTTTTGGGGGCTACTGAAACCCAAGATCCACAAGCAAACACCTACTTTTCAGGTTGCAATATTGACAATCCCACTAAGCTCACAGACTTGGACCCGACCTTTATAGAAAAGACCATTATGAATTTATATTTCACCAAACCTGGTAAATACACCTATCAGTGGGATGGCGATGTAGATGACCCGACCAGTGCGACACCTACTGCCCAAGGAATTTCCGAAGCAGTATATAATGTAACGATCACTGACCATTGTGGAGGAGAAACCACTGACGCTGTTGATGTTAAATGTTGGACGGTTGGATTAGAAGAATTAGAGGAAGCTTCCTTTAGTATAAGTCCCAATCCAAGTGCTGGTGTTTTTCAATTACAAAATGATGGTCCTAGTCGGGAAATGTTGATTCAAGTTTTTGATTTGTATGGGAAACGCATCTACCAAGAATCAAAAAATATTGGAATGGGAGCACAAGAATCTTTGGATTTATCCTATTTGGCGAAAGGTATTTATTGGGCAAAGTTATCGGATGATCAAAGCTTGGAATCGCATCGTTTGATTATTCAATAAGTAACTTAAATCTATAGAATTTTGATTATATTTTATTGAAATGTAAGCTATGTTATAACCGTTGATTTACCCCTAAATCAGCGGTTATTTTTTTCTCTTTTTATTAGGATTTATTTTTGAAATAATAACAGAAGTAGCTTTCTATTTTTTTGTACGCACTAGCCTTTGTCCTTCACGCTTTGTCAATGCTGCAAGTTCATGATTATCAATAAAATGCAGGACACTGTCCTTGTTGGTTTTCGAATATTGCCGGAGCGCCCAACCTGCTGCTTTTTGTAAAAAAAACTCTTTCGAATCAGCCACTTCCAGAATGTATTTATACATTAATTTTTCGTCCGTTTTTTCTCGATAAAAAAGCTGAAATATAATGCAGACCCGTTGCAACCAAAAATTTTCAGAGGCCATCCATTTCTGAGTAGTTGGCAAAATCAATTCTGGGTATTTTTGAAAATGTTTGCCCACCAATTTGGCGATCCAATCTACCGTGTCCCACCAACTATTGTATAAGATTAAATATTCTAAAGTATCAATAAAATCAGCCTCTTGTTTCTTCAAAGTTTTCTGCACCATTTCGAGTGCAAAATAAAACAACTCCCGGTATTCTTCCTCCAAACAAAGTTTTACAAAGCTCTTCAAATCTTCTCCTTCCAATAAGCCATGCTCTTTAAACATCGATTTGAATATCGGCATAAAAACGGGCGCTTTCATGCCATAATAAGCAAACTGATTTCGCAAGTATTTCATTTGCTTTTCCGCTACTTCAGGATTCCCCGTTTCCTCAAAAACAGCTTTGACAATTTTTAAATAAGCTTTTGGACGAATGCTTTTGGGCGTTTTTTTGGTCGGCATAAAATGCAATTGTTAAGTAATACTACTTTAAGACTTTAAATTATTTGCTGTAAAATTATTTTAAAGTCTTAAAGTAGAAGGAAGTGCTTGAACACATTTAAAGGCGATTAAATAAACACCCTATTTTCCGACTACCTTTATTAGCGTTCCTTTCGTCAATTTATCATTCAACTCCATACCATTTAATATTGCGTGCTCCGTCATTCGATCAGTAGGAACTTTAAAGCCTTTTAAGACGGCAGAGAGATTGCTATCATTGGATACTCTTTTGATTCGAATTCGCTCTGGCTTTACATTTATCTTGGCAGGATCTGTCAACTGGTTAAAATTCGTCATTGTCTCTATAAAGTAACGTTCATAGTTAGCAAAATCTGCTTGTTCTGCTAATCCATGCATTTTATAAATCAAACCATTGTATTCGATCAAATAGCTTCTTACCCGCAAAGCCTCAACATCACCAAGAATAGTAATCGCTGAGAATCCATTGACTCTGTCATTCCTTTGGTCAATGACCTGAATTTTGTTTTCCTGAATGGTTCCTTGTGCAGCTGCTTCCAAAGTTTTTTCTTGAGCTAAAGTAAAAATCATCGCTGCCTTCCCATTTTCTGGAGCCATTTGTACCTGAGCGGGAGTATTCACCGTATTCCAATTGCGAGGTATTGGAAACTTAAATTTGAGTACCGGGTGAAAGAAATAATCATTTTCCACATAACCCTGCTTTGGATCTTCCCCATACACCATCCCATCTATCATCTGCAAGTATTGATCACGGTTGATTTTAAACTTCTTATTCGGCTGTCTTTCTTGCCAGGCATCAGAAATAGCATCTACATTCGCATTTCGGTCAACTGGATCAGGATGAGTAGAGAGAAAAGTAGGAATTTCGACTCCAGCATCTTCCTGCAAACGGTGGATGGTATTAAAAAAACCAGCCATTTGATGGGAATCATAGCCAATTTTGGTTGAATAATCGACTCCAAGTGCATCGGATTCACTTTCAGCATCTCTCCCAAATTTCAAAAAGAGTAAGCCTACCCCCGATTGCGCCATCTCCCCAAACTGCCGAAAAGCAGGCGAAAATACCATTCCCAGCACCATACCCACCTGCGCAACCATTTGTTTACTATACTGTTTGGCAGAATGTCGCGCAGTAATATGACCGATTTCATGGCCTAAAACGCCTGCAAATTCCGCCTCATTATTGAAATGAGCCATAATTCCCCTGGTAAAATAAACATAACCGCCAGGAACCGCAAAAGCATTAACTACTGGAGAGTCTAATATCCTAAATTGGTAGTCTAATTCAGGCCTGTGAGAGACTCTGGCCATCTGTAAACCTTTACTTTTGATAAAAGATTGAATTTTTTCGTCTTCATAAAGACCATAGCTAGCGATAATTCCCGGGTCTGATTGTTGTCCCAACGACACTTCCCCTTTCTTTGACAACAACATAAAGTCACGTTTACCAGTCACTGGGTTTTTAGAACACGAGGTCCCAAAAACAACGAAAACAAAGGCAAAAACGATAAGAATTGATGTATTTAGGTGCTTGATTTTCATATGTTAAGTATATTATTTAATTCCAAAATACAAAAAATTGTCAAGCCTAAAAAAGATAGATAAATTACCTCTATATTTGCTGTAATATGATAATTGTATTTGGGCAACTAGTGACTTTACCAATCATTATTCCTATCTTTGTGCCTTACTTACAATTTTAATAAAATATGTTTCAGATGTGTTTCCAACCGAATTCAGGGGTGTTTTCGGAGATGTCTGAAAGCTAATTCTATTTTTTAACGGGAACTTAAACGAATCTTAAATCATGAGAGAGAGGAACCAACAAGTAATTTCTTACTTGCGCACTAAACTTGTGTGCATTCCTAGC
>CALLWB010000098.1 GCA_938016265.1 uncultured Saprospiraceae bacterium
AAAACTCAATAAAAATGTGCGCTCTACGGTGATTTTGACTCGCAGACGTAGTAAGATTACGGGGAGAATCAAAATTGACGGACGTGCGCAGTTTTGCAGAGGTTTCAGCATAAAATGAATTTTCTATTGCATGAATTGGGTTTAAGGTGTTTCAATCTTAAGACCGATAATACCGATAAGGATAAGGCCAATAAACAAAAATTGTTTTATGGTATAGGGTTCGTCAAAAAAGGTGATATCTATGAGCTTAGAACCGATCAATGCCAGCCCCATCCATGCTCCGAAAGCAGTCGAAGCAGGGATCCCTTTCATTGCCATACTGATCGCGATCACATTAGCAATACCAAATCCGATATATCCGAGTACTGGCAATAGCGTCATAATTGGCTCCGTGCTTGAAAAAAAGTCTTTCCAAACAATAGCCATTATTTTATCCTTGCTGATAAACTTCAGGCTATACAACCAAAAAATTTCCATGAAGGCGGCAATTAACAGATATATCCAATAGATCAAAGAGGTACTTTTTGTGGGCTGATTTGCCATCATGCCCGTTGTTTTAAGTTTTTGTTGTTTGCTATTTCACTCCCAGATTCTTTGTCTTCTTTAGACTTTAAGACTGTCGCAAGCATCTTGTCTGACCACTCCTGACGTAAATTAAAATAGGGCTGCAACCATTTATTTTTTTCTAATTTTTCAACGTCAAATCGCTTGATAGAGAATATATGCTGAAAGAAATAGTCCTTTGGATATTTGTAAGGCAATCCCCATTTGATTGGCTTGATATCAGGATTGTACCCTGTTCCAAAAATCCAGTCAAAAAAGGCAAATTTGGTAGCGTAGTTTTTATAAAATACTTCTTCATGGTCGGCATGATGCCATTGGTGCATTTCTGGTCCGTTTATGATGTATTGTAGCCGACCTGATTTTACATCGATATTCGAATGGATATACATTCCCCAAGTTGCATCAATCAGCGCTTTGATCGGGACAACAATTGCGGCAGTTTTCACATCTAGCAAAAAGAAAATTGGTGCAAATTCTATCGTCTGATTGATGATAATCTCCACCGCATGCGATCTTGAACCCGCCAACCAATCAACATCCTCTACAGAATGATGTGCCTCATGGGTCCGCCAGAACAGCTTAGAATTGTGTTGCAATCGATGAAACCAATAGATATAAAAATCATGAGTCAACACAAAAAAGACAACTAATGCCCAGATTGGCCAATGACTTAAGTACCCCGTTTCCGCAACACCCAAAGCTACTTCGGAAGGAGCAATGATCATATCAAAGATCAGGATCTTAAGAAAGAAGCTTTGAATGATGGTATACCAAACCAAATCCAACCAGAAACCTTCCCGGAAAAACTGAACATTTTTCTTGTAGGGGAATACCCGTTCCAATGAAACCATCAGAACGACCCAACAGGAAAGAATAAGGAAAGTAATTAACTCAATAGGCATAAAAACAAGCGATTTGTAAGACTACTAGTTTACTTTGACAATGCGACGCAATTTTTTGCGTGCGCCCATTTCACTTTCGTAGACCCGTTTTACTCCATCTCCAAGTGCCAATTCGATATCGCGAACTTTGGAAACAAGTCTTGCCATTCCACCTGGCTCTACAGAAGCTGCTTGATCAGATCCCCACATAGCGCGGTCTAATGTAAAGTGTCGTTCAATGAAGGTAGCACCAAGCGCTACAGCAGCAAGTGTCGTAGACAACCCTGTTTCGTGGCCAGAATAGCCAATCGGATTGCCAGGAAACAAGCCTTCCAGCGTATTGATCATTTTCAGATTGAGCTCTTCAGGCTTACAAGGGTACGTCGAGGTAGCGTGTGCGATGACAAGGTTGTCCAAGCCAATAGCAGCAATCGCGTCATTTATTTCTTCCATGGTAGACATCCCTGTAGACATTACAAGAGGTTTGCCAGTCGACTTCATCTTTTTCAGCAAGCCGTGGTCGGTCAGTGAGGCAGAAGCAGACTTATAAAGTGCCGGACTGAATTGCTCCATAAAATCTACAGAAGGCTCATCCCAACAGCTAGCAAACCAATCGATTCCTTTTTCTTTACAATAGGCATCTATTTCTTCATAATCCTCTTTTACAAACTCCACTTTGTAGCGATAGTCCATGTAGGTCATTCGCCCCCAAGGAGTATCACGTTCTATTTCTCTTTGTTCCATTGGGACACAGACTTCAGGAGTTCTTTTCTGAAATTTTACTGCATCGCATCCTGCATCTGCAGCACCATCAATCAGTTTTTTTGTCACCTCCATAGAGCCATTGTGGTTGATACCAATTTCAGCTACAATATAGACCGGTTGGCCTTTTCCAATTTTTTTACCGTTATTAAGGGTTATCATAATGTTTGTTTTCAGTACTTTGGGCAAAAGTTATTCTAAGAATAAAAAGTAACGCAAATATAACTTGTTATTTGCTAAATAGTTTTCAAAAGGTTAGAATGTCCCCATTCTTAACATAAATTTAAAGTAATTACATTGCGGTCCAACCGCCATCCACGACCAGATTAGCTCCAGTCATATATAAGGAAGCATCACTAGCTAAAAATACCACAGCCCCATGATAATCGGTGGGCTCCGCCATTCTGCCAAGCGCTGTTTTTGTGCTATAATTTTGAATAAAATAGTCGTCCTGTCCGTTCCGAACGCCACCGGGAGATAACGTATTTACCCGAACCCCTTTTGCCCCCCAATAAGAAGCCAGGAATCTTGTAAAATTGAGTATTGCTCCTTTTGTTGTAGGATAAGAGGCCGACTTAAAGAACTTCTGGTGACCAGTTTCGTCTTTGTAAATCGACTGATCCGGGCCAACAATGCCATAGGTAGAGGCGATATTGATAATGCTACCATGTCCTTGCTCCGCCATTGGAGTACCGAATACCTGAGAGCATAAAAATACGCCGGTGATATTGACGTCTATTGACTTTTTCCACATTTCGAGCGGATAGTTTTCAAATTTTGAATTTTCTGCTGCTAGCGCAGGATTTTCGAACATGTCGTTGATTGCGGCGTTATTGACAAGCACATCAATACTTTTATAACGGTCTAATATCTGACGTCTGGCTTCTAGCAAAGAATCTTCATTGGTCACATCAATGTGAATCCCCATGTGGTTTGGTCCAAGGGTAGTGGCCAACTCCAAACTGCTCTTTTCGTTGACGTCTGCGGCTACCACATTGGCACCAGCAGCTGCCAAGGCATTGCAATGTTCTTTACCTAATAGTCCGCAAGCTCCAGTGACTACTACCGTTTTATTTTCTAATTGAAATTGTTTCAATACTGGTTATTTTCTTGATCGAGATATTCTATCGAATAATAGAATTTAGTAAAAAGCACTAAGGACAGGAATTAGATCTCCCCCTTTGATAAACACATAAGCTGCGATGAGGGTAAGGAATCCGATACCACAGATAATGCCGTTCTCTACCCAATAGCGCGCATTGGAGGAGTGTCTCACTGCCTGAGAAATGTCGCCCTCTTTCAGAGATTTTTCTCTCTGTACTACATAGTACAAGGTCAAAACACCGATCGGTGGAAACCAGAAGAGCGCAAGAAAAAGTGACTCTCGAAGCCAGTTTTTTTCAAGACTTTTAGAAATGTTCATTTTAAGCTTTTGAGTTTATACAAATAAATCCTCCAATAGGAGTCTTTATGGTCGAATTCTCTTTCGAACTGCAAATTTAAGCTAATATGATTAGTAATCGGCATACTTGAAAAGATATATTCTCCTCCCATATTTTTTAATGCTTCCGTATTCAACGAAAGTTGGTTAATTTTTTTAGTAGAATGCTTGCCATTCATGTAGGCGGCATCCTCTTTTCCTAGTTCTGAGGAAAAAACATAACAGCGATTTCCCCAATTGTCAAAATAGTTTTTGAGCGTCGGATCTTTATCCAGTTCTCCTTCAATTATCTTTCTAAACTGATGTTTGTAGTCTAATCCGTAGATTGCTTGCAGGCCATCTAGGGTATAAAACCCGTTGTACTGTGCTATCCCGCTATTCATCCCAAAACTCACAATCCGATAGCTTTCTTTCGGTTTGCCAATATGCTGCTCTACTTCTTTAAACAGATCTTCTGCAAAATAGGCCTTGTAGTTTGGCTTCTTCGGCTGTCCTGTCAACTGCCTTACGTTGTGCAATACTTCGTCATTACTAAAGGCAATAATCATAAACTGAAAAACTAACAGCAAGATGATTTTTGACTGATAATTTCCCTGCTGATTGATTTTTGCCAGCGACACCGCAAGCAACAAACACCACAAAAAGGGTAGTAATATACTTACTCGCTCAAACTTAAACGTTTCGATCAGCGGAATTGCTGCTGCAAACAGATAAACAATCCAATTGTAAAATCCGTAAAACAGGCATACTCCAACAATCATCCACAGCAAAGATTTGACCAAAGACTCTTCTCCGTCATAATAAAATGACATGGCAGAAATCACCAAAATCGGTAAGGAAAACAATATTCCTACATGATAATGAGAGATTAGAAATAAAAGAAAGAACTCTTTAACACTTGCTAGTATAGATAACTCCTTATCATAAAAATAATTGTATTCTACCCGATGAGAAATGAAACCATCCTGAAAAAACATCAGTGAAAACATCTGAAAATTGACCAAAATATAAACAACTGCCAACAATATTAGTGCAAACAAATACTGAATAGGTATCGTTTTTTTGATCTTAAAAAAGTCAATCAGATATATTCCCAACAAAGCAAACATTGGCGGCCCGGCCCAAACAATCGAAGAATAAAACGGAAAGGATATGATGATTAAATAGTCATACCATTTTGTTCGTTTCTTTATGATGTTTAGAAAGGCGTACACTAGTAGTGGCTGTCCAGCTACTGATACACCCAGCGCAGTAAACACCGGTATCCAACTAAAACAAAGCGCTACTCCCAACACAATATACAGCTGATGCGCACCTCTCAAAAAATGCCTCCGCAACAACACGTACATGCCTACAAATCCTATAAGATGTACAACTATATAGTTGAACACATAGGCTTTGAACGTGCCAAGTGTCGTAATCCAAAGCAGCAATACTGACCAACCCGTATGAAAAGCATTTCTGTAAAGACCATTCATTACCTGCTCAATGACGACACTAGGTCCAGCATTTAACGCCACACCAGAGTTCGCCAACAAATGATACCAAATCCATTCTGCCTCTAGGGTATCATGAATTCGGACATAAGCGTTGTCTCTTAACAACAAATAAGGCAGAAATTGAAGCAGGCAAATTGCCGCAACAACTATTCTGGCCAACTTGTTCTTTTTAAGGAGATTCGTATGATCCTCTGTCGACAAGCGGTATTGGGTTTTATTGTTCAAACGTGAAATCCTTCACGTTGTTAAAATCTAATTAGTTTACAGCTTTTCGGAAATCTACCTTTCTGAAAACTGCTTGCACCGGCTCTCCTTTTAGAAGTTCTTCTGCATTGCCCTGCTCGATGGCAGATTTCATGATAGGAAGTACTTCTTTGTATGCCTGTAGCAGATAATCAACATCTGCCTGTGAGTGACTATAGCACACGTTGTGAAAACCACACCACAAGACTCCTCTTTTGATCATCTCCTGTTGCATCAGTGATTTCAGGATCAATGCATTCCCCGCAGAAGGATCGAACGTTACAATAGTCCGACAGTCAAAGCCTTTGCACAAGGTATAGTTTGACATGCCTAACTCACTGGCAATTGCGTTGTAGCCCTCTTTCATTTGCTTGCCAATGGCAGCTACATGAGCAGGTACATTCTTCTCTTTCATCTCGCTGATGGTCGCAATTGTTGCTGCCATGGACAATGCTTCTCCTCCAAAAGTAGTAAAGAAGAACACTTCATCTTCGAACAACTGCATGACATCTTTTCTTCCTGTAAGGAAAGCGATCGGCATACCGTTGGCTACTGCTTTTGAGTATACTGCTAAGTCGGGTTTGATACCGAAATATTCTTGGGCGCCTCCAACAGCTACTCTGAAACCTGTCCACATTTCGTCGAAGATTAGTAGCGTACCATTTTCTTTGCAGAGTCGTTGGACTTCTTCTAGAAAATTATTTTCTGGTGCGTCAAAAACGAATGGTTCCATGATCAAACAAGCGGTATCCTCATCCAATTGAGATCGGACGGACTCGATATCGTTATAGCTGACCGTAGAGGTTAGTTTATTGTCTAGCATTGGGATTCCTTTGCGACGGCTGGTCGTCGTGATGTACCAATCGTGCCAACCATGATATCCACAACAAAGGACCTTATCCCTTCCGGTGAATGCTCGTGCAATTCTAATTGCTGCGCTGCACACATCGCCCCCTGTTTTGCTGATTCGGATAGACTCTGCGTTTGGGATGACTTCATGAATCAACTCACAAACTTTGTACTCCAATTCGTGCATCAAGGAATAGGTAATGCCATTTTTCAGCTCTTCGATGACTGCATTGTCTACTCGGTCGTAGGCGTATCCAAGAGAGATCGGGCCAATTCCCATATTTAGATCCAGGTATTCATTTCCGTCTACATCCCAGACTTTGACTCCTTTTCCTTTTTTCAGGTATTTGGGGGCTACTCCGTTGATGTATTGAGTTGGCCCTTTTGCCAAGGTTTGTGTGACGGGATGCATGATTTTTGATGCCCGCTCATAGAGTTGGTTGGAGATCGTGATATCCGGATAGTTGTCGTTGGATTTGATGGTGTTTTTCATAGTATTTTTTTTGGGACAAGGCATTCCTTGTCTTTGTTATCTATCGTTGAGACGAGGCCTACCTCGTCTTTGCTGAATGTCTGTTCCATGCCTTGTCTTTGCTGTCTGCAGAGACAAGGCGTGCTTTGTTTTGTACTTACTCTATCTTAGTACAGATTTCTGTACGTCCGAAAAGCGGTATTCCGATATAGCCTCTTATTTTTGCTGTTTGTTTGTCTGGCATGTAGATCCTTGCGCTATAGGAGCTGCCGGACCCCATATCATAGATTTCCCCTCCGGTGTACCAGCCGTTTCCTACGTATTTGAAGTCTTTTAGGAATTCTATTCCAACATGAGGACGGTCCTTTAGCTCAGGATCTGGATTATGGATATCTTTGAGCTGATTTCCTTCGGCATCATATTCGTTTTCCATCCAAACCATTGTACCAAAATATCTATCGCCCCGTCTATCAATTCTGACTTTCTCTTTACCGTTTTCAGACAACCATAGTCCTACAGCGTCATCTTCAGACGGCGTATTCCCGAAAGGGGAAGAAAACGAGGTCAGGAATATTAAAAATAAAGGTATTGACAAGAATTTCACTGCTAGTTTATTTAGTTGTTAGTTCTATTAACTTATCCATTTCAGATGGTAAAATCTGAGATTAGGTCAACACAATATTAAGATTGTACTAGTACTGCCTTTTGGATTCGGCCGGCTATTTTTGCCCCAGTAAATCCCTCGTATTCAAGTACTTCAGAAAGCAATCCAGGTCGATACCAATGTTCATCAAGTGCCAATGGTACAACATTAGTCATCACTTTATGCTTAAGAAATACCTCGCCTACAATGGTATACAGTCCTCCAATTTTGAAATGATCTTCCAGGGTGACCAATGTGCTACTATTTTCTGCTGCGTCAAGAATCGCTTTTTCATCAACTGGTTTCAATGATCTCATGTTGATCAAACCAACAGAAAGTCCGTCTTTTTCCAAGAGATCTTTGGCGATTAGGGCTTGTTCAAACAACATACCATAGACTAAAATAGTGATGTCCGTTCCTTTTGAAACCACTTCTGCCTTTCCAATTTCAAAATTTGGATCGTGTTTGAAATTTGTTGCTGGTCGGGTGTTGATCCGCACATAAGAAGGATGAGGAGACGCCCAAATTGTAGGGAGCATCGCTAACATATCTTCATTATCAGCAGGGCAAAACACCTGCATCCCCGGGATCCCTCTTAAAATAGAAACATCCTCGATCGCTTGGTGCGTTGGCCCATTCCCATCAGAAAGAAATCCAGGAACAAAGCTGCTCAACTTTACCGGTAAATTGGCAATACCGACATCCGTTCGGATAAATTCAAATGCACGCATGGTCAAAAAAGTAGCCAGTGCATGAATGATTGGAATTCTGCCTCGTAAGGCTAAGCCTGCTGCTGCTCCAACCATTGTTTGCTCAGTGATACCAGTATCTATAAATCGTTCTTTGAGAATTGGAGGAAGGCTACGGACGATTGCTCTATTTTCGGCGGTCATCACTACATAACGCTCATCTTCTACCGCAGTTTTTTTTATTAATTCTTCGTAAGTATTCAAGATTGTGAGTTTTTAAATTTGGGAAATTCAATTATCGAACTACTAATTTCTCTGACGTGATAATTGCTTTTTCTACACCGTGTAGTTCTTTGATCAAGCCATCTACTTCTTCGTGCGTGAAGTTGCAGAACCAGCGGAGTGCTTGTTCTTCGATGCTAGGCAAACCTTTTCCTCTAACGGTATCGCAAATAATGACATTGGGTTTGTCATTGGAAAAAGGCAATCCTTTAAAGGTTTCATCCAGTGCATAGAAGTCATGGCCATCAATCCGTTTAACATTGCAACCAAATGCGGAAAATTTGTCTTCCAAAGACTCCAATGGAATCAATTCTTCCGTGCGGATGTTTGCTTGAAACTGATTTCTGTCTACAACGAAGGTCAGGTTGCTCATTTTATAAGCACTAGCCACTAGAATGGTTTCCCAGACAGAGCCTTCGTTTAGTTCACCGTCACCAGTGATGACAATGATCTGATTTGTTTGTCCACGCATTCTGCAATCCATTGCTACACCTAGCGCTACAGAAGGCAGATGCCCTAGTGAACCAGAGTGAAATTCGATACCAGGAATGTTGGTGTTTGGATGCCAATAAAGGTGGTCGTTTGACTTTAGATGGTTTTTAAGTCGGTCTTTTTCTAGGAAACCAATTTCCACGAAAGTGCCGTATAATGCCGGGACATCATGTCCTTTAGACAAAAACAGATAATCCCGATTGGGGTCATCCAGGTTGTCTTTGTTGACGTTCAAAAATTCGGAGTACAGATAGACAACTAAATCAGTACAAGAAAGCGAAGCACCAATAAAACATCCGCCATCAGTAGAAAGTCGGACAATGTGTTCGCGTACGCGAAGGGCGAGTTCGCGCAATTCCATATTTTTTTCCTTATTCATGGAAGCTAGTGGGTTTTTAAGACAACAGCTCTGTTAGGGGAAATGTTGCCTAATTGTTTGTTAGTTTAATTGTTTGGTGTTGGATTCAGAGATCGTTTTGAGTTCTTCCAAGTGATCCCGGTACCAGTTGACACCTGCATATTTGCTATTAATATGGTAGACTTCTGGATCGTTATCCGTGATTTCTAAAATATTAGCGAGCGCAAATTTCGCATTTATTGGGTAAAGTTTATCATAAATCACCTTAATAAAATCATAATCTTCTTGATAATCGATTGTCCAGCGGTGCGACATCGAGTAATCTATGCCCGATTTCCAGGCAAAATTACCAATTCGGAAGCGGTTTGGGCGTTCCCAAATAAATGGGGTGGTATGTTCTCTTTCCATGCTCAATGTTGCTTCTTTCCAAGCAGTTTCGAGGGTGGAGAAGGTCATAATTTCGACATCGTTGCCATCCGGGTAGGAAGGGGGATGGAGATTGCTTACAAAATCGAAGGTATTTATGTTTGCTAAATAATATTCAATGATTTCGTCAATTACCTGCGGATCGATGAGCGGGCAATCGGATGGTATTTTGATGACGACATCAGCTTTCCAAGCTTTTCCTGTTTGGTAATGTCGATCCAATAAATCTGTTGGGTGTCCCCGAAAACAGTTTAAGTTATATTCTTTGCATATTTTTTCTACGGGGTCGTCTGCAGCGTCTGTTGTTGTTGCTACGACTACCGTTCCTGCTAGAGTTGCAGCGTTCACACGTTCTACCATCCGGACGAGCAATGGTGCGCCACAAAGAGGCATCATTATTTTTCCGGGGAGTCTGGTGGATCCAGTGCGTGCTTGTATGACAGTGACTATATTAGGTAGTGCTGGCATGCGGATTTTTGGTGTTGTGTTGAGTTTTTGGTTTTAGCTTTTTCTGGGCCTTGAAATGCTTCAGGAATCCAGGACCGTCCTTTTTTTCGTAGTTGATGTACGCTTTGCAGAGGTCGGCAATATGTTGAGCTGACTTTCCTCCATTTTGAATCGGCGAAAGTTGCTTTAGTTCTTCTAGATCGAAATAGGAATGTACTTTTTTGCCAAGTGCCATGCCATTATAGACTACCGTCGACCATTGCGTGACTAGTTCCTGGCAATTGGCGATCATTTCGTCGGTGTTTCCTTTTTGGAAGATCAGGGTATCTGCCGGGGCGTTGGCTTTTATTTCTGCTTCTGCCCTATCGTATAGTTCATTTGGGTGCAGTTTGAATAGAAGTTGTCTGCCATTGGCTATTTTTACTGCCTCTTTGATGAAGGAAACGCGGTCCTCTTTGCGGAAGGTTTCTCTGATGTCTGAGGTCGCGACCATCACGTAGTTTTTGTGTGGGAAGTCGTTGTTGAGAAATTGTTCCGCATTGTCGAAATTGGGAATGCCTGTGATGATTAATTTCTCTTTGTCGGTGCCCATTTTGGAGAGGTAGTCGACGTATCCTTCCGACCCTGAGCAGAACACATCACACATATTGGAGGTTCCGTTGAGGGAGGTTCCTAGTGCGAGGTATCTTGGGAGTCTGAGGAATTTTACAATTTTGGACCAAGTGTTTAGCGGGTCGATCATTCCTTCTTGTACCCAGATTGATTTATTTCGGCGGATGACATGTGGCATGATCAAATCATTGCAAGCAACCACCAGGTCGTATTTGTTGTTGTATTGAATCGCTTGATAGTCAATTTTCCAGCCCTGACTCCTAAGGAAGGCTTCTGAGTCCGATCTGAAATGACCAGATAAAATGGTTTTTTCCATAAATCCAAGGGCGATCACTAATCGAATGATTGGATGCCGTCCAAAAAACTGACTAAAATAGCAATCGTATTCAGGCAATAGCGAGGCTATCTGATGCATTTGGGAGGTTTGGTTCATAGAACCTACAATAAACAAGATCTTTTTTCTTTCCTTCATTTCATTCACACTTTTGGGATTTGGAGTTAGCTGCGTTTGTTATTAGTTCCTTCCATTCCCGACCTATCAAACATTGGTCATTTTACAAATTCAAAACTGTGGCCTCAAGTATCGTTCCTTAAATTTCCACAAAAATAAACAACAACAAGCAAAAGCCGGCACTACTACTAAGACAGGGAAGAGTGCAGATTCACGTATTGGAATATGCATAAAATCCATTGCAACAGCTGTAGGCCCTAAAAATACTAACCATTTGATCCAAAATTTATTTTCAATCAACAAAAATAAGGGAGTAATTAATAATAAATACCAATTGAAAAATTTTTGTGTATAAATTGTTAAAATTATTGCTCCAATTATTCCAAAAAGGAAAAAAACATCCTTTAAGTCCTTAATTGCGAAAATATTTTTGGCTACCCATAACGCCAACAAGATGCCTATTATTTTAAAAAAAGGAACTATTATGCTCCATGTATTTGTTCTAATCTCGTCTGTACTTAGTCCACTATCCGATATCATCGGGTATACAATAGAAGCAATTTCGCCCAGCATATCCGAAAAAGTACCAGAAGGCCTAGCATTGGCTACCAGACCTACCGTATCCAAGGGAGTCCACCCAGTTCCTGCGATAAAATAACCATATAAAGCAAGCAGAACCAGAGTTGTACAGGCACCACTCAATACGCTATATTTTGCTAGTGCGCCCCAGCCTTTATTTTCTTTTAGCCAACCATAAAGTATCGGCATTGGTAGTAAAAAGGCAAATGATAGCTTTGAAGCAATAGCCAAACCAATAGCAATCATGGCAAAAATCAGTTTATCATGTACCAACCACCAGAGGGCAAGAACCAGAAAAACAGACCCCAGCATATCTGTATGATTTTGGCCGATTCCCTGAATCCAAAAAACAGGACACAGAATCACCAGCGCAAGCGTATTCAGCCCGGAAAGACGAAATTCAACAACCAATTTGTAGGAAAACTCAATGAATAAAATCCCGATTCCCAAAAAAATCAATTTCATAAATATTATGGATAACCCAATACTTTTACCTGCTAGTAAAACTGCTAATGCAGCAAGCAGGACATTGAGCGGCCCATAGGGACAAAGCCCAAACTTGTATTGATCCGAAACGTAGGAAAAAAACACAGATTGGTCCATTGATTTGCCGTCGGTATAGGGATTCATTCCTAGGAGCGTCTGATCACCATAGGCTAATAAGCTGTAAAGATCGTTGGATAACATGGGAAGCATTGGAGTCGCTACTAGGACGAGCATGATGGCTGCCCATCTGGTGTCAGACAGGGATAGATCGTAGTTTTCTTTTCTTAGGACAACATTCACGTAAGTAAAAAAAAACAGGCCAAAACCAAGCAGCAACACGACTAAATTGACCGCCATTGGGAGGCCAGACAAATAGTTGCCATCTACTTTGATACTGTGCGTGACGCCTCCTCTGATGAACGACGACAGGGTCACTAAAATCCCGCCGAGGAACAATAGAAAAAAAGGCTTGGGGTTGGTTATGTTTGCACGTTTGGTCATGGAGGGTTCAGCAGTGTGTAGGGCGTACTAAATACTAGGGGACAAGGCCAGCCTGATGCCCCATTTCGTAACGTCTAATTTATCTCGTTGGGTGAGCCTCCAAAGTGCTTCAATACGTATGACTTTGAAAATGTTTTCTATCCCAAATCCGACCTCCATATAATAGTTATTTAGTGGACTAAGCCGGGGCTGGGATACGTCGATACCGGACATTATTGGCTCATCGCCAGGAATCTGGATTAGATCACGATTAGATTGATTTAGACTTCCTGCCAAAAATTTGTAGCTGACCATGCTTCGAAGTTTCAGCTTTTTGATCAATGGTACTCTGTTCATGATTAAGCCTCCGAAGTGGTGGTTGAGCCAGAAGGCGGCGTACTGATCACTTACAAACTCAAATTCTCCCAGCATATTGAAGGCAAACCGATTGTGTACGAAAGACTCATTCCCCTGATGCATCCGAAGCAATGGATAGGGGGCGTCTCCAAAGGTTTTACCCGCGAATATTTGATACTTGGTATTCCCTAGGAAGTTGCCCCAATTGTGTCGGATATGAAGTTGTAGTTTATGGTAACCATAATCTCCGCCCAATATCCCTTTGAACCCGGCAGCGTAGGTAAATTCGAACACTGGTTTGTGAAAAGAAAGCGGTAGTCTGCCGAAGAAGGATTCGAACCATTTCTGCCCTGGTCCCCAATAGGTACTTAGTTCAATTTCAGTACTTGTGAAGTTGTTTATAACGGTGGTGGTGTCAAGGACTGGATCAAATTTTCTAAAAATATAACCGTTTTCTACGGAAGAGAAAATTCGGTGGTTGAATGTTACTTTTTGGGTTACATCCTTTACCAATTCTTTTTCATAGTATAGGTAAGCTTGTCTTACTTTGAGCAAGTCTTCCAAAGGATCACGTCGTAGTATCGACAAAATTAGATTGTCGTGGGTGACTAGGGGGTCATTGACATTAAGTTGGGCCATGTCATACTTGTAAAATCCAACGAGGCTGCTCCACAACCCTCCCTGAGAGCCTAAGTTTGCCCGAAAGCCACCATGGTATTTCCAACTTTTGTCTCGAAGTCCGTAAGCGCCATATCCATCAAATTGAATTCTCTTACTAAATTTATAGCTGGTTCTTGCGCCTAACCGGAGCCGTTTTCCTTCAATTTTATTCCAACTAAAAAACTTATAAAACCGACCGAATTCTACTGGTCCAGCTCTAAAGTATGCTGTTGTAGCAAGGTACCCAAGCCAATTGAGTCGTTTGTAGGCTTTTGTCGATTTTACAGAATCGATGGTGATGTACACTGCCGCCTCCTGGGTGGTGAGGTCGCCGTGTCTAGCGGTGACCCAATACTCATCGTCTTTATCTTGTGCGTCTATGGCGTTTTCTTTAGCTGGGCCATTGAACACTTTATCTTTTATGGGTTTGTTGATTTTAATTTTATCCCTGGAGGTGGTCCGTTTGACCATAAAACTTTGTTTCTCTTTGTCTTGGGCCCTGTTTATGCTGGTGTAGATATATTCATCATTTTTGAACCAGTGTTTGTTATCCCTTCGTTTGAAGCTTTGTCGAAGACCAAAATCGGTAACAAAATTGATGTTGATATTTGGCAGAATATAGATTTCAATCGATTTTATGGCAAATGTCCCGTCGTGCACCCAGGCGTGCCCACTAAAAGCGAGGTCTCCCTTACGCCGACCAGTAAACTCGAGTTGGTAGCACCAAAGATCGTCGACCATAGCGCTATCTGCCAGAAAATATTTGTAAGTAGTCAAGGCGTTATTAGAAAAAGGACTGATGAACGTTTTACCTCCAACGAGTATGGAGTTACTATAGATATCTACCTCATCAAAGGTAAACTCGACCAGACCGGAAACACTGACATTTTCTATACCGGAAAACTGATCGGCACGAATGATTTCCTTTTTCCGATTCGGATTTTTGGTGTAATAGTGGTCGGAGATACTTTCTTTAAGTAAAACTGGTAAAAACTCTACTCCAGTTTCTGAAGTGTCTGTATTGTCAAAAACGAAGTCGAACGGTTTAAGAATTTTTCGATTTTTAAACTTTTCGGAAATGTTGTAGAGGTCGAATTCGGTTTTGGTGTATTCTTCGTAGGAGTAGGAATCTAGGTTAGTGGGTCTGTTGAGTGGTTTATTTTTAATGAT
>CALLWB010000099.1 GCA_938016265.1 uncultured Saprospiraceae bacterium
AGGAAAAGATCGTACTAAAAGTGTAGGAGTCACTAGGAAAATAGCTTGGCTAATTTTGGGCTTTTGTCCAACAACTAATTGGAATAATTGAGGTGAAAATGCAGGAATAGGAGAGTGCCCAAAAAAGTCTCTCCGCGAAGCAGTTTCTCTTTCGTCAGTCCAGCAGGAACGGTCTCTCCGCGAAGCAGTCTGTCCCAAAGGAACGTACTATTTCTTCTTATACTTATTCCGCTTAGTCCCTGGAGATTTCTTTTTCTTCCGCTCTTTTGTGGTATGTTTTTTTCCTTCAAAATCAGACTTTCGTTCTTTTTTCTTAGGAGAATAACTGTCAGTACCGCCCTTACTTTCTGCAGTTTCTATCGACAATTTTATCCCTTCAAACGGTTTACCTTTCAGGGCGCCGACTACTTTGTCGACCATGCCGTTTTCCACCTCAAAGAAGGAGAATTTTTTCAAGATTTCGATCTTTCCGATCTCTACGGTATTCGAATCCATCCCTCGATTGATCAGCCCGATCAGCTTAGAAGGATTCATATAGTTTTTAGAACCTGCGTTGATGAAGAGTCTGGAAAAGTTGTTTCTTCGGCGCTCGGATACAGGTTTTCGTTCTCTTGGTTGATCACTATCTCTGCGATCTCTAGGTTCGCGGCTGCCACGATCTCTATCTCTTCGATCGCCTCGATCCCTTCCTCTATCTCTTCGATCACCTCTGTCTCTGCGATCCCCGCGATCTCTTCTTTCCCAGCGATCATCACGGTCTCGTTTGTGGTCGTCTTTACTTACGTTAATATCCCGTGCATTTTTGTAGTAGCTTAAAAATCGGTTAAACTCAGAGGAGACAAAATGCTTGATCAATTCCTCCTTGTCTAAATGACCTAGTTTCTCTACAATCTCAGGGATAAAGGGTTCAATTTGTGCCTCATCAATCTCGACATTTTGAATCCGGTCGATCAGCGCCAATAGTTGAATTTTGCAAATTTCTTTCCCGCTAGGTACTTGAGCGTGGGTAAATTTCACGCCTGTTCCTCGCTCAATATCTTTTATTTTTCGTCGCTCTCTGCTGTGGATGATCACAATAGAAATTCCGCTTTTTCCTGCACGTCCTGTACGCCCACTCCTGTGCGTATAAGTATCCGAAGTATCTGGTAACTTATAGTTGATCACATGCGTTAGATCATTGACATCCAGGCCTCTGGCGGCAACATCGGTAGCGACCAATATCTGTATTTTTTTCTTTCTGAATCGGCCCATCACTTCATCCCGCATCCCTTGAGACAAATCACCATGCAGCGCATCTGCCGGATAGCCATCCTGCATTAAATTGTCGGCCACTTCCTTCGTTTCCATTCGTGTTCTACAAAAAACAATCCCGTAAATATCAGGATTGACATCTGCTATCCGCTTCACTACTTCATACCGATCCCTGGCACTTACCATGTAGAAAATATGCTCCAGATTTTCCGCTCCGATATTCATCTTCGCAACGGTAATTTGCTTGGCGTCGTTCATGTATTTCTTACTGACACGCGCGATATCTTTAGAGAGTGTGGCAGAAAACAATAAGGTCTGCTTTTCCTCTGGAGTCGCCTCCAAAATAGCATCCAATTCCTCCTTGAATCCCATCGTCAACATCTCATCTGCCTCATCCAAAATCACGGTACTCACCTGACTCAAATCCAATCTTTTACGGCTGATCAAATCCTTTGCTCTACCAGGAGTAGCGACTACGATTTGTGCTTCTCGACGCAATTCTTTTATCTGCTTTTCAATACTAGCACCTCCGTAGACAGAAACCACACTGATCCCCTTCAAGTATTTCGAATAGCTCGCTAAATCTCTTGTTATCTGAAGACAAAGCTCCCTAGTCGGGCAAAGTATCAGCGTTTGCGGTGATTTGTTGCTGGTATCAGCACTGTTTACTGCTGGTAAGCCGAAAGCGGCTGTTTTTCCAGTACCCGTCTGTGCTAGAGCAACAACATCCTGGTCGGAAGATAATAAAATTGGAATAGCTGCGGCTTGTATCGGAGTTGGTGTTTCAAAGCCTAAATCTTTTATTGCTTTTAGTACTTCTTCCTTCAATCCAGTTTCTGCAAAATCGTTCATATCGTGGTTGTGTCAAAATTTAACTGCAAAGGTGAGGTTTTTATTCGGAGATTCAGCGTATAATTGTAAATACTTTTGTTGTCGGGGAAAGATGGTTGCCTTTGTTGAGTTGGTTAATCATCAAACTCCTTGCACTTTTGCATAAATATTCAGCCTACAAGTGGAGTGTTACTTGATTTTGCGACGTCCAATCCTTACGGTGGTTTTAATGTCTCCAAAGCTTTAAACGGTAAGTTTTTACTCTGGGCTGGTGCTACTAATATTGATGACAGGTCAATGCAGCAGACGGAAGTAATACTTAGAATGTTAGGAACAGCAATAGTTATCAAAACTCATATGAAAACAAGGATGGTGCTTGCAATGCAGCCGATCGAAGTAGAACATGGAAAACCGAAATCGGATAAGTTATATTCCACAATAGATCTTAGCGGGTAAGATTTTCTTATTTTTTGCAAATTTTCGAGTAAATTGCCTACAATGTTATAATTGTTGTCAGGAGTGCCCCCTCTAAGTCGTTCCATATTTTTGGAGGGGCTTTCTATTCAATGACAATATTTGGAATTGGAAAAATCATGTTAAATTAAATGCCAACATTAACCAATATATCTAAAGCTATTCTGTTAGCAGTATATTGTTTCTTTTGTTGGTTAATGCTAAAAATCACCCTCCAATACTTTCCAGTAAATTTTGATGTTGCGTTTTTGAGAATCAAGCAGGAATATGTAGCTCTGCTGCATTACAAAATCGCATTTTACGGGCATGTTGTTTTTTCCATTTTTGCTTTGTTGGCAGGTTTTACCCAGTTTTCTAGTAAGATAAGATCATCCTATACACACGTGCATCGGACAATTGGGAAGGTGTATATCTATACGATCCTATTTTTTGCAGCCCCTACTGGATTGGTCCTTGGTGTATATGCGAATGGTGGATGGTCGTCTCGCCTTGGATTTTGTTTGCTGGCGGTTGGTTGGTTTTTGTTTACTGGTATTGCTTGGAAAGCATTAAAAGAAAAAGACTACACCAAACATCAGACTTTTATGATTCGTAGTTTCGCCCTGACGTTATCTGCGATTACATTACGAATTTGGAAGTACCTCCTTGTTTACCTGTTTGCCCCGCGCCCCATGGACGTCTATCAAATTGTCGCTTGGCTAGGCTGGGTCCTAAACTTAGCTATTGCAGAAATCCTAATTTTTAAATATATTAAGAAATGAAAAATTTACTAGTAATACTTGGAATATGCAGCCTCTTCGCCTGCGACACAAAAAACACCTCCAACCAGGAATCCAATGAGCAAACCACCAAACAACACCCCACCCAACAAGAACAAATGTCTTCGGTGGAGCTCGAAAACCAAATGATTGCAGAGCTGGCAACGATCAATCCCAATGAATATATCGGATATTACGTAGGCGATTTCGTAGCAGGGACCACTGTAAAAGAAGGCGGTACTTACGAAAACAAAATCAACATTTCCATCGATAATATTGAAGGCGAAAAAATCAAAGGCCACTCCATAGTAGCAGGCAACAACCGGCCCTTCGAAGGCACTTTCAATACCACCCAACTGAAAGCAAAAGTAAAAGAACCAGGCGACGACAAATACGATGGCGTTTTTAACTTCGAGTTTGACGACAAAGGAACATTTATCGTAGGCACCTGGGAAGCCAACGACAAAAAACTAAAAGTCACCAAACGAAAATACAAACTCAATAAAGTAAAATACGTCTACGACAAAACCCAAGAACTCCCCGAAAACCTTGGCTGGGCGGACCTTTACGGTAAATACGATGACATCGATGAAGATGCAGAATTTCTAACACAAGACGTACTAAAACACAACGCCTCCAATAAAGAACTCCAAGCAAAAGATATAGAAAACATGTACAAAGGCGACCTAGAGGTACTCCGAAATTCCATATACGCAAGGCATGGCTACTCCTTCAAAAACAGAAAAATGCGCTACGTCTTCGACCATATCAAATGGTACATTCCTCTTTCCACCGACATCCGAAATCAACTCACCGCCTTGGAGAAAAAGAACATCGACCTCATCAAAAGATATGAAGGACATGCCGAGCGATATTATGACGTTTTTGGTCGATAATTTATGTAGTAAAAGGCAATGGGCAAAGGGTTGAAGGTTTTTTTGAACAAAAAATAGGTTAGGGAATTTTTCAACTTCTTTTTCTTATTTTCACGATTGTTTCAAAAAAATACATCCAAAATGAAGTTCATAGAAATTCCAATTTATACCGGTATAGGTCAAACAGACAATGTGTTGATAAACATTAATTCTATTGCCTACCTCAGACCGTATTCGGAGGATACCCTGATTATTTTAAAAGCGCCGCATGATGGCAAATCAAACAATCTAACGTCAAGTTTGGCTTATAATGAGCTAAAGGGCAAGATATTGGGTGCTTAAATGATCTTTGCCTCAATTCAACACTCAATGAGTTTTTAATATTGTTATCTAGTTGACTTACTCTTGAAAGTTGGTTACTCCTGCCCAAAGGAAGGCAGGCGGTTATTATATATTCGAGGGTGGAATAGGCCGACACACCGGGCGTTTTTCAGCAACTCGAAAGAAAATGATTAAAATAGAAAAAATATAAACAAGCAACCCGCTGACAATCAACTGTTTTTAATCATTAAAAACACATTATAAACAAAAAAATAACTCCATTCAATTGACTTTTACAAAATTCGACTATACCTTTAGAAACTCAAATGAAAGGATTATTTCTACATATCATTGACCAAAACGAAGCAAAATCTGCTTCCACTTCTACTATTAGTATCGCCGCAACTGCTATGTGTTGTTGTATGTGTATGTGCTGTATGTGTATACCACTCGGGCTGATGCTATCTTAAAACAATAAACAATTTAATTTTAATAGCTGAATTCCGAGAGGATTTCAGCCTTTATACGTTGTGATCCGCTGGTTTTTAGCAAACAAACAAAAATTTCTAACGCTAAAAAAATACAAGATCATGAGTACTCAAAATTATCACTACGACACCCTTCAACTACACGCAGGACAAGAAGTAGACCCAACCACAAAAAGCCGCGCCGTGCCCATTTATCAGACCACCTCCTTCGTGTTTGACAACTCAGCGCACGCTGCAAATCTCTTCGGACTCAAAGAATTCGGCAACATCTACACCCGAATCATGAACCCAACCACCGATGTACTCGAAAAACGAATCGCAGCACTCGAAGGAGGCACAAACGCAGTAGCAGTAGCCTCCGGCCAAGCCGCCCAATTCATCGCACTGACCAACATCCTTGGACAAGGAGACAACCTCGTTTCTTCCTCCTACGTTTACGGTGGCACATTCAATCAATTCAAAGTAAATTTCAAGCGCTTGGGTATTGATGCCAGATTCGCAAACGGCAATGACGTAGATAGTTTTGAAGCACTGATCGATGAAAATACAAAAGCACTTTATTTTGAAAGTATTGGCAATCCAAGATTCGCTATTCCAGACTTCAAAAAACTCGTAGCACTAGGCAAAAAATACGATATTCCAGTAGTAGTCGACAATACCTTTGGAGCCGCTGGCTACTTGGTAAGGCCCATCGAATTTGGCGCAAACATCGTCGTACAATCAGCCACAAAATGGATCGGCGGACACGGTACCACCATCGGCGGAGTCATCGTAGATGGCGGAAATTACAACTGGGGCAACGGAAAATTTCCTCAATTTTCAGAACCATCTGAAGGCTACAACGGACTCAATTTTTGGGATGTATTCGGCGAAGGAAATCCACTAGGACTTCCCAATATTGCGTTCGGCATCCGAGCCAGAGTAGAAGGACTTAGAGATTTCGGACCAGCCATCAGCCCCTTCAACAGTTTCCTACTCATCCAAGGATTAGAAACATTATCTCTAAGAGTCCAACGCACCGTAGACAACGCGGAAAAAGTCGCCAAATGGCTCGAACAACATGCAGAAGTAACCTGGGTCAATTATCCTGGTTTGGAGAGCAGTCCCGAGCATGATCTAGCTCGAAAATACCTTAGAAATGGATTCGGAGGCGTCCTCAGTTTCAAAGTAAAAGGAGGCAAAGAACAAGCAGACAAATTGGTAGACAGCGTACAGCTTATTTCTCACTTGGCCAATGTCGGGGATGCAAAAACATTGATTATCCATCCTAGCTCTACCACCCATGATCAACTATCTCCCGAGGAGCAAAAAGCATCTGGAGTGGAGCCAGGATTGTTAAGACTTTCCGTTGGAATTGAGCATATCGACGACATTATAAATGATCTTGAGTTCGCTATTGCAGCGAGCACAGGCAAGAAAATTACCCAAACCCTGTAATCTCCCAGATTGGGCGGGTTTCGGCTCGCCCTCTTTTTTTGATCGTTCCAAAAATTAACAAAAATGAAAGTTTCAACGCTCAATATCGAGCAAACAATTGTCCTGGAGTCAGGTTTCTCGTTGATCAACCCGCAGATTGCCTACCACACTTACGGGACTCTAAACGAAGACAAAAGTAACGTCGTCTGGATAACGCATGCCTTGACGGCGAATAGTGATGTTTTTGACTGGTGGCCAGGATTAGTGGGCGAGAAAGATCTGATCAATAGCTCGGACCATTTTATCGTTTGCGCGAATATCTTGGGATCACATTATGGCACAACATCACCACTTAGCACCAACCCTGAGAATGGACAGCCGTACTACCATACCTTTCCTGAATTTACCATTCGCGATATTGTGGCCCTGCATATTGAATTGGCCAATTATCTTGGAATTGATCAAATCCATTTATTGATGGGTGGTTCGATGGGCGGGCACCAAGCATTAGAATGGGCGATTCTTGAACCGGAGCGGATTGATCATCTGGCAGTTATCGCTTCGAGTGCAGTACATTCTCCATGGGGCGTTGCGTTTAATGAATCTCAGCGATGGGCTATTGAAAATGATCCTTCCTGGAATTTAAGTAGGAATAACGCTGGTATTGAAGGGATGAAGACGGCCAGATCACTCGCATTATTATCTTATCGTAATTTTAAAACGTATCAAAAAACACAGCAGCCCAGCGATGACAATCTGCTATTTCCAGACCGCGCTTCTTCTTATCAAAAATACCAGGGGGAGAAATTGGCCAATCGCTTCAATGCCTTTTCTTATTGGTATTTGAGCAAGGCGATGGACAGCCAAAACGTAGGACGAGACCGAGGTGGGGTAGAGGAGGCACTAGCTAAAATACAAGCAAAAAGTATCATCATCTCCCTGGAAGACGACGTTCTATTCCCAATTAGCGATCAACTGCGATTGGTGAAAGGGATACCGAATGCCGTCCATCAATTTATCCCTTCCTTCTATGGCCATGACGGATTTCTAATCGAAACAAAAAACATTAGAAAATCCCTCGTAACCTTCTTAAACAACCAACACACCAACAAGGACGAAAAACGAAGAACGGAAGCCCTCCTCATTAATAAAAAACAAACCAACACCTCCAACGATCAAATCAACGTAGGCATCATCGGCCTAGGCACGGTAGGACTGTCCCTCTACGAACAACTAAATCTAAGGAGTGAAATTAACATCAAAAAAATAATCGTCCGCCGAAAAGGAATTGATCGCGGCATTCCCAATGCTCTAATCGGTTATGATGCCTCCGAGTTGATGGAAGATGCACAAGTACCAGTAGTTATTGAGGTCATTGATGACGCAGACGCCGCCTACGAATTCGCCAAACAAGTGTTACGAAAAGGAAAAATCCTGATCAGTGCCAACAAAAAAATGCTGGCCCACCACCTCAAAGAACTCAAAGAGCTCGAGCTGATTTTTGGAGGAAAACTACTCTACGAAGCTTCCGTCGGCGGAGCCATTCCAATATTAAGAGTCATCAATGAATATTATCAATCCGAACCCATTCAAAAAATTGAAGGCATTATCAACGGATCGACCAACTATATTCTGACTAGGATGGGGGAGGAGAGTATCCCATTTTCCGAAGCCCTGAAAGAAGCCCAAATCAAAGGATTTGCCGAGAGCAATCCCACCCTCGATGTAGACGGATATGATGCTGCCTACAAAGCCACTTTGCTAGCACATACCGCCTTCAACGTATACCTCGACCCCAAGGAAGTGGAGCGCGTTGGCATCAGCAACATCAGCATCGAAGACATCCAAGCAGCCCGCGTATTCAATCAAAAAATAAAACTAATCGCCACCATAGAAAAGTCAGAAACTGGCAAGGTCGCAGTAAGCGTAAAACCCCGGTTCCTAAACCCATCCGACCACCTCTACAATGTCGACTTTGAATTGAATGCCATCAATATTGAAGGACTATACAGCGGTAGCAATACGCTAAAAGGGAAGGGGGCTGGTGGCCATCCGACTGCTTCGGCAGTAGCCGCCGATCTGGATTTTGCCCTTCAATTTTTGAAGCATTTGGAGGCGGTTGGATGATAGTGGTTGGACAGCAACAGAATTTGAACTTTGATTTAATGATTGCCTTGATTTTTGGATGAAAAAAAATCAAGGCAATCTCCCAATCAAAGAAATCAAAGTTTACTCCTACAATACCGCCGGCAATATATACTCCACCACCATTTGATCCGCCTGCGGATGAGCATACGGCATATTATAAGCCTGTGCAGTAATAACAATCACCAACGGCTGATCCTTGAATACAATAATCTGATTGCCCCCATTGCCACTCGCCTTGTAGTACGGCATCTCCTTGCCATTATAGGTGAACTGACCTCCCCAAAATTGATAGCCATACGACCCGCCAGATTCCTTTGGGGTGACAGCTTGTTTACTCATTGATTTTTCTGTCCACTCCTTGGGGAGAATTTGTTGATTATCCCAGGTACCACCATTTTTGTAAAGCTGGCCGTACTTAGCAAAATCGAGAGCGGACAATTGAAGACTGCCTGCGGTGTTGACTACTTTTTGAGGTGTGTATTGCCATTTATGATTTTTTATCCCAAGTGGATCAAACAATTTTTTTTGAGTGTATTCCTCTAATCCTCCAGGCACTTTTTTATGAAGCATATCACCTAGCAGCACCGAACCAGCTGTCAAATAATCCCAATCCGTTCCTGGAGTTTTCTTCGGATCCATAGGCAAATCAAGGGTAAATTTCACCCAATTGTCTGTAGGATACATCTTCTCCTCGTTTCCAGGAGAATCTGGGTCCATGTCATTGCCAGTCAGGCCTGAGGTGTGGGATAATAGTTGGTGTACGGTGATCTTTTCTTTTTTCGCACTATAGTTTTTATAAGTCTTCAAATCGTAAAATGCACTTAGTCGCTGGTCATTCTTAATGTGCCCTTCCTCAATTGCAATGCCTGCCATCGTAGCAACAAATGATTTCCCCACTGACCGCGTATCGTGGAGGGTCGCTCGGTTGGCTCCATTGAAGTATTCCTCCAACATCAATTCTCCGTTTTTTAGCACTACAATACTCGTCACTTTTTTGAAACGAAGTTGCGCGATGGCCTTGTTGAGTTCCTTGATTTTTTCCGTTTTGATGGGAATGCTGGCTGCTGGAAATCCGGCGTTTGGAAGGATGGGTTGTACCGCAATTTCTTCCTCGGTGACTTCCTTGTTGACGACTTGTATCTCCAATTCTCCTTCTGCGATGATTGCGCCTACTTTATCCTTTATGTAGGGGCGAATTTCCATTTTCAAGTGATGATTGCCTTCGCTCAATGCTTGTTCGCCACCGCCCTTTTTCATGAACCGCATCCACATAAAATAGCTCCAAAAGTCCTGTGGCTCGTCATTGACAAACGGGACCCAAAAGACCGTTCTTGAATTTCTGTAAAAGCAGGAGCCAGCGCCTGGTCTGACCTTGTCTGTGTAGATGTTTTTACCGTCGACATAAAAAGTGAATTGGATACTCCCTTTCTTGCAAAGTTGATTGGCGGTAAGTTCCGGGGCAAGTTGATGCAGCGACCAGGTGCGCGTTTCTTTCAAATATAGCCTAGCATCCAATCTTGCTCCAGGCGTCATTTGGAAGGAGTTGATAAAGTCTTTTTGGGTAAGGTCTTCATAAGGAATATCTCTATCCAGAAACATAATTTTACCAACATTTGCCTGATGCAGTTCATTGGTGATTTCTCCTTGTAATAACTCGAGTTCTTCCTCTGGTTCCTGGCATCCGCTAAAAAGGTAGATTAAAATAATAAAGAATAATAGGTTCAATGTTCTCATTTGGTGGTGGTTTTGGCCTCAAAATAGTATGTCGAACCGGTCTATGAAATTGCTCAGAATTTTCTTGTTTCCTTGGTGGAATGATCGTCATTTACATCAATACCTCCATTTTTCGCATATCAGCTTTCCGTTCTATCCATCTCATCTTATCGAGTTGGGCAATTTCTTTTTTCATACGTTCATATTGCAGTACCCAATGTGTTTTTTGGCCATTGTAGGTAGTTTTTACATTAGGTTGTTGATACTTGCTTTCTAGTTCGAGAAATTCGGGAGAACGCTTTAGTTTCCAGTACTGGACATTGTACCGTTCTAAATTGGGTTCGAGTGCTTCTTGCCCGGTGATCGCTCTTTTGGAATAGGCTTTCCTGCATTTCCATCCCGGGAATTGGTGTCCGTGATAAAGTATTCTACAATGTTTGCCCGTTGCAGGACATAAAAAAAACGGAATTTCTCCAGTACCCAGATTGCTTGGTTTTAGGTCTATGTGCACTAGGACTTCTTGTGTAATCCAATCTTGGTTCTGATCCTTGAATTCGTAGTCTAATTGGACCCATTTTTCATCTTCCAGATAGCAAGCTTCATAGGTGAGGTGCCTGCCGTCAGGCCAAGAGATTTCTCCTTGTTTTATAACGTCCCGCTCAATAAATTGATGCTGGATCAACCAAGAGATTTCAAGGCGCAGCCACTGTTTCGATGGACGTTGTTTTATGGAGATTCTGGGCATTGGGCGTTGGGTTAAATGTAGAATTACTTAAATATAAAAATAATTTAATGAATATCGCCAATACGAATGATTGTTTGTAGTAATGTAAGGCGTTAACTTTTAGTTGTACAATTGAAATTGATCTGATTTTCCAACCACCATTCCCAAGCATAACATTCCCTTCACTACAGATTGGTTGATATTTTTTAATTAAACCAACCTCCCTAAAACAAAAAAAGCTACACATTTCTGTATAGCTTTTTAAATTTTTTATAAAGTGGAGTTCTATAATTCCTAGTTGTCAGGAGCTCCAGCATTAATCCAACATTGGATTTGACCAAGCTGTAAACTGGTTAACCCTCCGGCAGGAGGCATATCTTGAATTGTTAACACTCGGCTAGCCATTTTACCATCGGTAGCAATACCAACCAATCCGGCATGAGTAGAAAAATCACCTAATGCACCACCATTATGACAACCTGCAGTTGCACAATTTGAATTGATCATGCTGCTAATATTCCCCGAATAGGTAATGGTGTTACAATCAATAGTAGTGTCGATTGGAGTTTTACCATCATCGTCTTTCCCGCAGGAAATCACCAGCAGAATTCCAAATACCATTATAATGTATACTAATTTGTTCATGAAATATTTTTTTATTAATAGGTTAATAAATATAGGAACTATGGTAGTTTCAGCAAGAACCATTCCTTAATCATCCGAAAATAATTTTTTTTATTCACCTAATAAAATATTATCCTTTATTTTTGCGAAATGGGCAGGAAGCCGACAAATAAAAAAAGAACAGATAATCCTGAAATTCGGGCAAAGTGGATAAAACAGCTTTCTCCAAAGTATCTTGATGGTTCCCTTATCAAGAGCACGACCTCTGACATTGCAAAGGAACTAAACGTTAGCAAAGCAACACTATACAAGTACTTTGAGTCCAGAAAACAAATTCTGGAAGCCGTCGTAGATTTCAAAATTCAGGAAGTCGCCGAATTTGAAGAAGCTCTTTTTGATCAAAGTATTCCCTACGAACAACGCTATTTTCAGGCGGTCCAAGTAGGTTCCGTGCACCTTGCAGGGATCTCCAACAATTTTTTACTCGATTTAAAGGATTGGTATCCCGAACTTTGGAAAAAAGTATTCCAGTTTATGTTTTACGCCACGGATAAGATGCGCGAATTCTATGAACAAGGAATTCAGCAAGGAATTTTAAACGATTTTGATCCTAAATTGTTAGCCCTTACTGATAGAGTGTTTATAACTGCTTTGTCAGATCCTCAATTTTTAATTGACAATGAATTATCTTTGCATCATGCAATAAATGATTATTTTTTGATCAAAAGCAAAGGAATATTTAAAAAAGAATAACAACTAAACATGAGTACGAACAATCAGTTTTATCCCTTGAAAGTGGCAAATGTGAAGAAAGAAACCAAGGATGCTGTTTCATTGACCTTTGACATCCCGGAAGACTTAAAAGAGATTTTCAAATATAAGCCAGGTCAGTATCTTACCTTGAAGTTTAATATTGGTGGAAAAGAAGTGCGACGAGCATACTCCTTCTCTAGTAGCCCAATCACCGACTCCTTGCCAACCGTTTCTATTAAAAGAGTGGTTAAAGGGCTCATCTCCAATCATGTAAATGACTCTGTAAAAGTAGGCGATACGATTGATGTAATGCCCGCAAATGGACGATTTACCGCAGAGTTGAATGAAGAAAATAGAAAAGCATATTATTTGTTTGGTGGAGGAAGCGGCATCACTCCGCTTATGTCAATCACCAAATCTGTGTTGGAAAAAGAACCACAAAGCGTCGTCCATCTTTTATACGGCAATCGCAATAAAGAATCCATTATCTTCAATGAGGAGCTGGATTCAATGCTAAGTCGCTTCTCGGGTCAATTGATTGTTGAACACATCCTGGAAAATCCGCCTTTTGTAAAAGAGGGAGGTTTCATGGGAATGTTTCAAAAGAAAAAAGTAACCTGGGAGGGCAAGTCAGGCAGAGTCAACCCGCAACTAATCAACGAATTCCTAACGGCTCACCCAGCAACCGGACGAGAGGCGCTTTATTTTATTTGCGGGCCTGGTCCTATGATGCAAGTGACAAAAAACGCACTGGAACAAGCGGGAATCGACAAGGAAAAGATATTTATAGAGCTATTCAGCAGTCAGGAAATTCCGCATGAAGGTGGAGCAAAACCAGCGAGAGCTGGCGGCGACAAAACGGTCATCGTCCATCTGGAAGGAAAAAGGCATGAAATTGTTGTTCCTTCTGGCGAATCTATTCTGGACGTTATGTTGAGATTGGAATATGATGCACCTTATTCTTGTACAAGTGGTGCCTGCGCTACCTGTATGGCAAAAGTGATCAAAGGGAAAGTCGAAATGGATGCTTGTTTTGCTTTGGATGATGACGAAGTGGCAAACGGATTTGTGTTAACCTGCCAGTCTCATCCTGTGTCTGACGACGTAGAATTGACATTTGAAGTAGATTAAACAGGAAACCGATTACCAATTTATTAGACGTATTGGTGTCGCATTTTTAGTAGAATAATTGTGAAATATAGCAATTAATCCTTATTATTATGCAAGATTTGGTTGTAACCATTAGTAACATTTGTTTGCTTTGTAACCTCAGATTACAATCCTCACATTTGAGACCGAATTCTTAAATAGAATACCTTTCTCAGGTCCAGTGAATAGGGGATTCAGGACAAAAGGCTAAGCTTGTCTTCCCTATTTCACTTATTCTTGAAACAAAAACAACATTTTGGGTTTTATTGGTAATTGACTTGATATCAGTTAGTTAATTTTGTTTTATGAGGTTTCGTAACGCGTAGTAAAACCAAATTGGTTAAAATAATTTGGTTTTAATTTGCTTTATTGAACCAAAATAGTTTACATTTGTCGTGTAACTGTTTGGAATTGTTCCCTTTAATCTCAATTTCAAACTTGAATTAACCCATAATTGTTATACGATATGAAAAAGTCAACACAAATCAAGGACGTATTGTCCTTTGGTAAGAACAACTGGTTTTCTATTTCTTTATTTCTGCTATTTTGTGCTATTGTTGTTAAAAATGATTGGAGTTTGAGTCTTACCTTAAACTCATCAGAGGCACCAAAAGAAGAAGTACAGGCACCCAATTTAGATAAAGAGCCTTCCAGTCTCAAATCACAGAGAAATAATAAGATCACCCAAAAAACCACTAAGAAATTGCCAATAGCAAAGGGAAACATGACTTTTGTCAACCCGTTCTCCCTTTTCGATTCGCCAAGTATCCCTAAAGAAACTGCACCAGCTCCAGCAGTCCGCCAAACAAAAGAATTGATGACGATTGAAGAGCGAACGCACCACCAGTTTATCAATCGGTTTTCTAAAGTTGCGGTCGGTGAAATGCATAAGTTTGGGATCCCGGCTTCAATCATTCTAGCCCAGGGCTTACTGTCAAGCGCCGCAGGACAATCTAAAGCTGCCAAATCCTCTAATAACTATTTTCAACTACCCTGCACAGAGGACTGGAAGAAGGGCAAACGAAACTATTCAGGAAAGTGCCAAAGAACCTACAAAACTGCCTGGCAAAGCTTTAGAGATCACAGTACCTACATTACCAAAGGGCAATACAAGTACCTAAACCGATTCCCCACAACCAACTACCATGAATGGTCAAAGGCGCTCCACCAAATTGGCTATCTGGATTCGCCTGATTATGACAAGCAGTTAGTCCACGTTATAGAAAAGTATGAACTCTCTAAATTTGATAAGCTGTAATTGAAGAGCGGCCCATCCTTGGGGACTGAGCGATCGCTGCTGTAAGAAGAGAAGTCGAGCTTTCGGATGGAGAGACCAATTCATTGTCAGATAGGAGAGCAAAAATTAGCGTAGCTAACTTCTTCACGTTTCTTCGCGTTTCCTAAACCTCCATTACAATCCTTTTTCTCTGTGCATCCATTTGCGCCTTCGCCTCTTTGCGTATAAAAATGCTCGCGCTCCACAAACTCAATCATTCACACCTTCTCGTATAAAAACCTAAACTTTCTTATACTTTGCAGTAGAATCCACCAAGCGAACAGCCATGATATAATCTTTAATCTTTTCAATTTCTCCCTTTGTCAAAGTCGAGCCCAAATATGGATTTTCCTGCATCTCAATTTCGAATAAAATATACTCATAGGACAAATCATGGGAGATAGATTTTTTGTAGGCATACATTGCCGGAAAGATTTCCTCTTTTAGCTTAGGATCACCTTGTATTTGATCATAAGCTAATTCTGCTCTGCTCATACATTCCCTTTCTTCCATCATATCATAATCGTCAAACACACCATCTATTTGTTTTTCACGATATCCAGGTTCAAACATCCAGAATGCTTTGCACAAACCATAATACTTCCAGGGCGTGCCGTTGTACTGTACCTTTACTGAACCACTTTCCCCACCAATCAAATGGTATTGAGGAGTAAAGTGCCAGGAAGCATAATTCTTCCCTAAAAATCGACTGATTCGATTTACGTCATTTAATAATTTTTCATCATTCTTATTTAGAATGTGTGCTACAAGGGCTGATTCAAGGGCTTCTTCAAATTTGCCTTCTCCCATTAGAGTTCTGGCAAGAGCACTGTGTGCCTCATAGTTGATAAAATTTTCTTCAATAGCTAGATGGTACCACTTTTTAGCTTCTGGACGGTTCTCTTCCAGCTCATAAGTGTATCCCATGTAAACCATGGCCTGCGAATGGGAAGGCATGGCATGCAGTGCTTTGCTGTAGGCTTTTCGTGCTTTTGTAAATTTTTCTTCTTTAACTGCTAGTTCCGCATCTGCAAGAATATGTTTTACATCATAACTTTCTAAGTCTGCATATTCAGCCAAAGAAATATTGGAACCTGTTTGGTGTAAAACCATTCCATTATTAACTAGTGTAAGGTCTAGGTAAGTGTATTGGTGTTCAAATTGGGTAAATTCATAGCCGACTTTAGACTCGTTGACTATTTTTCGCATATCACTTGGAGATATAACTTCCTGACTAATGGCAATCGCTGAGGAACATAGCATGCCGATTAGAATGATAACTAGATTTTTCATGCCTTTTGTGTTTAGTTGATCTAAGTATTGTCAAAATAAAGGGTCATCTTTTCATAAAATTTTAATGGTAAAAAATAGATTAAGGAATTTGATACTAAAACGATTTGAAACCTCCTTTATTGTGTTTTATTTTAAGGATGCTTGTTGATGTAAATTATTATTTTGTACGGTAAGGTTTTGTTAAGGTTTCATTTCTTTCTTCTAATTAATTTACGGATTTTATTCGCAAAAGGCAATAGGGGGCCTGAAAACGAGGGAGTTAACTTAATTTGCAGGAATAAAGAATATATACGTGAAATCTAGTTTATTTTTGGGGCGTAATTCCCTGTTATAGAGCAGTTAGCGACGTGTAAGGGTGTCTTTTTTACGCTAATAATGGTTTTGGTGTAATGAGGCTAAGAACTACTGTCAGTAGATGCGATTTTAACTGGAAAGCCTTGTATTTGTTGAGCTTATTGGAGTTTAAATAGTTGGCTGTTCTCAAAAAGGACAGAAACTCGTTTAACGGTATTTACAAGTCATTTATTAACCAATATTTAACGTTTAGAAGATGCGCTACGGGTTCATAGATATATCGTACTGACTAGAAAGGATGTTTGCCTAATTGTTTACTCTAGTTGAGCAAGCTGCTAAATTGAAAGTTGTATGATTGGTTACTATTTTGGTTCATAACCACTAGGAATTGAAAAGATGGAATCGTTAATCTTCTCTTTGGTGATGCTGGTTATTGTTTGAGTGAAATGGGGCTTGTAATTTTCGTCGGTAGATACAATTTTAACTGGAACACCTTTTATTTGTTGAACTTCAAGGTATTTGAAATAGTTGGCTGTTCTCAAAAAGGAAGGGAACTCATTTAAAGAGATTTCTACATCGTCCGTCAGCCAATACGTAACATTCCCAACATTACTATTGACATCCATCAGACGACAGTTGAACCCTGAAACTGTATTTTCCTCTTTGGAAATTGTTTGTTTAGCACCTGGCAATGGTAAATCTGTTACCTTGATTTTTTCCAGTGGAATGGTGTATACATTTTTAGTGCCCTCCACATCTGTAAGCATTTCCATAACCCCTGAACCGGATTTAAGTAGAACTACATAAGTATAAGTAAAGCCGGGAGTCGTCGACTGAATATTTAGCCGATGATTGTTTCCTTTTTTATGCCATTCAATCTTAGTCTCTTCTTGGATTTGTTCGTTAGTAATGACTAGGTCAATGATCCCTTCAAAGGATTGTCCGATGACAGTTTGCTGAAGTGCTCCTAAGAACAAAAAGACGACGACAAGCCCAGTATTAAATATAGATCGTTGTTTCATACTTTATTAATTGCCTACTTTTCCTTTTAAAAACGAGGTGTTATAACTATTGTCAGGGATATTCACTGTATTCCCGTTCCGTTTGATTGCATAACCAGAGTCTCCCGCCGCCGGTGGAGTAACCGGTATAGGAATCGGAAATGGGCCAAATGGCACTTGAAATGGCCCAATCTGAATGGTCGCCCCAACATCTACATTAAATGTGCCTTGCGTTCCTGGGAAACCGTAGGGGCCACCGTCTCCTCCTCGTGTATTTGGCTCCAAATCAATACTGGCAACTCCTAGCGAAAAACTAACAGGATAGGTCAATAATCCACCAACTCCTGGTAGGCCAAATTGGCCGCCTGTAGCAGGTTGTCCATCTGCATAAACAGAAAGTCCAACGACAAACGGCGGTTCCTTTCCTGCATGACCGTCTCCAGCACCACCGCCACCACCAGAACCTAGGAAAATTCCAAGATTAATAGGGCCAATCGGCTGACTTACTGCAAAAGCCATCGCATTTCCACCACCACCTCCACCATATATATTGAAGTTGTTTAAAACAAACGCATTCATAGTAAGATCAATCGCCGTTCCTCCATCCCTGCCTTCTCCGGTTAATCCATTTGCTGGATCAAAAGCGATACCTGCATTTCCACCACGCCCAATAATATTTCCATTATTCACAATCGCCACAACAGAACCAGCTGGCAAATTACCAGTTGTATAAGCAGCAGTTAGCGTCGTATCACTTGAAATAGTCACTCCATTTCCAATATTCGAAATCACACAAACTGGTTGATTTGTTGGTAAACTGGGATAAGTAGCAAACAAGTCAGTTGCTAAATCATATTTTACGGTGCTATTAATAACATCCACTTCATAACAAGGCAAAATAGTCAACCCATAAACAAAATTGACCAAAGAAGTCCCACAAACTCCCTGGATGATTATTGGAAAAGTGCCTGCAGGAGTAAACGTTGTCACATGAAAGACCACATCGACCACTCCAGAGGAAAACTGTGGATTGTTAACAATAGTATACGTTACACCAAGTGGCAAGGGATTTATTATAGTAAAACCAAGGTTTTGAGGCGTTCCAACATTTTGATTGATCGTCAGTTGAATCGCCACAGAATCCGTGATAATCCGATCAATTGTATCCGCCTGGCTACTAGAGGTCATGGTGAAAAAACAGTCATCACAATTTTTCTGAAAAGATCGCAACCAGCAAGTCCCGTTAAATATTTGTAGGGTGCTGTCTGTAGTATTAAAAATGACCAAGCCTTGGTGAGGCTGAAAAATAGCATCTCTTTGAGTATCGGTAAGCCGCGGAGGCAGAAATCCTTTTTCAGTGGATTCCAATTGGAGAATAGCGCTGGTATCTGGAACTAAGATATTGATACCAACTTGACCCTCTGCATTTACAAAAACACAGAAGAATATTAATAAAATGGAGAACGCCTTCAAAAAAAAGGGAGTTTTACTCATCATCAGATCAATTCGGGGTTTAATTTCTAAGAATTATCCAAATTAGAAAAAATATTTGCTAAATTCAGTTTTTCAAAAGGAAAACTCCATTTGCAGAGATTAATTTTCATATTCATAGTGATGCTATTCTCCATAGTTGCTCAGGCCCAACAGCCTTTAAGTAACAATGGTGGGCTGATTTCCATCAAGGGTGGGGCATTTATGTCTGTACATGGTGATGTGATTAACTCCAATAATGGCATTTTTCATAATAGTGACACCATTTACCTTTTTGAAGATTGGGTCAATAATGCAGGAAATGAAGCGTTTACCAGTCAGGGAGAAGGTGTTGTCATCTTAAAGAGTGCCAATCAACGTATTCAAGGCACAGATATTACCAGATTTTACGACTTAAGGTTGGAAGGTACTGGAATAAAGTACGGCGATTTAGACGTTTATGTTGATGGTTTCCTGCGACTCAATGACCGAGAATTCAATTTAAATACAAACACAGTTCATGTTTTTAATACCTCGACTAGTGCGGTAACGCAACAGGGAGGTTTTGTAAGCAGTCTGCAAAGTGGTGGATTGTTACGGCACATGGATGTTGCTCTGCCGTACTCCTTTCCAGTGGGGTCGTCCCTTGGTACGACACGATTTCGTCCGGTAGATCTGCAAAAGGCAACCGCTGGATCTTCCACTTTTAAAGTAAGAATGGCCAATGTTGATGCGACAACAGAAGGCTATGACCGAGCAATCAGAGATAGCAGTATTTGTGAGATCAATCCAACGTTCTATCACCGAATTTACGATATGCAAGGAGGTGATTCTGCAAAGGTCAAAATTCATTTCATACAAGCAGCCGATGGAGTATGGGACAGCATCGCTCACTGGCAAAATGACCCTAAATGGGAAATAACTGGCGATGTTACGTCTGGTACAAACCCCGCATATCTGCAGACTTTTCTAGAGTCTACCAATTTTATCACTGATTTCACACATCCAGCTTTTGCGCTAGCCAGTGTCGCAGATTCCTTAAATCTACAAGTAGTCAGCAATCCAGTGTGTGATGGAGAGACCTTCACGTTTTCTGCAGATTCGGGATTTTTGAATTATGATTTTTATGTGAATGATGCTCTTCAACAAAGTGGGCCAGATAGTGTTTTTGTCAGCATCCTAAACGATGGAGACGAAGTGCAAGCTGTTATCGAAAGCGCAGATTGCATCTATTATTCAAGAACGATCACCGCTCAGATTTTTATGAATTCGATTGTGCTGAATGCTTCCATGAATTCAGCCTGCACCTATGAAACCATTACTTTCACCGGAAGTACAGGGTTTCTTAATTATGACTTTTTAGTCAATGGGATTTCCGTGCAAAGTAGCACCTCAGCTATCTATATGACAAGTGCTCTAAATGACGGAGATGTCGTTTCTGTAATCGGCACAGATGCCAATTGTGATTACGAAAGTAACAGTATTCCAATAACCATCTACCAAAACCAAGTCGATCTAACCGTCGACCAATTAATAGCCTGCGAAGGCGAGAATTTCAATTTTACAGCGACCGCTGGATTCTTCAATTACGATTTTCAAATAAATGGAGTTTCTGCTCAAAACGGGTCACTCAATACCTTTTCGACTCCATTAGCCGACCTTGACAATGTGCATGTCATTGCAACCGACGCCAATTGCGATTATGAAAGTGATAGTATTCAAGTAAACTTATTTATGAATACGGTTGATTTGTCGGTAGATATGCTAATCGCTTGTGCAGGCGATCCCTTCACGTTTACTGCGTCCTCAGGGTTTAATACCTATGAATTTTTTATCAACGGAGGCCTTGCTCAGACAGGGACTAATAACATTTTTACCTCTACGGGAATGTTGGATGGCGATCAGGTTAGCGTGCACGCTACCGATAACAATTGCACCTATATTAGCGATACGATCACTGTAAATTTACATCAAGCGACACTAGATTTAACGATGAATATTCTTGGCTTTGATCCCAACTATATTCCTTCTGAATTTTGCCTTGGCGATACGTTGATATTTACTGCTACTGAAGGATTTACTAATTATGATTTTTATGTGAATTTTGCCCTTGTCCAATCCGGGAGTGATAGTACCTATATTACCGACACCTTGTCTACACTGGATATTGTATTTGTTATTGCTAGTGATGCAAACTGCACCTATCAAAGCAATCAGATTCAGGTCTTTTTATTCTTTGAGGCCCTTTTATTAGAATCAAGTACCACCCAATTTTGTGAAGGCGGACCAATAACGTTTACTGCTAGCCCTCCGCAACCTTTTTTTGAATTTTGGGTGAATGGCGTCGTCGTCCAAAGTGATACCTCGAATACCTATACTACAGCGGATTTGATGGATGGAGATTCCGTGAAGGTTTCTGGTTTTGGTGATCATTGTGGCATCGAAAGCAACGTCATTTATATTAACTATAATACCCAATCTGTGCAATTGCAGAGTTCTGCACCAGGAGTTTGTGCAGGATCCTCTATCGACTTCACTGCAAGCCCAGGCTTCGAAAATTATGAATTTCAAGTCAATGATATAACTCAGCAAACAGGGACCTCAAATATCTTTGTAACTACTGATTTTGCAGATGGAGATTCTATTCAAGTAATCGCTTCGACAACTGGTTGTGATTTTCCTAGTAATACATTATTAATTTCTGTATTTCCTGAGGTGAATGTTCAGGCCTCTACAGATACGACCATTTTTGAGGGAACCAGTGTTACGCTAGAAGCAACAGGGGCGGATTTTTATACTTGGACACCTGGTGGTTCCTTGAGTTGTGATGATTGTGCTAGTCCGGTTGCGACACCAGATTCTACCACCTTGTACACTGTATTGGGGGAAAGTCTGGAAGGATGTTTGGACACTGCCTCTGTTTTTGTTATGGTATTGCCGATTGATAATGGGGGAGTGGTTATACCAAATGCATTTACACCAAATGGAGATGGAAAAAACGATACCTGGCATATTAGTTACCTGGATGCATTTCCTGACAATGAGGTGGTTGTTTTGAACAGATGGGGCGATAAACTGTACTCTGGGAAGCCTTATATTGATGAATTTGATGGCACCTTTCAAGGGAAACCACTACCGAGAGGAACCTATTATTTTATATTGAATGTCGTTGTAAATGGAGAAAACCAAACGTTCAAAGGTCCATTGACCATTGTCTACTAGGTACCTCAACAAAAACAAAATGAAGCTATACCTTCCAATAATACTTCTTCTTTTTGTAGCTGAGCTAAAAGCGCAGCAATTGCCCCTGTTTAGTCAATACAGACAAAACGGCTTTGTAATCAATCCCGCATTGACCGCTGTCGATGAGCGCCTGGAAGCCAACGCAACCTACCGCCGACAATGGCAACAGATACCAGGAGGTCCAGAAACAGCAACAGCTGGCTACAGACACTTTCTAGAAGATGAAAATATGGGTTTGGGAGGTTATTTTATGTTCGATCGCACCGGTCCTACTTCTTCGCTCGGCCTCAACTTGATGTATTCCTACCATATTGATTTTGACCGGAGGAAGGCCAAACGTTTGTCCTTTGGTATTTCTGCAGGGATCTATCAATTTCGACTGAATGGTGCCGAACTGATAACGGATGAACCGGATGATGAAGCAATTTTCATTAATAACGTTTCTAAAATAATACCTGATGCTGGTTTAGGAGTTGTCTATTATACCGATAACTATTATTTTGGAGCATCCATTCCACAAGCGATATCTATCAACGCAAAATTTGAAGGGGACAATGGAATGTCCGAGATTCGTAGGATTGCTCATTTTTATTTGATGGGCGGCTACAAATACAAATTCGGCCCTCAGGAAGAACACGTCTTTGAACCTTCCGTTTGGGCCAAATACGCGATCCATTCACCTGTCAATGTCGATTTCAATGCTAAATTTACCTTCGATAATATCATCGTCGCCGGACTTGGCTATTCTACCTCCAAAACCATGATGGCTGAGTTTGGAGTAAAGATGGCACAACGCGCCTTATTAAGCTACGCCTTTAGCTTCCATTTTTCAGACTACCATTCCTACCTTGGATTCAATCATGAAATCATGGTGACTTATACATTTGATGCACCTGAGTTTTATGTGGATTATTAGCTGGTTTACTTGCCAATTCAAGTAGTAAGTTAGATGCCCAATTTTCAAAATTTAAAAATCACCCCACGTGCAGGATCAATTTTTTAAGGACTTGAAAGTAGTCGAACTGGCAAGTGTGCTAGCAGGACCAGCTGTTGGTCTATTCTTCAGCGAGCTGGGCGCCCAGGTGACCAAAATTGAAAACAAAACCACCGAAGGTGACGTCACCAGAAAATGGAAGCTCCCTTCCGAAGACCCAACAAGCAAGCATTCGGCCTATTTCTGCAGCGTCAACTGGAACAAAAAATCCATTTTCCTTGACTTACGAACACCTCAGGACCAAAATCAAGCTCGCGAGTTGATCAAAGAGGCAGATATTGTCATCAGTAACTTCAAAATGAGTTCCGCCGAAAAACTAGGAATGTCGTACGACCAATTAAAAGAAATAAACCCTAGCCTCATCTATGGGCAAATCACCGCCTACGGATCAAATGATCCCACGCCAGCATTTGATGTGGTTTTACAAGCGGAAACAGGATTTTTGTATATGAATGGAGAGCCAGAACGGCCGCCCGTCAAAATGCCCGTCGCACTCATTGATTTGTTAGCCGCCCACCAACTGAAAGAAGGAGTCCTGGTCGCACTCATCCATAAAATGAGGACAGGAGCGGGCAGTCTGGTCACCACTTCCTTGTTTGATGCAGCCATTTCCTCTCTGGCCAATCAGGCGACTAATTGGTTGATGGGAGAGCACATTCCTCAAAAAATGGGCACCCAACATCCAAACATTGCACCTTATGGAGATATATTTTTGAGTAGTGACAATAAACCAGTTTTATTAGCCGTAGGTACAGACAAGCAATTCCAATCTTGTTGTTCCTGCCTAAACGTTGCATCCCTAAGTACTGATCCACTTTTTAAAACCAATGCACAACGGGTTAAAAACAGAGGATTGCTCAAGGAGAAACTAACCACAGCGGTAGCCCATTTTGAAGCACAATCCATTCTGCGTAAGCTAAAAGAAAACAATGTTCCATGCGGAAGCATCAACAATATGAAAGAAGTTTTTGAATTGGAAAATGCGCAAGCACAAATCCTGGAAGAAAAAATGCCCGACGGCAGCGTAAGTAAAAGAGTACGTTCAGTTGTCTTTAATTTGAAATAACTACTGCTCCCCATGTAAAACGAGTGCAAACAGCAACATTATTATAGGAATATATGTATTTGTTAGGTGTGCTCTAAAAATCGACTTTTTAAGTAGACTAATTCTTAATTTTTATAAGGTGCAGAGCGGTGTTTAAAAAAATAGAAGTAGCTAATCTAAGACAAACTTGAAATATCTATCGTACTGGCTATCATTTATCATAAAAATTATTTATTTTTCGATATTAGAAAAATAAAGAAGTAGTTTGCGAGAAGCTTAACTCATAATATTCTGATTCCCCCTTTATGCGACAAATTCTAACATTCGGAATTTTGCTTATCCTTTTCCTGCCAGTCAGGATGGCTGCAACGCATATTGTAGGAGGTGAAATCAACTATCGGTGCTTAGGGAATGACGATTATGAAATCTACATGACCGTATATCGAGATTGTATAAATGGGGTCCCGTATTTTGATACACCAGCGGCTATTGGTGTTTTTGATGTGAATAACAACCTGGTATATGATCTTCGTGTCCCTTTGATGGCGGACGATACCTTGCCTGGATTTCTGAATGATCCTTGTTTTGTAGTACCACCTGTTGCCTGTGTGCATCGGGCGACTTATATTGATACGGTCTCTTTGCCATTTATTCCGGGTGGGTATCAATTCTCTCATCAACGTTGTTGCAGGAACGGAACGATCCTCAATATTGTAGAGCCGGATAGTACTGGGATTACCTTGCATAGCACAATTACAGAAGACGGGTTGCTAGGGTGCAACAATAGTGCATACTTCAAGAACTGGCCACCGATATATATTTGTGCTGGTTTGCCCATTATTTTTGACCATTCTACGATAGATATTGATGGAGATTCTGTTGTCTATAAAATGTGTGCTCCATTTGATGGGGCGGAGTCCTTTGGGGCTTACAATTGCACACCTCAACCTTGTGGTGTCCGACCACAACCTCCTTTCAATCCTGCCTATGATTCGGTGCAATACGTGTCTCCACCCTTCGGAACTGCTAATATGCTGGGTGGAACAGCATTGGCTGTAGACTTTGATTCTGGATTGATGACAGGAACTCCCTGTTGTGTAGGCCAATATGTAGTTGGAGTTTGCGCAGAAGAATACAGAAATGGCGTTTTAATTTCCACCACAAAAAGAGATTTTCAATACAATATAGGTAATTGTCAACTCCAGATTGTTTCTTCCTTTTTTACACCAGAAATTATTTGTAGTAACGATATTTTTTCTGTCAATTTTGATAATCAAAGCCAAGGATCTAATGTGTTTCAATGGGATTTTGGTGATCCGACAACCAATGGTGATACCAGTGCCCTTTCCAATCCGTCCTACATTTATCCCGATACTGGAAGATATGAAGTCGTATTAATTACAGGACCTGGGCAGCAATGTTCCGACACTTCGACCCAAATAGTCTATTTACAATATGAATCGCTTGATGTTGATTTTACGGTAGAATATGAAAATTGTGAAGACAGCATTGTTATTGATTTTATTGATATCTCAACAGACGATATTAGTATAATTGAAGAATGGTATTGGGATTTTGGGAATGGGGATACCTCTACCATGCAAAACCCGATTATAGTCTACGATACTCCGGGATCTTATACGATTGAATTAGTTGTGACTGCAGCAAATGGCTGCACAAGTACGGCAACTGAGGTCATCGAATTTGGACAGCCTGTTATCATTCAGGTAGACAGCCTAACGCTTTGCACCCAAGCAGCACCCATCGAGCTAAATCCAACTGGCAATCCAAACTACGAATATGACTGGATGCCACCGACTGGTTTGAGTGATCCAACTTCCTTCAATCCTATAGCAAGCCCAACGCAAACAACCACCTACACCGCATTTGTATCCACCATAAATCCATTTGATACCTGCACCGTAGAACAAGAAATAACGGTAGTAGTGCCTCCTCCTTTATCCATTGATGCGGGGTTAGATGCCACTACCTGTATACCGTCCTATTTATTGCAAGCCAATGAACTAAATTCAAGCCTGGTTGTGTGGTCGGATGATCCTTCTTTTGCAAATGTTTTGAATCCTGCCGGGAATTTGGATGTGCCAGTTACCCTCACTGAAGGATCAAACATCTTCTATGTAAGAGCTTATGATGAATTTGGCTGTTTTCTTGAAGATGAAGTAGAGATTATTTATCCTGAAGTCGAAATAACGGCAGAAGACGTCCTTGTCTGCAGAGGAGATACGGTTTCTCTCGAAGCAATTAATTTGAATCCTTCTGATCAGTTGACTTATATCTGGACACCTAATCTAGGAATTATTACTGGACAAAATACCTCTACTATAACTATTGCTCCAACTGTTACCACCAACTATTGGGTGACAGCGACTAATCAATATGGATGTGTAGATAGTGTGCAGGTTGGGGTAGATGTCTCGAGCCTGGCCCCGCCACTTGAACTTACGGTAGATCAAAATAATATCTACCCTGGAGAAACGGTGCAACTGATGGGGACTTTGGATCCTGATTATACTTACGAATGGACACCAGACCCCTCACTTACCGCGATAGATATTTACAACCCACAAGCATCCCCACTAGAAACAACGACGTATGAATTGTTTATTATGGATGAATTTGGTTGTGCAAATGTAGATACGATTACTGTCTTTGTTCGGGCCTTTATTTGTGATGAGCCTTACATTTTTGTTCCGAATGCGTTTACTCCAAATGGCGATGGTGCAAATGATGTATTGTTTGTCAGAGCAAATGCCGTCACGGAAGTCTACTTTGCGGTTTATAGTAGATGGGGAGAATTGATGTTTGAAACGACAGATTTGACGATAGGGTGGGATGGTACTTTCAAAGGCAAGGAGCTCAGCCCAGATGTTTATGCCTTCTACCTCAAATTGCGCTGTTTAAATAATGAAGAATATTTTAAGAAAGGAAATGTAACCTTACTAAGATAAATGAAACGATTAATTTACATAGGAATCATGATCTGGTTTGCAGCGGGACTGCAAGCCCAGGATATTCATTATTCCCAGTTTTATTTATCTCCTTTAAACCTAAATCCTGCGTTAACAGGTGTCTTTAATGGCGATATGCGTTTTGCTGCCAACTACCGGTATCAATGGTTTACTGTTCCTGTGCCCTATACCACAGTTTCAGGGTCCTTCGACTCTAAGATATTGGATGGAAGAATTGGAGATAATGTGATGGGAGCTGGCTTACAATTTAATTATGACCGGGCTGGAGATTCCAAGCTGAGTTCGATGCATATTATTGCTTCTCTGGCCTATGCTCAAAAAATCAATAAGCGCAATTTCTTTTCTATCGGTGGTCAAATTGGCCTGGGCCAGCGCAGCTTCAAAACAGATGATCTGACCTTTGACAGCCAATTCAATGGAGACATTTTTGATCCTACATTGAATACAGAGGAGAATTTTCCAAGTCAAAGTTTTATTTATAATGATGCGAATGTTGGCGTTAATTGGCGTTTTCAGCTGACAGAACGGACCAACTTCAATATTGGTGGTGCATTGCATCATTTGACAACGCCCAAAGTGTCGTTTTTTGATTCGAAGGATGTTCGCTTAGCGCGAAAGTGGTCCGGCAATATTGATGCTAGTTTTCAACTGGGAACAGTCGTAGATTTTATGCCCGCATTCCTATACCAACGACAAGGAACTTACCAGGAAATGGTAGCAGGTGCTTCTTTTAAATACCATTTAAGTGTAGACAGAGGCAAGGAAGTCGGATTGATGATTGGGAGTTGGTATCGGCCTGGTGATGCGGTTATTCCGTCTGTGGGACTGCAATACAACAATTTGCGCGTCGGATTTAGCTATGACATCAATATTTCCCCATTAAAAATTGCAACCAACAGAAATGGTGGCCCTGAACTTGGGTTGATCTATATTATCAGAAAAGTAAAATCTATTAATCCATTTAAGTCCTGTCCAATATTTTAGAATTTGAGCATATGATTCTGGAAAGAACAGTAACCCTACTCTTATTGCTATTTATGATTTCCTTTTCAGGGAATGCGCAGACCTTGAAGGCCTATGAGCGTGCTGGAGATAAGGCCATGGACGACCAAGAGTTTTTTGCTGCTTCACAGTATTACAAAGAAGCCATTAAAATCAATAAAGGTAAACTGAATGTGCATTACAAATATGCCCACGCCTGCCGATCTTTTAATGCTTTCAAAGAAGCAGATAAAGCCTACAAATATGTAGAGTATGGTAAGGACACAAAAAAGTATCCCTTGTTATTTTTCTGGCAAGCAACCGTCAAAAAACAGTTAGGTGAATATGAAAAAGCAGGCAAATTATTCAATAAATACTTGACCACCGATCAAGACCCAACAAGCTATTACCATCTAAAAGCTAAGCAAGAAGTTCTTGCTTGTGCTAAGGCTCCTTCCATTATCAAAGATGCTATTGACATCAAAGTAAATTGGCTGGGTGACAAGGTAAATACCCCCTACTCCGAGTTTGCTCCACATCAGGTAGGAGATAGTCTGTATTACTCTTCCATGAGTTTTAAAATCACAGAAAAAAAGACCGGTAAAACCAGGTATTTTGCAAAGTTACTCCTGTCAGAAAATAAGGAAAAAGGCAAACGACAAAAAGGATTTGGAGATAAAGAAGAACACGCAGCAAATAGCACCACAAGCCCCGATGGCAGTCGCTTGTACTTCACCAAATGCCAAGGAGAAAATAGTTCAGATATCAACTGCACCATCTTCGTAAGAAAGAAAAAAGACAACACCTGGCTGCCTCCAGAAGAACTAGGCGCTACGGTCAATTTCGATGGCTATACTTCTACACATCCTAATATTGGATATGACAGCATTCGCCAGCAAGAAATTCTATTTTTCTCCTCCAACAGACCTGGAGGGCAAGGGAAAATGGATGTTTGGTATAGTTTGATAACACCTGCTGGTGACTATGGAGATGCCGTAAATCTAGGGAAGGCAATCAACACCATCGATGACGAGATAACGCCCTTTTTTCATACCGCTTCGCAATCGTTGTATTTTAGTTCCAACTGGCATGAAGGGCTAGGAGGTTATGATGTTTTTAACTCGAAATACCGCCAAAAATCTTGGAACACGCCGATCAATGTTGGATACCCGCTCAACAGTAGTTACAATGATGTCTATTACACGATTAATGAAGATAATTATAATGGATTTTTGTCCTCCAATCGGGAGGGATCACTAAGTTTGACAAAGGAAGAGGCTTGCTGCAATGATATATATGGTGTTCAGATTCCAAAGCAAAACCCTCCAGAACCACCAATAGTGAAAGAAGCTCCTCCGACCAAAGATCCAGTGGTCGTCGTACCCCCTAAACCGCTACCTCCACCTGTTACCGTAGTACCAGACATAGTAGACAAGCCTACGCCAGCGCCACCGATCATTACCACAGAAACAACTTTTCAGGAGTTAGAACGTATGCTGCCGGTGACCTTGTATTTTCACAATGATGAGCCTGATTCGAACACAGTGGCCCGGACGACAAGACAAAACTACGAACGCCATTACCTTTGGTATTATTCCATGAAAGAGGAGTACATCACTAAATATTCGAAAGGAGTATTAGACGACAGTTACCAGGTTAATGACTTTTTTGAATACAAAGTTCGTCAAGGTTACGACGATTTATATATCTTTTCAGAAAAGCTACTCAAAGTGCTGATGGAAGGATACAAAGTGAAAGTGTCTGTCAAAGGGTTCACTAGTCCTAGAGCTCCGACCAGTTACAACTACGCATTAGCACATCGAAGAATAATGAGTGCCAAAAATTTCTTTAATGAGTTTAGAGACGGCGTTTTCAAACAGTTTGTCCAATCTGGCAGATTCCAGTTTGTTGATACTCCGTTTGGAGAAACAACTGCTCCCGCAGGCATCAGTGATGTCTATTCCGACCGTAGAAATTCTATCTACAGTGTAGAAGCCTCTCAAGAAAGAAGAATCGAAATCATGCGTATTGAAAAGTATTGATTGGTAGAAAGTAGTTGATAAAAGGTAGAAAGTACTTCGTACTAAATCAGCGAAGCAGTTAACTCGCTAAAAACCTTTACGTCTTTCTGCGTTTAAAAATATGTCAGTTCGATAAGCGTTTCAATATTCACGCATTATTTATTCCCAGGCCCTAGCAATCCGGTTCTCCCTTTTCGATTATCCAAAATCGGATTTGGTCTTGGAGCGACTTCCTGGGTTTGTGTGTACAATCGTTCTACTGGAAACCATAAGTTTTTTCGCTGCTCTAGCCCACGATAACTACCATCCGGCACCATACTCATCCCTTCTTCATCATAAGGACTAGGGAAAGGAATCAAATTGTCATATACAATCATCCCTAAAGATGGATCAAAGTTGAGTTTTACAGAACTGGAAGAACTATAAGAAATAATAAATCGGGAACGGGTTTCCATCGCCTTGCCTTCAATTTCTCGAGTTACAAAAATTGGGGCACCAAATGTAGGCTCGTCATTTTTGAAGCTTAACACATCGATGAGTTTTTTTCGCTGATGCAAGCCGTGTGCATCAAAACCAAAGAGCAGATAGTACTTTTTTCGTTTGTGTTTGACTTCTTTAATATTATAATAAAGCGCCCCATACCAGTTATCCGCATCAAGTACCTCACGCATCGGCAATTCCACATCTTTTGACTGATCGACAAGTGGGAATAACTTTAAGGCGGAACTATTCATTTGAATGGCTCCGTAATAATGAAAATTGTGAGAGTCCTCGCAAACTTGCCAGGTAATAATTCGGAAATCTCTGCTTTCTGGATACAAAATGGAAATCGTCTCTAACGAATCAAACGGATAACTGAAAGAGTTTTCCAATTTCAGTGCTTCTACAAACAATTTGGTGAATGCCTCCCTAGCTTTGTTTCTTACTTCGTAAGAGGAGTCCCGAACCATACTCAATCCCAGGACCTTCAGACTATCTTCCATTATTTTTAACTCTGGCGTTTTGTCGTTTGCAAGTACATCGGCCTTCTGGTAAGCGAAAGCGTTTACCGATAGTAAAAAAATAACCAATAAGTTAATTATTGTGAATCTCATATATCCTCAGTTTGTTCAAACAAATCTAAAACAATGCCAGTATATAAGCATTCATTTTCAAACGTAAAATTTAACAAAAAATTATAGGTGTACACCTCCAATCGAGAATATAATCGAAATTTGATTGAAAGAGATGGAGGTAAACCTAATAATTTTATCAGGTATACAGGTAAATTGGTGGTTTTAATAAGGGAGGAACTATAATTTTTGTCTATAATTGTTGGTCGTAGTTTGCTGATTATTAGTTGTTTGTTTTGTTTTTGTTGGGTGTTATGTCCTACAATGTTCTAAAAAAGTAATTTTTTCTACCTGCTATCTGGAATACCTTTACTTTCAGAAAATTGAATGTTTTGGCTCAAACGGACAAGTATAACTTTCTGCAAAGCCAATCCTACGCATCTGTTTCTAACCAATTTCTGCTACTATTTACGATCAAATTCAGATTTTAATATTGTAATTAATTTTACATCAGGAATAGACTGTTGTAAATGTGACGTTTATACATGTGCTTGGTGCGCATTAGTCGAATGTTAATAAACGTTTTATTCAACATCAAAAAAATAACACAACTATAACTTTGTTATGAATGAAATATACATTGGAAATAATTAGCACAGTTAATATAAAGGAGATCACAATATTTTGACGTTTTTATGAAAGATGTCAAGCTTGTTCTGAAGGTCGTATTAAACTATTGACTAAATGCTATGTCACGAATCGGGGGTAATTGCTAGGTGTCGTAAGCCCGAATTGCAGAGATTGCAAGTATTGTATAGAGAATGATTAGCGAAGTACCAAAGGAAAAGCCTTTCATTTTCTTAGGAAATTAATATAAGAATACAATGCCCAATAACATACAAACAAAAACAAAACACCTTCTTCTGGGATTATTCATTTTGGTTTGCGCCACAGCGAATGCTCAGGTAAACGCTGATTTCTCTTCCGATGAAGTAGAAGGATGCTCGCCACTAGTCGTTCAGTTTATCAATCAATCCACAGGAATCAATCTTTCCTACAATTGGAGTTTTGGAAATACCAATGCCGGTTGCGCTACTGGACCAATGTCCACCCTAGAAAATCCAGGAAGAATATATACGCAAGCAGGAGAATATTGTGTTTGTCTAACAGTCACAGACCCTTCAGGCGCTACAGATACCGAGTGCAAAACCAACCTGATTTCTGTTTTTGCCTCGCCAGAAGCCGATCTTTCCGCCTCAACGGTAATCGGTTGCGCACCTTTAACTATCGATTTTACCGATCAGTCGATTATGGGATCCGGCACGATCATCAGTTGGCAATGGGATTTGAATAATGGCAACTGTCCATCTTCCAACACACCAACTGTAAGTTGTACCTACGATGTTCCCGGAGTATATGACATCTCACTTATTGTTCAGGATGATAATGGGTGTTTTCATTTCATAGAAAAAGAAAATTTCGTAACCGTTTATGAAACAATGACTTCTGATTTTGTCCCGGACAATACTGGGTCTTGCCAAACTCCATTTACTGTAAATTTTGACCCATTATTGACCAATACTCAAGATGTAGTTTTTGAATGGAGTTTTGGTGATGGGAATACTTCAAATCAAGAAAATCCTTCACACGTCTATACTACAACTGGTGATTTTTCGGTTACCTTGATTACTACTAATACTACTAGTGGATGTACTGATACGACCACTTATCAGGATTTAATAAGTATTGGTAATCTGGTTGATTTTTCCTTCGACCTGCCAAACGGATGTGAAGATCTAACCATCAATTTTACGGATAATACGCCAGGGACCGTGACCAATTGGCAATGGGACTTTGGAGATGGAATGGGTACTTCCACAAATGCGAACCCTACCTACACTTATACTGTACCAGGTTGTTATACCGTCACTTTACAAGCAGTAAGTGATGGATGTGCTGGTCTAAGGACCTCCACCAATTGTATTGAGGTCTACGAATCACCGATGGCTTCCTACACTTCAAACAATCTCTTGGGCTGTGAGCTGCCACACACCGCTACATTTAGCGGCTCCTCCAATTTGGTCAACTCTACTTATTTATGGGATTTTGGTGATGGGGAAACCTCTAGTCTGCAAAATCCAGTGCACAACTATTCTGGATATGGGAATTTTCCAGTAACACTAACCGCAATTTCCTCGGATGGTTGCGAAAACTCAGTAACACTTGACACCGTTAGCATCCAGGTATTTAATATTAGTCTACAAGCAGATTCCGTCTCCGGTTGTGTGCCGCTTGACATTGAATTGACCGCTACCTCTAACTTAGCATTTCCAATTACTAATATGGATTGGGACTTTGGAAATGGAACTTTTGGAACTGGTAATCCGGCAAATGTTATTTATTCCGATACAGGAACTTATATTATCAGTGCAATGGCAACAAATTCCTTAGGTTGCATGGACACGACGCTAGTAGCTGTAGAAGCTGGGCAGCCTCTTAATATCGATTTTATAGCCGACCCAACTATTAGTTGTGCGGAGGATGAAATTAGCTTTACAGATTTGACACAAGGAGAGGTGGATATTTGGTTTTGGGAATTTGGAGATGGAGGAATTTCCATTGACCAAAACCCTGTGCATATGTATCAGGACACTGGTGTTTTTACTGTTTGTTTAACTGTTGCCAATAATGGATGTTTTAATCAATTTTGCAAGACGGATTACATCACTATTTTACCCCCAATCGCCAATTTTGATTTTAGTAGGAATTGTTTGAATCCTTTTTATATTGGCTTTACAGACAATTCGATTGGAGCAGATAGTTGGATTTGGAATTTTGGAGTTGCAAATTCCACGATAGATACTTCCACGCAAGTGAATCCTGACTTTACCTTCCCTGGAACCGGAACTTACAGTGTACAACTAGTCGTTTTTAACGATCTTACTGGATGCACGGATACGATCAGCAAGCCCGTCATAATAACGGATCCGATTGCCAATTTTGAAATAATGCCGGACACGGGGTGCGCCCCACTTACTGTTAGTATTTCAGACTTCTCTCAAGATGCTGATGAATATTTATGGTTTGCACCTGGCGCTTCTATTCAACCAAATGCATCATCTGCAAATCCAACTTTTGTTTACGAAAATGAAGGTATTTATTCTGGAATAGGCCTGATCATAGAAGATCAATTTGGATGTCTGGACACATTAATGAAAAATGATACTATTTTGGTGTCTGATATAGATCCAGGATTTACTTCCACATTTCCAGAAGGATGCTTTCCGCTAGAAGTGACTTTTTCAGATACCTCTAGTTCGTATGGTGCGGATATTGTCTCCTGGTATTGGGATTTTGGCGATGGCACAACGGATACTATCCAAAACCCAATACATGTTTTTAACTCAAAAGGGCTGAAAGATGTTTCCTTGACGGTTACAAACGCTCTGGGATGTTCTCAAACAATAACACTAGCAGATTACGTATTTATTACAGAGCCTAAGGTTCGATTCAAAGGGGACACTATTTTGTGTACCAATCAATCTTTTACGTTTACCAATACGACGGTAGCCGCTGTCCCAGCAACTTACTTTTGGGAGTTTGGAGATGGGAGTACTAGTGTACTCAAAAATCCAACGTATTCTTATACAGCAGAAGGCATGTACGATGTTTGTCTGACGGTTACTGACCGTTATGGATGCGACAGTACTTTATGCAAAATAGACTACATACGAGTAGCAGATCCACTTGCCCAATTTACAGCAGACACCACTTATGCTTCTTGCCCGCCGCTAGAAGTTAACTTCTCCGATTTGTCTTCAAATGCAGTAGAATGGATTTGGGATTTTGGAGATAACAGTGCTACAATAAATACGCCTAACACCAGCCATATCTATACTGAACCTGGTTCTTATGATGTTTGTTTGATCATTACCTCCCCCTCTGGGTGTTTAGACACCATCTGCAAACAAGATTATATTGTCATAGATGGCCCGAAAGGAGATTTTGGATTTTTGCCAGATCATGGATGTGCGCCATTAGAGGTTACTCTTTATGGAACTGGAGTAGATGTGGTAAAATATATCTGGGATAGTGGTTGCGGAGACATTGAAATACATAACAATCCTTCTCCAACAGACACCGTTACCTTTGTATATGACGAGGCAGGGACCTGTTATCCCATTCTTGTGGTAGAGGACTTTCAAGGTTGTCAGCGGACGATTGTGTCCCCCGATCCTATTATAGTAGATGAATTGACGAGTTCTATTATTACTACACCGTCTATTCTTTGTGGATCAGGAGTAGTGAATTATGAAAGCGATGTTTTTTCTAGTGCCAATCCAGTCCAGTATACCTGGTTGTTTCCCGGTGGTACGCCATCTTCTTCTTCTAATCCTTCCGAGACCGTCACTTACTCCAATATTGGTGCTTATGATGTGAGTTTGATCGTGACAAATGGAGTATGTATTGACACAATAAATCAGGCAAATATGGTCATTGTAGCAGATGACCCCGTGGCTGATTTTTCACAAACATCTAGTAGTTATTGTGTGCCTTCTCTGGTAGATTTTACGGATTTGTCGACTGTCAGTATAGGAACGATTACCAATTGGGTTTGGGATTTTGGAACTGGCGATTCTAGTACTGTGCAAAATCCCGATTATACTTACGTGAATCCTGGTACCTACACGGTTAGTCTTACCGTTACCTCTTCAATGGGGTGCGAGCATACGATCACCCAAGTAATTGAAACGTTTCCAATCCCAGTAGCAGATGCAGGGCCTGATGCACAACTTTGTCTGGGAGAAACAGTCGTTTTGGCTGGGGCAGGGGACGGCGCTTACCAATGGAGTCCTGCTACAGGGCTAAGTTGTAGCACTTGTCCAGATCCAGTGGCCAACCCCACTAATTCAACAAATTACATCCTAACTGTAACGAATGCTGCTGGCTGTTATTCAACAGACACGACTCAAATTGTTGTTAGCCAATACCCTAAACCTGATTTAAATATAATAGCAGACACTACCGTTTGTGTTAACTCATATGTCCAGATTTTTGCTACTTCTTCTCAGGGAGGAGTTCATTTTGATTGGGATGCTTCCCGACCTGGATTGAGCTGTTATGAAAATTGTTTCAATCCATTTGCAACACCTACAGAAACCACCACCTACGTAGTGACGGTAACCAACGCAGGAGGTTGCAGTACCATAGACTCTATCACGATTGTAGTGTTAGACAATGACACGGAAATGCTAGGGCCAGATCGAACAATTTGTCCTGGTGGCGAAGTTACACTCAACTCAACTAACGGGTTTAGTCCTTCTTGGTCTCCCTCTAATGGATTAAGCTGTATAAATTGTTCAAACCCAATCGCCTCACCTCAAGAAACGACGACTTATTTCCTAGAAGCAACGTCCAGTGAAGGATGTTTATTAATGGATACGATAACTGTTAATGTCTTTGACATAACGACAGTGGAGGCCGGAGTAAATCGGATTGTTTGTTTAGGAGACACCACCCAATTGAAAGGCTCCGCAACAGGAAAGATTTATTGGACGCCTTTTTCAACGCTAAGTTCGGATACAATTCTAGAACCAATGGCATTCCCCACAGCGACCACCATTTATACGATGACTGCAGTAAATGACCAATGCACCGTCACCGATGAAATGACAGTTTATGTAAGGGAGTCGATTACCATCGAGGCGGAGGATGCAGAAATTTGTATTGGTGATACAGCTATATTGGTCGCAAATGGCCAGGCTGAAAACTATACCTGGTCTGGAGTTGATATTGATAATCCATCAGGTGAACAAATTGGAGTCGCCCCCATCGAAACCACCACTTACACTGTTGTTGGGACCTTGGGATCTTGCACTTCTGATACTACCTTCGCAACCGTTATAGTTAACGATCCACCAGAGCTGAATGCTCCAACCTCCTACAGTTTTTTCTCAGGAGAGGAGTTTTCAATCGATGTAGCAGTCGACGGAGCAAATGGGTATGCTTACACTTGGGCTCCTGAAGACTTGTTAAGCTGTACGAATTGTCCAAAGCCAACCATACTAGCCGACTCTAGTGCAATAATTATGGTGACGGTAACTGACGAAAATGGTTGTCAGGCTTCAGAAAATATAAATATTATACTTAGAACAGATTGCTCAGAAGACCTTATAGTTTTACCAAATGCTTTTACTCCAAATGGAGATGGGCTTAATGATATGTTGTACGCCAGAGGTAGCGCGATCAGTTCACTTTCTCTGTTTAGAGTGTATGACCGGTGGGGACAATTGGTATTTGAAACATCAGATAAAGGAATAGGCTGGGATGGCACTTATAAAGGCAAGCAGCTGAATCCTGGTGTTTTTGTTTATTACGTTGAAGCACCCTGCAATTTGGATGGTAGCAAAATAGTCAAAAAAGGAAATGTCACTTTGATACGTTAGCTGGTTTATGGAGGATTGATTAATGGTGGATTCTTCTGTTTCTATCAAAATACAATTACCAACCCCCTATTAACCAAACAATAAATAATTATGAACAAAATTTTATTTTTAATAATAGGAATTGGCTTGTTGTTTTCAGCGGAAATCAATGGGCAGGATACGCATTTGTCTCAGTTTTATCATTCACCATTAAGTCTTAATCCGGCGATGACTGGGCTGATGAATTATGATGTTCGGGTGACGGCCAACTACCGCAATCAATGGGCTACGGTGACTACTCCCTTTCAGACGATGGAGGCCTCCGTAGATGCGTCTATTCTTGGTGGTGTTACAGAAGATGATTTTTTTGGTGTTGGATTGTTACTCAATAACGATAAGGCTGGGGATTCTCAGCTTCGCACGACCAGAGTCCACCTTTCTACTGCTTACAGCAAATCACTCAGCGGTGACGCCAATCATTATATTAGTCTTGGTGGCCAGGCAGGTCTAGCTTATCGGAGTCTGAACGTTTCTGAATTGACATTTGATAGTCAGTTTGATGGCGATATTCTAAACACCAATATTGGAAGTGGGGAACAACTAGACAGACAACAATTTTACTATTGGGATTTTTCTGCAGGAGTAGCTTGGTTTTATGCGCCAACTGAAGAGTCAAGTATATATGCAGGAGCAGCACTTTCTCATATCAATGAACCAAATCAAAGCTTTTTTCAAGGGGTAACAGAAAATCTGTACCGCAAATTGACCGTTCACCTCGGCGGCGAAGTGGCGTTGAATGAATCGTTTTCTCTTTTACCAAGGGGCGAATTGCTACTTCAAGGTCCGCATACGGAAGTCAATGTTGGCGGACTTGTAAAATTTAATCTTACTCCTGGCTATGAACAGTCGGAAGGTGCAATGGCCTTGTATCTTGGGACAACGCACCGATTTAAAGACGCCCAAATTGTGGTGGTTCGGTACGATTATGGCCCAATAGGGATTGGTTTTAGTTATGATTTTAATATTTCTTCTCTAGGGAAAGCTTCAAAATATCAGGGTGGACCGGAGGTGGCGATTATCTATCGGACTAATTTATTTCAGGAAGACGAACGGTCGAAGCGTGGGGCAGTGCGTTGTCCTTCTGCTTATTGATTAGGAGATGTACTCCTTTAACGTAAATCAAATACATCCAGAATACCTGAATTGCCAAAGGCAAGTGAAGGCGACGCAGCAGAGCGAGTAGGACAAGGGGGTGGAATGGACGACCTAAGGGAGTGCCTGCAAGGCGGAGCGCCAGCGAACCCATGGAACACCCGACACCTGCGTAAGCAAGGTGATGGCTCCTAATATTACTTCTTTTGTGTGTTCTGTTTCAAAATCTTCTGACAAATTTGGGATCAATTCCAAGTACCATTCAACACATTGATTTCCCAAATCCCTGGAACTACAGAATACAACTCAATACTAGCCCCTGGCTGATTGGACTGAATCGAGGTCCCAATCGGATAGCCGCGTAGCTGATCGCCCAGTGATGGAGTAATTACGATCGCATGGTTTTCTATGACAACAACTCGCGTGTGGACACCCCGAATAGCAGTTTGAGGAAGGAAAAGCTGGGTGAAGCCCATCGCCCCCTCATTCGTAATGATACCGTTGGTGTCCCATTTGTTTACCGCTATACTGCCAGAAACTGCTCTTACCTCTTTTCGATTGCCATAGATGGTTTGATTCTCCCCAAAAGTAGTCCCATAGTTGCCGCCCTGCAGGAGACTGATTTTCCCTGATTCATAGAAACTCATTCTTGAGGTAGAAACGGAAGCATCGTTGTTATGATGAAACAAAAAATTGGTAGGAGAGTTGGAGCCCCCCGTAAACTTAAAGTTTAAAGGGTTGCTACCGTCATCAGTGTCTGCAAATGAATAATCGATGCCTTGTACACCGCGTGTATTAAAACCATAATTCCCGAAGTCGTCCAATATGTGCATCCGTGCTGTGAGATCATTGGCCGGGGCCGGAGTTCTGCCGACAATCAGAAAATCGGGCCGATCCAGGGAGCCCATTCCAACTTTCCATTTGCGATCGCCGCTGCTAGCGAACCAAACAGAGGCCTGGTAGTCTTCGTTGCCAGCACCACTATAAAAATTGTCGATGGTCAATGCTGGATGATAGTCGGCCATGAGTATCCATTCATTCGCATTTTTCATTCCTGGATTGTCGGTATGGATAATCTTTTTTATCTGAGCCGTCCAGTAGGTGGAGTAGTCGCCATTGGCCGGAGTCGGCCGTTGCCAGTCGAAGGTAGAATGATCATTGATGATGTAGTCGTCCGGCAAATTTGTCAACAGATCAAAATCGAATTTTACATTTTTTGGAATGCACATTTCCCATCCCAGGTTGACCCCGTTTACTGTATTTGCGGCGTTTAGTGCCAGGATACAATTGTTGATGATGGCATTGTTGTCTGTTATTTGGTCGTCTATTGCTCCGTGATTGAGGACATTGAAACAGGTTTCGGTGCGACTGATTTCTTTCCAAACGATCACGTCATAGTACCAGAAAGTTCTAGTATCTGTATCGTAGACTAAGAGACTATTTGCTGGATTTGTTATTGCTGTTCGCTGGTTGGTGGTCATTCTTGGTACTAATATCCCTTGGTCAGTGGAGGATACTTCCAGTGCAGCAGTTGGGTCTGGCGAGGTAGTTCCTATCCCAACGTTTTGACTTTGTCCTAAAATAGAATGGCTACAAAATACTAGCAATAAGAAGGCGATTGATCTAATCATCATCATGAATAAAACTTTAGAGGAAATGAAAATTTGTGCTTGCTAAGATAAGTATAGTCAATTCAAAATGAAGGTGTTGGGTGGATTTATTTGGGAAATAATTGATTGGCTAAGGATGTCTTGTTTGCTGATTTGAGATCAGACGGATCATAAATTACCTATACCATTCATAAAGAGAAAAGGTGATTTGAGAAAAGGAAATCGTGGGTTTGTAAACTAGCTATTTCCCAATCAGTGATTTAAACATAGTTTTGGTTGTCATTTAGTGCGACTATCTGATTTTTGTAAATACTTCTGACGACAAAACTACGCACTTTAAAAATCACCATTTTTCAACTAGATTAAACACTTTATCATGAAAAAAAATTATTACTCCTTCTTGTTAATGATTGCTCCCTAAATTGTGGAGGTACACGATCGCTTCCGGCCCCTTGCAAAACAATAAATCCAGGATGCAAAGATTGGCTTGAAACCCTGTTCGGTCTTCAAACACCTGTGCATAAGGGGACAATTTAAATGCCGGATCAGCGACTTGAGGTGGAAATCTTGGAGAGATAGATTCCCTTAAATCGGTGATTTGTGTTTCCGGTGTTTGTTGATAGGCGGTGGAGTATTCAACTTCAGTTGTACTATCAATAGTTTCTAGCAGCCAATGGAGAAGGGCCTTGTTCCAATCAAACAAAAGAGGGTAGGGCTGTTGGTAGAAGTTTTTGAGCTCATCGCTGTAATATTCGAAAAATGGTGATTTGCCGTAGGCGGATTGAATGCTGACCCAATGTTGGCGTTGCCAGTCTGTGGTGTTTGATATTTGTACCTGTGTGATGGGGAGGCGTTCATTTTTACCTTTTGCTAATGGGATGGATAGCCGGAGCGGGCCAGCAGCACCCGCGATATACATCCGATTTCGGTAAGAGCCTTTCGAATAATTTTCAAATTGTTCAATGATCACTTTCTTTCCCTGGCAGAATTTTGAGAAATATTGAATGTTGCCAAAGTAATGAAGTTCTATAAGGTTTGATGATTCCAAAAAGGTCATTTTTTTATTAAAAACTGAAATATAACTCAAAAAGGGAGACACTTTACCCTTCCATCTCCATTTTTTCAAGCATTTTATTCAAAAATATTGTAAATTACTACCAATTAAACACAAGCTGCGCTCTCTCAATTCATTTTTTTAATTTATTACTATTATATGAGACGCATTTTTCCAATATTCATTTTGCTATTAATTGCTTTTAGTGCTAAGGCGCTTGACGCGAATATTTCCTACGCCACCTTTAAAGGAATCGATCAAGACAATTACATTGAGGTCTACCTCCATATACTTGGGAAGACTGTCGATTTTACCTATGAAGAAGGCCGCTATGAGGCGGCAATAGAAGTCTTGTTGACCTTCAAACAAAATGGCGACATCAAAACATTTGATAAGTATGTCGTAAAAAGCCCACTACTCGGCACAAAAAAAATGGCCAACCTCGGAGTAGTAGATATGCGACGGATGAACCTGCCAGACGGGGTTTATGATTTGGAAATTGCCTTAAAAGACCTCAACAACCTAACCAATACCAATAAGTACTCTACCAAAGTAGAAATGGATTATAAGTCAGAAGAGGTGACTATTTCTGACATTCAGTTGGTTGACAAATACAAGCTAGCGGATGAGGAAAACAAGTATACCAAGCATGGCTTCATGCTCAATCCGTTTACTTACACGATATATCCCAGTTACATTAGTAAAATTAGTTTTTTTACGGAGATTTATAATACGGATAAAGTACTAGAGAGCACTTATTTGGTAAGGTATTTCATAAAAGAGGAAGGCAGTGATAAAGAACCGATCACAGGGTCTCTTGGATTTAAAAAACAACAGCCCAACAAGGTAAATGTGCTGCTTGCTGCCTTGGATATTTCAAAAATACCTACTGGCATCTACCACCTCGTTATTGAGGTCAGAGACAAAGAAAACAAACTTATTAGTGCGAAGTCCCTTCGAATCAACCGAAGCAATCTCCTTGATTACGACCTGGAAGACTACGAAAAAGCAGAGATCACGGCATCGTTTGTTGAAAACCTGGATAAGGAAACGGTTCGTCAAAATATTCAATCCCTGCTTCCAAAGATTTCTCAGAACAGTGTGCGACTTTTGAACAATATGGTGAGGTGTAAAGACCTGGAGGTACAAAAGAAATTTCTACTGCATTACTGGACAAGTTTTGACGAAATCGATCCTAGTCAGCCTTACGAACAATACATGGAGTTGGTCGATTACGTAAATGACAAATTCGATAGCTCGTTCGGAAGAGGATACGCATCAGACCGAGGTCATGTTTATCTAAAATACGGACCACCAACTGACTTTGTTTCTGTGCCGAGTGAACCGTCAAGTGCTCCCTACGAAATTTGGTATTATGACATGCTCAATAATCAGCAGGGAGTAAAGTTTGTCTTCTACAATCCAACGCTTGCTGGAGAAGATTATGTGCTGCTGCATTCGACTGCCCGTGGAGAATTTAGTGACCCACAATGGCAGAAGAGGCTTTACGAAACGATTCAACCTACCTCTGGAAAAGATGCGTTGGAAGGGACGACTGTTCCTTCTCATTTCGGTGGCAATGCCGATACCTATTTTAACAATTGGTAGTAGTATAGGCGTTGATTGTACAAGGAACGACTGCTAGCCAACCGAAGTCGGCCTAGTGCTACCTTCTATCAACTTCTAGAATTCTGGTGGCATAAAGTTTTTGAAATGTCCATTCATCCGCGCCTTTTTTTTGAGTAAATTCATATCTCTTGCAATTGGGATAAGCCGTTGTAAATGTTCCAGCATAAATTGTTGCCGTTCATACTCTTCCTGAATGGTCAGAAAAACCAATTCCTGATCCAGGCTAAACCCAACAAGATGTGCCAGATTGAAGGAGAAAAACGGCTTGTCTTCTGCTGGTTTGATTTGGGTGATATCTAGTATTTTATTTAGTTCTCCCAGATAATTTAAAATCTCCTTACTCATTGTAGGATCGGGCACATCGGAAAATGGTTGGTCGATTATTTTTGCTCCAGAATATAACTTGTCTTCCACATCCCGATGAAATTTTTCAATTTTGAAAATACCAATCCCTCTTGTTTTAATATCCATTTTGCCATCCTCATATCGATGAGCGATCTGAAGAAGTTCTACCTCCGTCCCATATTCTGCTATCCTTCCGTCTATGAAAGGGGCAATGCCAAAGGATTTTCGTTCTTCTTCACAATCATTAATCAATTGCCGGTATCTGGGTTCGAAAATATGAAGGTTCAGTTTTTCCCTTGGAAAAACAACTAGTTTGAGTGGAAAAAGCGCAAGGAATCGAGACATATATCCAAAATTACATATTAATTGAGTAAATTTCAATTATCTGCATTTATTCCGTGTTTATCTTGGAATTTTATCTCCTTCTTACAGACAAATAGGGTTCACGTAAAATACCGAGCTATCAATTCAATAACAACTTCACCGTTGCAAAATCCCCATTGTTAGTCGCTACTTTCAGAGGGGATTTCTTTGCAATTAAATTGGAACTTGGGCTAGCAACTCTTCAAGAGTGGTTAGTTGATATTACTGATTATTGAACTTTTTTTCTATTTTAATTAATAATACAACTAAGCAGCGACAACAATCTGCACTTTTAGAACTTTTTATTTCCTTTTTTTATTGTTAATGGATTGATAGATAGGTGTTTGAATGCTTTTTGTGCTCCTAGGAGACTTCAAGTAGCAGTGGGGGAGAATTGCAATAATTTTTAGCTGAATTAGGATAGTTTATACGCATTAAGATATACTTAATACAGAATAACATTTATTTAACAGCAGGCAGGAAACATCGCTGAACTAAATCCATAGTTGAATTCGTTAAAATAAAACAATCTATAATTCTTTGACGCTGTCAGAAATTATTAAATTGCCATATATAATAAATTGTCCACCTTTAAATTCCAAATCAGATTATGACTCACACCGTTTCTTCGTTTTTCAAGAATCCTCCATTCTACTATGTACTAATTGCCTCTATTTTACTGTTTACTGCTTGTGATAACAATAAATCCATTGAATACCCTAAGATGGATCCAAATTTCAGTTCCTTTATATACGCCTATACAAGTGGGGTGATTTCAAAGGCAGATCCTATCATTATAAAATTTAATGATGCAGTAATAGAAACGTCCAAAATAGGAGAGGAAGACGAAGATAATGTGATCACTTTCAGACCCTCGATCCGAGGAAAAGCAATTTGGGAAGATACCAAGACCCTGCGATTTACACCAACGGACCATTTGCCAGAAAAAACAGAATTCCTGGCCAAAGTAAAAGTCAATAAGATTTACAAGGAAGTACCTTCCAATCTAAACACATTCGAGTTTGTTTTTAAGACCAGAGAACAATACTTTTCAGTTAATTTTGATGGGTTGGTGACCCCGGATGTGGCCAACCTCAAAGCGCAACAGTTTAAAGGGAAGGTGGTTACCGCAGATATTGTCAATAATCTTGACTTGGAAAAGGTGCTGGAATTCAGCCAGCCTGGAAATAACAATTTGACCATAAAATGGCAGCATTCTCTAAACCAACTAGAACACCCCTTTGTCATCAACAATGTAAACCGAAGCGACAAAGCCTCCAAAATCAATCTCTCCTGGAACGGAAATCCCATAGGTGTCAAAATAAAAGACGGCAAGGAGATCGAAGTCCCTGCCTTTGGAGATTTTAAAGTATTGGAAGCGAGAGTTGTACAAGAGGAAGAACAATATATTTATGTGAATTTTTCAGACCCATTGCTGAAGTCGCAAGATTTGGAAGGGTTAGTAAAAATTGTAGGAGCCAACAGCACCAATTTAAAATATGTAGTAGACGGCAACGAACTCCGGGTCTATCCAAGCAAACGAATTCAAGGAAAACGGAAAGTCAATTTCCTTCCAGGAATTCAAAATTCAGAACGCTACAAAATGATCAACAAAAGTGCCTGGGATCTATCTTTCGAATCCGTAAAACCAGAACTTAAATTAGTAGGAAAAGGCATCATTATGCCAGGTTCTGAAGGACTGATCTTTCCTTTTGAAGCGGTAAGTCTGAAAGCAGTAGATGTAGAGATTTTCAAAATCTTTCAAAATAATATCCTGCAATTCCTCCAGGACAATAACTACGAGGGAGACTACAATCTATATCGAGTGGGCAGGGTTGTGCATCAAGAAAAAGTTTCACTGGAAGAAATTAACCCTAATGCCTCTTCCGATTCCTGGACCCAGTACGCACTGGATCTAAGCAAGATGATCAACCGTGATCCCGGCGCCATTTATCAAGTACGAATAGGCTTCAAAAAAGAATACAGTGCCTTCAAATGCGAAGGAGAATCAACCGACAACGACCTTGCTTTCGCAGGCGACGACAACCATCTCGAAGATGGAGAATTCAAAAGCTTTTGGAACCGCGGATACCGCTATTACAGATACCCTGGCTACAAATATCAGCATCGTAAAGATCCTTGTTATCCGCCTTACTATCAGCCGGATAATTTTATTCGTAGGAATGTCCTTGCTTCTAATATTGGTATAATTGCAAAACGCGGCACAGACGGCAGTATGATGGTCGCGGTTACAGACATCACCACTGCCCAACCAATCAGTGGAGCAAAAATCGAATTTTTCGATTATCAGCAACAATCCATCGGGGAGTTTTCAACGGATACCGAAGGACTTTTATCAACCGTGTTAAAAAGAAAACCATTTGTCGCAGTAGTGAGTAGAGGAGATGAAAAAGGGTACCTCAAACTAGAAGACGGCACCTCGCTATCCCTTAGTAAATTTGATGTGTCCGGGCAGCAAGTCTATAAAGGCCTCAAAGGATTTATCTATGGAGAAAGAGGTGTCTGGCGTCCCGGAGATTCTATCTATTTGACGTTTATCGTAGAAGATAAAAACGGAACGCTACCAGGCAATCATCCGGTCACCTTTGAGTTTTTCGATCCTAGAGGCCAATTACAACAAAAACAAACAAAAAGCCTTCATGTCAACAATATGTACAGTTTTAAAACGGCTACCACTGCTGACGCCCCAACAGGAATCTGGCGAGCAAATATCAAAGTAGGAGGCGCTTCCTTTTCTAAAAGTGTTCGGGTAGAAACCGTCAAACCAAATCGACTGAAAATCGATATAGATTTCGGAAAAGAAGAACTCCAGGTAGAAGACACTAATCTTAAGGGGAAACTGCAAGTCAACTGGCTACACGGCGCACCCGCCAAAAACGTGCGAACAGAAATCAAATTAGAAATGAAGCCCATCAATACTTACTTCAAAAGCTACAAAGAATTTGAATTTGATGATCCAGCCCGAAGTTTCAAAGTAGAACCACAAACCATCTTTGATGACAAAGTAAATGAAAAAGGAGCGACCACTTTTGAAAGTAAACTAAGCACCGGTGATGCCGCTCCTGGTAAAGTGAAGGTGTTTTTCACTTCACGAGCATTTGAAAATGGAGGCGATTTTAGTTCCGACAATTTTTCGATGACCTACAATCCATATAGTGCTTACACCGGGATTCGTATTCCAAAAAACAAATACAATTCAAAGCGATTTAATATTAATGAGAATAATGATGTAGAATTTGTCGTAGTAGATAAGGACGGAAAACCAATGGCCAACAAAACAGTAAAAGTCGGCGTATACCGAGTGACCTGGCGCTGGTGGTGGGACAGATCAAGAGACAATCAGAGCAACTATGCCTCTAGTGATCATGTCAATGCCTTGAAATCTGCCTCCATAACCACCAACAGCAAAGGAGTTGCCACTTGGTCAGTAAAGCCGGAAACCTGGGGCCGATATCTAGTACGCGCCTGCGATCCAACAACGGGGCATTGCACAGGAGATTATGCCTATTCCGGTTCTCCGTGGGACGACGACACCCAATCCAGAGAAGGCTCCACCATGTTGGCCTTCAGCTCAGACAGAGAGAAATACGAAGTTGGCGAAACCGTCACCTTAAGAATACCAACGGGCAAAGAAGGCAGAGCACTCGTAACCATTGAAAACGGGTCAAAAGTAATCGAATCACATTGGGTGAATGCTAAAAAAGGAGAAACCAAATTTAGCTTTTATGCCACAGAAGAAATGACGCCTACCATATATGCGCACGTAGCGTTATTGCAGCCGCACGGTCAAATGGACAATGATTTGCCAATTAGAATGTATGGCGTAATTCCCATCAATATAGAAAATAAAGACAGTCGGATACAACCCGTATTGGACATGAAGGAAGTCTTAAAACCGGAAGAAACCTATACCGTGCAAGTCAAGGAGAAAGACGGGAAAGCAATGGCTTATACGATAGCAGTGGTCGATGATGGTCTGCTAGATCTCACCCGTTACAAAACGCCAAATCCATGGAGTGCTTTTTATGCTAGAGAAGCACTAGGCGTGCAAACTTGGGATATGTTTGATCATGTGCTAGGAGCCTACGGCGGTGATCTGGAACGGATACTTAGTGTAGGGGGTGACGAAGCGGTAAAACCAAGCAACGCTAAAAAAGCAAACCGCTTCAAACCAGTCGTAGCCTTCCTAGGACCTTATTACTTGAAACGAGGAGAAAAAGCGACGCACGAAATCAAAATGCCTAATTACGTTGGCTCTGTTCGAGCAATGGTCGTCGCCGCAAATCAAGGAGCTTATGGCAATGCTGAAAAAACAGTACCCGTCAGAAAACCGGTGATGGTTTTAGCAACCTTGCCAAGGGTACTTGGACCAACAGAGCTGGTGAAACTGCCAGTAACTGTATTCGCTATGGAAGACAAAGTCAAGCAGGTCGATGTAAAACTAGAAGCCAACTCCATGTTTGAAATAGTAGGCGACCAATCAAAAACTGTCACTTTTTCTTCGCCCGACGAAAAAGTGGTCGAGTTTACCCTCAAAGTCAAAGAAGCATTAGGGATTGGAAGTGTCCGTGTAACCGCAACTGGAGCAGGAGAAACCTCTTACCAGGAAATTGAACTAGACGTTCGAAATCCAAATCCAAAAGTCACCGACGTCGCAGCAAAACTAATAGACAAAGGAGAAAGCTGGAGTCAGGGATTTGATTTAGTTGGAATGAAGGGTACGAATACTGGAATCTTGGAAGTGTCAAATATACCGCCTATCAATATGGGACGTAGAATGAATTATTTGATCCGATATCCACATGGTTGCCTGGAGCAAACCACTTCAGCAGCATTCCCACAACTATATGCAGGGAAAATACTGGACCTAACCACTGCACAAAAAGAACAAGCAGAAGGCAATTTGAAGGCAGCCATCACCAAACTTAAAAAGTTTCAACTTACTTCAGGTGGATTTGTGTATTGGCCGGGGAATTCTTATCCAAATTATTGGGGATCGACTTATGCTGGTCATTTTCTTTTTGAAGCAAAAAAACTAGGATACAATGTGCCTCAAAATTTGATCGACAACTGGATAAGTTACCAAAAGAAAACAGCTAGGAGCTGGTCGCCGGAAACGTACCCTTATCGCTGGGGGTATAGAGGGAATGTGTTTTTACAGCAAGCCTATCGCTTGTATACACTCGCATTGGCCAACTCCCCGGAACTAGGAGCCATGAACAGAATGAGAGAGATGAAGGACGTCAGTAGTACTGCAAAATGGAGGCTGGCAGCCGCCTACGCACTAGCAGGCAAACCTGAAATCGCCAAAGAAATCATCCGAGGATTGTCTACAGAGGTAAAGCCGTATCGGGAATTGAGTTATACCTATGGTTCTGATCTTAGGGATCGGGCGATGATTTTGGAGACGTTGGTTTTATTGGATGACCGTAAGAAGGCCGCAGAGGTGATGAAGCAGATCTCTGATCAGCTGGGATCTGATCGCTGGCATTCGACGCAGACGGTGGCTTATTGTTTGTTGGCGATTGGTAAGTTTGTTGGGTCGGACGATTTGTCTAAAGGATTTAAATTTAACTATAAAATAGGCGATGCGGCTTCGGTAAATGCAGGGTCGGATAAACCCGTTTTTCAAATTCCAATTGATGTCGATGGTACTGCCAATAAATCCATAAATGTGTCGAATGCTACGGATGGAATACTGTTTGCCCGGTTGATTTTGCAGGGACAGCCCGTAGTCGGTGATCAGACAGCCGCTTCTAATAAACTGACAATGGATGTCAATTATATGACGCTGGATGGCAAAAAGTTTGAACCGGGAAAAGTGGAGCAAGGGACTGATTTTATTGCAGAAGTGGTGATTTCGAATCCTGGTCTGTTTGGTCGGTACACGGAAATGGCACTTTCTCAGATATTCCCTTCAGGTTGGGAGATTCATAATACAAGAATGAATAATGTTGGGAATGCGTTGAAATCTTCTGTGCCGGAGTACCAGGACATTAGAGATGATCGGGTGTACAATTATTTTGATATTCGTCCAGAAGCTAAGCATACGTATCATGTGCAATTGAACGCTGCTTATCAGGGCCGGTATTACTTGCCATCTACCTATTGTGAGTCGATGTACGATAATACGATTAATGCCAGAAAACCTGGTCAATGGGTAGAGGTAGTTGGTCCGTCTGAATAGTTTTTGTGTTGTTTTTTGATACTTGGAATCTGTTAATGTTATAAATCGCCCTCAAATTTGAATCGATATTTTAAAATGAATTTTTGTATGCTGCTTGTCGCCCTTCTGCTAGGAGGGTGCAAGCAGGATACAACCATTCAGGCGCCCGTGAGTTTAATCGGTATACAAGATTCTTTTGAATTACTAGACAAAACCACTGCCGCGACCAGAATAACACAAGATACCAAAGAGGGTTTTTTCCAAAAGGTAAACAAAACAGACCTGAGAATTCAACTAAAACTCCAAGAAACCGACAATACTACAAAAGACGATTTGCTGGTCGCCTACAAAAAACTGCTAGAAAACAATTGCGCTACATTCAACGAAAGTGAACAAAAATATGTCTTGCAAACACTAGCAACCGCCAAACAATTGGCCGACAAAATCAATCCTGCATTTTGCCGAAACCCCATTCAGCTCATCAAGTACACAGGAGACAATTACGGAAAAGGAACCTATTATACCAGAGAAAACCGAATCATTCTGCCAGCAGATAAACTGAAAGAAAAAAACAGAAATCCAACCGCATTTTTGGAAACGATGCTCCACGAAATTTTTCATATTTATTCGAGATACCATCAAGCAGAACGAGAAAGGTTGTACCGTTTAATTGGGTTCGAACCAGTAACCGGAGATATAAAAATGCCAATAGATTTAAATCAACGATTGTTAATAAATCCTGATGGGATGAATATTAATTATGCTATAAATCTAACCGATGAACAAGCAAGAACCTTCAAAGCCATTCCTATAATTTACAGCATGAACCTTGGCCACAATCCAAAGAAAACCACGTTTTTGAACCACCTTAGTTTTGACCTTTTTGAAATAGAACCTCAGGAAAGAAATTGGAAGGTAAAAACCAATGAAACAAAATACCTCAGCTCGATTTTTTCACTAAAAAATACTGGATTCCATGAACAAATTGGAAGCAATACCGATTATGTTATTCATCCAGACGAGGTATTGGCAGACAATTTTGCTTTACTAGCACTTTCAAAAAAAGACCCCTCTTCCCTAGAAGAACTATCAAAGGAAGGCGTCGAATTATTAAATAAAATAGAAACGATACTTTCGGTTGAAAAAAAGAATTCAAAATAGCATCCAGTTTTTATTTGTCCGTCATCGGCGCAAGACACTTTTTGTCCTAGGGATTTCCTTGGTGGCGTATTGGTTCTGTTTGCCCCGTCCGTTGTTTGATGCACCGACGAGTATGGTCATTGAAGACAAAGCCGGCCATTTACTTGGCGCGCGGATCGCAAAAGATGGGCAATGGCGATTTCCGTATCAGCAGAAGATCCCAGAAAAATTTGAGGAAGCATTATTGGAGTTTGAAGATCGACGGTTTTATTATCATCCGGGGATTGATCCTTTCGGAATTGGCCGCGCTATTCAACAGAATGTAAAAAACGGTAAAATCGTAAGCGGTGGCAGCACCCTGACAATGCAAGTAATGCGAATGGCAAGAGGCAAAAAGTCCAGATCTGTTTTTAACAAGTTACTAGAAGCAATAATGGCTACCCGATTGGAAATCGGCCATTCGAAAAAGGAGATCTTAGCATTCTATGCTTCCAATGCGCCTTTTGGTGGGAATGTGGTTGGTTTGGATGCGGCCTCTTGGCGGTATTTTGGTAAACAGCCTGCGCTGCTATCTTGGGGAGAAGCGGCCATGCTGGCAGTATTGCCCAACAGTCCTTCGTTGGTCCATCCAGGAAGAAACCGAGCGAAATTGCTAGCTAAACGAAATCGACTACTAGACCGACTTCAAGAAGCAGGCAAAATAGATAAACTAACTTGCGAACTCGCAAAAGAAGAACCCTTACCCAAAAAACCACTGCCACTTCCTAGGCTTGCTCCGCACTTGCTAGATCGTGCATACGCAGAGCAGTTCGCCGGAAAGAAAGGAGAGGTCACCCGCCTAAAAACAACCATCGATAAATTCAAACAAATTCAAGTAGCAGATGTCGTGCATCAACACAACAAAAATCTAAAAGACAACGGCATCCATAATCTAGCAGCAATTATCATCGAAGTAGAAACAGGGGATGTTCTTGCGTATGTTGGAAATGTCTTGAAACAAGGGAGCACAGAACATGGGCATGAGGTCGATATCATTCGTGCACCGCGCAGTACAGGCAGTATTATAAAACCGTTACTTTATGCATTGATGAATCAGGAAGGGGAGTTGTTGCCTCAAAATCTGGTGTCAGATATTCCTACGAATATGGGAAGTTTTCAACCTAAAAATTTTAGTTCTACTTATGATGGGGCGGTGTCTGCTCAAAAGTCTTTGTCCCGCTCTTTGAATGTGCCGACGGTAAAATTGCTAGGGCAATACGGACTGGAGAAATTTCATTACGAAATAAAAAAAGCAGGATTGACCACCATCAATAAATCGCCGGATCATTATGGATTGCCCTTGATATTGGGAGGCGCTGAAGTAAATTTGTTGGATGTTACGAATGTATATGCGTGTATGGCTAGAAGCCTAGGCCATTTTTATGAGTTTAATAGTCGGTACGATCCGCATGATTTTCGAGCTCCGAATTATGTCTTTGGGAATAAAGCTCCAAAAACTCCAGAAAGAAAACTTTTGAAAGAAGCACCAAGGATCAGCGCCGCTGCCACTTGGTTGACTTTCGCAGCCATGCAGGAAGTGGAACGTCCAAACTCTGAAGGCTCCTGGGAGTTTTTTGATTCCTCTCATCAAATTGCTTGGAAAACAGGGACGAGCTTTGGATTTCGGGATGCCTGGGCAATTGGCGTCACGCCCAAATACGCGGTTGGTGTTTGGGTAGGCAATGCGGACGGAGAAGGGCGTCCTGGGTTAGTTGGTGTCAAGGCGGCAGCGCCTGTTTTGTTTGAGTTGTTTGACTTACTGCCAGAGTCAGAGTGGTTTGAACAGCCATATGATGAAATGGTACGGATCCCTGTCTGCAAAAAGAGTGGCTTCCGTGCTAAAGATTTGTGTGCTGAGCAGGATTCCGTCTGGATAACGACTAGTGGACTAAAAACAAAAAGCTGTCCCTATCACAAAATGGTACACCTCGATCAATCGACCAAATTTCAAGTACACAGTGATTGCGAATCTCCTGCAAATATGATCCACCAACCCTGGTTTGTGCTACCTCCTGTTGAGGAACATTATTATAAAAAAAGACACCCCAACTACGATATCCTGCCGCCTTTTCGTGAAGATTGCCTCCTGACCATTGCTACCACAGAAAATCAACCCATGCAGTTGATTTATCCTAAAGAGGTGTCAAAAATTTATATCCCAAAAGACCTTGACGGAAAAAAGAGTAGAACGGTTTTTAAAGTGGCCCATCGCCAGCCCACAAAAGTAGTCCACTGGCATGTAGACAATCAGTACGCTGGCTCCACCACCAACTTCCATCAGATGGAATTGAACCCTGAACCTGGCAAGCATTTATTGACGTTGGTTGATCAGGAAGGGCATCGGTTGGAGCAGTCTTTTGAGATTTTGACGAAGTAAGGATTGAGGAGAATGATCTCGCTAGAATCGGTGAAGTTGTTAGAATTGGACTAGAATTATGGATATTAAAATAAAATATCACCATGTTTCCAATCTAAAACTCAACAACATTAACCTCCTGCCAATCAATCCCTACAGAATTCTGTACTTGCTCGTCATACGCCTTTCCGGCATCAAATCTGACTCCATCCTCAATAGGGCGTGGATTCTCCACATTAATCTGACCAATATTCAACAATTGTTGGATCTCAATAACCTCTAGCGCTCCCTGCTGTTTTAGAGTGATTTCAGAGTCCAACACCACTTCTTTCGGAAACCATTTACCGGCATAAAATTGATTGCGAATTGACACATCTCGTTCGATATTATCTATGGTAAATCCAGCTAAAGTTTTGATCAATAAATTTATCATTGCAGGCACTTTTAGTGTTTCGTTGTAATCTACTGCGACAATCGCTAGGTCACTATAATCAAGATAAATGCTTCCCTTGTAATACGTTTTTTCTATTTTTCTTTTATTGTAAAAATCAATAGCAATGAGGTCACGTCCTTGAAAATGGGTTTCTTTTCCAAAGGCAAAAATAATTTTTTTGAAGTTCTTTTCTTTGAAAAACTCAAGAGAAGTTAATCGTTGTGCTTCCTTTAAAATGCCATTTGGCCCAGTACCTGTCATGTCAGAGATATTGACGTTGGAACCTGTGTCTATTGATTCATTTTTGTTTTCAGTGGATGTGCCGGCCTCTATTTTGTCCTTGCCTTCCAATTTTTTTGCCTTTTTATTTAGTTTTTTGTTTTCTTCCAGAATAGAAGAATAAACCCCTTGTTCTTCTTCTCGATACAAATACAATTGATTTTCTGTAGGCATGGAATCCACTTGATAGTTTCCATAATAAGAACCAAAGACCGCTTCTTTCAGCTTAAAACCTTCACTTTTGTCATTGACAACGGAAGAACGTTCAGCAAAAAAAGATTGCGTTTCAAAAGGAATATCAGCAATCAAGCTCGGATATTTTGCTAGCGCTTGTTTAATGTACTCTAAAGGAGATAAAGAACGAACCACAATTTGAGGCAAATCTATTCCATAAGGTATTAAGTAAATTTTAAGGTCTGTTGCTTGCGTCAAATTTATCAATGTATCCAAATACCCCAAGCAACTAATTTGTATAGAATTTTGGCCCTCCTTTAGTTGGATTTCAAATACTCCATTTTCATTTGTCATTGTACCCGAGGAGGTATTGGGTATTGCTATAGAGGCATAAGCTAAAGGAACGTTTGAGTTTTTATTGAATACCGTACCATTTATCATTTGTTGGGCAGACGCTAGTAACGGGATTAGGAGTACAAGCAATAGTAGGATCTTCTTCATGTTTAATTTTTCAGAATTGGTTTTTGGTAAAACGTTTGTCAGTAGAAATATGTTACAGCAAATTCGTATTTATGGAAATAATTCCTTCACGCCCTTGAAGAGTTTGAATGTGGTCTGACTTTCGACAATTCAAAAAGGGATGGAACCGCGACGGGGGATCTTCCAGCGCGATAAACTTTGTACCTCTGCGTTTTAATTACCTTCAAAAAATCTAACTAATCAAAATCTCATAATCATTAAACATAGAATCTGCTCTTTTCATCTCCAGAATATCGGTCAGCTCGCCGGTGGACATCTTGTCGTCCATTTCTTCCTCCAGATCTTCGGTGGTACTGCTGGTTCGGATTTCGATGTTGCCAGCTGTGATTTGGTCCATTCTCCAACGATACGTATTTTCCATTTTGTTCCAAATTTCCTGGTGGATGTCTCGATGATTTTCATTGGGAGCGATGGCTTCTGCTTCCTTGAAGGCCTCATTGTTTCGGGCAATCATTTTTCCGGATTCAATGATGTAGTAGGAGGTGTGTGCCCAGTTGTCATCCTTGTCGAGTAGTTTAGAGTACAGCACCAGTTGCAGGTCTTCCTTATTTTTTATCTGGGCAGCCCGATAAGAGGCATTCCGCCATTTAAAATCAACAATCGCTCTTTCTTCGCCGCGCTCTAGCACCAAATCAGCTATTCCCTTGATGGGAACATGGAGGAAATTTCCTTCCAATTGAATTTCTGTTCCTCTGATGGTCCAGCCGTTGTTTCTAATGATTTCTACTAGATTAAATGCAGCAAATTTCACCCGGTTTTGGAAGTTGATTTTGTCTGGTTCTCTTCCATACATGAGTAGGAGAGAGCCCTCTTTCTCAAGTAAGGGATGTGTGTTTTTTTCAATGAAATTGAATATTTTTGTACGGTCCCATTCTAGCAAATCAGGTTGGCCAAACATCATTTCAAACAGCCGATGCGCCAGATTCCCAAACATCGTTCTTTCTGGTACGACACTCAAAATGGAAGATTTATGCAGTTTGATTTTATGTTTAAACACCCATTTATAAGGATAATAAAATAGATCATCAAGACTGCTAAACGATTCCTTGTCTCGCTCTGTAAGTCGATCCGTTTTGCCAATGTTTAAATAGGGTTGCTGCGCTTTTATTTGTCGGCCTTCCAGCGTGATTTCTCCTGGAAGTTTGAAACCTGCCATGATTTTTTCATTGGTCTGTTGATGGATGTCAAAAGTAATAGCAGACAAATCATCAAACCGAGCCTGAAGATCTCCAAACAATGGATGAGGCTGCACTTCAGAACCATCCACCCGCTCCAAAACAACAAGAATCAACTGTTTTTCTGCTTGAAAAAATGGTCGTTGTCGTTGCCATAAAATACGATCAGTTTCTCGCTTTGGTGTTTCTAGTTTTATCCCAATGTTCTCCAGATATTCCATCTCCACTGTATACCATTTCGGAAATTGATGTTCTTCATCACTATCGTGAAAATTCCACCATAATACTTCAGGCGTCGGCAGAACAATAGCCGAGGGTTCATGAACATAAGATAAACTGCCCATTTGAGCTTCTATGATTGTAATAGGAGCTGGTTCGTAAATGGTACGCACGATCCGTTCCAACTGCAAAGCAGTAAGATGAGTTTCTGAGGGAGGGAACAAAGAGAGGAGCTCCTTGATCTTTCTTGCCTGAGCAGAAAGAGTAACCAACGAATGTTCTCTTTTTCCTCCTGCATCAAACTGCTTTTTTGCCCAATCTGTAAGGTATTGGAAGACGAGGATAACATCCTGAGTAGGTACTTGACTGCTTATATCATACCGTTTTCGCTCAAACCAAAATTTATATTGAAAGCGGATGTCTTTTACTTTGATGGATTTGTCTGTACTTGCTCTGGTGGTTAAATCATTGAAAAACCGATTTATTTCTGAGTTCCAGCGATCGCTATTGATCCCGGGAGATTTGGCGATTACAGCAGCAATCACATTGGCCAGTTCATAGTTTAAAGGTTTTACCGCAAGAGAAACAAACTCCAAAATTTTGATTGGGTCAATTGGCTTCCACAAAAAAGTAGGTACCAATTTTAAGATTTGAAGGGTCGGCCTTGCCAGCGACGCAGATAGTATTCCCATACTAGGTAGTCCCTCCTGCTTAATTGAATTGTCTAATGTTCTGTTTTGTTCTGGAATGATACAGGCAGGTTTGAATTTATCATTTAAGTCGAAGACCTTTGCCAGGAATGCTGCTGCATCTGTTTCTCGTTTGGCTTTGATCAGGATTAAAGAGCCGTCTGCATTTGGGGTGAGTTTTTCTTTCTTTCCATCTCTAGACAGCAGTTCTTGTTTGAATCGAGCTAAATCTGTTGTTCCTTCAAGGATTTCCTTGGAAATTTGCTCTACAGGGATGGATCTTTCCTGAAGAATTCCTAATAAATACTGGAGGTGGAAAGGGATTATATCAAACGGTTCATTGAGGAGCACCTTGTCGAATGGCAGTTCGCAAGTTTCAATGGTTTCGAGTAGATGGACAAACCGATCGGCATAACCGTAGGCGAGTGGTTGCGGAGCATTTCTGAAAATCTGCTCGATTTTGGCGAGTACTTGCAAGCGATTTGGGGTAGATTCTTCTATTTCAAAATCCCACCCTGCAAGTAGTAGCTCGTCTCTGCGTGCTAGTAAAAAGCCAGCAGTCGCAAACTCGTCTGCCTTGAATGATTCCGCAAAATAGGCATCTGGATGGTTGCTTACATATCTGGAAAGTGCCTGGCGAAATTGCTCAATCCTCAGGTATTCAATATCCGTTTCCTCCTGGGGGATTCCTAGTTGCTGTTCTAGGTAGGTGAGCAGGTTTCTGGGGCCGCAAAACTGTATTCCTTCGTCGGTTTCGTTTTGAAGTGCGTACGGTTGTGGGTGTACGAGATTGTCTAGTTTTAGTCCAAAGTATAGGGTCATTCGCAAGCATAAATTTGCATCGAAGATAGGGAATTAATTTTTGATTGGTTCATAAAACGCATTCACTAAAAACAAAAAAAACACATCCGACTCCTAAGAATCAGATGTGCTGTATATATGGTTTTGCTTTTCTTGCAATAATCTACTCACAAAAGTAAATTATCACCAGAGGGTAACTGATAAAAGCCAATTTTTATTAAACACACTTATCCGCACAACTTGAACTAGCAAACGCATCCGGCTTTGCCTTAAAGACAAATCCCATTCCAAGTATGTATCCCATCGCCTCTTTAAGTGCTACGTTTGACTTAAAGTGAGGATCCGTGTTAATATCTGCGTGTACCTCCAACTCCAACTTATATTGGTCCAGTAAATCACAAAGATGGTAGGCTATTTCGATAGATTTGGCCACTTCTTTGATCATTCGTTCTTTGATACTCATTTTTTGAGAAGAACGATCACCTAAAATAAACATAAATCCACCTTTTTTCTCTCGCAAAAATACAATAACGGTCGCATATTCTGTAACTCCGTTTTTGACTTGCGAATCTGAACCGATGCAGATTTTTAGTTTATGTCCCAAATTTGTTTCCCGGATGATCGCTTCTTCTACCGCATCTCTGATGGGTAGTTCGATCTTATCTCCGTTTAGTCTTCTCCATTTCATCTTGTTGAAGGTTTAATTGATTTTTGATTTAATTCTTCTTGCTAACTTCTTATAATCCGTGATCTTTTAATTGTTTGCAAATCAATAGTCTACCACTAAAAATAACACGATCTTTCCAACATATCGCTAATTGTTACTAACATATGTTGGCAAACCTTGGTTTTTTATCCCAGGAGTGACCTTTGCCTTACCTGAATATCGACCAATTTTAGACCGTGATGTAATTGCTTACCCATCTATAACAGCTATTTATACCTAAATAGTTTCATCAGCATCGATTTTTATCAAAAAAGTGTATTTTCGCCTGTTGATTGTCAAGTTATTGAACCTTGATTGATTGCGCCCAGAGATGTCTATGGAGAACAATTAAACCTAATAACATAATAACCAAATATACTCAATAACTAAATACACCCAATAACTAAACAAAAAATGGATCAACAAGAGCTGGCAAGGCTATTTTACTTGCAAATATTAAAGATTCACCGCTTTCCGGCAGAGGTGGGGGAGCGAAATAGCCGGTTGTATTTGTTGCTAAATCGGTTGTTTTACGAATTCACAAAAGAAGAAAACTTACAGTTCACCACTTCCTTCGCACGAATCACCTACGGTTGTCATAAGTTTAAAATTGACAACGAATTGCAGTGGTTGATCCATCATTTCAGGAAACTGGCGCAAAAGGTATATTACAAAAATGGAACGGTGACTGAGCAGGAATACCTGGCTGGTTTGCAAGTAGTTGCTAGTTGCACTGCTGTAATTCTGCCATTAGAGGTGCCAGAAGATATCAAAGCACTAGCACCAGAAACACCTGTTTTTGTTAGAACTCCAGTAGAAGTAGTCGCCCATAAAGATTATGTGCGAATGGTCATTCTGGATCACGACAAAAACAACCAATACCTCATCGGCCGCGAAGAAGATAGCGAGAGCGAAGAGCCGGTAAGAATAAAATACAGCCAAACAGGCAGAAACGACTTGTTTGACTCTACCGTCGAAGCCATCGACCAACATTGGAACAACAAGGCGATTGTCAACCTATTGGACGTTCAAATAGAAGAAGACGGAAGTTATGTACCGGCAATGATTATTCTGGAGCCGGATTATCTGCTTGATGTTACTTCGATTTCAGAAACCTTTCAAAGTTTCGGGACAGAGCCGTACATGTTTCTGCTAAAGAAATTTCTGCCTATGCAAAGCAGTATCCCGTTGATGCTGGGAAATATTGCGAACTATTTTTTAGACGAATTACTTCAAAATCCTGAAGCAAAATTTGAAACTATTTTTCCGGGATGTTTTCAACTCAATCCTGTTGCCTTTTCTATGTTCAATGATATTGAGATTCGGGAGATCATGTATCATAGTCAGCGACATTTTAATAACCTAAAACGGGTGATAATTGATGACTTGCCCAATCAAAATATCCATGCCGAAAACTGTTATTTGGAGCCGAGTTTTTACTCCGAAAAATATGGAATTCAAGGGCGTCTTGATGTATTGTATAATCCTGATGAAAATGACGATTTTGCGATCGTAGAGCTTAAAAGTGGCAGTCCGTTTAGTGCAAACAGGTATGGGTTGAGCCGGAACCATTACGTGCAAACGTTGCTTTATGATTTATTAATAAAATCAGTCTACGGAGGCACCATCGAATCCGCCAATTACATTCTATATTCAAAGTTGGAAATGCAAAATTTGAAGTTTGCGCCACCGTTAGAAATTCAGCAAAAAGAAGCACTCAAAGTGCGCAACGAAATGATGGCGATCGAGCAACAACTTACCAAGTTGGATCAAACAGATTTGTCAGGACATACGGTCATCGATTACCTTCAACCAAAGAACTTTCCAAAGGCCAGTGGTTTCTTGAAACGGGATTTGTTCTTCTTTTCTGAAGTAGTCAATAAGCTTTCGCCGCTAGAGCGGAATTATTTTCTATCCTTTATCAGTTTTGTGTCCAAGGAACATCAGTTGGCAAAAACAGGCGAGCAGGGAATCGATACCGTCAATGGTTTGGCTGCGCTCTGGTTGAATCATTTTTACGATAAACAAGACAATTTTGACATTATCAGTCACCTGGAAGTCAAAGAAAATAAAACCACAGAAGCGGATCCGGTTTTAGTCTTCCTGAAAACAGAGCAAACCAACAATCTGGCAAATTTCCGACAAGGAGATATTGCCGTTTTATACCCTTCCAGTTCACCCGAAGAAACGGTGCTCAATAATCAGATTTTCAAATGCAGCATCGTACATTTGGATAATGAAAAAATAAAAGTGCGCCTTCGCTCCAGGCAGTTCAACGATTTTTTGTTTAAAAATGAACAATACTGGAATTTGGAGCGCGATTTAATAGACAGTAGTTTTACCACGTTATATAGAAGTTTGTTTGCATTCTTGCAATACGAAACGCCCAAAAAACAGTTGCTGCTTACCACCAGGCCACCTGAGCAAGTCACGCTTAAAAAATTTGATTTGCCCACAAACCTTAGCGCACAACAGCAAAAATTACTTGGGATGGCCCTTTCCGCCAAGGATTATTTTTTGCTAGTTGGTCCTCCTGGGACAGGTAAAACCAAGTTTATGCTCCGTGAATTGGTGCACTATTTATATTATATGACCAAGGAAAGTGTTCTGCTTTTGGCCTATACCAATCGTGCTGTAGATGAGATGTGCGAGGCCATTCACGATTTTGCAGGCGAGGAATATATTCGGATTGGATCCCGGTATTCAACGGATCCACGATTTAGAGGTCGACTGTTTTCGACATTGACGAGCAATGTGAAAAAGAGGGCAGATCTCAAGGAGATTATTCAAAGCCACCGGATTTATGTGTCTACGGTTTCTTCTATGAGCAGCAAGCACGATTTGATGAAATTGAAAAAGTTTAATAGGGTAATTATCGATGAGGCTTCTCAGATTTTAGAGCCTTTATTGGTGGGAATGCTGCCTATGTTTGACCAGTTTATTCTGATTGGTGATCACAAGCAGTTGCCAGCGGTAGTTATGCAAAGTAAAACCATTTCGAAGGTGGATCGCCCTGATTTGCTAGAGATCGGACTGAGCAATCGTCGAAATTCCCTGTTTGAACGACTATATGACCAATGTCAAAAAAACAATTGGGATTGGGCGTACGGTATGCTGACCAACCAAGGACGGATGCATGAAGATATTTCAGCATTCCCAAACAAAATGTTCTATGATGGCCGACTAGATTGTTTGCCGGAAAACTGTCAACCAGGATTGTGGCAATCACAACCTTTGGAGTATACAGTTGACAATTCTGTGGAGGAGGTAACCAAGCTACTTTCGCAGAATAGGGTCGTGCATTTTTCTTCTGCTGTCGATGACATTTCTCGTTCTAACAAAACAAACATTCATGAAGCTCGTTGGATTGGAGAGTTGGTCGATCGATTTTCTAAACTGTATGCTGCCAATGGACTGGATTTTACCACTTCCACGATTGGGGTGATCACTCCCTATCGAGCGCAGATTGCTCAGATAAGAAATGTTCTGGAGGAATATGGCAAAGGCTATGAGGACATTTCGGTGGATACGGTGGAACGCTACCAAGGTGGTGCCAGAGATATTATATTGATTTCCCTTTCTCTAAATGTTTATTTTCAAATGGATTCTCTGGTATCATTATCTGATGATGGGACGGTGGATCGAAAGTTGAATGTTGCTTTGACGAGAGCCCGCAAACACTTGGTGGTGGTTGGCAATCGGCAGATTATGCAGATGCATCCAATCTACAAATCACTGGTGGATTTTATTGGAGTGAATGGAGCGTTTATGAGTGTGGAAGATCAAGCGTAAGTAGAAGGGGGGAGAAAGATTGGATAATG